>DATAVB010000134.1:0-202217 GCA_036267955.1 Mycobacteriales bacterium | reverse complement strand
CGGCGTCCCGATAGCGGCGGGCGAACGGTTGCTGTCCCGGTGGGAATTCCGCGAATTGTTCGAATCCGGTGGAGTGGCGGTGGTGCAGCCCGACGTGATGCACGCGGGCGGTCTCACCGAGGTCCGCAAGATCGCCGATCTCGCGGAGCTCTATTACATCCCGGTGGCGCCGCACAATCCGGCTGGCCCCATCGCGACTCTTGCCAGCATCCACCTGGCGGCGGCAATTCCCAATTTCCGGGTATTGGAAAACATGGAGGAAGAGCGTGGTCTGCGGGAAAAGATCTGCCCGTCCATGCCGCCGCTGCGGAAGGGTGGTTTCGACGTACCGGAGGCGCCCGGCCTCGGTGCCGAGATCGACCTGTCCGCGATCGCCGCAATGGCGCGTCGACCGCAGCCGCGCGACAACCGACCGTGGTGGGGTTGACCATGCCCCACCGGACCGTGATGCCCGCCGCGACCAGCGCACCGGGCCGACCAGAAGGGTGTGACCTGTGACAACGTCGGAGGACACGACACAGCGCGACCGCGTCGAGGACGCTGTCTCCTCGTACTCCCGTTCCACGGATCTCAAGATCACCGACATCCGTGTCGCCGTGGTCAGCAGCAATTACGACTATCCGATCATCCGCATCGACACCAACCAGGACATCTACGGGATCGGCGAGGTGCGCGACGCCGGCCACCAGAACAATGCGCTGCAGTTCAAGAACATGCTGCTGGGCCAGAATCCGTGCAACGTCGACATGATTTTCCGCGCGATGAAACGTTTCGGGAGCTGGGGCCGCGAGGGCGGCGGCGTCTCCGGGATCGAGATCGCCCTGCTTGACCTGGTCGGAAAGGCGTACGGAATTCCGTGCTACCAGCTGCTGGGCGGCAAATACCGGGACAAGGTGCGGATCTACGCCGACACTCCGGCGCCGGCTGATGCCACCCCGGAGGCGTACGCGGACGCGCTGCGCAGTCGCAAGGCGCTCGGCTGCACCTTCATCAAATTCGATATCCGCCCGACCCTGTTCGAGGAGACCGAGCACGGTCTGGTTGGCCGCAGCACGAAATACGAGTACGAGCTCGGCCAGCGCTGGCGGGCGCCCGGGACGGGACCCGGCGCACGCCTGACCGACCGGGGCATCGCCCGCGCGGTGGAGGTCGCGGCGGCGGCCCGGGAGACCGTCGGCTGGGACGTGTCCCTGTGCACCGACCACTTTGGCCACGGACACCTGACGGCCAACGAGGTCGTACGCTTGGCGCACGCCCTGGAGCCGTTCGGGCTCGGCTGGCTGGAAGACCCGATGCCGTGGCACGACATCGCCGGGCACAAGGAGGTCACCAGCCGGGTCAACGTGCCGATCGCCGCCGGTGAGGAGTTGTATCTCTGGGACGGTTTCCGGGAATTGATCGAGGAACGGGCTGTCGACATCCTGCACCCGGATCTGCTGACCTCCGGCGGAATGCTCGAGACCAAGAAGATCGCCGACTACGGTGAGCGCTACGGCCTGCCCACGGCGCTGCATTTCGCCGGCTCACCGATCGCGTTCATGGCCAATGTGCACACGGCCGCGGCGATTCCGAGTTTCGTCGCGCTGGAGCACCACGGACTCGACCTGCCGTTCTGGCCGAGCCTGGTGACGGGCCTACCCGAGGATTACATGAAGGACGGTTACGTGGACGTGCCGGAGAAACCCGGCCTCGGTGTTGATCTGAACTACAAGGCGATCGAGGAAAATCTACGCACCCCAGGCACCATGTTTCGGCCGACCGAGGAATGGAATGATCCGAAACTCGGTTTCTGGCGGCCCGATAACCGTTGGTCGGAGTAGGCGATGGCGCGCTTCGACCACATCAGAGGCGTCCTGGGGCTGCTGCCGACGCCGTATACGGCCGATTACGAGATCCACGCCGGCGACCTGCGAGCCGCCGCGGAATTCTGCAGCACCAGCGGTCAACACGGCGTCGTCTGGCCGGTCATGGTCGGTGAGTTCCAGTTGCTCGGCGAGCAGGAACGGATCCGCCATTTCGACACCGTGACCGAGGCCGTGGCCGGTCGGGTCCCGGTCGTGCTGGGCTGCTCGGGCAATTCCATTCCGCAGGTGCTGCAATTCGCCGTGGCGGCCGAGAAGGCCGGTGCCGATGCCATCATCGCGATGGCGCCGACGCAGGCTGGTCAGCCGGCCGCGATGGACATGTACCGGCGGATCGCCGACCGCTATCAGGGCCCCATCGTGCTGCAGAATGCGGCGAACTACAGCCCCCTGACCGGCGAACAGGTCGCGGTGCTCGTCGAGGAGGTGCCCAACATCGAATACGTCAAGGAGGAGCGGCCGCCTGGCCCCACCCACATCTCGGAGGTGTACGACCTCGTCGGCGACAAGGTCAAGACGATCTTTGGCGGCGCCGGTGGGCGGCTGATGCCGGAGGAACTCGCCCGCGGCGCCGACGGCTGCATGCCGGCCTGCCAACTTGCCGACGTGCTCGCCATCGTGATGGAGCACTGGTGGAAGGGCGAGGAGGCGGCGGCCCGCGCTCTGCAGCAACGGCTGCTGCCATTGATCATCCGGGAGACGCACACCGTCATGCGTTATCTGCTGTGGCAACGTGGTGTGTTCACGTCGCTGACCGAACGGGCGCCGGAGAAATCGCCGCGTTTCGACGACAACGACAAGCGGGAGCTATCCGTTCTGCTGGAGGCGATCCGCGAGGACATCCGGGCCTATCCATTCCCGGCGTCAGCAAGAGAATCGAGGTAAGTGGTGCGAGTCATGATCACCGGGGCGGGTGGCGACGTGGCGGCCCGTCTCATTCCGGGCCTGTCGGACGGATTCGAATTGCGGCTGATCGACATCCGGCCGGGGGAGCGGATCGACCACTGCATCGACATCTGCGACACGACTGCACTGGTCGGGGCGCTGGACGGGGTTGACGCGATCGTGCACCTGGCCGGCGAACGGCAGGTCTCGGCCAGCTGGGAGGAGTTGCGGGGCCCGAATGTCGACGGGCTGGTCAGCGTGTTCGAGGCGGCCCGGCAGGCCGGCGTGCCGAAGGTCGTCTTCGCCAGCACCAACCACGTGATGGGAATGTACGACCGCGACCATGAGTGGCCGGTCGACCCTGCGCAGCCCGTGCGCCCGGACAGCCTCTACGGCGCGACAAAGGCATTCGGCGAGGCGGCCGGCAGGTATTACTCGGATGCATTCGGCATGTCCGTGCTGTGCCTGCGCATCGGTTGGGTGCTGGACCGACCGCACAACGAGCAGGCCCGGATGATGTGGCTCAGCCCGGGTGACCTGACGCAGCTCGTCACGCGTTGCCTGCGCTCGGACATCGCATTCGGCATCTACTACGCGGTGTCCGCCAACACGAACCGGCGCTGGTCCATCGAGAACGCGCACCGCGACCTCGGCTACGAGCCCGCCGACAATTCCGAGGACTACTTCGCGGACGTCTCGAGGCCCTGAGCCGGGGTTGTCCGGATCAGGACATCAGGCAATCATGCCGCCACGTGCTGTCTGGCTCGGGCGCTACCGCGACTTTCGGCGGCCTGCTTGACTAATCGCAGGGTGCGTTCGTACGCGACTACCGCGGCCAGAACCCTCGGATCCGGTTCTGGTGCGGTCGGCCGAAACGATTCGATGCGCTGGTTCATCACAAGATCCTCCTCGCCCCCGCGAGTGGCATGCTGCAAAGCGTCACCATATCGTGGCGGTTCGTTGGATTGCACGCCAGTTGGCGCGAGTTTCAGCGGCTACCTGGCCGCTAGGATTCACTGCCAGGTAGCGGAATCGGCCATGCTGCAGCCGGACGAACACTCCTCAATTCTGAGGGGTCGAGACGGTCGCTGCGGGGATCATTGCGCCGACCAGGCGCGCCGCCTGTTCGGTCGTCGGAACGACCCGGGCGGCCTCGTCCCAGAGCGTCGAATCGGCCTGCCGCAGGGCCAATCCGGCGACGATCCAGGCCTGTCCCCAGCCCAGCTCGACGCACCACGCGCCCCAGCCGAGATCGCCGGAGCTGGACCAGTAGTCCCAGCGCTCGTAGTCGAACGCGCGCAGCCAGGTGCCGTCCAGCGTCGGGTCGTCGCTGCGGGTCTGGATCCGGACCAGGTAGTCCGCCAGCTGATCGGCGTACCCGCGCAGGCGCGGATCGCCGGTCGCCATGGCCGCCTCGTGCAGGCCGATCAGCGCGAAACCCGTGGTGTAGAGCTGATCGGTGGCCGGATCGCCGGTCGTCTGGATCAGCGGCGACTCGGTCACGCCGTACTCCTCGTTGGTGTGCGGCACCCGGAATAGACCGACCCCGCCGAGCTCCCGCTCCGGCAGCGCCCCGCTGTCCTGCTGGTCCCGCATCAGATCCTCGGCCACCGCGGTCAGCCAATCCCGATGCTCGGGGGTGTCCGCGACGCGTACCAGCCAGGCGAGCGGAAGCAGCATGCGGGACCGTTCGGTCACGTCGTTGCGGCGCCAGCCGTCCGGGAATGCGGCCATGGTGGCGGATATCCCGGCGGTGGCGCGCTCGCGAAACGGTTCGTAGCCGGTCACCTGGAAGGCCCACAGATAACAGGCCCACAGATAGGCCTCGAAATGCGGCGCCACGTTGACGACGTCGCCGTCGAAATAGTGTCGCCAACCGTTCCGGGTGAGCTCGGGCATGTCGATCCGGTCGCCGCGGAAGCCGCGCCGGCCCGTGGTGCGCAGGTTCGCCAGCACGGCGCGCAGAATCGGCTCGGTCCAGCGGCCCGAGCCGTTCCGGGCCCCGACGAGCAGGCAGGCCAGCAGCGCCCGTGCGTTGTCGTCGCCGTAATTGGCGACCTCCCAGGCCGGCAGCCCGATGCCCCAGGCGATCAGCCCGTACGCGGGATGGTCGGGTCGGCCGCGATCACCACCGCACATTCCGGAGTTGGTGAATATGTAGTCCAGGAGGTTGCCGGCGATATCCACCGGGGCGCCGTCGGGTTGCGAGTCCGGCTGTAAGTCTGGTTGCGATACCGCCAGCACCATCGCGGTCTCGGCCGAGCAGTCCGCGCGCAACGCCAGCCGGCACTGTTGGGTGCCGTCCGCGTCGATGCTCGAGGTGAATCCCTCCAGGGCTCCGTGGCTTCCGTCTCCAGGTCCCAGCGGCAGTACGCGCCGTGGCGCGGTTTCCGAGCCGCCGGGCATCAGGACCCGCACCTCGTCCTCGGCGGCCGGGGTGAGCAGCATTCCGGAATCGAGATGCCATTGCCGGGCCCGGCTGACCGCATTCGCTTCTGCTGCTGGGTCCAGGGTGCCGCGCCGGTCGACGGTCGGCCGCACCACCGGTGTCCAGGAAAGGGTCGGTGCCGGCCGGTCCGGCATCAGCAATTGCAGGATCCCGGTCCAGAGCGCGGTCCAGGCCGCCGTGGGCGCATACCGGCCGGTCCGGAATCCGCTCAACTTCGTAGTGGCGATCAGGGCGCCAAGCTCGGGAACGGCGCTCAGCACGGCCTGCGCCGATTCCGGGATACCGAAGATGGCCCGGTCGTATCCGGCGACCCGCGCGAGCGCCAACAGCGTGTGTCGGGACCGGGCTGGCAGGAAGACGCAGGCGTGGGCGGTGAGCAACGCACCTTCGGGCAGCGCCGGGCCGAATGCGGTGTCGGCGACCACCAGGCGTTCCCACTGCGCCCGCTGCGGCGGGCCCAGCTCCAGTCCGGGCACCGCCCGCGGATATTCGACGTAGAGCCGGAGATTCTTTGCCGCCGCGGACGCGACGGTCTCCGGCGGTACTTCGGTGCGTAGTTCGGGATAGCTGTCGGCCAGGATCAGTACGGCCGAGCCGGGGGCCGCCGCCTCGACCGCCGCGACCACGTCGTCGAGCCGGGTGGCCCGGTTGCCGCCGGCCCGATAGGCGCGGTACAGGTTATTCCAGGGGGCGCAGCAGAACACCGGAGGGTTCGTCATAGGACCGGGAGCCTAGTCGGGCGGCCGGTCGCCGACGGTGCGGGCGAAAATCCCGGTTAGACCACTGGCGTGGGATATCCGGGCCCAACAATCCGTTGTGTTCAGCTGGATTCCAGCGCTGCGGAATCGGTCGGGAATCCCCACGCGGCGACGGTGATCCGGGCCGCGTCCGGCGGTGCATCACTACGTCGGTAGGGCGCCAACGCCTCCTTGATCTTCGCGCCGACCTGCGCCAACTCCTCCGGGGAGAGCGTGCCCTTGAATTCGATTTCGAACCCGGCCCGCTGCCACGGCTCGGAATAGCCGGCCCGTTCGCCTGCCCAGCGTTCGATCCGGCGGAAGACCGCCCCTCGCAATGCGCCGACCATCGCCATCGCGGCCCGCCGGGCGTCGCCGGTCAGCTCGTCCTCGCGGACCATGATGCCGCCGGACACCCGACGCCACGGCCGGCTGCGGCCCTTGCCGCCCTCGGCCTCCTCGACGAAGCCGTACTTGGCGAGGGTGCGCAGATGGAACGACGTATTGGCCGGGCTCTCCCCGATGCGCTCGCCCAACTCGGTGGCGGTCAGCGCCCCCTCTTCATTGAGAATCTCCATGACCTGCAGGCGAACCGGATGCGCCATGGCGCGCATGGCCTTCGGATCGCGCATGGCCCGGACACCTGAACCCGCATCGTTTAAAGACATGTTTCGAATGTAGTGTTTCGAAAGAGTCGTTGTCAAGGCTGCCGGTGGTCAGCCGGCGCCGGCCGGGTCGCTACGATCCCTGGGTGAAAATGAGGCGCGGTATCGCGAGAAATCGTACATCTGCCGTTCTGTGCATCGGGGTTGTCGGAGCGCTGGCCGCGGCCTGTTCGTCCAGCAAGGTCGACGGTTCGGCGCACAGTTCGGCGCATGACACGCCACCGGCCCAGTCGATCCAGGGCATGCTGGGTCTCGTCCCGAACAACGCGGGCGTCACGAAGAACCCGGTGACGGTGAATCTTTACGCGGTCGGTGCAAAGGTGGCCGGATTGTCGATGCCGGCGGCAAAGGCCAATCAGGCGACGGTGACGCGTTTCTACACCTTGCTCTATTCCAAGAACGGCATGCCGGGCTCGGACCTCAGCCAACAGCTGGCGATGTACGCCCCGGATTCGACCAAGCAGCTCGGCCTCGACCCGCACGACGTCGGGGCCGATGTCAGCGCCGGCGGTCAGCCTGACATCTATCTCGCGGCCCGCGGCCAGTTCGACCGGGCCGCGGTCGATAGGGCGGTCCACGCGGACAAGACCTGGAGCACGAAGCTGCGGACGCCGACCTACGACAAGACGACGGTCTACAGCTGGCTCGATGACAACCGGATCGATATGAACCAGGTGCACACCGGTCTGTTTACCGACCTCGGCGGCAGCCGGCGAGTGGCGCTTCCGGACGACAGTTCATTTGTCTACGGCCGAAACGACCCGACCGTGCACGCCGGGCTCGACGCCACGACGCGGACCGGAGAGTCGCTCACCGGAAACCAGGACTTCTCTGCCGCAGCCAAACTGCTGGATGAGAAGCACGCCTACTCGGCCATTCTGACCGCCACGCCGCCGAGCGTCGATGAGGTTGCCCACGAGGGGATCCCGGGATCGGGCGCGGCGCCGAGTCAGGAAATTCTGGCCCAATTGAAGGCGGAGGCGCTGGGGCCGTACCGGCTGGCCGGTATCGGGGTCACCAGCGGGAAGCAGCAGCCCACACTGGTCATCGTCCTGGTCAGTGCCGACGCGGCGGCGGCCAAAGTCAATGTCGGCAAGCTCCGGGCGATGATTCAGCGCGGAACGAGTGTGCGCACCCAGCAGCCCTGGTCGCAGGTTCTCGACCTGCAGAACGTCGAGGCGGCCGGCCGGCTGACCGTGGCCATGGCGACCGAAAAGGCCAGCCCGAATTTGTGGTCGCAGCTCTTCCAGGCCAGCGACACGCTGCTGATGCACGAATAGTCGGCGCTTGCTCCTCACGCGACGTGAGGAAGCATGGTTGACCCATGACCGACAAGACCTGGAAGGTCGGCCCGCTCGCCGAGGCCAGCGGACGATCTGGTCCGGCTGTACGAGGTGCTGGCGCTGCGTGGCCCCGGATTGAGCCTGGAGACGATAACCGTCTGCCTGGACTCCGGAATCGACGCGGTGCGCCTGGTGCGGGACCAACGGCTACACCTGCTGGACACCCTGCGCGCCATCGAGGGTACGAACCCCGACCGGGATCACGTCCTGCGCCGACACCTGGACGCCGACCAGTTCCAGACCCTGGCGGCGGGCACCGCGGCGCTCGGCCCGACCGCGTACTACCTGCTGCAGATCGAGTGGCCGGAGCTCTATCGCCGGGCCGATCGGTTGCGTACCAGTGGTGTTCCAGCGGCCGACGCCAGAGTGCGGCGGCTGGCCGACCGGATGGACGAGCTGCGCAGGCTGGTCAACGGGGGCGACGAATCGCTGTCGGACGGCGTACGCGCCGCCTGGCGGGACGACCCGGCCGCCATGTCCGGAGACACCGCGGCGCCGGCCGACCAATACCGCGCGCTCACCGATTACTCGAAGAGTCCCGGCGAGCCTGATATCCAGTTATAGCTGAGGAGCAGCGCTGTAGCGCAGATAGCGGATCGCCAGGTCCAGGGCGGCCTCGAGGCTGGTCAGGTCTCCGGTGGACAGCAGGATCGACACGCCACCCTGAATGCCGGCGAGGACCGCGGCGGCCGTCCGGTCCGGGTCGAGTCGCCGGCCGACCTTGCCCTGCTGCTGCATGTCCCGAATTCCGGTCGCGATCTCCGCCTGCCACTGGGTGAGCAGGGCGGTCGTGACGGCCTGGGTGGCGGGAGTGTTGCGCCCGACCTCGGAGAGCAGGACGCTCAGCGGGCAGTTCTGCCCCTGCTGCCGGTAGCGCTCGACGACGGCGTCGCGCCACGACTGCCACGCCCGCCATGAGGTCAGCTGACCGAGATAGGGTCGCTGATCGGCGAGCACCCGGTCGGCCTCGTGCTGGGCCACCGCGAGCAGCAGTTCCTCCTTGCCGCCGGGGAAGTAGTGGAACAGCTGGCTCTTGCTGGTGGCGGTCCGATGCCGGACGTCGTCCAGCGTCACCGCCGCGACACCGTTCCCCCGGATCTCCGCGGCGGTGCCCTCGATGATCCGGCGCCGGGTGGCCTCGCCTTTCGGGGTGCGCGTGGAGGCCGTCATCGATCGCCCTTCCTTTCTGGACTTGTGGGTCCATTTTTAGCATGGAACCGTATGGACCGCACAGTCCATACGAGAGGAAGAGCAAGTCATGGGAGCACGACTTCAGGACCGGACCGCGCTGGTGACCGGCTCGACGACCGGGATCGGCGTGGCGATCGCCCACGCGCTGGCGGATGAGGGCGCGCGGGTCGTCGTCAGCGGCCGCGACGAATCCCGCGGCAAACAGGTGGTCAAGTCCATAGTCGGCGCCGGCGGCCGGGCGGGCTTCGTCGGCGCCGACCTCGCCGGCGGCGGCCCCGCCGTACGCGACCTGGCGGACGCGGCGACCGCTGTCCTCGGTGGCCGGATTGACATCCTGGTCAACAACGCGGCGTTGCTGATCGACCCGGCCGATACCGCCGACGTCGAGGAGGCGCTCATCGACCGGGCGCTGGCTGTCAACGTCAAGGCCGCATTTCTGCTGACCGGCCTCGTCGCCCCAGCCATGGCGGCACGGGGATCCGGCGCGATCGTCAACGTCGGGTCGATCAACGGCCTGATCGGAATGGCCCGGTCGGCGCTTTACAGCACCACGAAGGCGGCCATTCATTCGCTGACGAAATCGTGGGCGGCCGAATTCGGACCAGCCGGGGTCCGGGTCAACACGGTGGCTCCCGGCCCGACGCTGACCGAGCGGAACGAGGCCATCGGCGACGTGCTGGCCCCGCTGCTCGCGGCCGTGCCGTCCCGGCGGGCGAGTACGCCGGCCGAGGTCGCGGCGGCCGTCGTCTTCCTCGCCGGCGACGACGCCGCCAACATCCACGGCGCGACGCTGTCCGTCGACGGCGGGTGGGCCGCGGTGTGAGCTACCGCTCTCCGGCGCGGATCCGGTCGAGCATGTCGACGTGGTGCTGCTCGAAGGCCGGGGCGTGATGTTCCCGGGCCCACAACCGTCCGCCGATGCTGCCGCCGATGCCCATGCAGCGCAGCCATTCGATGTCCGCGTCGCTGAGCTCCCGGCCGTAGCCGCGCAGGAACGCCTCCTGCAATTCGGGGTGATCGCGCCACTCGGCGAAATACATGCGCTCCACGTCGCGCAGCCAGACATTGATCTTGGCCCGGCCGAAATCGATCAGGGCGACCGTGCCGTCGTCGGTCACGAGCCAGTTCCGCGGCTGATTGTCGTTGTGGCAACGCACTTCGAACGTCGGCGGCAGCTTCGCGAAGTCGCGCAGCCGGCCCCGCGCGTAATCCACGTCGGCTGGGTCGGCGACGCCGGGCATTCTGGCGAGCCAGGACTCCATCTGTTCGGCGACGCTCGCGGCGAGATCGGGCACCGGGGTGACCGGGCCCGAGTCGTGCAGCCGGCGGGTCAGCGCGCCGGCCTGGCGAAACGCGTCCGGGGTCGCGGCGACACCCGCGGTGCCGGGCAGTCGCCGGGTGATGAACGTCTGGGTCTCACGGTCGCTCGCGCGGAGTTCCGGGGCCCGGCCGGCGCCGATCGCGGGAGCCCAGTCGCGCAGCGCATCGGTCTCCCGCTCGAAGACCCGGCTCCGGAAACAGTGCTTCACCATCCAGCCGACGCCCCGGGCGTCGGTGACCTCGATGACGTGCGCCTCCGCGTGATCCCAGGAGCGGTCGCCGACAAAATCGACCGGTCCGAGCACGGACTCGGCGTACTCCAGCAGCGCCGGCCGTTCGGCGGCGCGGGTGGCGGAGGTCGACACTGGTTCCTGCCTTTCAGTCGTCGGGTAGTCCGGCGAACTCCTGCCCCGGAGTGTGCAGGACGGTGCGCAGTCCCAATTCCGAGGCCGCATCGACGTTGCGCTCGCTGTCGTCGACGAACAGCACCTTGCCCGGTCGACGACGGCGAGCATCTCGTGATCGACTTCTATCTCATGCCAGGAGGTGAGTGCTGCCTCCAGGAGTCGACTCCGGTCCCACCGGTCGAGCACTGAGGCCAACGCGGAACGGAAGTCGCC
The DNA here is from genome assembly GCA_036267955.1 of Mycobacteriales bacterium. Taxonomy (GTDB): domain Bacteria; phylum Actinomycetota; class Actinomycetes; order Mycobacteriales; family QHCD01; genus DATAVB01. The sequence goes on along the minus strand of DATAVB010000134.1, from coordinate 191,145 downwards.
GGTCCCCACCAGCGTCGGGCGTTCCGCGTCGAACAGGTCGCTCAGCAGATCCTCGGCCTCGGCGGCGTCCAGTTCCAGCCGTGCGGCCAGATCAGCCAGCCAGTTCTGCGGCGTACGTTGGATGACGCCGTCGGCGTCGAACAGGATGGCTCGTAGCTGCATGGCGGCATCATCCCAGCCCCTTTCCGCGGTCGAGCGACGGGTTTCCGGCCCACTGGGCTGGGATCGTTGCCCTATGGTGCAGGTCGTACGGGACGAGATAATGCCTGATCGGGCAGCGCGGCGATGCCGCCGGGCCGGGGCTCCGCCGCTCCGGGCTACCGCCCATTGAGGACAGTCGCTAGCAGATGCTGCGTAACGACCCCGTCCGATGACCGATAATTCGCCCATCAAGTTACTTGGCTGGCAAGTTCTGTCGTGAATTGCATTCGTACGGCGTCGGCGTTTTGGGCAGCTCGTTCCGTTGCATAGATCGTTTGTGGGCCAGCACTTTCTGCTTGTGGTACGGCGCGGAGCGTAGCTACAATTCGGCCCGTCGGGGGTTCTGGTTTATCGGGGATAATCTTTTTCTTGATCGGGTTTTCATGCCGCCCGTGCTGGTGCCCCATGTTCATTTACCACCGCGAAGGGGACGACGATGTCCGCACCAGACGCAATCCTGCACGAGCTACTGGCCGCGCGCGATCACGAGGTCGCCGAACGGGCGATGACCCGCCAGGCCAACGAACGAGACATTGCCACCAGGGCCGACCGCAACATCGAACGTGCGATGGGTGCCCTCGGCGACATGGCGACAACGGTTCAGAGTCTCGACGACGAATTCGGCAAGCACGGGGCGAAAGACGCCCGCAAGGTGGTCACCGAGGCCAAGGCGCGGCTGGCCGAGGCGCCGGACGCGAAAGGCATGCTGCGGGTCGCCGACCGCGCGTCGGTCGTGTTCAGCGCAGCGCTCTACGCCAGCCTGCAGCCCTATTATGTACGGCTGTACAACTCGAACGGCAGCGTCTACTACTCCGGGTACAACCCCGGCGCGGTCGACCTGTGGGACGACGCGAAGGGATCTGGCAACGGCTGGTTCGGCAGCGGTGCCGCGTCGATCGACGTGCTGGCCGACTGGTGGTTCTACTTCAATCCGCGCGAGGACCGGTCGTACAGCTACACGATCAGCTGCCCGTTGCACGGCTATTTCATCTGCCACGCCGACGACGGATTTTGGGACTCGAAGGAGGCGCACGTCCGGCTCGACGTGTCGGCGATGGGCTACCAGTACAACGCGAAGCCGACGACCTCGGTCAACATCTTCGATTACGACGGGCAGAACATCAATCTGAACAACCGGTACGACAACGCGCCGGTGTTCTACTACTCCGACCTGCTGGGTGCTGACACGGCATACCTGCGGGTCACCGAGTCGCTCTACGGCTATGCCCGCGGTGACGGCTCACACGCCGAGGTCAACTTCTCCGACGGCAACGCCAACTACATCGGCCCGCCGACGGTCTATGTGAGCTGACCGTCCAAAACCCTGCCGTCGGTCGCCCTCGCGGTAGCCGGCGGCACGGCCAGGTCGAGCATGTCGTGCAACCGGGGCCCGGTGTCGACCATCGTCACCGGCGCACCGGTTGCCTGCTCGACCCGGTCGATCAGATCCCGTACCCGTGGCGTGATCTGGTCGACATTCCGCGCGCCGCGCATCTGGGCGTCGTAGTGATCGCAGAAGGTCAGGGCGATCTGGGTGGGGCCGTTGAGCATCGTGGCGTATTCGAGCAGTTCGAAGTCGATGTCGTCGGCCTTCCGGCGCGGACGGCCGGTGACGACCCCGTGTTCGGCGATTCCGCGCGCCACCGCTTCCGCCTCGGAGATCTCGAACGGGAGTGGCCCTTCGCCGACCCGGCTCGGCATGGCCTTGACGACCATCACGACGTCGGTGACCAGGCGCCAGTTGAGCCCGACATCGTCCATCGCCGCGGCCGCGGTGCAGTTGTCGGAGGTCGCGCACGGATAGTCGGCGCTGAAGGCGAGCGACAACAGGGTGCCCTGCGAACCTTCCACGATGACGGTCTGGCCCGGCGTCGCGGCGACGGTGTTCGCTTCGCGGGCGACATCGCGGACGTACGGTTTCAGCTCGGGAAGGTCGCGCGCCTGCTGGGCCCGGCGCAGCACGAAATCGGCTCGGGCATAGCCGTTTCCGGTACAGGTGGAGCCGACGGTCGCGGCGAGGTGAATGTCGTCCAACTCGGCCCTGATGTGGTCCGGCGTGATGATCGCGCATCGGCCGTCGATGACGGCTCGGTCGGCCAGACCGAACCGGTCGATCTCACCGGCCAGGACCTGAGGGTCGACCAGTACGCCGGATCCGACGGCGACGCGGGTGCCCGGATTGAGCCAGCCGGTGGGGAGTTGGCGGGCCTTGATGACGGTGCCGTCGTCAAGGACGACGCTGGCGCCGGCATTGGTGCCGACTCCGGCCCGTACGGCCAACTCGGCGTTGTGCCGGGCGGCGAGGTGGGCGCAGGTCTTGCCCTTGCCGGAGTCGCCCCACATGGCATCGACGATCACGATCGCGCTCATAGTCAGCCTTTCGGGTTCGGTTCGGTGAGAAGCTCGGCGACGGCGGTGTCCTCGGCGCCGAAGCCGACGATGGAAATGAGTTGTTCGGCCTGGTCGGGTGGCAACAGCCGGGTCCGCAGATTGACCAGGTGCGGGCCGAACGCGGCGTCGAGCTCGGCGGGGAATTGGTCGTAGATCGCGGCGAGATACGTCTCGTCGCGAATCAGTTTCTCCACGACGCGGACGAGGGCCGGATGGCTGGTGAACACGGCGCCGGCCGGTTCGTCGAGGGAGGCCACGAGGGCGGTGGTGAAGTCGACGGCGAGGGTCAGCAGATGGCCGCCGACGGTGCGGGCCGGCGACTCGTGCCGGTAGACCTCGCCGAAATCCAGATCCGCGTCACCGAAGACGTTGACCACCACCTGGCAGCCCGACTGGGAGGCGGCCCGAAGCGGGCCGGCGAGCCAGTCGAGATCGGCGGCCCAGGCGCAGACCGCGACCCGCTTGGTGGCCTCGGCGACGAGCGCGGCGCTGCGATCGATGACGGCCTCGCGGTCGCGCAACGTGAAGAACGCCGCCTGTTCGCGGGGCGCGGCCATTGCGGCGAGATCGGCGATGAGACTGTCGGCCCGCTCCGCCGTCTGTCGCTTGATGCGGCCGAGAACGTCGGCCGGGGGGAGCGCGACAAAGCGGGCCGGCGCATCGGCGGAGATCCTGGCGACGACGTTGCGTTCGGCCAGGGATGCCAGCACCTGATAGACGTTGGCCCGCTGCAGGCCCGCGCTCTTGGCCACCTCGTATCCGGTGGCCGAGGGCTGCTGCAGTAGCGCGACATAGACGCGGGCCTCCTGGGAGGAGAAGCCCAACTCGCTCAGACGGTCAATCACATGCCGACACGCTAGCCGGACGTAGTAGCTAACGCAACTACTAGTTTGACCTGACCGGGGGTCGCTCGATTAGAGTTGGCCCACATGGAGATCATCCCGGCCAGCGAGACCGAGAAGCCCGTGCTGCGGCGGCTTCTGGAGTTGTACGGCTACGACTTCTCCGAGATCGACGGCCGCGATGTCGACGAGCACGGCGAGTTCGGCTACCGCTACCTCGATCACTACTGGACCGACCCGGACCGGCATGCCTTCCTCGTCCGGGTTGACTCCCGGTGGGCCGGCTTCGTCCTGGTGCGGACCGGTGACATGCCAGCCGCGACCGATATCGCGGAATTCTTCATTCTCCGGAAGTATCGGCGCAGCGGCCTCGGCCGGGAGGTCGCGCGCCAGATATTCAACCGCTTTCCGGGGAAATGGCAGACCCGTCAGGTGGCCGGGAATTCAGGTGCGACGCAATTCTGGCATTCCGCTATTCCGGTGGAATTCTACGAAGAGTTGCTCGGAACCCAGACCGTGCAACGCTTCGAGATCCAGCCACCGCCCACCTGAAGATCCACCTACTCATGATCATGGGTCGGGATGGGCGGCGAGTGTGCGAATCGGCGGGCTCGGCGCAGCCACAGTTCGATGCCGTGTCGGTGGATCAGGGCGATGACCCACTGCGGGGCGAACGGCCGACGCAGGGTCGCCGCCGCGACCGTACGAGTGGACAACTCCCGCCGGGAGCCGCGCACCGTCGCGTTGAAGGGTGTACGGCCCTCCTGGCGCAGCGCGATGGTGACCGAAAGCCTTTCCCCCGGCGGCTCGAACCGCATGACGTACTGCCCGCCCGCGGCGAGGAAGGGCGACACATAGAAGGATTTCGGGGTCCGCGCCCGACCCTCGTCGTCGGGGTGCAGCAGATAGGCGTGCCGCTCGCCGTAGGTGTTGTGCACCTCCGCGATCAGGCACACCGGCGCACCGTTCTGGTCATAGCACCAGAACACTGACAGCGGATTGAACGCATAACCCAACACCCGTGGACAGGTCAGCATGAACACCCGGCCGCCGGACAGATCCACGCCACGGGCGGCCAGCCAGGTGTCGACCACGGATCGCAGGCTCGATCCGGCGGCGCCGTCGAGATGGTCCCGCGGATCGAAGCCGCCCCACGGCCGGAGCCACCACGGGAGCCGGGGGAGCGCATCCAGATCGACCAGCCAGAGAAACATCCGGTGCCGGAAGGCATGCCGTGGTTGCTCGCGCCGGTCGTGCCCCACCACCGCGTCATAGAGACCGGGCACAACGGCTACCACGACACGCCGAGCGATTCCGCCGCCAGCACACCGGACAGGCAACCGTCCTCATGGAACCCGGCGCCGTGATAGGCCCCCGCGAACGCGGTGATCCCGTCGTTCAGCTCCGGCAGTCGCTGCCGGGCCGCCACTGACTCGGGCGTATAAATCGGATGCCGGTAATCCATCGTCGCCACTGTCGCCCTCGGGTCGACCCGACCGGCGGCGCCGAGCGTCACCAGATAGGTCGACGGGGTGTCCAGCCGCATCAGCCGGTTGAGGTCGTAGCTGACCTGCACGTCGATGCGGTCCGAGCGGCAGCTCGGCTTGAGATGGTTCCACGACGCCCGGGCCCGCCGGCTGACTGGCAGCACCGAGGTGTCGGTGTGCAGCACGGCTGTGTTGTGGGAATAGCGGTACGCGCCGAGCAGCCGGCTTTCGGCCTCGGTCGGATCGGCCAGCAGCCGCAGCGCCTCGTCGGCGTGGGTGGCGATCACCACCCGATCGACCCGGTGCAGCTCGTCGGAATCATCCAGCACCGCCGCGCCGGAGCCGTGTCGGCGCACCGACCGCACCGGGGTCGAGACGTGCACCGAGGTCAGCGACTTCGCCACCCGCTCCACATAGGTCCGTGACCCGCCGACGACGGTTCGCCACCGGGGCGACCCGTTGACCCGGAGCATCCCGTGGTTGCGCAGGAACACGAACAACGCCCGGGCCGGATACTGGCCGGCCGTCGTGGCGTCGACCGACCAGACAGTGGCGACCAGGGGCAGCACGAAATGGTCGACGAAATAGGTGGAGAACGCGCCGGCGGCGAGGAACTCGGCGAGTGTCGGGTCGGCGCTGTCCGGCCCGGACAGCATCCGCAGAGCGGCGTGGTGGAACCGCGGTATCTCGGCCAGCAGCCGCAGGTAGCGCGGCCGGGCCAGATTGCCGGCCCGCGGGAACAGCCCGCCGAGATGGCGGGCACCTGCGTACTCCAGACCGCATTCCTCGCAGCGGATGCTCATCGACATCTCGGTGCTCTGAGTGGCGACCCCGAGTTCGTCGAAGAGCCGCAACAAGGTGGGATATGTCCGGTCGTTACAGACGAGGAAGCCGGAGTCGACCGCCACGGCCCGACCGTCCGAACCGGTCACGTCATGCGTGTGCGCGTGCCCGCCGAGCCGGTCGTCGCTCTCGAAAAGCCGGACATCGTGCCTTTTCTGCAGCACATAGGCAGCAGTCAACCCAGAGACACCGCTGCCGATCACCGCGATACGCATGGTTGATGTTCGGCGCCGTGTGCGTACCGGATTGCCGGGCGCGGCCGACAGTGAGCCGGCTCACCCAAGCCGGATCGCACGGCAGCGACGAATACCGACCATGGCACGCGATATTGCTTCCCGTATTGCCGCGCTGGTACACCGCGCGCTGGGAATCGATATGCCCGTCGGCCTCCGCGCATTCGACGGCAGCCGGGCCGGGCCGGCGGACGGACCGTGCGTGGTGCTCCAGTCGCGCCGGGCGCTGCGCCGGTTGCTCTGGAATCCCGACGAGCTCGGGCTCGCCCGCGGCTATATAGCCGGCGAAATCGACGTCGACGGCGATCTCGCCGAAGCGCTTCGCCGAGCCCGGGCCGCCGTCACTGTGCCACCGAAGCTCGACCTCGCCACCCGTGCCGGGATCGCGGTCGATGCGATTCGACTGGGCGTTCTGGGATTCCGCCCGCCACCGCCCGTCCCGGAGGCCCGCCCGGCCGGCCGGCTGCACTCGCCGCGCCGGGACCGCGACGTGATCGCCTACCACTACGACCTGGGCAACGACTTCTACCGCCTCCTGCTGGACGAGTCGATGGCCTATTCGTGCGCCCTATGGACGTCTGACGGGGGGACGTCTGACGGGGAGACGTCTGACGGGGGGACGTCTGACGGGGGGACGTCTGACGGGGGGACATCCGACGACGCCGGATACGGGATCGGCGACGCGCAGCGGGACAAGCTCGACCTGGTGTGCCGCAAGCTGGGGCTGCACCAAGGCATGCGACTGCTGGACGTGGGCTGTGGCTGGGGTTCGCTCGTACTGCACGCCGCGAAGGAGTACGGCGTGCAGGCAACCGGCGTCACGCTTTCCGGAGCGCAGGCCGAGTTCGTACGCCGGCGAGCCGCCGAAGCCGGGTTGGGCGATCAGGTGTGGGTCCGTTGCCAGGACTACCGCGAGGATGTCGGCGGCCCGTACGACGCGGTGGCCTCGATCGAGATGGGTGAGCACGTCGGCGACGAGCAGTATCCGACCTATGCCGGAGTGCTGCGGGAAGCCGTGCGTCCCGGTGGCGGACTGCTGCTGCTGCAGCAGATGTCGCACGGCCCGGACGCCCCCGGCGGCGGCCCCTTCATCGAGTCCTTCATCGCCCCCGACATGACGATGCGTCCGCTCGGCGCCACCGTCACCTACCTGGAGCGCGCCGGCTTCGAGATCCGTGATGTGCAGGCGATGCGTGAGCATTATGCCCGTACCGCCACCGCGTGGGCGGCGACGCTCGACGAGCGGTGGGACGACGCGGTCGCGCTGATCGGCGTTGCGCGGGCCCGGGTCTGGCGGCTGTATCTGGTCGGCGGCGCGTTGGCGTTCGCCGACAACAGGATGGGCGTCGACCAGATCCTGGCCCGCCGCCCGGATGGCGCCTGAAACACCGAGAAACTGGAAAACCCAGATCGCCTATCGGAAAAGAGACTGTCCGCAGCCGCCGATTAGCCATTTGCTAGTATTCGCGATCCGCCGAATCGTCCACTGTGTTCAACAATGCTCAACCGTGCTCAACGGCGATCACGGGTGACAATGCTCACCGCGTGGCGTTGGGCCGGTCGCGGCGGCATCACCCTATGGTGCAACTCTCGGCCGAACGACGACGTTCTCGCCATATGGGCGGTTGCGATGCCATGTCACCACATGTGGTAACGGGGTCGCGCCTGGCAGTCACGTTGCGCGTGACTGCGGACTCTTCCCGGTCAAGATTCAGAAACGTGCACGTTTTAAAGAGCGAATGGCTGGCGCGGGAACGTCTGGTGCTGCATCATGCAAACACCGAGCGGGCCGGTGTCGTCCGGCGCACGAGGCAGGACAGGAGAGGTAACGGATGGCCGTTGCGGAAGTAGTCGGACCCGTCAAGGCCGGCGCACGATCGCCCTCCAAAGTCGGGCGGGTGCTGCGAAGTTATTCCTTGCGGCGGGTGCTCAAGAGCGTGGTGACGGCATATCTCGTCACGTCGGCCACGTTCTTCCTCACCAGATTCATGCCCGGCAACCCGGTGGACGCCTTCGTTACCTCAAAGTTACAGCAGGGATACTCCCGCGCGGACGCGATCGCGCAGGCGACCTCACTGCTGACGTACAACCCGAATGAGCCGCTGCCCAAGCAGTACATCCACTACATCTGGCGACTGCTGCACGGCGACATGGGCCAGTCGATCGTTTCACCCGGGGTGAGCGTCACCACCTACATCAAGAAGTACCTGCCCTGGACGCTCTTCAGCGTCGGGCTGGGCACGATCATCGCCTTCATCATCGGCGTGATCCTGGGCGTCCTGATCGGCTACCGCCGCGGCAGTTTCCTCGACCACCTCATCACCAACCTGTCGTCGTTCCTGCACTCGGTTCCCAACTATGTCTGGGCGATCCTCGTCATCGTGATCGGTGGCGTCGAGCTGAATCTGTTCAGCGTCGACAGCGTCCAGGGCACCTACTCGCCGGGCGTCCACCCAGGTTTCAATTTCACCTTCTTCAGCGACGCGCTCTACCACGCGGCGCTGCCGATTTCGATCTATGTCATCACGCTGGTCGGTGGCTGGATCCTGGTGATGAAATCCTCGACCACCCAGGTGCTCGACGAAGACTTCGTCACCGTCGCCAAGGCGCGCGGGCTGAAGGAGGGGCGGATCCGGGCGATGTACGTGGGCCGTAATGCCGTCCTGCCGCTGTTCACCCAGTTCGCGATCGCGATCGGCTTCGTCGTCGGTGGCTCCACCCTGGTCGAACAGATCTTCAAATATCAGGGGGTTGGTTTTTACTTCTATACGGCAATTACCAGCCGCGACTACCCGGTCATGCAGGGCTTCATTCTCGTCCTCACGCTGTCGGTGATTGTCGCCAACCTGGTCGCCGATCTGCTGCTCAGCCGAATCGATCCGCGGATCAACATCGAGGGGATGCGCTAAATGAGCCAGCCCCTTGCCTCCACCGCGACCACCAATCCCGGTCTGGTCCCGGACATCAGACCGACCCGCGGGTCGGGGCCGATCAAGTCGTTCTTCACCGCGCTGTTGCGCAGCAAGACCGGGTTCATCGGCTTCTGGGTATTCCTGCTGCTGTGCCTGATGGGCCTGTTCGGCCAGTACTTCATCAAGCCCGACGGCAGCGCCCATATCGGCTCGATCTACCTGTTCCCGAGCGGCGCGCACCCACTGGGCACCGACTTCGAGGGCAAGGACACTCTCAGGCAGATCATCGCCGGCGGGCAGGACGTGATCGTCGTCGGCCTGGTCGCCGCCACACTCGGGACCATCGTCGCCGTTGTATTCGGTGCGCTGGCGGCCTATCTCGGTGGCTGGTTCGACTCGGCCGTCGTGCAGGTCACCGACTTCGTCCTCACCGTCCCGCAGTTTCCGCTGCTGCTCGTGCTCTCGGCCTACCTGCAGCTCGACAGCGCGTTCCTGCTCGCCTTACTCCTCGGCGGACTCGGCTGGCCCACACTGCTCCGCGCCGTCCGGGCCCAGGTGCTCTCGCTGAAAGAGCGAGAGTACGTCGAGGCGGCCCGGCTGGTCGACCTCGGGACGACGCGCATCATCATCCGCGAGATCCTGCCCAATATGGCGAGTTATCTGCTGATCAACTTCATCACCGCCATGACCGGCGCGGTCTACGCCCTGGCCGGTCTGTACCTGCTCGGCCTGGCGCCGATGTCCGGCACCAACTGGGGCATCATGATCAACGAGGCCTGGACGAAGGGCGCGATCTTCAACTCCGACAGCGCCTTCTACCTGTTGAGCCCGCTGATCGTGATCAGCCTGCTGCAGGTGTCGTCCATCTGGTTGATCCGATCGTTGGAAGAGATCATCAACCCACGGTTGCGGGAAGGATGAGCGGGATGGGACATCCGACCGGCAACGGTAGGACGGAAAGCAGCGACACCGGTCAGCATCGGGCGGTCTCGGGCGGATCGTGGACGGCCACGGACGCGGCGGACGGCCGGGTGACGTCGGGTACGACGTTGGTCGAGATCCGCGGCCTGGCGGTCGATTACCGGATCGGCAAGAAGAAGACTGTCTCGGTGGTCAAGGACATCGACCTGGACCTGTACGCCGGCGAGAGCCTGGCGCTGGTGGGCGAGAGCGGCTGCGGAAAGACAACGCTGGCGCTGGCGATGCTGCGGCTGCTGCCGAAGCTCGGCCAGATCCGGGAAGGCACGATCCGGTTCCGGCGGCGCGGTGGCGACATGATCAACGTGCTCGAGCTGCGTCCGGAGGAGCTGCGGCAGTTCCGCTGGACCGAGTCTGCGGTCGTCTATCAGGGCGCGATGAACTCGCTGAATCCGCTGATGCGGGTCGGTGCACAGTTCGCCGAGACGGTGCGGGCACACCGCAAGGACATGTCCGCCGAGCAGATCGAGGCGCGCGCGTCGGAGCTGCTGGAGCTGGTGCAGCTGGAGCCGGCGCGGGTGCTGCGGGCCTACCCGCACGAGCTGTCCGGCGGCATGCGCCAGCGGGTGCTGATCGCGCTGGGGCTGGTGCTGGATCCGCAGCTGGTGGTGCTGGACGAGCCGACGACGGCGCTGGACATCCTGACCCAGCGGGCGGTCGTCGATGTGCTGCGCCGGCTGCAGGACGAGCTGCATTTCACCATGGTCTTCGTGACCCACGACCTGGCGCTGGCCGCCGAGCTGGCCGACCGGGTCGCGACCATGTACGGCGGCCGGATTGTGGAGCTGGGTGGGGTCGAGGACACGTTCTACGGTCCCAGGCACCCGTACACGATCGGGCTGATCAAGGCGGTGCCGCCGGTCAGTGGCGAGCCGTTCGCGGTCGCGTCGGTGAAGGGTTCGCCGCCGGCGTTCGGCGAGCTGCCCACCGGTTGTGCGTTCCACCCGCGGTGTCCCTTCGCGCAGGACCGTTGTTCGGTCGACGAACCCGCGTTGGAGCCCATTGACCACCATCACAGCGCGGCATGCTTCTATGCCGATGAGATGAGCCTGGAGCGGAAGCCGGTGGTCGTGGATGTCTGAGGTGACGCAGGAAGAGCGTTCGGTGCCGGCGCCCGCTGCGGGCGACCCGCTGATGCGGCTGGAGAACGTGAGTCAGGTTTTCCAGACGAAGCGCGGCGACGTCCCGGCCGTGGACAATGTGAGCCTTGATCTACACGCCGGCCGGGTGGTCTGTCTGGTCGGCGAGAGTGGCTCGGGAAAGACGACGACCGCTCGCATTGCCGCCGGGCTGAACGCGCCCACCGATGGGGCGGTCTGGTTTGACGGCAAGGATCTCGCATCGCTCGGCCGGCGGGACCGCGGCAAGTACCGGCGTGCCGTGCAGTACATCCACCAGGACCCGTACGCGTCGCTGAATCCCACCCGTACGGTGGAAAGCACGCTGGTTGCGCCGATGCGTAAACACGGCATGGTGCGTTCCCGGGCCGCCGCCCACGCCAAGGCCGAGGAATTGCTTCTCAAGGTCGATCTCACTCCGCCGGGCAATTTCCTGCCGAAATACCCGCACCAACTTTCCGGTGGACAGCGGCAGCGGGTGGCCGTGGCCCGCGCGCTGACAATGGATCCACGCCTGATCATCGCTGACGAGGCAACGTCCATGTTGGACGTATCGATCCGCATCAGCATGCTCAGGATGATGGGAAACCTCCGCGACGAACTCGATGTGGGATTCCTGTTCATCACCCACGACCTCGCACTGGCGAAGTATTTCGGCTGGGGCGGGGAAACCGCGGTGATGTATCTCGGCCGAGTGGTGGAACAGGGCCCGACCGAACAGGTCATCAATGAGCCCGCGCATCCCTATACCCGGGCACTGCGGCAGGCGATTCCCGAGCCGGATCCGAAACTTACTCGCAGTAAGAGCGGAACGGGGTTGCGCACCGCGGACATCCCGAGCCTGCTGGCGATCCCGCAGGGATGCCCGTTCCACCCGCGCTGCCCCATGTCACAGCCGGGGCTGTGCGACACCGATCGCCCCGATCTGGCGTCGGTTTCCAGCCGGATCGACCATGTGGCGGCGTGCGTCCGCCTCGAGGACGTCAACAACGAAATGCCGCTTGCGCCAGCCCTGGTACGGGCTGCGGGTGAGGACAGCGAAGCGGCGGGCGGAGGTTCGTGATGCTGCAACAGATGGGCCGGGCCGCCCTTCCGTTCGCCGTGTTCTTCACCGTTGTGCCCGGTCTGCTGTTGCTTGCCGAAACTCCCGGAACCGCCGGATTCGCCATTACCGCGTTTACGGTCACGATTGGCGCTATCTTTCTGATTATCGCTGTAATTTTACTTCGTTTTCCCCGGCAGCCGCCCGAGTGACGGCTGCGTCATCTCACCACAACTAGCGAACTTCTCTGAAGGAGGAGCGCCGTGAGTAATCAAGACAAACCCTCGAGCATGGACCTGTCGCGACGCCGGGCCCTACAGCTCTTCGGCGTCTCCTCGATAGGAGCGACGGCCGCTGCGTGCAGCAGGGCCAACAACAACACGAGTGGCGGTGGTGGCGGCAATGGCGGCGGTGGTGGCGGCGGCAGCACCACCTTCACCGCGGGCTATCCGTACGACGCCCCGCCGAAGGGCAACTTCAACCCCTTCGACGGTGTTATCGAATCGATACCGAACTCGATCGGTTATCTGTACGACTACACGCTGCTGCCCGGCGCCATGTACTTCTGGAAAGAGCAGAAGTATTTCAACCTGATCGCGGACGAGTCGAGCTCACTGTCCGCCGATGGAAAGACTTTCACATACAAGGTCCGCGACGGCATGACGTGGAGCGACGGCAGCAAGATCACGGCCAAGGACGTCTACACAACGTCCACAGTGGGTTATGTGATGATCCGGCCGGCGTTCAACTACGTCGACAGCTTCGAGATGACCGATGACATGACGGTCGTTTACCACATCGGCACGCCGGCGCCGATCGCGCAGTACTACATCCTGCGCGAGCGGATCGTTCCGGACTCGATGTTCGGCGTGTACGGAAAGAAGGCCGAGCCGATGGCCAAGGCGAAGACGCCGCAGTCCGACAAGAATATGGTTGCGCTCAACAAGACGATTTCGGCGTTCAACCCGAAGAGCCTGCTCGCCAGCGGTCCGTTCAACATCGATCTCAGCTCGGTGACCAGCAACCAGCTCACGATGCCGAAGAACGACAAGTGTTACTTCGCCAAGACGGTGAAGTTCGACAAGGTCCTGTTGTACCAGGGTGAGGTTGAAGCGGTCACCCCGCTGCTGCTGCAGAAGAAGATCGACTACGCGACGCACGGTTTCCCGGTCGCGTCGGAGACCGAGTTCGTCAAGAAGGGCTACCGGATCATCCGGCCGCCGGTCTACTCCGGTCCGGCGATCTTCTTCAACTACGACAAGGTGCCGGAGTTCGCGGACAAGCGGGCCCGCCAGGCATTGGCGTACGCGATCGACCGGAACCAGAACGGAACGGTCGGCGAGGGCAAGTCCGGCAAGGGCGTCGTCTTCATGGCCGGCATCTCCGACACCTCGGTCCCGACCTGGATCTCCGACGCCGACCAGGCCAAGCTCAACAAGTACGAGCTCAACAAGGACAAGGCGACGTCCCTGTTGAAGGCGGCCGGCTGGAAGAAGTCCGGCAGCACGTGGAAGACGCCGAACGGCAAGGACGCGTCCTACGAGCTGATGTTCCCGTCGGACTTCGCCGATTGGTCCGCGGCGGCGAAGAACCTCGCCGGTCAGCTGAGCTCCTTCGGGATCAAGATCATCCTGAAGGGCGAGCAGTCGGTGCAGGCGACCGCCGACGTGAACGCCAGCCGGTTCACCCTGGCGATCCAGGGTTGGGGCTCCTCGAGCAACCCGTTCCCGGCCGACAGTTTCCGGGCTGCGCTGTTCACCTACAACACCCCGACGCTCGGTCCGACGCAGAAGGGGATGGACTTCCCGATGCAGCAGACCACCGACATCGTCGGCAAGGTCGACCTCAAGGAGGTCGTCATCGCGGCTGGTTTCGGCGCCGACACCGACGCGTTGAAGAAGAACACCACGACCGCCGCACTGGCGTTCAACGAGTTGCTTCCGGTCGTCCCGCTCTGGGAGCGGTACGGAAACAACCCGGCGCTGCCGAGTGCGGTGGACGGGTATCCGGATGACAGTGACCCGATCTACTTCAACTCGCCGTACGCCGACAACTTCACCACCATCCTGACGTTCCAGGGCAAGCTCAAGCCTGCGTAACTGTGAGGTAGTTCGCCATCGGGCCCCGACCGCAGCTGCGATCGGGGCCCGATTCGCTTGTGTCGCCGGATTTTGCGCGAACTTTACCCCGGCGTGATGAGCCAGCCACGGCCGTCGCGGGTCGCCTGCCAGCGGTCGGTGAGTACGAGTGTCCACCCCGGACCGGCCGTGGGTGGACGGTCGGTGGTCGCACGATCACCGCACCGCAGGTGCCGCACTTCTAGCATCGCCACTCACCAATGCCAAGCTCGGGCCACGACGCGGTCACCATCCTTTGCTCCGACCAAACGCCCGCCGCACCAGGTCGTCCCACCATTGCCGGACGCCGCCGCTCGAGTCCGCACGGGCCTCGAAACACCTGTTGCACAACGGAATCGGTGATCGGCCCACTTGGCCGACCAGCACCGCGGCCGGCGTCCTCAGGCGCACACACGCCCGCCCACGGCACAATCCAGCTAACCCAGACAGCCCATTTGGCTGTCGCGGGCTCATTCTCAGAGCGATCATCGTCTGCCCCGACCCCGCAGCCGCCACCACAGCCCGTCGAACGCCCGCCGTGTCGGACCCTTACGCAGCTCGGCGACGATTTGCAGATGCTCCGCGCAGAGCCACACCGTCCGACCGGCATCCCGCCCCAGCACCCCCACACCCGGCCGGGCACACCGCGCGCAAGCCCGGTAGGCGACACCGCCGCGTATCTGATGCCGACCGCTCGCCGCCATGACACGCCTTCTGGCACCGCCGCGCCTGCGATGCCGGCCCGCCATCGGCCCGACCAGAACTCCTGCCCCAGTCATCACCGCCGTCACCTCGCTGTCGGACATGATGTGCGCACCGATTGAGGTGCTGGCTTGAGCGTGACCCAGCGACCGAGCAGGCGGAATGCACCGATGATGACCTCGTGTCGTACTGGTGCTGTACCGAGAGCGCTACAGTCGACACTGACCGTTACCGGGCGACATCGGGGGGCACCAGAATGGCCACCGTGCAGTGCTGGACCGGCCGAGAGGCGAAACTGCTTCGCCAGGCGTTGCGAGAGACTGTTCGCGGCTTCGCTGAATACCTCGGTGTTGACGCCCGCACAGTGGCAAAGTGGGAAGCACGCGCTGAGACCATCACGCTGTTACCCGACACGCAGACGCTCATGGATACGGCATTGCGCTTGGCGGATCAGAACGTGCGGGAGCGATTTCAGATCGGACTGTCGAATATCGACAGCGCAACCGAGATCCACGTTGCGAAAGCACCAGCGGAGCAGTCCATTCTGCCGACCTTGACCGACGTCAGCGTCGATGTAAGTGGCGGCCTGACCATCGCTGCCGTGCTTGGTCCGGATGTCACGCTGGCTGTCATGGACGACTACGCCCGTTCGGTGATCGATCGATACGAGATTGAAGGCCCGAAGCAACTCACATCAGAGGTACTGGCGCTGCGTCGATTGAGTCGCGAACTTGGCCGTGGCATATGCACCACAATGGGACGCGCCCAACTCGTCGGAGTGTGCGCCCGACAGACGGCGCTGCTGGCGTACATGTCAGTAAACCTCGGCCGCTTCACCGAGGCCCAGCAGTACGCCGTAGAAGCGTCGGTACTGGCGACCGCCATCAACGACCGACCGCTACTAGCTTGGATCAAGGGCACGCAGAGCTTTGCGGCCTACCATCAGCACCGTTACGACGCAGCCTTGAATCTCGCATCGGCCGGCGTCCGCCTGGCGGGAGGCGATGCGCAGCGCATTCGGTTGCTGTCCAATGGAGTGGCCCGGGCAGCAGGCAAACTCGGTAAGCGTCATCTCGTCAGGCAGGCCGTTGACGAAGCACTCGCGTTGGTGGCGAGTACCGAGGGCATCGCTGGCATAACGTCGTGTATTGACTTCGAGCCGTACGACTGGACGCGCACGGCCGCCAATTCAGCCACGGCCTATCTATCCCTCGGTGACTACAGGCGTGCGCTTGATCTCACTCAAGCATTAAGCGGCTCGGTCGCCGCTTCGGACTCGGATTGGAGCCGATCTCTTGTTCACCTCGACGAAGCCAGCGCGCTAACTATTGGTGCTAATGCTGACCTTGAACACGCAGCCGCCTTGGGGATGCAGGCCCTGGCCGCCTCAGCAACGAAACCTATTACCTCGGTCAAGAACCGCGCTGGCGAACTGGCTATTAAATTGCGCCGCCGAGGCGCCACTCGCGCGGCAGACGCCTTCGGCGCTGCCCTACGTGATTGGCAAGAGTACATGCCAAGATAGGCAGCGTGACTCCCTTCCCATCACACGTGCCCGCCGACCTCGACAATCACACAGTCATCCAAGAGCACGACTGGAAGGCCTTCCGCGGCCTGACCGGCATGGAGAATCACTGGCAACGACCCGGCTGGACACCGGGGAGACGGTCGTACCACTGGCTGATCGTTTTCCTAAAGGCGTCTGCCTTGCAGCGGTTAGTCAGTCAGTGCCAAGCGCGTCTGGAGTGGTCATCGCTTGATCCGGTGCCACTTGACAGTTTGCACATCACCATGGGGCGAGTGGCCTTTACGGACGATATGACCAGAGAGGCCGCACACAGCATTGCCGCCACTGCCGAACAATTGTGCCGGACGCTTGCCCCGTTCAACCTCACCGTTGGGCCGTTGACTGCCTCGCGGGGGGCCGTACGGTTCAGTGTCTCGCCGTGGACGCCTCTTCTGGAGCTTCACGGCGTCCTAACCGAAGCAACACGTGGCGTGTACGGCGAACAGACAACGATGGACACAGCCACATTCCGGCCGCACCTGAGCATCGCCTACGCAAACGGCGACGTCCCAATGCCAGCGCTGGTGCCAACTATTGAGGCGCTACGAGAGATGCCTGTCACGACCGTCAACGTCACCTCCGTGGCGTTGGCGGAGATGCGACGCGAAGAGCAGGCGTATCGGTACGAGGAGATCGCGAGGATCGCTTTGCGGACGTGAAGTTCAACGATACTTGATTTCGGTCAGATACCAGTGATCCGTAGCGCTTTACCGCGGCGTGATGAGCCAGCCACGGCCGTCGCGGGTCGTCTGCCAGCGGTCGGTGAGTACGAGTGTCCACCCCGGACCGGCCGTGGGTGGATCGTCGGTCACCCTGTCCAGCGGGACCTGGATTTCGTTCCAGTCGGCGGTGACCAGCGCCTCGCCGTCGACGTCGAGCATGGTGCCGTCCTCGGTGCGCCAGGCGAGTTTCCCATATACAGCGCCGAAATCGAACTGCCGGACCTGCTGCGGGCTGAAGTCGATCCGCACCTGATCGGGACGGATCCGCAGCAATGGACCGTCGCGAAATCGGCGTACCGTCGCCGCAAGGTCGTCCGCGCGGTCGCGGTCCCGGGCCAATTCCTCGGCGAGGATCTCCGAATAGCCGTATTCCTCGGCGGCCGCCTCCGCCCGCTCGATCGCCGGCACGGTCGTGGCCCGGCGCAGCAATTCGGGTAGGTCGCGGACCGTCGGGATGTCGCGCTGCCAGCCGGGTGCCAGGTCGTCGAGTACGAATCCGTATCCGGGCCCGGTGTGATAGGCGAAGGACCGGACCAGGGAATTCTGGATCGGGATCGCCCGCACATGGGCGGAAACCGCGGCCCGGTCGGCGCCGGTCAGTCTCCAGGCGGTGTATTCGGGCAGCCCTTCGCCGAGCTCCAGCGTCCGCTCGCGATTCCATTCGGCCGCGGTCGCCTCCCGCTGCCGCCGCAGCCGGAAGCAGCCGGCAGCACCCGCTGCGCGTTCACTCCGGTCGGCGACCGCCCGGGACAGCGCCGCCGCCTCGAGGCGGAGCCAGACCCGCCCGGCCGACCGGTCCAGCAGATCCCCGCCGACCACCGCCGGCTCGCCGCCGAGACCATCGGGGAAGAGCGTCTCCTGACCGCAGGCATGCCAGGCCTCGTGCAGCAGCAGGCGGGTGGCGCCGTCCCGGTCGAGCCCCGGCGGTGGTGTGTCGCCGCCCAGCGGCAGCGCGATGTTCGCCCACCGCCGGCCCGCCCAGTCGATCGCGGTGTTTCCGTGGGTGCTTCCGGCCGGCTTCGGACCACGCCAGAACGGCGACCGGTAGGAGAAACCCGGTTGATCGGGATCCTCGGTCAGATACCAGTGGTCCGCGCCGGCGCCGATCCAGCGCGCGTCGGTGAGGTCGACGTCCCACAGTCGTCCGGCGTCGGCCGTCGCTGCGGCCCGGGCCCGGTCGACCGCGGCCTGGAATCGGGCCAGCTCGGCGGTCACGCGTGCCCTGCTGTGCGTTGGGAATGCGCCTCGGCCGCGTCGCTGCGGCTGCGGGCCCGGTAGGCGCTGGGGGTAAGGCCGGACAGGGTACGGAAGCGGCGGGTGAAATAGCTCGGGTCGGTCCAACCGACCGCGGCGCCGACGCGGGCCACCGGCAGGCTGGTCCGGGCCAGCAGCGTGGAGGCCCGTTCGGTGCGCAGCCGCGCGAGGTAGTCGATCGGCGGAAGACCCACGTGGCGGTGGAACAGCCGGCTCAGGTAGGCCGGATCGACGTTGACCGTCGCCGCCAACTCGGCGACCGTCCAGGGGTGCTCCGGGACGCTGTCCAGACTTCGGACCGCGGCCGCGACCACCGCCTGGCCGGTGCCCTGCGGAGCCTCCGCGGCACGTTCGGCCGGCCGGGCCAGGCCGCCGAGCACGGTCAACAGCCGCGACATCAGCAACACCCGGTTGACCTCCCGGCGGCGCAGGTCGACCGCGAGCCGGCGAATCTCGGCCACCGCACGTCGCGCGCTCGACGCCGGCACTGACGTCGCCAGCACCCCCTGCCGTCCCTCGGTCACCGGGCCGGTCCAGAGCAGCTCCCGCAGCTCCGGGACGCTCTGCAGGAACGCGAGATCGCCGGAGAGGCCGGCAGAGCCGACGCAGCAGTTGGCGACCACCAGCCGGTGGCAGTCGGCGAAACCGTGCCAGGCGCCGGGACGCAGCACGAACACATCGCCGGGGTGCACCGGCGGCGACCCGCCCGACGTGACGTGGCGTCCTGATCCGCTGCCCACCACCGCGATCTCGAGGAAATCGTGCGTATGTGTCTCGAGATCTCCGTCCAGCTCGGCCACGTTGGTGTACAACGGCAGCAACGCCGCTCCGAAGAGGTCGTCCTGCCGGTAGGCGACCGGGCGCGAAGGGGACTTCGCCATGTCAGGATCCTACTAGTCGGAGTCCCCATCGGACTAGCCCCGAGAGTCGGCCCGGAAATATTCTGCTGTCACTGTCAGACACTTACTCGAATTTCGGGAAAGCGCCTTCCCCGCGTGGCTGGTCAATTTCCCGGCAGACGTTTGAACGAGGGGTGCTGCACGTGACCGGATCACCAATCACCGCGGTACGTGAAATCGACCTGCCTGCAGACGGGCCGAGGCGACGCGGACCCACCCTGCGGGAACGCATGTGGCGGGAACGCTGGATGTACGTGTTGATCCTGCCGGGATTCCTGTACTTCGTGGTCTTTCGCTACGTGCCACTGCTGGGCAATGTGGCGGCCTGGCAGGACTATTCGCCGTTTCTCGGCTTCCGCCGCAGCCCGAGGGTGGGCTGGGCCAATTTCGAGCACATCTTCACCGACCCCGAATTGATCCACGCGCTCCGAAATACCCTGGTGCTCAGCACCCTGCAGCTCGTATTCGCCTTTCCCGCTCCGTTGGCGCTGGCCCTGCTGCTCAACAGCATCGTGAGCTCGCGGGTCCGGCGCGGCATTCAGATGGTCGTCTACCTGCCGCATTTCATCGGCTGGGTCATCGCCATTTCTATCTGGAACGAAATGCTCGGGCCGCTGGGCGTCGTCAATCATGTGCTGCACAGCCTGGGCCTGCCGCACGCCGACATCGTGGGCAACCCGTCGATGTTCTCGACGCTGGTGACGTCGCAGGTGATCTGGAAAGAGGTCGGCTGGGGGACGATCATCTTCCTCGCCGCGATAATCAACATTCCGCAGGAGTTGTACGAGTCGGCGGCGATTGACCGGGCCGGTCCGTGGCGGCGTATCCGGCATGTCACGATTCCCGGCATCACCCCGATCATCATTCTGCTGCTCATTCTGCGGCTGGGCAGCGTGCTGTCCGTGGGGTTCGAACAGATCCTGTTGCAGCAACCGATCTACGGCGCCGACGCCGCCCAGACCCTGGACACCTTCGTCTATTACCGCGGCATTGACGGCGGTGACTGGGGGCTGGCCACCGCGGCCGGCCTGATCAAGGGCCTGATCGGCACGATTCTCGTACTCGGGGCCAACAAATTCGCCAAACGCATGGGCGGGGAGGGGATCTTCTGATGACGGATCGTCCGGTCTGGCAGGAGCAGCCCACCGTCTTCGTCCGGCTGCTGAAATTCCTGGTCCTCGCCTTCACCGCGGTGGTGATGATCTACCCGTTCGTCTACGTGCTCGCCGTGAGTTTCTCCAACCCGACGGCCTACACGCCGGGAGACCTGCTGGTCTGGCCGAAAGAGGCGACACTCGCCGCGTACCGGCTGGTGCTCTCCGGCCAGACCGTGCCGCGGGCACTGATCGTCAGTGTCGGCATCACCACGGTCGGCACGTTCGTGAGCATGTTCCTCACCGTCACCCTGGCCTACGGCCTGTCCCGCACCAGCCGGGTGCCGGGGTCCCGGGCGATCCTGCTGCTCGTCCTTTTTACGATGCTGTTCTCCGCCGGCATCATTCCCAGCTACCTGCTGGTGCGCGGCGTCGGCCTGCTCAACAACTATTTCGCGTTGATCGTCCCGGGCGCGATCAGCGCGTTCAACATGGTCGTGATCCGCAACTTCTTCATGGGCATCCCGGAAGAACTCATCGACGCGGCCCGAATCGACGGCGCCGGGGAGTTGCAGATCCTCTGGCGGCTGGTGATCCCGCTGTCGAAGGCGGTGCTCGCGGTCATCGCCCTCTTCTACGGGGTCGGCTACTGGAATTCATTCTTTGAGGCACTGCTCTATCTCAACAACCCGAATATGTGGCCGGTCCAGTTGATTCTGCGGCAGTACGTGCTGCAGGGCGAGCCGTTGCCCGGCGGGGTGGTCGAGCAGAGCCAGGTCCATCTGACCCCGGAGACCATCCAGATGACGGTGCTCGTGCTCGCGACGGTGCCCATCCTGCTGGTCTATCCGTTCCTGCAGCGGTTCTTCACCAAGGGCGTCCTGACCGGCGCCATCAAGGGTTGACCAAACCCCGAGACATCAGGGAGACGCCATGTCCAGTGAGCACTCATCTTCGGGTATCCCGCTCAGCCGCCGGCATGTGCTGGGCATCGGTGCGGGTGTCGCCGGCAGCGCGCTGCTCGGCGCCTGCAGTTCGGGCCCCGCCGGCTCGAGCTCGGCCGACAGCAAGCTGCCGCTGCCCGACTCGTTGCCGGCCAAGAAGCTGCCCGGCACCCACCTCAGCCCGCTGCCGGGTGTCGCGGCGGCGTACGAGAAATTGCCGGTGCCCGGCTACGTCTCGGTGCCGAAGAAGCCGGGCAGCGGCGGCAAGGTCACCGCGTTCACCATCACCTACGGGCCACCGCCGATGCCGCTGAAGGACAACGTCTGGCACCAGGCGATCAACAAGGCGCTGGGCGTGGACCTGGAGCCGACGATCGTGCCGAGCGAGAACTTCGGCGAGAAGCTCGTGACCACGATCGCCAGCGGCCAGATCCCCGATCTGACCACGAATGAGCCGAGCTACCGGGGGCGGGCGGCCCGGAAGTTCCTGCCGCAGGGCGTTTTCTGGGATCTGCGCGAGCTCATCGGCGGCGACAAGGTCAAGCAGTATCCGAACCTGGCGCGGGTGCCCGATTACGCCTGGAAGAACTCGCGGATCGACGGTGCCATCTACGGCGTCCCCAACTTCCGGAATCAGGAGATCGGCGGCACCATCGGGTTCCGGCAGGACTGGGCGGCAAAGGGCGGGATGCCTGACAAGCCGAAGAATCTGGACGAGCTGTTCGCCTGGCTGAAGGCGATAAAGGCCGGCGGCGGAAAGAATTCGTACCCGCTGGCCACCATCGACCAGACGTTCAGCTTCTGCGGCCTGCAGACCTACAAAGCGCCGAACAACTGGAAGCTCAACAAGGACGGCAGCCTCACCAAGGACCTGGAGACCGACGAGTACGAGAAGGCGCTGGTCTTCGCCAACAAGCTCTGGAAAGCGGGTCTCGTACATCCCGACGTCATCACCCTGACGCCGAACCCGGCGCAGTATCAGGGCTATTTCTTCAGCGGCCGGGTCGGCATCACCAATACCAATATCGACGGTTATTTCGGCACCACCGGCCTGTTCGCCCAGTTGCTGCAGCAGCAGCCCAATGCCAAGGCGGACGTGCTCATCCCACCCGGCTGGAATGGCGGCCTCGGGATGATCGGACCCGACCTCGGCTTCTACGGAATGCTGAGCATTCCCACCTCGGTCAAGGACAAGGGCCGGGTCGCGGAACTCCTGCGCATCATCGACTTTCTGGCCGCGCCGCTCGGCAGCAAGGAGTACTACCTGACGCATTACGGGGTGGAGGGACACAACTACGAATTCAAGAACGGCGTTCCGGTCAGCTCCACCGACACCAAGATCCAGTCGGAGAACTTCCTGAGCTTCCTGGCCTCGTTCAATTCCGGCTTCTTCTTCCCCAACACGAAGAACGACGCGATGATCTGCCAGGGGTACGCCGAGCAGATGTCCAAGGCGTTCGTGGCGGATCCGACCGCCAGCCTGGACTCGCCGACGTCGTTCTCCAAGGGAGACGCGCTGGCCCAGACGATTCAGGACTACACCCAGGCCATTATCACCGGACGTAAGCCGGTCAGCGCACTGTCCGAACTGCGGCAGCGGTGGAAGTCCGGCGGCGGCGACCAGATCCGCAAGGAGCTTGAAGAGGCCATTACCGCGGAAAAGACCGCCGAGACCAAGACCGGGCACAAATGAGCCCGCGGCTGCGTACCGCCGAGGAGCTGGACCGGCTGCGAAGACGCCGGGAGGAGGTGGCATTTGCCGACGCGTGGAAAGTGCTGCTGCAGCGAGCCGACAGCGCCATCGACGCCGGCCTGCGCCCGGCACGGGAGGGTGCGGGCTGGGGACACGGCTACTACTGCCCCGAACATGTGGAGGTGCTGGAGTTCGATCCCGAACGGCCGGACCGGCACCGCTGCCCGGTGGACGGCGCCGACCATATTGGGGCGGCGTACGACGCCGGTTGGCGGTGCATTCTCAATGGCCGGATCCTGGACGGCGTCTCGGCCGGGGCGGTGGTCTGGCAGGCGACCGGCGAGCGGCGCTATCGCGACCACGTCGTCCGGATCCTGCGGGAGTACACGCGGATCTATCCGGACCTGCCGCAGAACGGCATCCACGTCGGCAAGGGCCGGGTCACCGGGCAGTCGCTGGAGGAGGCAGTCTGGGGGATCGGGATCGCGCGGGCCTACGACGATGTCCGGGATTCCCTCCAGGACGCCGACCGGCGACCGATCGAGGACCTGCTACGCCAGATCGGCCGGCAGGTCCACCGCCAGCTGCTGAACAAGATTCACAACATCGAGTGTTGGCACCTGTCGTCCCTGGCCACCATCGGCGTCGTCCTCGACGACGCGGAATTCCGGGCGATCGCGACCACGGGAGAAAACGCGCTGCCGGCCCAGCTCCGGGAGGGAATTCTGGACGACGGCTGGTGGGCCGAGGGGTCGCCGAGCTACCACTTCTACATGGCGGCAAGTGTGCTGCACGCGGCCCTGGCCCTGCGGCGCAGCGATCCGGCGCTGCTGGACCGGCTTGGTTTCCACACCATGTTCGCTGCCCCGCTGACCATGCTCCGGCCGGACCTCAGCCTGCCGGCGTTCAACGACGGCTGGGTCAGCATCGCGTTGCCGCTCGGCCTGGCCGCCTACGCCGGCCTCTACGAGCAGGCCTGGGGGCTGTGGCAGGACGCGGCCGACGCCGATCTGCTGCGCGACCTGTACGGCCGTGGCGTCGCCCGGAACACCGAGGCGGCGCTGACGATGGGGCCGGACCTGGACCGGGTCGAGCCCGGGCCGCCGCGGGTGCTGCGTACGGTGCATCCGGCCAGCGGGTACGCGGTGCTGTCGGACGCCGACCGGTTCCTGCTGGTCAAGTACGGCCCGCACGGCGGCGGCCACGGGCACCCGGACAAGCTGCAGCTGGATCTGTCGGCCTTTGGCGTGCGGACCGCGCCGGACGCGGGCTCGCCGGCGTACAACTCGCCACTGCAGGGGCCGTGGTTCCGGCAGACGCTGTCGCACAACACGGTGCTGCTCGGCGAGGAGTCGCAGCCCGAGGCCGAGGGGCGCCTGCTGCGTTATGTCGATCCGGCGACGAGCCCGGTCGGACTGGTCGACGTCGAGGTGGGCTGGCCGATCGATGCGGGCGAGCAGGGACGGCCGGGATCCTGGCTGCGGGAGCCGCGCCGCCGGCACGTTCCGGCCTACGCCGGGGCCACGCTGCGCCGGATCGTGCTCTGGAAACCCGGCCCGGACAGCTATTTCCTGGACGTCGTGCTGGTCGACGCTGCGCAGGACGTGCCGGTCGACCTGATGTGGCACCACCGCGGTGTGTTGGTCGAGCCAGCGACGCTGCGGACGGCCGAGTGGGCCGCGCCGGCGGAGGCGTACGGCTTCCTCGACGACGTCGCTGACCTGCCGGGTCCGACCTGGCAGGCGGCCTGGAAGGTGGACGGCGCCGGCACCCGGATGTGGGGGCGGGACCCGGATGACGGCCGGACGCTCATCGCGACCAGCCCGTCCAATCCGCCGGCGGAACGGCAGTCCACCCTGCTGCGCAGGTCCCGGGGGCGGGTCTGTTACGCGACGGTGATCGAGCCGGTCCGGGCCGGCGGCGGCGCCATCCGGTCGGTGCGGTGGGGCCGGGCCAGCTTGGACGGTGCGGAAGTGACCGTGGTGCACGACTCCGGCGTGGACGGCTGGCAGCTCGGCGATACCGTTGGCCCGGTGCCTATGGGTGAGGTAGCGGCGGTGCCGACTCGGGACGGCGCGATGCTCTACCGCTGCAGCCTGGCCGTACCGCCTCACGTGGCACCCCACCTATCGGAGCAACGACCGGGCCGACCCGATGCGGACGGCTGACTACGCCGAGCCGACGGTCTGGGACGGCATCGGCGCCTTCCTGCGTCGTCATCCAGTCGTCATCGGCGGTCTTGTCGGCTGGGTGCATTGCGAGGCGGGTTGGTCGTGGGAGCGGCGACTCGACGAGTACGACATCTGGTCGGTGGCCGGCGGGCGGGGCGAGGCGAGTATCAACGGAAACCGGCATCGACTGCGCCGCGGGGTGACGCTGATGCTGCGCCCCGGGGACCGGGTCGCCGCCGTGCAGCATCCGCTGGACCGGCTGACCGTCGGCTTCGCGCACTACAACCACAGCGCAGCCGATATCCACAGCGCAGCCGATAACCACAGCGCAGCCGATAACCACAGCGCAGCCGGCGATTCCGTGTTGCCGCCACCGCTGGTCGAGTTGCGCGATCCGCATCTGGTGCACGACCCGCTGCAGGCCCTGGTGCGGCGCCTGGAGCGGCCGGATCCGGCCGCGGCGTTGCAGGCAGCCGCGCTGCTGCAGGCCGTACTGCTCGAGGTGCACGCTCAGGCGGCCCAGCAGACCGGCTGCCTGCCGTTGCCCATTGATCCGCGGATCAGGGTCGCCGTGGAACGGTTGCGCAGCCAGCCGTCGAGCCGGCCGTCCCTGCAGGACCTGGCCGAGTCCGTCCATCTGTCGGCCGCCCACTTCTCCCGGCTGTTCCGGCAGGAGACCGGGACGAGTTTCCGTACGTACTGCGTGCAGGCCCGGATGGACCGGGCCCGCGGCCTGCTGGTCGACACCTCATTCTCGGTGTCGCAGGTGGCCCAGCTGCTCGGGTACTCGGACTACCGGCTGTTCGCCCGGCAGTTCGCCGATCGACACGGTCGTTCGCCGTCGGTGTGGCGGTCCACCGCGTGAGTGCGCGGATTGTGCGTTTCACGCCCTGTCGCAGGATGCGGTGTTTCTCTAGGCTCGGTGCGGAGAATCCTTTGTGGCAAGGGAAGGCGACCACATGAGCGAAATGACGGCGCTCCCCGCGGAGTTCACCACCGCACCCGGAACCGACGGGTCCGACCCGCTGGCCGGGCTGTATCAGTTTGACCAGGTCGCGCCACTTGTCGAATCGGCCGACTCGGTCGGTGCGGCCGAGGTCGAGGCCTACCGCGAGCTGGGATTCCTCGCCGTACGGGATGTCTACGATTCCGGGACGATCCGCTCCACGCTCGATGGCCTTGCCGTGGTGGCCACCATGCCGGACCAGGTGATCGTGGAGTACGAGAAATGGGCCAGGGACCGGCCGGAGGAATTCCGCGGTGAGCGGTTGCTGGACGGTCTGCGCAAGCTGATGACATTCGTGGACTTCGACGACCGGCTGCTCGCGGCGGCCCGCCATCCCGCCGTCCTGGCGACGGCCCGGTCGCTGCTCGGCGCGGAGCCGGTGCTCTTCCAGGACATGGCCCTGCTCAAGCCGCCCGGCGGCGGCCGGGAAAAACCGTGGCACCAGGATCATGCCTTCTTCGATCTCGACGTGGCCGAGCCGATCGTGGGCGTCTGGATCGCGTTGGACGACGCCACCGCGGCCAACGGGGCGATGCACGTGCTGCCCGGCAGCCACCGCGAGGGACCGGTCGTGCATTTTCAGCGCCGAGATCTGCAGATCTGCGACACCTGGGTGCAGCTGGATCGGGACACCGTGGTGCCGCTGCCGGCGGGCAGTGCGCTGTTCTTCGATGGATTGATGCATCACGGCACGCCGCCCAACCGCACCGACACCCGGCGGCGGGCAATCCAGTTCCATTATGTGCGCGCGGATGCCCGGCACATCAGCGCGGGCGAACACGTACGGATGTTCGGCGCGGAAAGCCAGGGCGCCACCTGCTGAGGAGTGGGTAATGTGGCGCGGTGATCACCTATGAATGGCGGGGCGAATTCGACAATCGGTCGTTGAATGTGTTGCACGCCGAGGGATTCGGTCATCGGGTGCTGGACGACGACTGGCGGGGTCAGGTCGACCGACACAGCCTGGGATGGGTTGTCGCTCGGGACGCTGGCGCGCTGGTCGGGTTCGTCAACGTGGCCTGGGACGGCGGTGTGCACGCGTTCATCCTGGACACGCTCGTCGCGGCGCGGGCGCGGCGGCAGGGCATCGGTGTGCGGCTCGTCGCGGTCGCGGTGGAACAGGCGCGCGCGGCCGGCTGCGAGTGGCTGCACGTCGATTTCGAGGCGGAGCTGCGGCCCTACTACTTCGACGGCTGCGGGTTCAGCCCGACGGATGCAGGGCTCATCCAGCTCTGACCGCCACACAACCGTGTGGTCCGATTTCCGCTAGTAGCAGCATTCGCCGTCTGCTCTACTGGGCTGGTGCCGCTGCCTCCGTTCGACGACGTCGTCGCCGAGCACGGACCTGTCGTGTTGCGGGTCTGCCGGGCGGTCCTCGGGCCGCATGACGCCGAGGACGCCTGGTCGGAGACGTTTCTGGCCGCGCTGAAGGCCTATCCGCAGCTGCGGCCGGACAGCAACATCCGCGCCTGGCTGGTCACCATCGCGCACCGCAAGGCGATCGACCGGGTGCGGGCGGCGACGCGGAATGCGATTCCCGTCGAGGATGTGCCGGAACGTCCGACCAACTCGGGCGTACCGAGTGAGCCGGACACGGCGTTGACCGACGCGCTGCGCGTATTGCCGTTCAAACAACGCGGCGCGGTCGCGTACCACTATCTGGCCGACCTGCCGTACGCGGAAGTCGGGGCGTTGCTGGGTAGCAGTGAGGCGGCGGCGCGGCGCAGCGCCGCGGACGGAATCGCGGCCCTGCGCAGGCTCTACGTACCGGAGAATTCATGAACAGCAAGAAAATCGCCGGCAGGGTGGCGGAGCTCGACTGGAATGCGCTGGAATCCGGCGTCAACGATCTCGGCTGCGTGCAGACGAGCCCGATCCTGACCGCCGCGGAGTGCCGGGACATCTCGAGCATGTACGACGAACCGGAGCGTTTCCGGTCCACGATCGACATGGCGCGGTACCGTTTCGGCGCCGGGCAGTACCGGTATTTCGACCATCCTATTCCTGAGGTCGTCGCCGAATTACGGACCGCGTTCTGGCCGCGGTTGCTGCCGATCGCCCGGGATTGGGCCGAGCGGTTGAAGAAACCCGCGCCGTGGCCAGACAGTTTCGCGGAATGGCTGGAGCAGTGTCATTCGGCCGGGCAGACGAGACCGACCCCGATTCTGCTGCGTTATGGCGCCGGGGATTGGAATGCATTGCACCGTGATCTTTATGGGGAACTGGTGTTTCCGCTGCAGGTCGTGATCGGGCTCGATCAGCCGGGCGTGGACCATACGGGTGGGGAATTCCTGATGGTGGAGCAGCGTCCCCGGGCTCAGTCGCGGGGGACTGCCACCGTGCTCGGCCAGGGGCAGGGGCTGATCTTCACCACCCGCGACCGTCCGGTCGAGTCGGCTCGCGGCTGGTCGGCGGCGCCGGTTCGGCACGGCGTGAGCGTGCTGCGCAGCGGCCGCCGGCACACACTCGGTCTGGTCTTCCACGACGCGACCTGATGGCTGGGCCGTTGTGAACGGTGTCGTCAGGGAATGGTGAGGCCGGCCGACCGGAGCGACTCCTCGATCCGGAGCCGTTCGATGTCGCGGTCGATTCCCTCGGGCGTCTCGCCGAGGCGGTGTTCGATCTCGAGGGCGGCGCAGGCCTGGGACAGCAGGATGTCATAGGCCTGCCGGGTGCTGGACCAGCGGACCATGGACGTGCCCGGCTCGTATTCGGCGAGGGTCCGGTGCACCCGGCGCAGATTCCGGACCAGATCCTGGATGGGTGGGCAATGCGGTGTCGGCGCCGGGGTGCGGTCGAACCGGCGGCGCACCCACCGGGCCGGGCGGGACGCATGCAGAATCGCCCAGCATGCGACTGTCGGGGTCATCGCGACCGCCGCGTACAGCAGCACGTTGGCAAGCGGGGAGCCCGCGCCGGCCATGCCCGATGTTAGCGCGCAATCGGTGGCCGGGATGATCATCGATTGCCTGCTGCGGCGGGGCTTTGCCGCTTCCCACTCACAAGCCGGACAAGTCGTGGCAGACTCGGCGGCGACGACGAAGGAGCTCGTGCCGGTGGGTTCAGAGGGTGTTGTGCTGCAGCAGTTGGAGTTCGTCAGCGATTTCTGGCTGAACCTGCATCACGTGCTTTATGCCGCCGCGTGGGACGGGCGGCCGTCTGGCCGGCCTGTTCGCCGGCCGGCCGGGGCGTTGCCGGAGCCGCTGGACGGTCCACTGACTCAGGCCGAACGGGCCGATTGGGAGCTGGCGGTCGGGTATTACGACGAGCACCTCGCCGATCGGCATCTGCTGTTCGGCGACGGGATGCGTGCGCTCAACGCGGCGCTCGTCGCGGGCGACCTGGCCGGCGAGGTCAGGGCGGTCCTGCAATCAGCTGCTCCCGTTTATCGGCGGCATTTCTGGCCCGGGCACGATGCGGCGAACCGGCAGTGGGTCAGTGAATTGATGCCGCGTCTTTCTGATCTCGGGCCGCATATCTTTACCCGGCTCGCGGGCCTTTACGGCGAGTCGTGGTTCACCGAACCGGTGCGCGTCGACATCGTCCGGGTCGCCAGCCGCGAGGGTGCGTACACGACCGCGGGGCCGCCGCACATCACGATCTCCAGCAGCGATCGTGACGGCCAAGGCTGGGTTTCGGTGGAGGTCGTGCTGCATGAGAGCTCCCATATCTTCGGCGGAGGGCTCCGGCGGGAGTTCGCTCACGTTCTCGGCTCCGCCGCCCCGCACCATCCGCAGCTGTGGCACGCGGTGCTGTTCTATCTGGCTGGCGGCGTGACGCGAGAAGCGTTGGCGGGCAAGGGAATCGACTATGTCCCGTACCTGTACGCGACCGGTCTCCTGGAGCGCGCATGGCCGAGCTACCGCGAGCCGGTCGAGTCGTGCTGGCAACCCTTCCTGGACGGGACGATCAATCGGGGCGAGGCATTGGCCCGGACGGTCGACGTACTGCGGACCCGCTGACCGTCGGCAGGTGTCTGGTGTTGCGTCTGGGTGTCTGCTCGGGGTCGAGTAGTGGTGGGGGTATGACGTGCGGGATGCCTTCGTGGAAGGTGATGCGCCATTGGTCGTGGTGGATGGTCCAGTGGTGTCGTGGGCAGAGGAGGACGAGGTTGTTGAGGGCGGTAGCGCCGCCGTTGGCCCAGTGTTGGACGTGGTGGGCTTCGCAGCGTGGGGCGGGTGCGTCGCAGTCGGGGTGGATGCAGCCGAGGTCTCGGGCGACGACTGCTCGGCGGATGCCGGGCGGAATCGTTCGGGTCTGTCGGCCCACATCGAGTGGTTCGCCTTCGCTGCCGAGCACGATCGGGATGATGGTGGCGTCGCAGGCGATGCGGCGGGCGGTTTCGGGGCTGATCGGGGCGCCGGTGTTCAAGGTGGCGTGCCCGGTGCCGGCTTGTAGATCGGCCAGTGTCATGGTGACGGTGACATGTGGGCGTTCCCCGGCCATGGTCGGCAATCCGCCCGCAGCGAGGGTCCGTTCGCTCAATTCCACCAGCGCATCGGCGCACCGGCGGGCCGGGGATCGCGGATCGCGGACTCCGTCCTCGGCCGGGTGCGGCTGCATCAGCGGTGCGAGTGCGGCTTGCACGGTCGCCGATCCTTCGGCGTCGAGGCGCCCGCGGATGAGGTCCATCCCGTCGATCCCGCGGCGGAAGGTGAGTTCTCGGCGGGACGGCTTGTCGTCGGACAGGTTCCCGTCCGGGTTCAGATGCAGATGCAGCTGGTGCGCCACGGTACGCAGATCGGAGGGATCGAGGTTCCGGGCGTGCTCGGCGAGGGTCTTCTCGGCCCCGGTGACGACGTCTCGGTCCAGGCTGGTGGGTAGGTGTCGGATGGCGCTGCTGATGATCTGCGCATGCTCGCTCGATATGTCACCGGACGCGACAGCGGCCGCGGTGGCGGGTAGTTCCGGGGGCACCACTTCCCCGGTGGGTGACACGGTCGGCACCAGTTCCCGTATGGCGTGCAGCCGGCGTACTGCTTCGGCCGAGGAGAGGTGCAGCCGGGCTTTCAGGAACTGCCGGGTGGACAACCCGGCTTGCGCGCCGGCGATATCGCGGCGGTGGAAATCGCCCAACAACCGCAACTTCCCGTACTCCAACCTGCGCGTAACCCGTTCCGCCGCCGCCAACGCGTCCGCCTCGGCCTGACCCGGCATCCGCCAAACATCCGCCGACAACAACAGCGTGGTCGCGGCATCAATCAACGCCAACGCAGCCGAAACCACATCCGGAGGAGCCGCCGTCGTCGAACTCATGCCACCACCCTAGAACAGGGGTACGACAATTCCAGCCCACCAACGGCGCCTCGCGGAAAGGAGTTCCGGCGCGTCGCCACGCACCCACAAGCACCACGGAATCGGCTCCGCGTAAGGGTTGCTGAACTATCTCGAAAGTGCCGACTTCCCGTACTCACCCCATGTCGTAGGAATAGAGGGCGACAACGAGGTGCTCAGCTACATCGACGGTGACTCAGGGCCCGAGGGATGGGCCCGAGTCGTTGACGAAGCCGGCTTGCGCGCTGCGGCCCGTATGCTCCGGACCTATCACGACCTCGTCGCCAGATGGAATCCCACTCAGGATCCCGTCTTGAATACATCACGCCATTCCGCGATGACGAGACCTGCATCAGGTGGATGCGCTATCCGAAGCCGCCCGACCGGCGCCGGAGGCTCGAACTCTTCGCCGAGGCGTACGGAATGTCGTCGGTCGGACTGGTTGACGAGGTGATCGCCGTTCAGACAGCCGGCGTCGAAACTGTCCGGCGCATGGCCGAGGAAGGCCACGAACGCCAGGTCGCCATGGTGGACGCCGGTGACCTGGAACGACTCCAGGCTCGCGGGCCGTTCAGTCGCAGGGCGGCTGAACGGCCCGCAGGCAGCCGATTCACACGTCGCGGGCCACCTCGTAGAGGTCCGCTGAGCGAAAGGTGACTGGGGCCTCCGGCGGGATGGCGCTGTCATTCAGCATCTCCTTGGCGGCGGCCTCGTCATCCAGCAGGATGAAACTCAACGCGGACCTGCCATCGCGGGCCCAGGTTCCGCGGACGAATCCGGGAACGGCCCGCACCGACTCGACCACGTGGTCGAGTTCCGCGTCGATGTCGCCTTCCCAATCCGGCTTCATGTCGACCTGAAATACTACTGCGTACATCGCTGGACCCCTTTCTCTGGTTATCCCTGTGTCATGTCAGCGTCGCGCGCGGGCCACGCCAGGCACAGGTGGGCAGCCGGCCAATACGGGTGGTGATAACACTCGGACCCGTTGTCCAGCAGCCGAGCCGAGCCGACCGGGCGGGCGGGGGGCGTCAGGATTCTTGCGCTATCAGCAAGATTCAGTGCATTCCGTCTGGGAGCGATCTACGGTCCAGGTCATGGATCACACTCACTCCCACGCCGATGCCGATACTTCGCAGCTGGCCGACCTCCTTGACCTCGATGCCGAGGCGCTGCCCTCCTATCTCGCCGAGGTGAGCGAGTGGGTCCGGGAGCTGGCTCCAGCTCGACCCATCCGGCGCATTCTGGATCTCGGTGCCGGAACCGGTGTGGGCAGCGTTGCTCTCGCCCAGGGATTCCCCGACGCCGACGTGATCGCCGTGGACGGCTCGCCGGAAATGTTGAGCCGGCTCAACCACAAGGCCACCGAGCTCGGGCTCGCAGCTCGGATCGGCACGGTGGAGGCCGACCTCGATGTGACCTGGCCCGCCATCGAACCGGTCGACATAGTGTGGGCGTCGATGTCCCTGCACCACCTGGCCGACCCTGATCGAGTGCTTGAACAGGTCTTCACGTCGCTCCGCCCCGGCGGCCTGGTCGTCGCGCTCGAAATGACCGCACCACTGCGTTTCCTGCCCGACGACATCGGTACGGGCAGGCCAGGACTCGAGGAACGCTGCCACGCGGCGCTGGCTCAGGAACGGGCCGCCGCATTGCCGCACCTCGGCGCCGACTGGGGCCCAAGGCTGGAACGGGCCGGGTTCACCTCGGTCGTCGGGCGGACCTTCGAGATCGATGTGAAACCGGCGGGCTCCGGCGCCGCTGGTCGCCACGCCCGAGGCTTCTTCCAGCGCATGCGGCCCGCGGTCGAAAGCCGACTCGATCCCGCGGACCGCGCGGTCCTCGACAGTCTCCTGGACAGTGCCGGACCTGACAGCCTCCTGCACCGGACCGACCTGCACCTGCACGGCACGAGACCCGCCTGGGCCGCCCATCGACGATGACCGGTCGGAGCCGCCGAGTTATCGGCTGGTTTTCCGCGCCGCGTCGATCACGTCGTCGAGGACCTCCCGGGAGTTGGCTCTCGATCATGCGCGGGTCTGACCGAGACGTTCAATACCCCCGGCGTTGCTCGCCGAGCTCGGCCTGAGCTATCTGCTGGACTGGACCAACGACGACCAGCCGTACGCGTTGAACGTGCCGGGCCTGTTCAGCGTCCCGTACTCGGTCGAGCTCAACGATCTGCTGCTGTCCGGCGGGGGTCACCGGGCCGGAGTTCGTGCAGATCGTCCGGGATCAGTACGAGCAGTTGCGGGCGGACTCTGCGCACAGCGGCCGGGTGATGACGCTCGCCCTGCATCCGTTTGTGACCGGCCAGGCATTTCGGCACAAGTATCTGGACGAGGCCCTGGAATTCCTTGCGGCACAGGACGATGCGTGGCTCACCACCAGCGACGACATCGCCGCGCATTACCAGCGCTCGCTGACCTGACCGCCGGCAGCGGCCGGGTCAGCGCAACGCGGCAAGCAGCGCGCCGTAAGGGATGTCGTAGTCGATGTCGGGTCCGGAGCCGACGATGACCGTGTCGACTCCGGATTCCTGCAGCGCCATAATCCGGGCCGCGCACTGGGCCGGATCGCCCGCGACGGTGAGCATGTCGACCCAGTCCGCGGGCAGCCTGGCGGCGAGTTCCTCGGGGGAGCCGGCCGCGGCGACCAGAGCGGCGGCGTCGTCCGCAATTCCGATCGGCTCGAGGTGCGTCCGGCTGGTGGTGCCGAGCAGCTCTGCGGCAAGGCTCGCGCCGGCCGCCCGTTCTGCCGCGGCGATATCGGCGTCGAGGAAGATCGGCGTGCCGGCGACGATCTCGTGGTGGTCGGTTCGCCCGGCCATTACCCGGCCGGCGTCGATGCGTGCTCGAGCATGTCGGACGTAGGCCGGCGCGACCGGCCA
This sequence comes from Mycobacteriales bacterium, assembly GCA_036267955.1. Taxonomy (GTDB): domain Bacteria; phylum Actinomycetota; class Actinomycetes; order Mycobacteriales; family QHCD01; genus DATAVB01. The sequence goes on along the minus strand of DATAVB010000134.1, from coordinate 156,765 downwards.
GGCCAGGATCGTGCCGTCGGCCCGTGCTCCGGACAGTTCCAGCGAACGAGGGCCACGAACCCCGGCGAGTACGGGCGGCACCTGGCTGGGTGGGTGATCGAGACCGACGCCGTCGAGCCGGACGTGATCGCCGTGGACGGTCACGGTGTGGCCGGCCAGCAGTGCGCGGACCGCGTCGAGATGCTCGCCGAGTGCGGTGAGCGGTGAGCGGGGGTAGGCCCCGACCTGTTTCATCCATCCGGTCATACCGTGACCGAGGCCGAGCACCACGCGGCCCGGGTACAGCTCCGCCAGCGCGGCGACCTCCATTGCGGTGAACGCGGCATTGCGGGCGACGGCCGGCAGGATGCCCAGGCCGACGGTGATCGTCCGCGTGGCAGCAAGCGCGGCCGACGCCGCAGCGATACCGCCGGCAAAGAAGCAGTCCTCGGCGAGCCAGACCTGGTCGAATCCAGCGGCCTCCGCCTGACGGGCAAGGTCGGGAATGCGGCGCGGCGGCAGCTGCGGCGCCGCGGATAACCCGATGCTCATTGTTCGGGTATTTCGGCGTTGGAATAAAAGGCTGCGGTGAAAGGGAACGCGGTTTCGATCCAATGCTGGAGGGCAGCGTACAGCTTGGAATAAAGTCCGCGCTCGTACGCGTCCGGGGTCACCCACCAGCTCACGTCGACGTCGAATGCTGCCAGCTCTTCCGTCAGTGGTCTGCGCCGGCCCATCGGGTACAGATAGGCGCATCCCAGGTAAGTGCCACCGGCGTCGTACAACACGTAGGTGAATGAGTCGCCCTCGCGGAATTCGCATTCGTGCCAGACCAGGTCGACGTAATTGAAGTCGGCGGTCACCGGCTCGGACGGCCAGCGGCCGCCACGGGTGCGGCGGATGAGTTCCATACTGGCGTTGATGCCCCGGACATCGTCCTGCAGATGCTCGCGGGTGATGGCGACCGCCCGGACATCGTCGTAGCTCAGCTCGGTGGGTGCCGCCCACCCGGTCGGGAGGCTCAGACGTTTGACCAACCCCTGATATCTCATTGCCCTCTCCTCAATTCGGTGATCGTCAGAGACCGCAGGGCCGTCAATTCGCCCGGTAGCTGAGTATGACGACGCCGGAGCTGAGCGTCCTGGTATCGAGCAGGGTCAGCCTGGTATTGAGACCCTCGCTGAGCAGCAGGTCACCGGACGACCCGACACCGGCGAGCATCGGGTGCACCCAGAGAACGAGCTCGTCGAGAAGACCGGCTCGGACCAGGGTTTTAGCGACCGGGCCATAACCGTGCATGAGAATCGTTCGCTCGGTCGCCTCTTTCAGCTTGCCCACCGCATCGACCAGATCACCCGTTACAACAGTGGTTTCAGCCCATTCCGGCGCAGTGAGCGTGGTCGATGCCACGTATTTCGTCAGGCCATTGATTCGGTCGGCGTATTCGCCGTCGCGACCCGGCCAGATACTGGCGTAGGCATCGTACGTATGGCGGCCCATCAGCAACGCCGCACTGTCCTGAAGCTGCTTCAGGGCGAACGCATCGGACTCGGCATCCACGAAATCAAAATGCCAGCGGTCCATGTGGTTGATGACGCCGTCGAGACTTACGAAGGTCGAGTTGACGATCTTTCCCATGATGATTTCCCCTTGTCGTCGATGGCGCGGCTCCGCATCGCGCGTTCCCGCCGCTTCAGCGTGTCCAGAACTGTGTCCGCTGGACACTGTGTACCATAGACACAGTCGTGTAGGGTATGCAAGAGTCGATTCGAGGGAGTGTTTTGGGGATCGCCGACGACCGTCCGCCGAGGGAGGAGCTCGACCGGATCGAGCTGCTCTGGGGACTGCGCACGCCACCGAGTCGGGGGCCGACGCGGGCACTCAATATGCGGCAGATCGCCGAGGTGGGCGTCCGGATCGCCGACACCGAAGGGCTTGCCGCGGTGTCGATGCAGCGGATCGCGGGCGAGCTCAAGTTTACGAAGATGTCGCTCTACCGGTATGTCCGCAGCAAGGCGGAGTTGATCGCCGCGATGACCGACCTCGCCATCGACGATCCGCCGGCCCTGGAATCCCTCGGCGACGGCTGGCGGACCCGCATCGACCGGTTCGCGCGGCTGATCCGGGCAACCTGGGAGCGGCACCCGTGGCTGCCGCATGTCAGCGAATGGCAGATGCGGCCCGGGGCAGTCCGGCCGACCTCGGGGGAGCGGGCGATGGGCCCGAACGAGGTCGGCTGGGTCGAACTCGGCGTCCGGACTCTCGAAGGCGCCGGCCTCACGCCGGCCGAGGAGTTGGATGCGCTGTTCCTCGTCAGCGCGCATCTGCGCGCGACGGTGGCGATGACCACCTATGGCGTGCTGCCCTGGACACTCGGACTCCCAGCGGCGGATCTGCTGGACAAGCTCCGGGCCGACCATGGCCAGCGCTATCCGGCGCTCACGGCTCTGGCCGCCGCCGGCCCCGAACCGGAACACAACGCGTTCGAGTTCGGGCTGGGGCGCATCCTCGACGGCATCGGACTTCTCGTCACTTCCCGACGGTGATGGGCCGATTTCACGCCGAAACGCCGTCCTCGTCATCATGGTCGGCGGATACCGGGTTTCCGGACGGCTGTCCCGGCACCGTGCTGTCGCCTCCCTCCTGCCGCGCGGTGCCGAGCCGAGCGCCTCATCGACAATGTGAGGTTGAACCATTCGACGTCGCCGTTCGTGTTCCCGGAGTGACAGTCCCAACTCACTTCAGGAGCGGCGATGCAGGTGTGCCTCTTCGATATGGATGGCGTTGTCCGGCAATGGGAACCGCGGCACGCAATGGAGGCGGAGGCTGCATCCGGTCTGCCCGTGGGCGCACTTCGGGGCGCGGCATTCTCGATACCTGAATACGACGCCAGTCTGCGTGGCGAGGTCACCTTCGCGGATTGGTGTGCAGCGACCCGACGTGAGCTTGCGATGCGGTTCCCGCATTCGGCGACGGCGCTCGCAGTGGACAGGTGGCAGGCCGACAAGGGCGCGGTGGATCATGCCGTTGTATCGATGATCCGCCGGACACGTCGACTCGTACCCGTCGGGTTGCTGTCCAATGCGCACGATGCTCTGCCGTCCGACCTCCGGGACCTGGGCCTGGACGACCTCTTCGATGAGGTCATTTGCTCCGCGGAGGTTGGTCTGGTCAAACCCGATCTCGCGCTCTATCGGGAGAGTGCTCGCCGGTTTGATGTGTCACCGGCCGACTGTTTCTTCACCGACGACACCCCGGTCAACGTTCTGGCGGCTCGGCGGGCCGGGATCGATGCCGAACTTTTTACGGACGCGGCGGATCTCTCCGCGCAGCTCCAGCGTCGGCTGCCGCTGGCCGTATCGCCGGCCCAACCCGTCCCCAGACCCGTTTGAACCGCGGGCGCGGCGGCTCCGTGATCATGGTCGTACGACCCGATAAGACTCGATACGCCGGTCCATCGCGGAACTGCGGAGGGTGACGCCAGTGACGACCGACCCACTCGCGTTCTGGGTGCGTGAACCCGGCGCGGGCGAGATCCGGCCGGCACCGCTGCCCGATCCCGGTCCCGGTGATGTCGTCGTGCGCACGCTGTGCTCCGGGATAAGCCGCGGCACCGAGACGCTGGTGTTTCGCGGCGGCGTCCCGGCGAGCCAGTTTGCCGCGATGCGGGCGCCCTTCCAGGAGGGGGATTTCCCGGGGCCGGTCAAGTACGGCTATCTCAATGTCGGCGTCGTCGAGCACGGTCCGGCAGATCTGCGCGGTCGTACGGTCTTCTGCCTGTTTCCGCACCAGACCGCCTATGTGGTGCCGGCCCAGGCCGTGACCGTGGTGCCGGAGGAGGTGCCGCCGGCGCGGGCGGTGCTCGCCGGCACTGTGGAGACCGCCGTCAATGCCCTGTGGGACGCGGCTCCGCTCCTCGGCGACCGTATCGCGGTCGTCGGCGGCGGCATGGTCGGCTGCAGTGTCGCCCGCCTGCTCTCCCGCTTTCCCCGGGTCCAGGTCACCCTCGTCGACATCGATCCCGCACGGGCCGCGATCGCGGCCGCGCTCGGTGTCGACTTCGCGCTGCCCGGCGACGCCGGCGGCGGCTGCGACCTCGTCGTCCATGCCAGCGCGACTTCTGCCGGGCTGCAACATTCGCTGGACCTGCTCGCCCCGGAGGGCACCGTCATCGAGCTCAGCTGGTACGGCGAGACCGAGGTGCGCGTATCGCTCGGCGAGGCCTTCCATTCTGGACGGCTGGCAATTCGGGCCAGCCAGGTCGGCATGGTTTCTCGGGCGCGGCGCGGGCGGCGCAGCTTTTCCGACCGGCTCGCGCTGGCCCTGGACCTGTTGCGGGATCCGGTTTTCGACGCGCTCATCACGGGCGAATCCCGCTTCGACGAACTGCCTGGCGTCATGAGCCGGCTGGCGGACGGCAGCCTGCCCGGACTCTGCCACACCATTAGTTACGGCGAAGGGTAAGAAGACATGTTCAGCGTGACCGTCCGCGATCACATGATGATCGCCCACAGCTTCCAGGGTGACGTGTTCGGCCCCGCGCAACGTCTGCACGGCGCCACTTACGTCGTCGACGCGACATTCCGGCGGGAGGCTCTCGACGCCGACAACATCGTCGTCGACATTGGACGGGCGGCCGCGGAATTGCATTCCGTCATCGGCGCGCTGACCTATCGCAATCTTGACGACGAACCCGTGTTCGCGGGCATGAACACCTCCACCGAGGCCCTGGCCCAGGTCGTCGCCGACCGACTCGCCGGGCGGGTCCGCGCCGGCGCCCTCGGGGACGGCGCTCTGGGGCTGGGCGGGATCACCGTCACGCTGCACGAATCGCACATCGCGTGGGCCAGTTACGAGCTGACGCTGTGACGGTCCGGGTCAGCCCGCAATGGCTGCGATTGCGGGAGCCGGCCGACGCCGCGGCGCGGGCGCCCGAGCTGGTCGAACAGGTGCGGCGGTGTCTGCCGCGCGCCGGCCGCGCGGTCATGCACGATCTCGGCTGCGGCACCGGATCGATGGGCCGCTGGCTTGCCCCGCAATTGTCCGGGCCGCAGCACTGGATCATGTACGACCGGGACGCCGAGTTGCTGGAACTCGCCGCCGCCGACCTGACCTGTGTGGCCGCCGACGGAGCCGGCGTCACCGTCGAGACGCGGCAGCGCGACATCACCCGGCTGGATTCCGGCGAGCTGGCCGACGCGTCACTGATCACCGCGTCGGCCCTGCTCGACATGATGACCGCCGAGGAGTTGGACCGCTTCGTGACCACCTGCGCCGAGGCGGGCTGCCCCGTCCTGGTGACCATCTCCGTCATCGGCCGGATCGACCTGACGCCGGCCGATCCGCTTGACGAGCGCATCGCTGACGCATTCAACGCACATCAGCGCCGCACCGTGAACGGGCGGCGCCTGCTCGGTCCGGACGCGGTCGACGCGGCGGTCGACGCGTTTGCCCGGCTCGGCGCCGAGGTGCTCGTGCGCCCCAGCCCATGGCGGCTCGGCGCTGCTCATGCGGTCCTGGCCGCGGAGTGGCTCACCGGCTGGCTGGGCGCCGCGTGCGAACAGCGACCCGAACTGGGCGCCGCCGCCTCGTACATCCGCCGCCGCCACACCGAGGTGAAAGCCGGCCAACTCGGTGTCACCGTGCACCACCACGACCTGCTGGCGACACCGCGATGACCGCCGCCAGACGGCTTGCGATCTTGACGAATCCCGGACGGACGGACGGCGGTGGCCCCGGCCCGGGAGCGCCGGCTGTGGCGACGATCCGTACCCAATTGGTGCTGCCGCTACGCTTCGCCGACGGATATGCCACCACCGCACGGGTCTTCACCTTCGACGGTCTGGCCGACGGCCGCGAACATCTCGCCTTCGGACTCGGCGACCACGTCGACCCGCCCGCCCCGGACGCGGATTCCGGTGCACCGCCGCTGGTCCGGCCGCACAGTGAGTGCCTCACCGGCGACGTCTTCGGCAGCCAACGATGCGATTGCGGCCCACAATTGCGGGAAGCCGTCGAACGCATCGCCGACGCCGGGGGATTTCTGCTGTACCTGCGGCAGGAGGGACGCGGAATCGGGCTGTACGCCAAGCTGGACGCGTACGCCCTGCAGGATGCCGGGCTGGACACCTATGAGGCCAACCTCGCGCTGGGCTACGCCGCCGACGAACGCGACTACACGGTTGCGGCGCAGATGGTGCAGGCGCTCGGGCACACCCAGGTAGCCCTGCTGAGCAACAACCCGGACAAGGCCGCGCAGCTCACCCGGCTCGGCGTGACCGTGACGGAATGTGTGCCGACGGGAATGCATTTGTCCCAGGCGAATTCGTGCTACCTCGCGGCCAAGGCCGCCCGCGGCGGCCACACACTTCCGCTGGGAACCATGTTCAAACAGCCGTAGCTCGTCGCGCCGCCATTTGACAATAGGCAGGTAGATGCCTGCATAATGGGCCAGTGAGCGACGAGGCAAGTGCGATGGATCCGGTCTTCAAGGCGCTGACCGACCGGACCCGGCGCCTCCTGCTCGATCGGCTGCGCGAGCGCAACGGCCAGACGCTGCGCGAGCTGTGCGAGCACCTGGACATGGCGCGCCAGTCGGCGACGCAGCATCTGGACGTCCTCGAGCGAGCCAATCTCGTCACCGTCGTGCGACGCGGCCGAGAACGGCTGCACTATCTGAATCCGGCGCCGATCCACGACATCGAGGAGCGCTGGATCTCGGGGTTCGACCGACCCCGCCTACAAGCGATCAACACCATTAAGCAGCAGGCTGAGGAGCACGCAATGACCGAGCAGTCCACATCGGCGGAATCAACCGCTGTCCCGAGCTACGTCTATGTCACCTATATCCGGGCGAGCGCGGCGCAGGTGTGGCAGGCCCTGACCGACGCCGATCTGACCTCGCGCTACTGGAACCACGCGAATGTCTCGGATTGGCAGCCAGGCTCGGCCTGGGAGCATCGACGCGCCGACGGATCAGGTGTCGTAGATGTCACCGGTCGAGTGATCACGGCCGAGCCGCCGACGCGCCTGGCCATCACCTTCGAGGACGACCCGAACGCCGAAACGCCGCGGGAGCCGTCGGTGGTGACGTTCCTTGTCGAGCCGCACGAGGACGTCGTCCGGCTCACCGTTACCCACGAGAATCTGCCGAACGAGGCGATGCTCCGCGGTATTTCGCACGGCTGGCCGGCTGTGCTGGCAAATCTCAAGTCATTGCTGGAGACCGGGGATGTCCTGCCGCAGGCACTCTGGGAAATGCACAGCTCGCACGCCTGAATCACCCGTTCAGAATATGACCACAGAATGCAGAGGACACAATGGACACCGCCGCGCTTCACGACGCCTACCGCACCCTGCTGGACGCCGCTGCCACCGTCGCGGACTCGGCTGAACCGAGTTCAGCGCCGGCCGGGGAGTGGAATGCCGATCAGATCCTGGCTCACGTCTCGATCGTCAATGCCAGCACGATCGCCGCGGTCGCCGCGGTCGCCGCGGGTGTGCATACGACGTACGACAACCGGATAGCGGCCGACGCCTGGACCATCGAACACATCATCACCCTCGCCGCCGGCAATGCCGGACTCCGGGAGCGCGTCCGGGTCCAGGGCGAAGCCCTCTGCGCACTGGGCGGAACGTTGAGCGAGGCGGAACTCGACACGCTCGTGTCCAGCCGACTGCTGTCCGGCGGCACCGTCCTGGTGGATCAACCGGTACCGCTGCGGGATCTCATCGCCGGTCTGGCCGATGTCGAGCTGCCCGGCCATGCGGCACAACTCCTGGCCCTGTTGCCGCAAGACGCAATGGCGGCGAGCTGATCCGCAGTAGGTCAGGTGGTGCCGCGCCGGTCGGTCAGAGCGAACCAGCCGGCGATCGCCGTACCGAGGCAGAGGGCCACGGCGCTGGCCCCGAGGGACCAGTGGATCCCGACCGCGGCACCGGCCAGCCCGACGGTGAAGCCACTGCCGGCGCGCAACCCACTGGCCGACATCCCGTACAGGCCGACGACCCGGCCGCGATCGGCCGGTCGGGCGCGCAATTGCACAATGGTCTGCCCGATCGACATTGACGCCAGATTGGCGACGCCGCCGACGATCAGCAGGAGCACCGCGAGCGGATAGCTGGTGGTGGCGGCAAAGAATACGCTGGTCATGCCGTAGACCGCGGTGCTGACCACGGCCGCTCGTACATTCGGTCGGATCCGGCCCGTTGCTTCGAGCAGAATTCCGCCGATCACGCCACCGGCGCCGTTGGCGAAAAGCAGTACGCCATAAGCGGTTCCGGCGCTGCCGGCACCGAGATCGTGGGCAAAGATCGGCATCGAGGACTGTAGAGACGCGCCGACGAAGAACGATCCCAGTCCGGCCAGCACGATCATGCTGACCAGCGTGTGATCGGCCCGCACGTCGCGATATACCCGCAACGAGTCGCGGATCCCGATCCGGGTCCGCGGTACGCCGTCGTCCCGCGTGTGGCCGGTGAATTTGGTACGGAACAGGAACAGTGTCAACGGCAGGTAGAACGCGACGTTTGCGAAGATACCCGCGGTCGACCCGAGGCCCAGCAGCAGCACCGAGCCCACCACGGGTCCGAACAGGACTCCGAGGCTGCGGAACGTCGCGTTGAGCCGCACCGCGCTGGGAAGCTCGGCCGGGCCGACGAAGTCGTGCAGCATCAACTGCTCACCCGGTCCCCAGAGTGAGCCGGCGCAGCCGTGCAACACGAGCAGGAGGCAGGCCTCCCACAGTCGCAGCGACCCGGTCAGGAACAGCACGCCCCAGGTCGCGGAGACCACCATGAACAGTGCCTGCGCACCCTGAATCAGCCGGCGGCAGTCGTGCCGGTCGGCGAGCGAGCCGAAATAGACAGAGAAGAAAAGAAACGGCAACCAGTGACTGATCACCTCGAATCCGGTCAGGGCGGGCGAATGGAATTTCTGCCAGAGCACCCAGTAGGTGATGACGTGCTCGACATTGTCGGCCATCATCGCCAGAGCGGCGCCGAACAGGTATGGGCGGCAGTCCCGGTTGCGCAGCGCCGCGAACTTGCGCGCCGCTGCTGGTGCCGCCGCGCCAGCAATAGGTTGCGCGGCCGGAGCCGCATCCGGCTCAATGGTCGGAATGTGCGTCGGCACGCCACAGGCTGAGCACATGGCTACGCTCCCGGCCTGGTCACGTCATGGATCGTCGCAACCGGGGTCGCGGTGTATCGATGGTGCAAGATAGCTCCGTAGCGTCGCTCTTGATACGAGTCATCATGTTCCGTATTAGGGGAGGCTAACATATTCGAGGCACGGTGTCTCGGTATAGTAACCCGGTGACGCATCCTGGAACGAGTGCAGGGAACGCGGGCCGGCCGCGCAGCGAGCAGGCTCGGCGGGCCGTGCTGGAGGCGGTCGACGATCTGCTCGTCGAGCAGGGTTATGCCGCAATGACAATGAAAGGCATCGCCGAGCGGGCCGGTGTGGGTCGGCAGACCGTGTACCGGTGGTGGGCCAACAAGGCGGAGATCCTGGTCGAGGCGTGTGTGGCCGACGCCGATGAGCTGCTCACCAGCCCGCGTCCCGACCCCGCCGACGACCTCGCGGCGTACCTGCTGGCGATGACCCGTTTCCTGACCCGCAACGACGCGGGCCGAGCGTATCTGGCGCTGATCGGTGAGGCTCAGCATGATCCCGCGGTGCGCGAGCTGGTCGAGGGCGCCGACGTGCTGACCAGCAGCACCCGCGCCGTACTCGCCCGCGTCCGGGCAGTTGCGCCAGGAATGCCGGCAGACCGGCTCGCCGCCGCCCAGCTGACCGGCCCGCTGCTCAGTGAGATCCTGATCGGGCCGAAACCATTCAGTCAGCGACAGTTGCGGACCCACGTCGAGCAGCTGCTCCGCGCCTGGGGCGACTGAGGCATTGTTAGAGCGCTGCCGCCACGGGTTCGCGCCGCGGGTCGGCTTTGGCTGGTTTCTCGGTGCCGAGGAACCGTTCGAGCAACGCGCCGAAGATGAGTGCGGTGGCGGTCCAGATGAGCAGTTGGTTGATGATCGAGTACCAGCGGAATTTCCAGAGCACGTCGGGATCGAATCCCGGGTAGACGATCTGGCCCTTCGGATTGGTGATGGGCTGAGGAGTCTCGGTGCTGGCTCGGGCGTAGCCGAGCTGGTGTTGGTGGGCGACGTTCGCGGCGAGATTGCCCAGCGAGGGCAGGAGCCCGATCAGGACTGAGAACAGCACCAGGAAGCCCGCGGCCGACAGCAGCGTCGCATTGAGGGCCCCGAAGCGGGGTGCCAGCCGGTAGGCGAGGTAGACCGCCAGTCCGAGCAGAATGAGGGACCCGGCCACCATCGCGAGATACAGGTGGCTGCGGGTCGCGATGGTGAAGGTGTGCCCGATCGCCGGCGGATTGGCGGGATACTTCACGAAAGGCAGCAGAAATACGCCGAGAAAGCCGAATCCAGCCGTCATCCAGACGAGCGACCGGGGCCGGATGTGAAATCGGCCGTGCAGGATCAGATAGGCGACCGCGACCAGCGCACCCATTGCGGTGGAGAAGGCGATGATCCCGGTGGCGATGCCGACGGTGGACTGGATCGAGCGGGAGAAGATCTCCGGCCCGTCGGGCGCGACCGATCGGCCCGCGGCCTTGTTCAGCTGGTCGAGCACCTGATCACGGCCGGACTCGTAGTCGATGGCCTTGTTGATGAAGGGCTCGGCAAAGATACGGGCAAAGACGAATCCGAGTATTCCGGCGAGAAATCCGGACAGCGCTCCGCGGAGAATCACGCGAATTTCCATGGGTCGCAGCTCCGGGCCGGGTTAGTGGCAGGGGAAGCCGAGGAAGTGCCGGGAGTCGTGGACCCATTCGTGGATGACCATGGTCTTGCCGAAGAGTGAGGTCATGCCCTCGTCAATGCCGACGAAGTAGTACGCGGCAAGGGCGAGAAAGACGGTGATGCCCAGGAGCAGGGCGACGCGGCCTCGGGACAGCGCCTCCGCCGAAACCTGGGCTCTCGGGATCGAGGTACGGCCGGATGAGGAGATGCTGGTCATGTGGTGCCTCCTTCAGGGATGCTGCGTCCCTATCTGTTTCGAGGTCAACATGACGACCACGTATCTGACTCACCAGCCGTACTCTCGTGCGGCTGGCATCACAGTGGCGCGACCGTGCTGGGTTCTCACCAGCTTCCGTGTGTCGTCATGCAGCGACCAACCTACGGCCTGGCCGTTCGGCGGTCAATCGCGGGCCTGTCCATACATGGTCCGGCCGAGCGCCTGTCATCCGAAATTCATCCGGGGACGGGCCCGTGCGTCACATCGTCCGGAGATGCTCACCGCGATCCGATACGACCCATTCCGATTCGGTAGGGACCGCCGATGCCCGCATTGACCCGCCGCCGTTTCCTGGGCCGCGGCGCCTCCGAGCACCCGGGCGAGCCGGCCACCATTCCGTCGCCGGCCCAGGGCGCGGCGTTCGTGGCCTCGGTCATTTCGGCGCTCGCGTCCAACCCGGACGTCTGGGCCAAGACCGTGCTGATTCTCAATTACGACGAGAACGATGGTCTGTTCGACCACGTCATTCCGCCGGTGCCGCCGGCCGGTGCCGCGGACGAATTCATCGACGGCCTGCCCATCGGCGCCGGATCCCGGGTGCCGTGCATGGTGATTTCGCCATGGAGCGCCGGTGGCTATGTGTGCAGCGAGAAATTCGATCACACTTCAGTGCTGCGCTTCCTGGAGAAGATCACTGGCGTAATAGAGCCGAATATCAGTGCCTGGCGGCGGCGAACCTTCGGCGATCTCACCCGCACGTTGCATTTCGACCGGCAGGCCCCGGCACCGGTGATGCCCGACACCGGCGGCAATCTGAACCTCGCCACCTACGAGGTCGCCCAGTTGCCGACGCCCGCATTTCCGGGAGCCAAGCAGACGGTGCCGCACCAGGAGCGTGGCCGGCACCGTCCGCGCGCCTGATTCCCGCCGGGCTCAGAGGTCGAGCACCAGGTCGCTGTCGGGGTGCGCGCAGCAGATCAGCGCCTCGTCGCTGCCGGGCATTTCCAGCGGGTCGGGGGCATAGGCGATATCCCCGGCGAGGACCGGGGTTATGCAGGTGTGACAGACCCCGGATCTGCACGAGTACCGGGTGGGGATATCGCAGGCGTCCGCCAGTTCGAGCAGGGAGGCGTGCCCTTGGGACCAACGCACCGTCAGTCCGCTGCGCGCGAAAGTGATCTGCGGCCCAGTGCCGGGGGGACCGGGTGGTTGGTGCGGCGTGACGTCATGGACGTCGACCCGACCGGGATTGATCGCCGACCGGGCCGCGAAGAGCTCGGTGTGTATGCGATCGGGTGCCAGGCCGACGGCCGGCAGGGCGTCCTGCAGGTCGGCCATGAAGGCGGCGGGGCCGCAGATGTACGCGGTGGCGTCGGTGGGCAGGCCGAGCCCGGCGAGACCGGCCCGGGTCGGCCGTCCGCTGATGATCGGGCCGCCGGTAGCGGCGTCGGCAGCCGTATAAAAGATGCATTCGTGCCCATTGGGCAGTGCCTGCAGGAGCCCGTGCGCCTCGGCGGCGAAAGCGTGCTGGTCGGCGTTTCGTGCGGTGTGGATCCACCACACATCTCGGGTGCTTCGGGCCGCGGCAAGTTGGTGGAGCATGGCCAGCACCGGCGTGACACCGATGCCGGCCGAGATCAACAGCACCGGGTTGCTGTCGTCGGTGAGCACGAAATCGCCGCGGGGAGCGGCAACATCGAGGATGGCCCCGGGTCGGAGCCGGGAATGCAGATAGCCGCTGACGATGCCGTGCGATTCATGTTTGACGCTGATCCGGTAGATCTCGGCGCCTGGGCCTGAGGACAGTGAATAGCTGCGCACCGGAGCCGGATCGCCGGCGCCCGCGGCACGCAACGTGATGTACTGCCCGGCCTTGGGCCTGGGCAGCGGGCCACCGGTTTCGGCGGTCAGATAGACCGAGGTCACGGCCGAGCCTTCCGGGACGAGGTCAGCGACCCGCAAGCGACGGAATCCCGGCCAGCCGGGCTCGACACCGACGGGTGGTGCGGCAACCTGGGTTCCGTTGTGCGCGGCCTCGAGCAGTTCGTCGAAAGACTGCCGCCAACCCGGGCTGAGGGCCGGGATATCGACGGCGGCCCGCAGCTGCTCGATGTCGCGGTCGGGCAGATACAGCAGGGCGTCTATGTCGGCGACGCTCACGGCATGCCGCCCGACCCGGGTCCGCACGATCTGGTCCCCGGCCCGGACATGGCCCTCGGTGATGACCCGCAGATAGAAGCCGGGGCGGTGGTGGGCGACGAGCAGGGCGGGAAGTTGCGGTTGGCCCAGGCGCATGCCAACCCGGAAGCAGGTGACCCGCGGCTGGGTGACCTCGAACTCCGCCCCGCCGATGCGATACCTGTCGCCGATGCACACCTCGTCGTCGCTCAGCCCGTCGACGGTGAAGTTCTCGCCGAACTGGCCGTGCTCGAAGGCGGTGCGACCGAAGTGCGCTTCCCAATGCCGGTACGACTCGAGCTGGTAGACGAGCACGGCCCGCTGTTCGCCGCCGTGACCATTGAGGTCGCCCTGGCCGTCGCCGTCGACATTGAGCCGGCGCACGAGGCGCGGCCCGTCGACCGGGTGCTTCCAGACTCCGGTGTAGACGGTGCTGCCCTGCCACTCGACGTTCTTCGGTAGCCCGACATTGACCGACAACAGGGTGGCCATCGTTGCCGCTCCTTTCTCGCAGGTCGATTGCGTCGCTAGTCGGACTCGTTGCGGGTGCGCTCGTAGTGCCGGCGGGCCTTCATCCGGTTTCCGCACACGGCCATCGAGCACCATCGGGCCCGATTGGCCTTGCTGCGGTCGATCAGAAACAGGGCGCAGTCCGGGTTCTCGCAGGGCCGCAGGCGGCCCGGACGGGTCCGGCGCAGCGCATCCCAGGCGAGCACGGCGCGCGCCACGGCCGCCCGCCCGGCCGGCACGTCCAGCCGCCACCGCACGCCGTCGTCGGACACCGACGGACGGTAGCTGACCTCATCGAGAAGCGGAGCCAGCGCGCCCGCCTGCCGGTGCCCACGTACCACTGCCTGCAACGCTTCCCGACCGGCGCGGACCTCCTGCCACCCGCCGCCCGAGCCACTGTGACCCCGCGCGCGCAGCCATGTCCGGCCCGCCTCCGCGGTGTCGAGCTCGTCCTGCTGCACGCCATCGATGATCGGCGTGCTGTTGAGCAGCTCGAGCAGGAACGCCTCGTCGGCCGCCGTGTCTGACAACTCCATCTCTAACCTCCAACTGTCGCTTGACAGGTTACACGAGCCGTGCTTGAGTCTCTAACCAACATAGAACTTCAAAGGAGTTAGATCATGTCTCACGTTCACCACCGGTACGCCACCGTCAGCGGACACGAGCTCTTCTACCGCGAGGCCGGACCGGTCAACGCGCCGGCGATCGTGCTCCTGCATGGCTTCCCGACCAGTTCGTTCATGTTCCGCAACCTGATTCCTCAGCTGGCCGACCGCTATCACGTCATCGCCCCGGATTACCTGGGTTTTGGCCTCTCCGCGGCGCCGTCGGCCGACGAGTTCGAGTACACGTTCGAGGCGCTGACCGAGTTGACGGCGGGCCTGCTCGATCAGCTGGGCGTGACCCGGTACGCGATCTACGTGCAGGACTACGGAGCGCCGATCGGATGGAGGCTGGCCCTGCGGAATCCACGCGCGATCACGGCGATCATCACGCAGAATGGCAACGGCTACGACGCCGGCTTTGTCGAGGGCTTCTGGAAAACGGTGTTGGATTACCAGTCCGATCCGGGAAATGAGGACGGAATTCGGGCCGCACTCACGCTCGACGTCACGAAATGGCAGTACCTGACCGGCGCCGCCGACGAAAGCCTGGTCAGCCCGGACACCTGGCACCACGACTACGCGCTGCTGTCGCGTCCGGGCAACGACAAGATCCAGCTCGCGCTCTTTCGCGACTACGCCACCAACCCGCCGCTGTATCCAGCGTTGCACGACTATCTGCGCACCAGTCGGGTGCCAGTGCTGGCGGTGTGGGGCCGAGGCGACGAGATCTTCGGTCCGGCCGGAGCGCAGGCCTTCGCCGAAGATGCCGAGGATCCGGAGATCCACCTGCTTGATGGCGGCCATTTCCTGCTCGAGAGCGCCGGCGACGAGGTCGCGACGCTGATTCGGGACTTCCTGTCCCGCAGGCTGCACGGGTCGGAGTCATGATGCTCGCCTTCGAGGTCGTCCCGCTGCCGGTCGCCGATCTCGACCGCGCGTTGGCTTTCTACACCGAGCGGGTCGGCTTCGCGCTCGATATCGACTACCGACCGACCGACGACTTCCGGGTCGTCCAGCTCACCCCGCCGGGATCGGCCTGCTCGGTGCAACTCCGTGCAACCAACTCGCCTGAGCGGCTGCACAACTTGCACCTCGTCACCACCGATCTCACTGCCGAGCGCGCCGGCCTGCTGGCCCGAGACGTACCGGTCGGTCCGGTCCGACACAAGGACTCCGTCGATGGCTGGGTGGGCGGCTGGAATGGCGGAATCGATCCACAGCATGGCGACTACGCGAGCTTCGCCGATTTCGCCGACCCGGACGGCAATACCTGGACCGTGCAGGAACGCGGATTTCACCAGAAAGGACAATGATCATGGGTCTGTCTTGGCAACAGGGTCCCTTGGGCGGCCGCTCAGCCGGTCGCTTCCTCACCCCCGAGCCGCTGCCGCAGCGACTGCTCTTCGCCGAGCCGCTGCGTCGACGCCTCCGCGTCAAGCTGGCCGGCGAATGGATCGCCGACAGCGAGGACGTGCTCCTGCTGCACGAACCCGGCCATTACCCGGTCGCGTTCTTCCCCCGCGCCGACATTCATCCCGATGTTCTGCTCGACGAGAACCGGGTCACCCAACACCGCGAGCTCGGCGACACCGCCTGGTTCACCGTGACCGTGGGGGAGCACCGGGCCGCCCGCGCCGCGTGGGAATACACCGCCCTGGCTGATTACGCCGGCGAACTGCGGGACCGGGTGGCATTCGCATGGCGGGCGATGGACGCATTTTACGAAGAGGACGAGCAGATCGTCGGTCACGCCGCCGATCAGTACCACCGCATCGATATCCGGCAGAGCTCGCGCCACCTGGTCGTCAGGGACGGCACCCGGGTTATCGCGGACACCACGCGTCCCGTGGTGCTCTACGAATCCGGATTCGCGCCACGCTGGTACGTGCCGCGAGAGGACATCAACCCGACCGCGCTGACGCTCGCCAATGGACAGACGTTCTGCCCGTACAAGGGCTTGGCCAGCTACTACGACATCGACGATCACAAGGGCGCGGCCTGGTCCTATCCGGACGCCTGGTCCGAGGTCGGCCGGGTTTCCAATCTCGTCTCCTTCGAGCCGGACAAGATCGATGTCTTCCTCGACGGGGTGAAACTCGCCCTCGAACCGGGACAGGCGGTGATCTCGCACGGCATCGACCGAGGCCTGGACCCGGATGAATTGCGCAATCGATGAAGCCGATTGGACGGCGCCTTTCCATGATCGAGACGGCACTGCGCCGCCTATAGCCGGCTTAACTCGCTCACGATCACCACGGCCTCACGTCCGCCAACGAATGGAGCAGGAAAATGTCCGCAACACTGCAGGGCCGCACCGTCCTGGTCGTCGGCCGGGCCAGCGGCATCGCCCGCGCGATTGCCCTGGCAATCAGGGAAGCCGGCGGCACCGTCGTCGTGGCCGGTCGGAACAAGGACGCGCTCGCGTCCGCGTACGACGATTCCGGGATCAGCGCCGAACAGATCGATCTGGATGACGAATCCAGCGTCTGTGCACTGGCCGAGCGGCTCGGCCGGATCGACCACGTCGTGTCGACGGCTTCGGCGCGGGCCCGCGGACTGGTCGGCGATCTGGACCCGGACACCGTCACGCAGTCATTCCGCACCAAGGTCGTCGGTCCGATCATGCTGGCCAAGCATTTCGCTCCGCGGTTGGCTGCCGACGGGTCGTTCGTGTTCTTCTCCGGGCACTCCGCGACCAAAACGACGCCAGGAATGCTCGCGGTTGGCGCAACCAACGGAGCCGTCGACGTCGTGGTCCGGGGTTTGGCCGTCGAGCTCGCCCCCATCCGGGCCAATTCGATCTCGCCGGGCACCATCGACACCGGCGCCTACGACGGGCTCGGCGAGGAGAAGAAGTCTGCCCTGTTTGCCGCGCTCACCGAGCACAACCCGGCCCGCCGCATCGGGACCGCCGATGATGTCGCGCAGGCGGTCGTGTTCGCGCTGACCAACACGTTCCTAACCGGCGTCTCGCTCGGCATCGACGGCGGCGAGCCGCTCGTCTGAGCAATTCGGTGCCGATCGGTGCTGGTGCACCGTGGTCCCGGCCCTCCCCGATGGGTGATCATGCAGAAAGGGTCCGCGACACGCCGTGCGGACGAACCATTTCTGCATGATCATCACGCCAGGAGCGGCTGTGGTCGGTGCTGACGGGTGGAACGTCGTTACGGGCCGTCCAGGAATCGTTTGTCCCGGGGCAGGACATTCCGCTCCAGGAATCGGTTGTGGAATTTCAGCCGCGGATCGAACCGCTCGGCCAGGCGCACAAAGTCCGCATGCCGCTCGTACAGCGGCGCGATGTCTTCGATGCCGCGGGCGAAGAGCTTGCCCCAGTGCGGTCTGGGGCTGAAGTCGGCGAGTGCCTCTTCGAGTTCGGGCAATAATGCGGTCACTGCTGTCGAGTCGCCCGTCCAGGTGAAATGCAGGGCCACGGCGTCCATTCCGTAGCTCGGGCTCAGCCACAGCGAATCCGCGGCCACGGTGCGGATCTCGCCGATAATGAGCAGGGGGTGAATCCGGCCTGCCATCGAGCGCAGGGCCGCGAAGGCCGCGGTGGCGTGTTCCCGGGCGATGAAGTACTCGCTCTGCAGCTCGTTGCCGTGGCTGGGGTTGGCGTCCGACCGGAAATGCGGCAATCGCTCATTCCACGGCCCGAAGGAGCCGTCGCGATTGGTCAGATTATTGCGTTTCGAGTTGGGCGGCCGGGCACCGATCGGGCGCGCGCCGAACAACTCCTCCGGCGGGCATTCACTGCCCAGCTGATCGCGACGTGACTTGACGAGAATTCGGCTGAGCGGTTGATCGGTCCACTTGGTGAAGAGGCTGACGCTGTAACCGAACGAGGTGATCGCATCGAAGTTCTGCTCCAGCCTCTCCCAGCTCAGGCCCTCGTAGACGTCCTGACGGACCTCGAAGGTCGGCTCGATGGACAGGTCGAGCCGGGTAAAGACACCGAGGGCGCTGAGGGAAACGACAATACCGTCGAAATCACGCGGATCGGACTCCCGGGACAGCTCGACCAGGCTGCCGTCCGCGGTGATCAGTTGTACGCCGATGACCGCGGTCGCCAGGTTTCCATTGGTGTCGCCACTTCCGTGGGTGGCGACGGCGCATGCTCCGGCCACCGAAATGTGTGGCAGTGATCCGGTGTTGCGCAGGGCCAGGCCGCAACGCTCCAATTCCACGCCGAGCAGACCGTAGGTCGTCCCGGCACTCACGGACACCCGCATACGGTCGGCGTCGATGTCGAGCACCGTGGGCAGACCGTCGAGCTCGAGCAGCACTCCGGGGGAGTCGGCGATCGTGCTGAAGGAATGCCGGGTGCCGAGCGGGCGCACCCGGGTCTCCCGCGACACTGCGGCCTGCGCCTCGGCGATACTTCGCGGACGGACGATCTCCCGTGCCCCATAGCGCAGATTGCCGGCCCAATTCTGCTGTGGACCGGTCGACGGGACAGTCATTGACCGGTCACCGCGGTAGGCGCGCCGCCGCGGCCAGCCGGCCGAGTCTGGCCCGGGATTCCGTCGCCAGGAAATGCCGCACGTCGGGTGTGGTGAACGCGTCGGACCACACCGCCCGACCCGCCAGGAATCCGCTCGCTCCGCCGGCGCAGCAGGCGTTTACCGCGGTCGGAAAGTCAGTCGCGGCCACCCCTGAGGAGAGAATGACCCAGGGGGAGTCGAGCACGGCGGTGATCTGTTCGCTGACCCGGGTCATGGTGGCGGGGGCGGCGCGGCCGTAGGAGGGCACCTCACCCTTATAGAGATCGGGCCGACTGGCGGCCAGATCGCCGGCTGCCTGGACGATCGCGTCGTTGCGACGCGTGTCGTCCCATTCGTCGATGTCGATCGGTCGTACGACGCCCTCCACAATTCCCGGAACCCTGGCCGCCCGGCACAGCGCCATGAATTCGCTCGTCAGCTCCACCGCGGCGTGTCTGGTGTCCGGCGTCCAGGCGATCAGCATCTTCAGGGCCGCGGCGCCCACCTCGGCGACGAGTCCGGGAGTGACTGCCGGATCGAGTCGCGACGAGGTGACCGGTCCGCCCGGCAATTGAATGAGTTCGTCGGCGGCCAGAATCACCGGACACCGTGCAACGGCGACGGCTGGCAGACCGTAACTTCGGTCCAGCAGGACAGCCGTGGCAAGTGGGGTCAGCAGTTCCGAAGCGGCCGTCTTGAACCGTACGAGCTCGATGTCGTCAACCGCGCGGCCGGCGACCCGATCAGACATCATCGTCCGGAGTGATTCCCGCTGGTCGATCGCGAGCATGGTGAATACGCCCGTCTCGTCCGCCAGCGCGCTCAGCGCCGGGGGCAGCGCAGGATTCTTCAACAGGAAACTCCTTCATCGCGGCATTCGCCCGGCGGTGCGGCGAATGCTGGTGATTGCAGAAGGGCTGCTACCTCAGCGGGCGACGGTATACCGCTCTGCCCGTCGATCGCCCGGCAGGACAGGGCCGCACAGGCATTCGCATAGTCCACAGCAGACCGAGCGTCCCGGCCGTTGGCCAGCCCGGCCACCAACGCGCCATGAAAGACATCGCCGGCGCCTAAGGTGCTGTTCACCTCGACGCCGAAGGCCCGTGAGGCATAGCTGCCCGCCTCGGTGTGGAGTGACGCGCCGGCGCCGCCATCGGTGACCACGACCGTCGCCGCGCCCGCGGCTCGTGCCCGCGCGGCAGAGGCGGCCACGGAATCGGTGGTGAATCTGCGCCGCACCACCTCAGCGGTAGGGACGTAGAGGTCCAGGCCGTGCAGGTCCAGGTTGTCGACGGCGTTGCCGTCATCGAGGCTTACCGTCGCAGACCGGCGTAACTCGCTGGAGAGGGCGGGATATCCGGCGTGATCGAGGTGAATCCAGTCGAATCCCGTCGGTAGCGCACGGGGCGGTGGCGCCGGCTGGGTAATGATGGTGCGACTTGCATCGTCCGCGCAGATCAGGATCATGCTCTGTGCTGTGGTGATGTCGGCGCGCCGCTCGACGTGATGGACCCCGACGCCTGCCGCGACCAGTCCGGCCACGGCCGCGTCGCCGATCTCATCGCGGCCGACGACGCCGCAGAACTCAACGGGCAGGCCCAGGCGGGCTATCGTCACCGCCGCCGTCGCGGCCGGCCCGCCACCGGCGGTGCGGAACAGTGGGCTGGTCACCCGGCTGTCCCGCAACGGCATGGTGGGCACGACGGCGATGGTGTCGATGGCCGCGGTGCCGACGCACAGAATCCTGGGTCGCCCGCGGTGCACACCCACTGATCACCTTTACCAAAGGATTGTTGTGACACGAACAATGTCGGTTAGTCTACCTCCAAAGTGGTCTGTTCGATGTCGGTCGGTCGCCCCATGGCCTACTACATAAGCGAATGAGCTCGCGGTTAGGTTCTGCCGCTGCCGTATCACTGCCGAGAGGGAGTATTCGTGGATCTGCAGCTACGCGGCCGCCGCGCGGTCGTTACCGGAGCCAGTCGGGGGATCGGCCATGCGATCGCCGATACGTTGGGCGCCGAAGGTGCTGATGTCGCACTCGTCGCACGTACCCCCGACGCGCTCGAGCGGGCGGCAGAACGGATATCCCGGCATGGCGGGCGGACCGTCGCCATCCCGACGGACACCTCGGACGCGCATTCGGTGCGGTCGATGATGGACGTCGTCGTCGGCGAGCTCGGTGGAGTCGACATTCTGGTCAACGCCGCCGCCCGGCCGGCCGACCCGCAGGCTGCCGGCCGGCTCGCCGAACTGAATGACGACGTCCTGCGGGCCGAGATCGAGACGAAGGTGCTGGGATATCTGCGCTGTGCCCGGGCGGCGGCCCCACATATGACATCGCAGGGCTGGGGCCGGATCATCAACGTCAGCGGGTTGAATGCGCGCCGCACCGGAAACCTCTTCGGATCCATCCGCAATGTGGCGGTGGCGGCGCTGACGAAGAACCTCGCCGACGAATTGGGGCCGGCCGGAATCAATGTCACCACGGTCCACCCCGGTGTCACGGTCACCGAGCGGACCCCCGAGATCATCCGTCGGACCGCTGCCGCGCGGGGGATCACCGAGGCCGAGGTCGAGAGCGATCTGGCGGCGGGCATCAGCATCGGTCGTCCAGTCACGGCCGCCGAGATCGCTGACGTCGTCGCATTTCTCGCCTCACCGCGCAGCGTCGCGATCACCGGCGACGCGATCCCGGTCGGCGGCGGCACTCCGGGCTCCATCTACTACTGAGAACGCTCACCCGTGGTGCAGGACCGGGGCCGGCCAGACCCTGCACCGCGACGTCGTGCCGTCACTGGGCGTCCTGGTACGGGGTGATATCCATATTCGGGTAGCGGATCGCGACCCCTTCGATCGTGCGCTTGTCCCAGAAATCGTCGCCCACGGGTGGGAAGCCCACCAGCTCACGCTCGCGCGGAGTGGCCGTCTCAAGAAAGTGGTCCATTTCCGGCCGGCCGCCCTCGTGCTGGAAGGTGACCTGCCCCGACCAGGGCGCGTCGATGCGTTTGAGCCCGACGTTCTGGGCGAATCGGAGTCCCTCCTTCGCGCGCAGCGCGGAGCCGCGGTGGAACGTGTTCATCGAATAGATCAGGGCCGATCCGGCCGGGACGGTGACCGGAAATTCGTGTTCGTACAGCTCGGGATAGTCCGCGCGGCTGCGATGCCGGGGGGAGAGCGGCTCGTCCCGGGTGAAGGTCTGGGAGACGGCGTAGGTGGGGCTCAGATCGACGGTGACGTCGGTGTAGTAAACGATCATCGGGAGGTCGAGAATCTCGGTGTCCGGCTTCGGAACGGCCAGTGTGTTGTTGCCGTAGTCGTAGTGCAGTTCCTGCTCGAAATCCCTGGTGCCGGCGTATTTCCCGCCGAGCTGGCCGTGACTCAGCATGATGCGTTTCGTACCCAGGGCCCGCTCGGCGAATGCCACGTAGTCGGGGTGGATGGTGCTCGCGTTGAGCGCGTCGCCGACGAACGGGAAGGTCGCTCCCTGACCGGGCTTTCTGACCTTGCTTCCCACGGTCTCCTGGAACCAGCGCGGATGGCGGGCGTACTCCTCCCACGACGGCATGTACTCATAGATGTTCTGCAGGGCCGCCTCCAGCAGATCGTCATCCAGGAGACGCACGATGACATATCCGTGCTCGCGCCAGTGGTCGTAGTCACTCTCGGATATTCCCGGCATCCCACTACCCTTCTGCATTACCACTACACCAACTCTCTGATCGTACGATGGAAAGCGGCTGATTATTCGAGCGAATAACTGTGATCGGCCATATGGGGAAGGCCGGCTGTGCCGGACTTCGGCATCCGTTCGCTCCATCCGTCGGAGGAAATGGAACCCTGAGCTGCGCTCGTGCGGTGGCCGATCTCGTTGACGGCCAACCAACACTAGATGATGAGATACTCACATATTGTTGATAGCCGCGCAACCGTGGCGGTCAACCTGCGGAAATGGTTACCTCGACGCCGTGCGCGGTGAAGGCCGCGACCGCGTCGGCGCCGATGCCGGCGTCGGTGACCAGGGTGTCGATGTCTTCCAGCGAGCAGACCCGCACCATCGCGGTGGCCGACAGCTTGCTGGAGTCGGCGAGCACGATCACCCGGTCGGCGACCTCGAGCAGCTTGCGTTTCACCAGCGCCTCATGATCGCTGGCGCAGAAGACGCCGCGTTCGTTGAGCCCCTTGGCGCCGAGAAACAGGATCGAGAGATTCACATTTGCGATGGCATCCTGGGCGGCGATTCCGGCGAAGTCCTGGGTGATGGGGTGCAGTTCGCCGCCGAACGCGATGACCCGCATGCCGGCTTTGTGCTGCAGGGCGGTGAGGACCGGAAGCGAGTGGGTCGCGACCGTGAGGTCCTTTCCCTCCGGGAGGATCAGCGCGAGTTGATGGTTCGTCGTGCCGGCGTCGATGCCCACCGTCGCGCCAGTGCCGATCAGTCCAGCCGCATGCCGTGCGATCCGCCGTTTCGCCTCGATCCTGGTCCGGGCCCGCTCGCCGAAATCACTGGTGTTGAGGGCGCTTGGCGGCAGCACGGTGACGCCACCGTGCACGCGGCGCACACACTGATCACGTTCCAGCCGGCTGACGTCGCGCCGCACGGTCATATCGGAGACATTGAGCGCCTGTGCCAACTCGGCGATCGTGCAGAATCCCTCGTCGGTGACGAGTCGAAGCAGCCGACCGCGGCGGTCGGGCGCCGAGCCATATCGCAGATTGACGTCGCTGACCTCGTCTACCCGGCTCACTCCCAGCTCCCGTCGTCAGGTGCGACGTGTCGCACGGCTCCGCCGGAGAATACGGCCGAGACCGACCGACCGGCGGCGTTTGTCCACAGGGTGTTCGAATGTGAATATATCAACAACCTCGGCAACGGGTGGCCGGCCCGGGTGAGATGCCCTGCCGTATTCGGTCATCGCGGTCGGCGCGCCGCCGCCGTAGCCTCGGCGGTGGTCGGTGTGCGCCGCCGGCCGTTGGAAGCATTCAACCCGACGCTGGAGCTGCCCGTGACCGACGGCCCTCTCATCGGCGAACTGCGCCAGGGTTTCCGTTCCCCCTCGGCCGACAGCCGGCCGATGATGCGATGGTGGTGGTTCGGGCCGACACTTACCCGTACGGAACTCGAACGGGAATTACGGGCGATCGCCGCGGCCGGCTTCGGCGGTGTCGAAATTTCGTACGTCTATCCACTCGCTCCGGTCGAGCACCCGTTCCTGTCCGCGGAATTCCTGGCCCACCTGCGTTTTGCAGCTGACCGGGCGCGCCAGCTCGGCTTGCGCTTCGATCTCACGCTCGGCAGTGGCTGGTCCTTCGGCGGGCCGCACATCAACGTCGATCTGGCGGCCCGGAAACTGCATTGGGAACGCTTCGAGGTCCAGCTCGCCGCGGCAGACGTATCCGTGACCGAGCCGTGGCCCGGGGATCGACTCGTCGCCGCGTACGTCGGCGACGGCACCGCGCAGGAGCGTCCGGCGGAATTCGCCGAACTGCCGATCGTCGAGGGCGTCATCCGGATCCCGCAAGGCGGCGGACCGCGGGTGATCCTGCTGGCCTATTCCAGGACGACCGGGCAGAGCGTGAAACGGGCCGCGGCCGGCGCCGAGGGACCGGTCCTGGACCACTACTCCGCCGCCGCGGCAGAAGAGCACCTGCGCCGGGTGGCCGACCCGCTGATTGCCGCCGTACCGGCGGAGCTCGTCGGATCGGTGTTCTGCGACAGCCTGGAGGTGTACAGCGCGGACTGGACCCCCGAACTGCTCACGGAATTCCAGCGGCGTCGGGGTTACGACGCGCGGCCGCGCCTCTTTCAGCTGATTGTGGACGGCGTCGGCGCGGACCGGCTGCGGATCGACTTCTACCGCACGCTGACCGAGTTGTACGAAGAGAACTTCGTCGCCGTATTCCAGCGCTGGGCGGCCGGGCACGGGATTCCGTTCCGTATCCAGGGGTACGGCACGCCGCCGGCCACGGTCAGCAGTTACCGTTTCGCCGACCTCTATGAAGGGGAGGGTTGGGGGTGGAAGGAGCTCACCCAGACGCGCTGGGCCTCCTCGGCGGCGCACCTCTACGGCAAGAGCGTGGTCTCCTCGGAGGTGTGGACCTGGGTCCACTCGCCGTCCTTCCGGGCCACACCGCTGGATCTCAAGGGTGAGGCGCACGAGCATTTTCTGCTCGGCATCAATCAGTTCGTCGGGCACGGATGGCCCTATTCGCCGAGCGACGCCCCCGGGTTGGGCTGGTTCTTTTATGCCTCCGGCGCCCTGGACGACCGCAACCCGTGGTGGGCGGCGATGCCGCACCTCAACGGATATCTGCAGCGACTCAGTTGGCTGCTCCGGCAGGGCGAACACGTATCCGGGGTCAAGATC
Source organism: Mycobacteriales bacterium (assembly GCA_036267955.1). Taxonomy (GTDB): domain Bacteria; phylum Actinomycetota; class Actinomycetes; order Mycobacteriales; family QHCD01; genus DATAVB01. The sequence continues at coordinate 131,606 of DATAVB010000134.1, read as the reverse complement.
TACATTCCGGCCGGAGATGTCTACCCCACGATGGGCGGGTCGCTCGATCTGTGGCGGGACACCCGCCGGCATGTCGGCCCCGAAATTCCGCGCGTCGTCCGTGAATACGGACTTGATTTCGATCTGATCGACGACGACGCCGTTGACGTGCTCGCGCCGCAGGACGCGCCGGTCGTCATTCTGCCGAAGGCCACGGTGATCCCGGATACGACCAGAAGCTGGCTCGATCAGGTGATCGCGGCCGGCGGCTCGGTCATCGCGGTGGGGGATTCCGGTTTCCGGACCGCGATCGACGCGACCACGGACACTCTCGCCGCGACGCTGCGCGAGGTGTCGCCGCCGGACGTCACCGTCACCCCGGCCACGCCGGAGATCGGCGTGGTGCATCGCCGGACAGCCGACAGTGACATCTACTTTGTGGCGAATACCGGGAATGGGCTGCGGTCCTTCGAAATAGCGCCGCACACGGCTTATTCAGACTACGAATTGTGGGATCCGGCAACCGGCGACGTCCGCGGTCGTGGCCGTACGGCGGCGCTGCTCGCGCTGCAGCTGCATCCGTACGAGGCGGCGGTGATCGTCGCCTTCAACCGCGACGGCGACGCCACAGCGGCGCCGCCCGCGAACGCCGCCGCGACCGGGAGCCAGCGCCTGGACGGGCAGTGGACAGTCGAGTTTCTGGACGATCCTGGTTCCACCGGTCCGGTGCCGGTGACACTGCCGCACCGCTGGGAGGCAGACCGCACCGGCTACTCGGGATCGGCCGCCTACGAGACGACGCTGCACATTGAACCGTCCTGGCTGACCGGGCCGGTGTTGCTCGACTTCGGCCCGGCCGAGGTCGCAGAGGCGGGATCGACTGACAGCAAGGACATCCGCGGCAACTCCTACCGGGCGCACGTCTCGCCACCGGTCCGCGAGGTCGCCGTGGTGCACGTCAACGGCGCCGAGAGCGGGATCCTCTGGGCCCCGCCGTACGCGCTCGACATCACCGCACACCTGACCGCTGGCACCAACCGGCTGCGCATCGTGGTCCACAACACTGCCGCGAACGCCCTCGCCGCGGACACCGCCATCCACCGCGCGGTTGAGGTCAGCACTGCGCGCTACGGCCGTCGCTTCCGGATGCAGGATCTCGAGCTCGCCCTGGACGGCGTCTCCTCCGGACTGCTGGCCGCGCCGAGCCTCGCGTGGCGCGCCCCGTGACGGGAATGCGGTGGGGCGGCGCGGCCTTGTCCCGGTGATGGACACCGTAGAGGAATCACTTCCGCTGGCAGTGCTGGATTTCGTCGGGATCGAGTACGGCGAGACCGCGACCGCGTCGATCGCCGGCGCCGTCGGCATCGCCCAGGCGGTCGAGGCGGCCGGATACCGCCGCTACTGGGTTTCCGAGCACCACAACATGAGCAGTCTGGCCTGCAGCGCGCCGGAGATCCTGACCGCGCACATCGGCGCCCGCACCGACCGGATCCGGGTCGGCGCGGCCGGGATCATGCTGCCCAATCACACCGCGTTCAAGGTCGCCGAGACATTCCGCACGCTGCTCGCCATGTACCCGGGCCGCATCGACCTCGCGCTCGGCCGGGCGCCGGGGACCGATCCGTTGACGGCACACGTCCTGCGCCGCGGAGTGGCGGCGGACCCGGGGGCCGAGTTCCCCGGGCAGGTCGGCGAGTTGTTGGCGTTCCTCGGCGACGGTTTCCCGGACGACCACCCGTACGCCGCGCTGGTGGCCGCGCCGGTGGTTGACGAGCGGCCGGAGATGTTCGTGTTGGGCTCGAGCGGCTACGGGACCCGGTTCGCCGCGGTCAATGGCCTGAGCGCGGTGTTCGCCCACCACATGAGCCCCGACCTCGCGATCGAGGCGCTGCGTGAGTACCGCCGCGACTTCACCGCGCGCACCCCGGACGCCGCGCCGTACTCGGCCATGTCGGTGCTGGCGTTCGGCAGCGACGACGAGGAGGCGATCCTGGAGTTCGAGGCGTCCTGGGCGCTGACCATCCAGAACCTCCGGCGCGGGATACGCGAGCCGCTGCGACCGGAGCAGGTACACGAATTCGCCACGTCTCCGGCATTCCGGGCCGGTCGGCAGGACGACGGCCGGATGGTCACCGGTGAGCCGAAGGCCGTCGCCGCGCGCCTGCTGGAGATGAAGCAGGCCGCACAGGTCGACGAGATCGTCGTCGTCACGCCGAGCCTGGACCGGGAACGCCGCACCGGCAGCTACGTCGCGTTGGCCGACGCCTGGCGGCAGGCGAGCTAGGCCGCATTCGGTCCGGTGGATCGGCTGCTGGATTTTCTTCGGAGAGAGGGACACCGCATGGAGACCTGGGATGCGATCCGTTCACGCCGCAATGTGCGCAGTTATCGCACTGACCCGATCCCCGCCGCCGACCTGGACCGCATTCTGGAAGCCGGCTGGCGCACGCCGTCGGCGTCGAACCGGCAGCACTGGGACTTCGTCCTGGTCACCGATCGCCAACAGCAGATCGATCTCGCCACGGTCTGGCAGGGCGCCCGGCACATCGCCGACGCTGCCGCCACGATCGCTCTCGTACTGCCCGTCACCGACGACGACCGCACCCGTGTCGTCGACCAGTACGACCTCGGCCAGGCCACCTTCGCCATGATGGTCGCCGCCGCGGATTTGGGTGTCGGCACCGGACACTCCTCGGTCGGCGATCAGGCCAGGGCCCGGGAAATCCTCGGTGTGCCGGACGGCTACGAGGTGGCCTTTCTGCTCGGCGCCGGGTATCCGGCCGACCGTCCGCTCCGCCCGATCGAGAAGATCAACCGTCGTCCCATCGATCAGGTCGTGCACCGCGACCGCTGGTAACCGCAGGTCGACCCCTCCACTGGCTCGGACGACGTGCTGACCGCAACTTTTCATGATCGTGAGTGGATTCGATACCTCTGGAGGTGCTAAATCCACTCACGATCATGAGTCGCTGACGGCATCGGTCACCCAATCCGCTGGTCCATGATCGTGATCGGTTTCTGGTTGCTATAGCCCTAGTGACCGATCACGATCATGAAAACGGGGCCCCACGGGTAGCCGCCTTGGCTGAGCAGAGCAAGATTCACAGCTTTCACACAGCTTTCATACAGGAACTCTTCATGTAGCTGCGGTGTGCTGACCTCCTGCCGTACGAGGGGGAGGGCATGAGGGATCAAAGCGGGCAACGGGCGCCGGGCGACGGGTCACGAGCCGCCAGCGATCGGCCGCATTCGTGCTGCGCGGCCGTACGGTGAGCCGACCCGGCACGGTCGTTCGCGAGCAGCCGGTCGGCTCCGCCGACCTCGGCCGCGTGCTGGTCGCTGACAGCGATTCCCGCATGACCGACCTGGTTGCGACCGTGTTGCGCTTTGTCGGCTTCGACGTCCGTTCAGCCCGAACCGCGTCCGACGCTCTTGGCATAGCCGAGGAATTCCGGCCGCACCTGCTGGTCCTGGACACGACGCTCCGCGGTATCGGGGCCCCCCGGTTCCGGCAGTTGATCCGCGAGCGTGATGAGCAGACGACGGTCGTGTTTCTCACCACGGGTGACCACTCCGACGATCGGGTTGTCGTGGCCGCGGCCGGTGACATCTGCATCAGCAAGCCGTTCAGTCTCGATGACCTGGTGTCCCGCATTCGGCAGGCACGACCCGGAAACGCCGACGTGGGAAGGAAAGCGGACGACGACCGGACGGTGCTGCGGCTGGCGGACCTGGAGCTGGATCGGGACCGCCGGGAGGTGCGCCGGGCCGGCACCAACATCGACCTGTCGCCGACCGAATTCGCATTGTTGCGCTATCTCCTGGAGAACAGCGGTCGGATCGTGACCAGGCCACAGATTCTGGCCCATGTGTGGAGCTACGACTTCCATGGCAACGCACGGATTGTGGAGAGCTATATCTCGTTCCTGCGCAAGAAAATCGATCGATTCGATCCACCTCTGATTCAAACGCTGCGTGGCATCGGTTACAGCTTGCGCTGCAACCCGGATGCGACGCCGAAAGGACTGCGATGAAAGCAATGCTGCGTCAGCTGAGGACACATCCTCGGTTGACCGCATTCGTCGTCGTGCTGGTGGTGGCCGGCGCGGCAGTGGGTGGTTACTTCGGCACCAGGGGCGACAGCGCCGCCGCGGCCGCGACCACGTCGACGACAACCCAGACGGTCGCCACCGGCACCGTGAAGCAGAGCGTGTCGGCGACCGGGACACTGGCTCCCGCGGACGAGGAGAATCTCAACTTCTCCGTATCGGGCCAGGTGACGAAGCTCGCCGTCTCCGAGGGACAGACGGTGAAGAAGGGGCAGACCCTCGCCACGATCGATGCGACGTCACTGTCGGCTGCGGTTGCGCAGGCGCAGGCGACCGTGGCCGGCGACCAGGCCAAAGTGGACGATGACAGCACCAACAGCGCCACAGATACTCAGATCGCGGCGGACAAGGCCGCGCTCACCGCCGCGACCAATCAGCTCAGCACGGCCAAGGGTCAGCTCGCCGCGGCGACGATGTCCTCGCCGATCGACGGTGTGGTGGCAACGGTGAATCTCACCGTCGGTCAGTCGGTGTCGGGATCCAGTTCGTCGAATTCAACCGGCTCTGGTTCTGGTTCGGGCTCGGGCGCGGCGGTCGGTGGTTCCAATTCCACCGGCGGCAGCACATCGAGCACGGATCCGCAGATCCTGGTGATCAGCACGAAATCGTGGGTCGTGAACGCCAGCGTCGACGACACCTCGGTCGGCCTGATCAAGAAGGGCGAGCAGGCGCAGTTGAGCGTCACGGGTTCCACCGCCACGGTCTACGGCACGATCAGCTCTATCGGACTGGTCGCGTCGAGTTCGTCCTCCACCTCCTCCGGGATTGCCAGTTATCCGGTGGATATCGATGTCACCGGTTCGCCGAGTGATCTGCACGACGGGGCGAATGTGACGGCGACGCTGATCTACAAGCAGGTCAGCAACGTAGTCGTCGTTCCGGCGACGGCGCTGCACCGTAATTCCGCGGGTGGTGAATACGTCGAAAAGCTGGTCAACGGAAAGACGGTACAGACGACTGTGCGGGTCGGTATCTCCTCCGGCGGCCAGACCCAGATCGTGTCCGGCCTGTCGGCCGGCGACAAGATCACCGTGCCGCAGCTCCGGGCCGGCGGAACCGGCGGGCGCAGTTCCGGCGGCACCGGCGGGCAGGTGGGCGAATTTCCCGGGGGCGGCGCGGGCGGCGAATTCCCCGGCGGCTTCGGCGGTGCTGGCACTGGTGGCCGACGTGGCGGTGGTTTCGGTGGCTAGCGTCCCGGTGTTGAGCCACGCCACCCAGGCCGGCGCGCATCGGAAGCCGGTCATCGAGTTGGCGGACGTGCGCAAGGTGTATGGCAGCGGTGAGTTTCACGTCGAGGCGCTGCGCGGCGTCTCGCTGTCGATCCCGCAGGGCGATTTCGTCGCCATCATGGGCCCGTCCGGGTCGGGCAAATCGACGCTGATGCACATTCTCGGTTGCCTCGATGTGCTGACCTCCGGCCAATATCTGTTGGCCGGCGAGGACGTCAGCAGAATGGACGAGTTCGAGCTGGCCGAGGTGCGTAACCGCCAGATCGGCTTCGTGTTCCAACAATTCAACCTGCTGCCGTCCCTGACGGCATCCCGGAATGTCGAATTGCCGCTGTCGTACGCGGGCGTCTCCCGGGATCAACGCCGGCAGCGGGCGCAGGCCGCGCTGGAACGGGTCGGTCTCGGTGACCGGGTGAGCCACCGTCCGGGAGAGATGTCCGGCGGCCAGCAGCAACGGGTCGCGGTGGCGCGGGCGTTGGTGTCCGATCCGGCCCTGGTGCTGGCCGACGAGCCGACCGGAAACCTCGACTCGTCCGCGACCGAGGACGTGCTGGGCCTTTTCGCCGAATTGCACGAACAGGGACGCACGGTCGTACTGATTACGCACGAGGCCGATGTGGCCGCGCGGGCCGGCCGGATCATCCGGCTGTGGGACGGCGCGATCGCCTCGGACGCCCCGGGCGGCGCTGGTGGCTCAGACCGCGGGGGACTTTAATGACCTGGTCGGACATTCTGCGCAACAGCTGGGACGCGATCCGCACCCACAAACTCCGCTCGATGCTCACCTCGCTGGGAATTCTGATCGGCATCGCCGCGGTGGTGCTGACGGTCGGTCTCGGTCAGGGGGCGCAACAGCAGGTCTCCAAGCAACTGTCCTCCCTGGGTGGAAATCTGCTGATCATCTCCCCGGGCAGTTCGACCACTGGGGGCGTGCGGGGCGGTTTCGGTTCGGCGTCGACCTTGACTATGGGCGACGCCACGGCGCTGACGTCGAAGACCTCGGCGCCCGACGTGGCCGGTGTCGCACCTGTGCTGCAGAGCGCCTCCCAGTCGCTGGTCAACGGCTCGACGAACTGGACGACAACGGTGGTCGGCTCCACGCCGGACTGGTTGTCTGTGCGCGGGCGGACGCTTTCCTCGGGGCGGTTCATCAACGGGTCCGACGAATCAAAAGCCGCCGCGGTCACGGTATTGGCGGCGGACACGGCGACTGAATTGTTCGGTCCGCTGGACGCGGTCGGGCGGAGCGTCACGATCAACAGCGTTCCGTACGACGTGGTCGGCGTGCTGAGCTCCGCCGGTTCGGATTCGACCACCAATCTGGACGATCAGGCGATCGTGCCGTTCAGCACCGCTTCGCAACGGATCGTCGGCGGCTCCAATCGGACCTCGGTGCAGACGATTTACGTGAAGGCGACCGCCCCGGATCGGCTCAGCGCGGCCTATCAGGAGGCCAACTCGATCCTGGCCGGCCGGCACGCGGTCACCGCTTCGTCCACTTCGGACTTTTCGATCACCACGCAACAATCGGTGCTCAGCACCACGTCGTCGGTCGACAGCACCCTGACCAGCCTGCTGATCGGTGTCGCGGCGCTGTCGCTGATCGTCGGCGGCATCGGCGTCATGAACATCATGCTGGTGTCGGTGAAGGAACGCACCCGGGAAATCGGCCTGCGTAAGGCACTCGGCGGCACACCGGCAACCATCCGCCGGCAGTTCATCTCCGAGGCGTCGATGCTCGGTCTCACCGGCGGGCTGCTGGGTGTCGCCTGTGGGGTGGGCGGCGCGCTGATACTGCCGCATTTCATTTCCAATCCGATCACTGTTTCGGTGCCGTGGATCGCGATCGCGATCGTGGTGGCGATCGCCATCGGCGTGGGCTTCGGGGTCTACCCGGCGGGCCGGGCCGCACGCTTGTCACCAATCGACGCATTACGCAGCGAATGACTAATTCCTCAAGATCCGTCACACACACGAAGGACTACTCATGATCGAGCGGCTGCTCCGATCCGATTTCCTCACTCCGCGCCGATTCGCGGTCGCCGCCACCGGCGTCGTCGCCGCGGTCACCCTCACCGCCTGTGGGGGATCGGCGTCCGGCAGTAGTTCGCCCGACAAGCCTTCGGCGGCGCCGTCCAGCGCGTCCGGAGGCGGAGCGGGCGGCGGGCGGGCGGGCGGCCAATTCGGTCCCGCCGCGTCGGGGAAGGTCGCGGCGATCTCCGGTACCACGATGCAGGTGCAGAGCCAGCAGAACGGCCAGGTCGCCGTCGGCTGGAGCACGTCGACGAAATTCAGCCATACGGTCACGATGGCGCTGAGCGCGGTGAAGGCGGGTGCCTGCGTCATCGCCACCGCGCCGTCGGGTACCTCGGCGACCGCGACGTCGTTCACCGCCGGCACGGTGGTGGTCACCGCAGCGAAGAACGGCAGCTGCACCGGAGATCGGAGTGCCGGCGGTGGACCATCGGGCCAGCGTCCGTCCGGGTCGCGTCCCTCCAACCGTCCGTCCGGGTTCCCCTCCGGCGGCGCAGGCGGCGGACAGCTGGGCGCGATCGCGGCGGGCAAGGTGACCTCGGTATCCGGATCGAAGGTCGTCATCGCCGCCGAGCAGCGAGGCTCCACCGCCAATTCCACCACCAATTCCACAGTGGACAAGACCGTCACGGTGGGCTCGGCCACGAAGATCACCACCGAGGCCGCCACGACCGCGCATTCCGTGCAGGTTGGCAAATGCGTTACCGCGCAGGGGAAAGCTGACTCGAGCGGCACGGTGGCGGCCACGACCGTACAGATCACCGACCCGACGAACGGACAGTGCGGCGGCGGATTCGGCGGCTTCGGGCGTGGGGGCAACCGTGGCTGAGGAATCAGTTGGGCGCAGGCAGCGCCGCCGGGCTCGTCGGCGTCGGGCCGCCGCCGGCGTTGTCGGGCTGGTGGTGGTCGTCGGAGGCGGCGCCGCTGCCTTCGCCGCCACCTCAGGCAAGGGCAACGGACAGCGCGTCGCCACCGCCGCCGTGGCATCGGTGACCCAGACCGTCGAATCGTCCGGCACGATCGCCTCGGCCCGGAAATCGGCGTCGGCGTTCTCCGTCTCCGGGACGGTGAATGAGGTTGGCGTGAAAGTGGGCGACACGGTCGGAAAGGGCCAGCTGCTCGCCCGATTGGACGCCAGTTCGTTACAGACGACGGTCGACTCCGCCGCGGCGACCTTGGCAACCGCTCAGCAGCGACTCGAGACCGACAAGACCGGTCAGACCAGCGGGTCGACCGGCTCTGGCACCTCGGGCAGCGGCACCTCGGGCAGCAGTACGTCAGGCACCGGCACGTCGAGCACCGGTACCCGTGCGGCGACCACGTCCTATACGACGGGCTCTTCGACCGGGTCGGTGACCGCAACCGAGGTTGATGCCGTCACCTCGACGGGTGGCGGGACCAGCGTGAGCGGCTTGGTGAAACAGATCGTCGCAGCGCAGAACGCCGTGACCGGTGGACAGAAGAAGGTCGACGCGACCCAGAGCACGATCGATACCGCACAGAAGACGGTGAATCTGGATATTGCGCAGAACACCAAATTCCGTGACGCGCAGCAGACCTCCTGTGCGGCGGACGTGCAGGCCGACGGAACGACCCAACCGACGAGCAGTTCACCGGTCACGTCGAGCGCCGGCCCGACGCCCACACCCACTGCCTCGTCGACCACTGCGCCGAGTACGGCGCCGAGTGACAGCCCGTCGACCACACCGCCATCGAGCAGCCCACCATCTACGGTGTCAGCGGAGTGCGCCAGCGCGATGGCGAATTACCAGGCTTTCGCCGGCACATTGTCCAGCGACACCGGTGTCCTGTCCGGCCGGATCAGCGCCCAGGATGGCTATCTGGCGACTCTGCAGACCGCGATGAAGAAGCTCGACTCCCTGGTCGGCCAGTTGCAGAAAGCCGCCGCGGGCAGCGGATCCGGCAGTGGAACGCCCACAACCGGCCCGGGCCAGACGAAATCGGGCAGCGGTTCTGGCCAGACGTCCAAGAGCGGGTCCCAGAAATCAGGCGGCCAGACGCAGTCGGGCCAGACGAAATCGGGCCAGAGCCAGTCGGGTCAGAATAAATCGGGCCAGTCGGGCCAGAATCAGTCCGGGACGAGCCAGAGCAAAACCGGTCAGGGGCAGTCCGGCGGCTTGAGCAGCGGCTCGTCCGGCGGGAGCACGGCGGCCGAGCCGGCCAGCGCGGCCCAGCTCGCCGCCGACCAGGCCGCGATCGACGCAGCGACGGCGCAACTCGGCGTCGCCAAGCAAAGCCTGTCTGCCGCCACGCTGACGAGTCCGATCGCGGGCACGGTCGCCGCGGTCGGGCTCACCGTCGGCACCGCATCGAACGGCGGAACGATCACGATCGTCGGCTCCGGAGCCCAGCAGGCCGATGTCACTGTCCCGTTGGGACAGATCGATCAGGTGAAGGCGGGTCAGTCCGCGACGCTCTCGGTCGACGGCGTCACCGCAAAGGTCCACGGCACCGTGCAATCCGTCGGTGTGCTGAGCAGCACGTCCGGCTCGAGCACCACCTTCCCGGTTACGATCGCGCTCTCCTCGACCAGTCCCGCACTCTTCGACGGGTCGGGGGCGGACGTCGTCATTACGACGGCGACGGCTCGCGGCGTGATCACGGTCCCCAATTCCGCGATTCACACCATTGGCAGCCGTCAGACGGTGACCGTCGTCGACGGCACCAAGACCACCACGGCGCCGGTCACGGTCGGCGTGTCGGACAGCAACCGTACTCAAATCAAGAGTGGCCTGAAGGCGGGTCAGCAGGTGGTTTTGGCCGAGCTTTCTCAGCCGCTCCCCGGTAGCAGTACGAGCGCGAACACCGGCACGGGCCGTTTCGCGGGCGGATTCGGCGGGGGCGGGAACCTGCCGAACTTCGGGACCGGAGGCCGCGCCGGGCGTTGAGATGACGGCGTCACTGGAAACCGATGACGCCGAACGGCTCGGCCGGCATCTGCGGCCAGAACAGCGGACGGGTTCACAGGTCGCCAGGACGTCGTCAAGCTTTTCATAGGCGGGCAACTGTCGTTGGTGAAAAGCCGATCAGTGATTACGGCTATCGCCGATGTGACGTCATGTCGCAGGGGAAGGGAAGCAGCTTTCGAGTCCGGTCCATGATGATCGGGTGGAAGGTGTGGCGGTTACCGCTTTCCAACATGCGGTGCAGGTCGCTCTTCAAGGCGTTTCATGGAGCGGCGTTTGATCCTTGCGTGTCCGCCGACGTAGGTGCTGGCGACGAACCGTACGACACCGATGTTTCCGCATCCGTGGGCCGCCACATGTCGGGCACGGACCGACCGTCACGTCGTTCCTGTCGTAGTCGCTGATGTTCATCGAAGCCCCTCGTGTGAGTCGTCAGTACTGGTCCGTGGGTCTCCTGTCAGAGCCCGACTTGACCGACTGCGTAGGTCGCCTGGGTGAGGGTGAACTTGTCGCCGTACTGCGAGGTCAGCTGGTCGATAAGGCCAGCCCGCGAGAAACCGCCCATCTTCAGGTACGACTTGGCGGACTCGACTGCCTGCTCATTCCAGTCGACCTTGACGTGGTCGACGGCGAAGACGGCGTCCGCCTCAGAGAAGCCCTCGCCCGCTGACGAATCCAGTTGATCGATGAGGCCAGCGCGGGAGAAGCCGCCCATCGTGAGGTACGACTCCGCCGATTCGACCGCCTGCTCTTGGGACGTTGTGAGGGCTGGTTTCGGTGCCGGCTTTGGCTTGACTACGACGCGCGTGGTCGGTGCTGGCTTCGGGGCCGGTTGGGGCTGAGGCTTGGGCGCGACGGTGGTGCGTGTCGGCGCAGGGGTGTGGGTGGTCCGCGGTGCGGCATGGGTCGCTTTCTTTGCTGCGTGCGTCCGTCGTGGTGTCGCTGCAGCGGTGGCAGGCGGCTTGGGAAGCACCCGCGTCGATGCTGCCGGCGCTGCCGCATCCTGCTTCTTACCACCACCGCCGCCGCCTCCGCTGGCGACCGTGGCAATGATGATGATCGCGACTATGCCGGCTCCGATACCGGAGGTCCAGCCGAGAATGTGCCGCTTCTTCTTCGGCGGTTGTTGGTAGGCCGGGGCCTGCGGAACGCCCGGCGCGACGTTCTGGTGGTACCACTGCTTGTATTCGGGTGTCCCGTACGGCGGAATGTTCGGTGGCTGAGTCATGACAAATATCTCCCAATAGGAATGGTTTGATGTGAAAGGTCAGCGCTGGTTGTAGTGGTGATACAGCCCCGTGACACCAGTGGCGATACCGAGAATGGCGACGGCGATCACGGCCCAGAATGCGGCCGGATGCGCGTAGAGCCAGAGATTGCCCATCGATTTCCCCCCGAAATGTAGGCACTGCGAGTGTGCACGCCGCGACAGAATGGTGATGTGTGTTCGGTAACTATTGAGCCGACCGGTAATTGGTATGGGCTGACTGGCCTACCTCGATAACCGGCTGCTTCGGATGCCTTGCGGATGCCGTGCGTGACAGCTCGGCTGGCCTCGGGCCAGCTTCTTGTTAAACATGTGAAGGTCTCTCCCGGTTGTGGGGGTGACGGCCCGTGTCAGCCCCGTGGAGCAGCGCCGGGGCATCCATCGCCGGACCTTCACGTACGGGGATGGTGCTCCGCGAGTGAAGGTCGCCCGCCCAATTCAGCGGGACAGGTAGCCGCGCTCATCGATCGGCTCAGAGGGTGCCGGTTTCGACCGCTTGACAGAACCGATTCGGGCCGGAATTGCGCCTATGCTTGATACTCGCCGGAAGACACGAACTTGCCGATAGACACTCAGTCGAGGGAGTCGGAATGGGCAACGGGTCAGCTCTCAGCGCGGATCAGCGACGACACTTCGTCGACGAGGGTTATCTCGTCGTTGAGGACCTCATCGACGTCGCGTCCTACCTCGATCCGATGGTGCGGGAATACGGTGACCGGCTCGACCTGCTCGCCCGGCAGCTGCACGCCGAGGGGAAAATCTCCGCGACCTATGCCGACCTGGAATTCGGCCCGCGACTGACCCGGATCTATGCCGAGACCGGTCAGCAGTGGGCTCAGTATTTCGACTTCTCGTTACCGCTCAAGGGGGACATCCGGGCGGATGAGCCCTGCTTCTTCAGCCCCTCGGTCTTCAACGTGCTGCGCAATCCCGGCGTACTCGACATCGTCGAGTCGTTGATCGGCGCGGAGATCTATTCAAATCCGGTCCAGCACGTGCGGATGAAGCCGCCGGAGAGCCTGCTGCCGGCGAAACTCGATGCTGCCGCGGTCCGCCCGACGCCCTGGCATCAGGACGCGTCGGTGGTGATCGAGGAGGCGGACCAGACGGACATGATCACGGTCTGGATTCCGATCTTCGACGCCACCGAGGCGAACGGCTGCCTGGCGGTCGCGCCACGGAGTCACAGCGGCGGGCTGCTCGAACACTGCCCGACCGACCGCGGGATGCAACTGTCGACGGACCGGTTCGACGCCGACCGCGCCCAGCCCGTCCCGATGCGCCGGGGGAGCGCGCTGTTCATGACCCGCACCACGCCGCACTGTTCACTGCCGAACAACAGCGGCGAGGTGCGCTGGAGCATGGACCTGCGCTTCAACGTGACCGGCCAGCCCACTGGTCGCCCGGAATTCCCCGGCTTCGTGGCCCGCAGCCGGCGCGATCCCGCCTCGGAACTGCGCGATCCCCTTGTCTGGCAGCAGGATTGGCTACGTACGCGGGAGCGCATGTCGTCGAGTCCGGAGCTGGTCGGCGCGTTCACGCGAGAGTGGAGCGGCGCCGGCTGCGCCTGACGGGCCTGGCTCAATCGGCCTGAGCGAGTCGGCGCAGCAACGGATCGATGCGGTATTCGACCAGGCGCCGCATCACCAGGGCCGTATCGGTGCGCTCGACCCCCGGGGTCGCGAGGATGACGCCGGCGATGCGGTAGAGGTCATCGGCGTTCGGGGCGACCACGGAGACCAGCAGGTCGGTCGGGCCGGTGAGGCCGAAGACCTCCACCACCTCCGGCACGTCGGCCAGCGCGTCGCTCACTTCGGCGAGCATCTGCTGGCGTACCCGGACGGTGATGACCGCCGTCACCGGATAGCCGATCGCGGCCGGGTCGATCCGCCGTTCGAACGGCAGCAGCACGTCGGTGCTCTCGATCCGGGCCAGCCGGGCCTGCACGGTGTTGCGGGACAGGCGCAGTTTCTCCGCCAGGGCCAACACCGTGGCCCGTGGCTGCTTGCCGAGCGCCCGAAGCAGCCGGGCGTCGGTCCGGTCGAGCTTGACTCGACCGTGCACAGTGCTCATCGAAGCTCCCGCTCGTCCGAATTGGTTTGCGCATTCTGCTTGATCTGACCGCGCATGGTTGCGCAATCATCCCGCTGGGTGTGCTCTGACACTACAGAATGCTGAGCCTGTTCAGCATGAGGAGATGTCATGACGAGCTTGTCGATCAGGCCTCCGGTGGACGAGACCGACACCGGAGCGCTGCGGGGGATAGAGCAGCGGGTGCTGTGGCTGGCCGCCGCGATGGTTGATCACGCCAACCGGGTCCGGCCGAACCCGACGGGCATGAAGGTCGGCGGCCATCAGGCGTCCAGCGCGTCGATGGTGACCCTGATGACCGCGCTGTGGATGCGCCGGCTCGAGGCCGGTGACCGGGTCTCGGTCAAGCCGCATGCCTCGCCCGTGCTGCATGCCCTGGAATTCCTGCTCGGCCAGCTCGACGCCGGATATTTGACCACGTTGCGCGAATTCGGCGGCCTGCAGAGCTATCCGAGCCGGCTGAAGGATCCGGTGCCCGCGGATTATTCGACTGGCTCCGTCGGCATCGGCGCGACCGCGCCGATCTGGGGTGCCCTGGCCCGGCGGTACGTCAACAACCGTTTCGGCGGCGCCGGCGGCGGCCGGCAGTATTCGCTGGTCGGCGACGCCGAGCTCGACGAGGGCGCGGTCTGGGAAGCGGTGCTCGATCCCATGGTGGCCGAGCTGGGCGAGGTGGTGTGGATCGTCGACCTGAACCGGCAGTCGCTGGACCGGGTCATTCCCACCATGGGTGCCGCCCGGCTGCAGGGGATGTTCACCGCGGCCGGTTGGCAGGTCATCACGGTCAAGTACGGACGGCAGCTGGAGGCCCTGTTCCAGCGCCCGGGCGGGGCTGCGCTGCACCAGCGCATCGATGAGATGACCAACCAGGAATACCAGCGCCTGCTCCGGCACGTTCCCAGCCGGCTTCGGGACCTGCTGCCCGGCTCTGGCCCGGACGCCGCCGCGATCGCCGGCCTGATCGCCGAACTCGACGACGACGAGCTGGCGCTGGCGGTGCGCAACCTGGGCGGGCACGATCTGCCGGCCCTGCTGGACGCCTTCGACCAGATCGACGACAGCCGGCCGACCGTCATCCTGGCCTACACGCTCAAGGGATACGGTCTGGCCAGCGAAGGCCACCCACAGAACCATTCCGCGCTGCTGACCGGTGCGCAGCTGGCCGAACTGGGCCGGCGGGTCGGCGTCGATCCGGCCGACCCGTGGGCGGGGTTCGATCCCGACTCGGCCGAAGGCCGGCTGTGTGCCGAGGCGGCCGCCAGGCTGCGCCGGGCCGATTCTCCAGTGGCCGCGGTCGCGGAGGTCCCGACCGACCTGGGGCGTACCCCGACCGGCTCGGCCACCACCCAGGCCGCGCTCGGCCGGACGCTGCTCGACCTCAACCGGGCCGCCCCGGAGGTCGGCGCGCGGGTGGTCACCGTCAGCCCCGATGTCAGCTCCAGCACCAATCTGGGTGGCTGGGTCAACAAGGTCGGGGTCTGGTCGGTGAAGGAAACCATCGACTGGTTCGCCGACGACGCCGACACGGTCCTGCACTGGCGGGAACGCCCCAGCGGACAGCACATCGAGCTCGGTATCGCCGAGACCAACCTGGTCGGGCTGATGGGGGAACTCGGCGCCACCTGGTCGCGGTGGAGCCAGCCGCTGTTGCCGATCGGTGTCCTGTACGACCCGTTCGTGGAGCGGGCGCTGGAGCCGTGGTCGTTCGGCATTTACGCCGGCGGGCAGTCGATCCTGGTTGGAACGCCCTCGGGCGTGAGCCTGGCCGCCGAGGGCGGCGCGCACCAGTCGATCATCACGCCGTCCATCGGACTGGAGCAGCCGGGATGTCTCAGCTGGGAGCCGGCCTTCGCGCTCGATGCCGAATGGTGCCTGCTGGCGGCGATGGCGCAACTCGGCCGTCCCGGCGGCTCATCGGCGTACCTGCGGCTGTCCACCCGGCCGGTCGTCCAGGCACTGGCCGACATTCCGGCGGACCCGGCCGCGCGTGAACGTCGCCGCCGCGACGTCGTGGCCGGCGCGTACGCACTGCGTCGCGCAGTTGCCCCGGTGGTCACGATCGTCGCCATGGGCGCCGTCGTCCCCGAGGCGCTGGCAGCGGCGGATCGCCTTGCTGCGCTGGGGATTGCGGCCGACGTCGTCTGCGTGACCAGTCCCGGGCTGTTGTTCCGGGCGGTGCAGTCCCGGCGCGGTCTGGACGACGCCGACACTTCGGTGTTGGACCGCGCGTTTCCGGCCGACCGGGCGACGCCGATGGTCACCGTGCTGGACGGGCATCCGCACACGCTGGCGTTCCTCGCCGGCGTGAACGGAGTGCCGGGCACCCATCTGGGGGTCAGCAAGTTCGGGCAGAGCGGTGATTTGGCCGCCAGCTATGCCGATCACGGCCTGGATGCGGCATCGGTGGTCGGCGCCGCGCTGGATCTCGTCGATTGAGCTGTCGACTGAGAGCGGCGTCTGAGAGCGGCGCGGATTGGTGAGTCCGGCGCGGGGTAGTGCTCCACCGCGGTGATACCGCCAAGTCCGAGGAGACAGCGCGTTGCGGGGTCCGGTGCGGTTCGCGGCAACTCCGGCGCCCGGCTGTCCGAAGCGGATGGTGTTCGGGCCGTGCGGCGGGGTGCGGTCAACGAATTACTGCGAGATGCAGCCGGCGTCGCTGTGCTGAACCATGTCCGGATCGCGGTCGACGGGGTCAATCTGTCCGGAATGGCATTCGAGGTGGGAACGGCGTTCGCCGCCGACGTGCAGGCCGAACTCGGGCGACGGATCAAGGAGTTGCACGGGCGATGAATGATGCGATGGAAGCCGAATTCGACACGGTCGCGGAATGGACCGCTGAGGTGGCGTTGAGTCTGGGTGCGGATCACTACCTGCCGGCGGCCTGCCGGGGGAGCGGCAGCCCGGCAACCCTCGACTGGCTGATCGACCGGCTCGACCTCCGGCACGCGGACCGGCTGCTGGACTGTGGTGCCGGCGCGGGCGGCCCGGCCGGGTACGCCGCGGACCGCGTCGGCGTGCGACCGGTATTGAGTGAGCCGGAGGCGGGGGCGTGCCGTGCGGCCCGCCGGCTGTTCGGTTTTCCGACGGTGCAGGCGGGTACCGAACTGCCGTTCGCGTCGGCCAGTTTCGACGTCGCCTGGTGTCTGGGTGTGCTCTGCACGGTCGAGCGTCAGGACCGGCTGCTCGGCGAGCTGCGGCGAGTCCTGACCCCCGCCGGGCGGCTGGGACTACTGGTGTTTGTGGCTGCAACCGGTTCGCCGCCGGCGCGGCCGGACGGAAACAACTTTCCCACCCGGGGAGGACTGTTGGCGCTGCTGGCCGGCGCGGACCTGGCCGTCCGGGCGGACGTGCCCGCGGCCGTACTCGGCGACATTCCGCCGGCCTGGCAGGAACGGGCCGACGCCGTCGACGCCGAGCTCGACCGACGGCACCACTGCAGCGAGACCTGGCGTAGGGCCGTCCATCAGTCCGAACTCATCGGCCGGTTGCTCGCCTCCGGCGAACTCGTCGCGCAGGCGATGGTGCTGTCGGCCGGCTGACCCGTCGTTACGACGGCCTCCTGGTGAGCGCGACCAGATATCGGCAGGCGCAGTCGGTCTCGTTGACGAATACGCACGGGGCGGGTGGGCCGAGTTGGAGGCAGTCACCGGCGGCGAGCCGATGGTCGACATCGCCCTCACGGAAGAGAAGCGACCCGTTCAGCACCCAGATCTGCTGGTGGATGAAGCGGTAGCTCTCGGCCGGCATCGGCACCTTCGCTCCGGCCGGGAGCTCGACCTCGACGAGTTCCAGTGGCGCACCCGCGGCGGGTGACACTGCCCGGCGCCGGTAGCCGCTGTCCGGGTCGACCCAGACCGGCTGCTCGCCGGCCCGGATCAGCCGCCTGTCGTCGTTCTCGGCCCGGGCGACCAACTCCGAGAGGGTCATCCCGAGTGCGCCGGACAGCCGGGCCAGCAAGGCGGCGGTCGGCTGCGCCTCGCCCCGTTCGATCTTGCCCACCATCGCGCGCGAGACATTGGCCCGATCGGCCAGCAGGGCAACGGACAGCGCCTGCGACTGCCGGGCGGACCGCACTGTTGCGGCGAGCCGTTGGGAGAGCGGATCCTGGGTCACGACGACCACCATAGTATCTATTGTGGCTACTATGCGAGCCATGGATACGACATCCCTGAATACGACGACCCCGAATGCGACGAACCTGGAGATCCGCGACGCCACCGCGCGGGATGCGGCCGCGTGCGCCGCCATCTACGCGCCGTATGTCGTGGAGACCGTCATCTCGTTCGAGACCGAGCCGCCGTCGGCGGCGCTGATGTCGGAGCGCATGGCCGCGGTCCTGCGGACCCACGCCTGGCTGGTGGCCGAGCGGGCCGGTGAGGTGATCGGCTATGCGTACGGCCATCCGTTCGCATCGCGGGCTGCGTACCGCTGGTCGTGCGAGACCAGCATCTATCTGGACCGCGAGCACCAGGGAGCCGGTGTTGGTCGGGCACTGTACGAGGCGCTGCTGACCCGGCTCGCCGAGCGCGGTTACCGCACGGTGCTGGCCGGCATGTCGCTGCCCAACGAGGCCAGCGCCGGCCTGCACCGCGCGCTGGGATACGAGCTGGCCGGCACCTACCGACGAGTCGGTTGGAAGAACGACGCCTGGCACGACGTCGCCTGGTTCCAGCGGCACCTCGGCCCGGCAGAGCCGGCGCCCACCGAGCTGCGGTGAGGATGCCGCGGTGAGGATGCCGCGGTGAGACTCAGGAGTCCGCGGGGGCGTCGCCGACGGTCCGGCGGAGTTTGATCTCAGGCAGCAGGAAGGTCAGGCCGAATGACACGGCCGCGATCGGTACGGCAATGAGAAACACGCTGGAGATGGTTGAGGCGTAGGCCGCGACCACCCCGTTGTGGATGGCGGACGGCAGCTGGCCCAGCTGTTGCGGGTTGATGCTGGCATCCAGATTCTTGGGGAGGGTCAGACCCTTCAGGTGTGTCTGCAACCGCCCGGTGAGGAGGTTGGCGAAGATCGCGCCGAACACAGCGGTGCCGAACGATCCGCCGATTGACCGGAAGAAGGTGGCCCCGGCGGTCGCCGTACCGAGGTCCTTCTGTTTGACCGAGCTCTGCACGGCGATGACCAGGACCTGCATCACCCCGCCGAGTCCGGCGCCGAAGATGACCAGGTAGAGATCCACCACGACCAGCGACGTATGCGGGCCGACCAGCGACATCAGATACAGGCCGATGGTCATGACCGCCGAGCCGACCACCGGAAACACCTTGTACCGGCCCCACCGGCTGATCAGGAGGCCGGAGCCGATGGACGTCACCAGCAGCCCGGCCATGAGCGGCAACAACCGCAGTCCGGACGCGGTCGGGCTGACCCCCTGCACGACCTGGAAGAACAGCGGGAGATAGGTAATGGCGCCGAACATTCCGAAGCCGACGACGAAGCCGATGGCGCTGGCCGCGGAGAACACCTTGCCCTTGAACAACGACAACGGCAGCACGGGTTCCACCGCCCGCCGCTCGACGAGGGCCCACGCGACGATCAGCACGGCACCCGCCACGATCAGGATGAGGATCGGAGCCGATCCCCACGCGTAGGTGGTGCCGCCCAGGCTGGTGAACAGCACAAGACTGGTGGCGGCCAGAGCCAGCAGGGCGGTGCCGAGATAGTCGATCACCCGGTGGATGCGCTGCAGTTGACCGGGCAGGACCAGAGCGGTCACCACCAGCGCAATGGCGCCCAGTGGCAGGTTGAGGTAGAAAATCCAGCGCCAGCTGGCATTCTGGGTCAGCAGGCCGCCGATCAGCGGGCCGACAACCGTCGTCACCGCGAAGACCGCGCCGAACAGACCCTGGTATTTGCCGCGGTCGCGGGGCGACACCACGTCGCCGATGATCGACTGGGCGCCGACGATCAGGCCGCCTCCGCCGAGGCCCTGGATCGCGCGGAAGGCAATAAGTTCGATCATCGACTGGCTGAGCCCGGCGAGCACCGAGCCCACCAGGAACAGCACGATCGCGGCCTGGAAGAAGATCTTGCGCCCGTAGAGGTCACCGAGCTTGCCCCACAGCGGGGTGGACACCGTCGAGGCCAGCAGGTACGCGGTCACCACCCAGGACAGGTGCGACGCGCCCCCCAGATCGCCGACGATGGTCGGCAACGCGGTGGAAACCACCGTCTGATCGAGCGCGGCCAGCAGCATCCCCAAGAGCAGGGCACCGACGATGATCAGCACCTGGCGCTGGCTCAGCGACGGGACGGCCGGAGATGGGGCGACGGCAGTATCAGTCATCGGGCGGGCCTTTCTGCCGCTTTTTTTCGCGGGGCTTGCTGACGCGGTCCGGGACGCCCAGCGCTCCGCAGGCCGCGGCCAAGGCCGCGTCGCGGAGCACGTTGAGGCGGTCGGTGGGCTCGGCCTTGAGAAGTGCTGCGTGGATGCCGCCCAGGGCGGCGCGAACCCGGGCGCGTTCCGCGACCCCGGGCACGTTCTGTCCGGCAAGCAGCACGGTCCAGCGTTCAAACAGGGCAGCCGCAGGCGCGAATGCGGGCCGCCGGGCAACCGATGGATCCTGGGACATCACCTGCATCAGCCGTTGGTTGGCGGCCACCAGGTCCACGTACCCGGCCAGCAGGGCCCGCCGCGCCGGGCGACTCGGCGTCGGCTCGACCCGGTCGATGAGAGCGGCCAGCCCGTCCAGGGCGGGCTTGACGAGTGCGGTGAGCAGCTCGTCCTTCGTACGGAAGTGGTAATACAGCGCGGCCTTGCTGAATCCGAGCCGCTCGGACACCTCGCGGGTCGAGGTACCGGCGAAGCCCTTCTCGGCGAACAATTCGAGGGCCACGTCGACCACCCGCGCCCGGGTCGGCGCCGGCCCGGCGGCAGCGGGTACGGCTCTGTCGTCGTCCACCACCCGTGTATTCACCCGGCTCCTCCGGCGTTGCCCGCTCACACGCTACGCCGCTTACTTGCCGGGCGACAGGTAAAACACTGACCGTTCGACAGGTAGATCTGACCGAGGTGCCCGATGGCCAGGCGAACGTCAGGAAGCGGTGGCCTCGACCCAGGCCTGGTCCAACGCCTCGGCGATGAGCTCCGCCGATTGCGCGCCGGAGATGCCGTACCGCCGGTCGATGACGAAGAACGGAACGGCGGTGGCGCCCAACGAACTGGCGGTCGCCTCGTCCTCGGCCACCGCGTCGCCGTAGTCGTCGCCAGCGAGTACCTGCTCGACCTCGGCCCGGCCGAGCCCGACTTCGACCGCCAAATCGGTCAGCGACGCCGCGTCGAAGACCGACTTCTGCTCGGTGAAGTACGCCCGGTGCAGCCGCTCGGTCAGGTCGGCCTGCCGACCGTGTGCCTTGGCCAGATGCGTCAACCGGTGCGCGTCGCGGGTGTTGCCGCTGCGCAGCTCGGCCAGCTCGAAGGTCAGGCCGTCCTGCTCGGCCCGTTCTGCCATCTCCCGCTGGGCCTGCTCGGCCTGCTCGACCGTCATGCCGTACTTGCTGGACAGCAACTCGACGGTCGGCGTGCCCGCACCGGCCGGCGCGGACGGATCCAGCTCGAATGAGCGGTACACCACCTCGACCGCATCGGAGTGCTCGAAGGACTCCAGCGCCCGCTCAAAGCGCCGCTTGCCCAGATAGCACCAGGGACACACCACGTCGGACCAGATCTCAACTCGCATGACGCGGCCAACGCGCCCGCGGCCTGATCCCTTCCATCCTGATCTCTTGTCACAGTCAGCGGAGCAGGCGCCGGACCGGTTGCGGCGCGCCCAGACTGGTGGGCGTGGTGGCCGGTCGGAGGTATTCGGTGCCGGCGGGCCAGCGCGCGACATGTTGGCCGTGGGTCTCGGGGTCGTAGCCGACGTACGTGATGTCCTCGATGTCGATCGCGAACAGGGCGAACTGCCCGACGACCGGCTGCCAGCCGATCTCGGTGGCGACCGCCGCCGCGTACCGCTCCGCCACGGCCGAATCGGTCTCGACCCGTACGGTGCCGCGCACCTTGAGCTCAGCCGCGGGCTCCGGTCCGGTGATGATGCTGTGCAACAGGATCCGCGGATCTCGCCGCAGATCGCGCGCCTTGGTGGACAGCTGCATCATGGACAGCCACAAATCGCCGTCCATGACCAGTGGCTCGACTCCGCTGATCCGGGGCGATCCGTCCTGCCGGGTCGTACCGACGAGCAGCACGCCGGGTTTGATCAGCCGCTCGGTAGCGACGGCGCCGAGGGCTGGTTGCTCGATTGCCAGTTGGGACCACTTCATGGTCTGTCCCTATCGGAGGGCACCGACAATTCGGCCCGGCCCGTCGGTCCAACGGACCTCGCCGTCCAGGAGATCGGCGGTCGGGGCGAGGCCGATTCCGGCGGCGATCCGCTGGGAGGCGAGATGATCGGGGTGAATGTAGGCCGAGATCGCGGTGACTCCGATCTGGCGCAGCCATTCGGTCATGCTCGCAGTTGCTCGAGCGTCGCGGGATGGCCGCCGATGTAGTCGTGCAGCCGCTGATCATCCAGCAACGCCGCCATCTCTTCGGCGTGCCCGACGCGCCGGCTCCAGCACCAGCCGGCCGGTGACGATTACCGTAGCTCACGGCCAGGGCGATTCGGTGATCATGCCAGGACCCTATGACGCCTGCTGTCAGGGCATTCAGTGGGCCGTGTGGGATGGTTGCCGGTCGGGCACCCTTCGGTTAGAGTTCTCGACAATAGAGACCGCCCATTCCACATATTGGAATATGTGTCGCCGTGATTCTTCGCCTGGATCAGGATTCCGAATCCGAAGCGCCATCCGCGGCCGGACCCTGGTGCATCACAGGTCGACCGGATCGCCGGAGAGGGAGCATTAAGAATGGATAACGCCGCGGGCGTGGCATCGGCCACGGTCCAGAATCCGGCCCAGTGGCGCGATCACATCACGACGTACGGATATGTCGTCGTACCTGGTGTGCTTCCCGCCGAGCAGCTGCAGGCGACCGTCGACGACATCTGGCGACACACCGGCGCGAGCCCGGATGACCCGGACTCGTGGTATCGACCCGACGTGGTCCGCCCGGTCGGCATGGTCGAGATGTACCAGTACCAGTCGATGTGGAATAACCGCCAGGACGAACGGGTGTATGACGTCTTCCGGGCAATTCACGGGACCGGCGAGCTCTGGGTGTCGATTGACCGGGTCGGTCTCAAGCCGCCGGTCGATCCGCGGCATCCTGACTACGACCACAAAGGGATGATCCACTGGGACACCGATATCACCCGGTATCCCGACATTCCTTTTCACGTGCAGGGCGTGCTGGCACTGACCGACACCGAGCCCGACATGGGTGGATTCCAATGCGTTCCCGGGGCGTACCAGCAGCGCGACGAATACCTGCCGACACAGTCGCGGGAACAACTCGAGTCGCGAAACCCCGATTACTCGGCCTATCCGGTCGTCAAACCGCGGCTGGCGGCCGGTGACCTGCTCATCTGGACGTCGCTGCTCCTGCACGGCAACGGGCACAACGTCTCCACGAAACCGCGACTGTGTCAATATCTCAGCATGAATCCCGCGCGGGAGCAGGACGAGGAGTTGCGCCAGCGGCGGATCTCGGCGTGGCGGGAAAACACCCACCCGTCTGGCCGCGCATTTCCCGGAGATGCCCGAGGTATCGAGGAGCAGCGCGGGACACCCGCGGAATTGACCGGTCTCGGCCGTAAGCTGCTCGGCGTCGACAGTTGGGCTTGAGCGCGGCCCGCGAAACACTTACCGCGGCACGTGCGGATTCGTGATATCCGCGGGCGATAATGCTGGTCTATCTGTTTCTCCGGAGGTACCTTACGCAGAACGTTCAGGCAGGGTCCTGGAGGGATACGGGAAAGCGTCATCCCAGCCCCGCGTTCGAACGATCGAGGAGGTCTGTCAGATGGACTCGGTGCAGGGACGGGACAGCGAGGTGGCCGGCGCGGGCGGGCCGGTCGGGCGGCGGGCGGTGCTCCGGGCCGCGGTGGGTACGGCCGGGCTCGGCCTTCTGGCGGCGTGTAACAAGAAGGGCGCGAACAGCGCAAAGGTGTCGTGCATTTCCGACCTGAAGTTCCCGGTGCAGACCGGAAAGCTGCAACCGGAAGAGGTCGCCTCCAAAACGCCGGGCGTCCCGATCGCCTGGACCGCGTACCCCAAGCCGTACGTGACGGTGCCGGAGCCGCCCGGCAAGGGCGGCACGGTCAGTACGTTCCAGATCCTCTTCTCCTCCCCGCCGATCGCGCTCAAGAACAATCCCTGGTGGCAGCAGCTGAATAAACGGCTTGGCGTCACCATCCAGCCGACGCTGGCGGCGTCCCCGGACTATCCGACCAAACTGCTGACGCTCGCGGCCGGCAACAGTTTCCCCGACATCACCTATATCAACTTCAATCCGGACGGGCGGTATGGCGGGGCCGGTTTCCAGAAGTTCCTCTCCGAGGGAGCGTTCCATGATCTGAGCTCCTACCTCACCGGTAATGATCTGAAGAAGTTTCCCAACCTGCAACGGATCCCAGCCGTCACCTGGAAGGGAAGCGCATTCCAGGGCAAGATCTTCGGGGTGCCGTATCCCATCCAGCCGGTCAACGGGCAGCTCGGTATGTATCGCAAGGACTGGGCCCAGAAACTCGGCGTCGACAACCCGAAGAACGCCGACGAAGTCATGCAGATGTTCGTCGCCTTCTCCACCGAGGACCCGGACGGGAACGGCAAGAAGAACACCTTCGGTGTGGACCTGCTGCGGCAGAGTGTGTGGGGCGCGATGTTCCGCGCACCGAACAACTGGCGGCAGAACAAGGACGGCACGCTGGTCAAGGACATCGAGACGGATGAATACCAGGCCGCCCTGGAGTTCGCGAACAAGCTCTGGAAGAAAGGCGCCATCCATCCCGACGCACTGACGCTCAACCTCACTCAGGAGGAGGAGCTGTTCGAGACCGGGAAGACCGGCTTCTTCATGCAGGGCGGGTGGGGTTACTTCGGCAACCAACCCAACACGGTCGCATCGCTGGCCGTCGAGAACAACAAGGCGGCCAAGGCCGCACCGTGGATTCCACCCGGCCATGACGGCGGGAAACCGGCCATCCCACTGGGCAGTGCGTCGTACGGATTCGGCGCGATCCCGAGTTCGATCAAGGACGAGAAGCGCATCGTCGAGTTGCTGCACATCATGGAATACTGGGCCGCGCCATTCGGCAGCGAAGAGTTCACCTTCATGCACTCGGGCATCGAGGGCAAGATGTTCCACTACGTGCACGGCGCTCCGGTCTCGTACTCCAACGGCAACCAGAACTGGGCGAACGGGCTGAACTACCTGTGCGCTCCCGGCGAGATCAACTACTTCTACGCCAACCAGCCCGGCATGGCACAGACGATGCAGAAGCTGCAGGAAGAGCAGATGGCGGTGTCCATCCCGGACCCCACGCAGGGCCTGTATTCACCGACCTGGGTCAACAACGGCGGCAATCTGACGAAGATTCAGAACGACGCGTACAACAGCATCGCGGTCGGCAACAAGCCGATGTCCTACCTGAAAGAGGTCATCTCGACCTGGAAGAGTCACGGCGGGGACAAGGCACGGCACGAATTCGAGAAGGCGCTGGAGAAATGCAAGTAATCTGACCGGTCACCGCTGAGCCGGCCGCTACGATCGGCCGGCCAGCGCCCGCAGACCGTCCCACTCCCGCCACAGGTCGCTCATCACTTCGGCCATGATCGCCGAATGACCGACCCGGCGGAGGCGGAAGTAGATCGCGTAGCGGATATGCGGCGAGACGTTCGGCGCGATGCCGTGCCCGATCTGGTAGTGCGAGAGCACGACGTCGCCGGCCCGGGGTGTGGTCTGCAGCGGCGCGCCGATGTCGACCGGCGGCATCCCGCGGAACAGCGCGTCGGCACCCTCCTTCTGAAAATAGTCGGCGTAGAGCTGGTGCGACCCGGGCCAGACGGTGAAGTTGCCGGCATTCTCGGTGGGCACATCGGAGAGGTATACACCGACGAGCGCGGTGAAATTCGAGAGTTTGCCTTTGGTGACGCCATTGTGTGGGGTGTACATCCCGTCCAGGTGCGCATGCACCTCGACCGGGTCGCCGGCGATGGGGAAGCGCAGCGCGATCTGGCCGCGGTCGACCGGCTCGAGTTTCCCGACGCCGATGGCGGACTCGGCCAGCGCCCAGGCCGGGCTGGCGGTCAGGAGATCGAGGATCGCCGGCTGCCCGGTGACCTCGGGGCACCAACTCTGCGAACGCAGGGTGTCCAGCTGTGCCGGGTCCGAACCCTCACCGAGCGAGGTGTTGATGGCCCGCAGGGCGGCCCCGACGAGCTCCGGCGACACCAGCCCCGGCAGCATCGTGTATCCGTTCTCGATGATCTCGTTCTTCTGCTCGAGGGTGAGTGCGCCAGTTTCGGTATCGGTCAAAGCCATTGCCGCAGCCTATGTCGGAGGCGGCGGACGCTGGCACGTCGGTGCCGCTATCGGACAGGTCGGCCCGCCGCACTCGGAGTGCGGCGGGCCGACCGGCTGATCGGTCAAGCGACGTACGTTCAGCCGGCGTCGTACTGCTGGTTCGCAACGTTGTAACCGGAAATCCGTACGGTCGGCGCGCCGTGCAGGTCGCCGGCCGAATAGCGCGCGGTGATGGTCTGCGTTTCACCGGGCCAGAGCGTGACGTCGTTGTCGCTCCACTGGATCGGCAGCACCTCTTTCGCCCCGCCGAAGATGTCGGCCCGGCTGGCAACGGCCGGCGTACGGTCCGTTCCGACATTGCGGATCTGGACCGTCGTGACCAGATCGCCGCCCTGTCGCCGGGTGTCGGCATGTACGGACAGCTTCGCCTTCGACAGCTTTTGCAGCCCGGCGAGGTCGGCGTAGCCCTCGGAGGTGAAGGTGGCGAACCCGTTCGCCGGCGTGTAGAGCCCCGGCTCGTGGGTCTTGTCCCAGTCGACCTTGTCGGCCTTGGTCGACAGCCAGTAGACGTTCCGGCTGACCACCTTCGAGCCGCGGGTCAGGGTCAGCTTCTCGAAATACGTCGGCGAGATGCCGGCCGGTGCCTTCGGCCGGAGCACGGTCCGCACGTCCTGACTGGACAGTTGCGAAACCGGAACGCTGCTCCGGCTCCGGACGGTGCCGTCGAGGTCGATCAGATCGGCGGTGGCCCGCAGTCCCGACTGCCGGGCGCCGGTCAGGTTGGCGACCTTGACCGAGCCGTCACTGTAGGACTGCATGATATGCAGCGACTCGTTCGCCTTCTTCGCTCCGAAGTAGACACCCGGCTGGTCGAAGTCGTCGCCGTAGAGACTCCACTGCAGGGACGGCCAGGCCTTGTTCATCATCCAGTAGATCAGACCGGTGCTCGGATTCGCCTTGTCCTTGGAATTCCCGATATAGGCCTCGAACTGGGCCCGGGCGATCTCGTATTCACCGAGCTGCACGGTCCTGTTGTACGCGGCCTGGTCGGTCCACGGTCCGTACCGTTTCGCCAGCGGGGTGTTGTAGACGCCCATCCGGGACAGCCGCGTGTAGTCGGCATAGAAGAACGTGTGGAACATGTCCTCGCCGGCGGTCTGGCCGGCGGTGGTGACAGGGTCCCAGATCTTCTTCTGATCGGCCGGGGTCAGGAACCGGTTGAGCGAGTCCTGGGTGGGGATCGTGCTGCCGGCGCTGCTCTCGGTGTTGAATCCCCAGGCGCTGCCGTTCATCTGCAGTGTCGGGTCCTTCGTGTTCACCGTCTCCGGGCCGTTCGCCCAGTAATAGTCCGGCGGGGCGTAGTTGTAGCCACCTTCCTTGTCACCCGACGGCCCGAGTTGCGGCGAGGACTCGTAGTTCGCGGAGGAGATCTGCGGCAGCTTCCAGTCGGCGGCCTTGAATGCCTTGAGATAGATGGCCTCCTTGGCCGCATCCGGTGCGGCATCGCTGCCCTGGAAGAACGCCATCACGCCGGGGTGGTCCCGCAACTGCGCGGCGACATTGCCGGCCTGGTTGGCCGCATTGGTCTTCAGATCGGCCGACCACGTCTTGGAGTCCTTCTCCCACAGGGCACAGCACTGCCAGCCGGGGAGCGACAGCACGCCGGCCCGGTCCAGCTGATTGAACATGTCCGCCGGTGGCAGGTTGCCTTCGAACCGGACCGCGTTCAGTCCCATGTTCTTGATGTACGAGATCTGCTTGGCCACGTTGCCGCTGGAATAGCGCAGGAACAGATCGGGCGACCAGCCGCCGCCCCGGATAACCAGCGGCTTCCCGTTCACGACGTACTGCCGGTAGCCGTCCTTGCCGATGGTCTTTCCGGGAATCACCTTGGTCAGGTGCGAGGTCACGGTGCGGATGCCGAAGTCCTCGTCGGTGGCGTCCGAACGTTGACCGTCCACTGTGGCCTTAACTGCGAGGTGGTAGAGCGGCTGCGATCCCATCTGGTACGGCCACCAGACCGCCGGGTGGACGAGGCGCAGACCCGGGCAGTTCGCCGGGGTGATGGCGACAGTTTTGGTGGCGTGTGCCGGCACGGTCACGGTCGCCGTGCACGGCACGTACGTGCGCCCGTGGCTGACTGCGCCGGTCAAGTGTGTCCTTTGTGGACTGTCGGTGTTGTTGCGCAGATCGGCTTTCACCGTGAGATCGGCGGTCGACAGGTCTGCCGCGTCCTGCTGCACCACGTGCGCGTTCCGTACCGACACCGGCCCGTCCTGCGCCAACTGCGGCGCGAACTGCAGACCGGTGTTCTGGTCCGGCGACATCGGATTCCAGTCGACCTGGTTCTGGGTGAGATACCGCATCGGTGTGTCGAACTTGGTGATGTCCGAGTCGTTCCGGGAGACGTCCAGGGCGATCGCGTTCGCGCCCGGGTGCACGTAACGGGTGATGTCGTACTCCAATTTCGAGTACGAGCCCTGCAGCTGAGATGAGTCGGCGATCCTGACCCCGTTGAGCCACAGGTCGGCCTTGCCGGAGACGCCGTTCATGACCAGGAACGTGTGCTGGCCCGGGCGCGGGTTGACGTTCAACCGCTCGCGATACCACCAGTTGACGTCGAACTGCTTGGTCGGCACCTTCGACAGGTTGTCCGAGTAGAACACGTTGGGGTAGCGGCCGTTCTCCACCAGGCCGGCCATCAGGGTCTCCGGCTTGGACAGCGGCAGCCAGCCCGCGGCCGCGTACCCGGGTCTGGAGATGGCCGCGCCGGACGTACCGGCCGTGGCGGAGGACTGGATGCTCCACCCCGACGTGAGATCGCTGGTTTCGGCGAACCGGCCGAACGGAGCGCCGGCCGCCCGGTCGGGTGTCGCGCCCGCCCGGCTTTCCGTTGCCACCGGGATGACCACTGCCGCGGCGGCAAGTGCGACGACCACCGCGGCCAGTCGCTTTCTGGACCTGTTCATGTGCCCTCCTCGCCCGCGCTGCGGGCAGCCTGCGACGTCAAGATGCTGATTCGGCGCCGCATTCGCGGGGCCGATCACCATGCTCGGGCACCGACGACAGGGTGGCGCTGGTCCCAGCACGCCGATCGTGGTGGACCTTTGCCTACCACTGTGCAAGCCACACACTAATTAACCGCCGCCGAGGCTCGCGAGGAGGGTTCGGCACCAAGGCGATTGACCCGGAGCGTGCCCCGACCCTCTCGGCCGGTCAGGTGCGTCGGTGTCGGCGGCGTTGGATGAGGACGTCGATGCCGTCCAGGATCCGGTCGAGCCCGAAATCGGCGAGCTCGTCGCGGCTGTCGCGGTATTCGCCGGTCGCCAGCATCTCGGCCAGGATGGGGAATCCGCGGTTCCGCAACATTGGCTGCAGGACTGCCGAGACCGCCTGGGACTGGACCGGGCTCCGTTGGCTGGCGGCGAGGTCGCGGGCCATAACGGCAGTGGACCGGGCGTAGCCGTCGAGCAGTACGGCGCAACCGAGCTTGTCGTCGTTCCTGAGCGCGGAGTCGGCCAGGCCGTCCAGCAACGCCTCCGCCCACTGCCGCAGGTGCGGTGTCACCGGCGCACCGCGGACCAGCAGGTCCAACAGCCAGGGATGCTGCCGATAGCGGGCGATGATCGCCTGCACCCATTCGGTCGCGACGCCGCGCCAGTCGGCCCCGGCCGGGAACCGCGGCGCCCGGCCGAATCCGGCGTCGTGCAGTAGGAGGAGTAACTCGTCCTTGGAGCTGACATAACGGTAGAGCGCGTTGGCAGTCACACCGATCTGGCCGGCGATCCTGGGCAGCGACACCGCCTCGATGCCGTCGGCGTCGGCGAGCCGCAGGGCGACCTGGACGATTTCCTCGACGCTGTGTGCCGGTTTGGGTCCGCGCCGGGCCGGGGTCGCGACGCCCCGGGCCGCCGCCAGCCCGGGTTGCTCGGTCATCGCGGTCACTCCTCCCTGCCTGTGATGGAAGGCTAACCTCCGGCCCCGATGTTGATCATGCGGAAACTGTTCGCGACACGCCGAGGCAAGCAACAGTTTCCGCATGATCAACACGAATGGGGGGGCGGCTCACCGAGCAGCGGCGGTGCGGAAATAGTTGTCGTGGCCGGGCACCACGATGTCGGCCGCGTCGGCGATCCGCTCGACGGACCGCACCGCCTCGGCCCGGTCGACGCTGTTGAAGTAGACATCGCGGTGCTGGAAGAAATCCGCCGTCATGACCGCGTCGCCGGTCACCAGTACGCGCGACCCGCCGCTGTGGAAGGCCAACGACGTCAGCCCGTCGGTGTGGCCGGGAGTCGACAGCAATTCCACCCCCGGGGCCAGGGTTTCCGGCGCCGCCTGGACCCGGTCGGCGATCCGCCGCTCGGCGCCCTCGGTGCTCGCCCGCCAGGACGCCAACTCGCTCTCGGCCATCAGCCACTGCGCGTCCGGGAAGGTCTCGATGCCCACCCAGTGATCGCCGTGCCGGTGCGTGATGAAGACCGTGTCGACGGCGTCGGGGCGCAGCCCGGTCCGTTCGTCCAGCGCGGTGGTCATCCGCCCCGCGGGGCGGCTGGGGTCGACCAGGATCGTCCGGTCGTCGGTCCGGATCAGGGTCGACGTGCAGCACGTCTCGCGCAGCGGGCGCTCCTCCGACTCGCCCCAGTAGCGGTTACGGCTCAAATGTCCGACGGTGACCAGATCCCAGCGGATCATCCGGCGTCCTCGGCCCGATAGACGGCGGCGGTCATTCGAGGCAACTCGGCGAGGTCGTACTCGGGGGAGAAGGACTCGGCCAGCGCGACGTTGCGGGCCACCTCCGCCGGCCAGCGCATGCCGACGATCGGTGCGTGCACCCGCGAATCGGCCAGTACGAATTTCAGGCAGACCTCGTAGATGTCCCGCGCCTGTTGCCATTCCGGCACCAGCAACTGGGCCGTCCGCTGGAATATCCCCGAGGTCATGGTCCGCATGGTCACCACGCCGGCGTCGACCTGCCTGGCCTCGTCCAGCACGTGCCTGGCCGCGTTCTGGTAGATCAGGTTGTACGCGAGCTGGAACACGTCGAATTCCGGCCGCTGCAGGAAGGGCCGGGCGGTCCACGGCTCCTCGGCGGTGACGCCGATGAAGCCCACCTCGCCGCGCTGCTTCAGCTCCAGCAGGCCGTCGAGGGGGCCGCCGGACACGATGTGCTCGATATCGTCGGGGCCGTACATCCCGCCGTGGAACTGGACGATGTCCAGCCGGTCGGTCTGCAGCCGCTTCATGCTGGCCCGCACGCTGTCGATGGTCCCGGCCTTGTCCCGGCCCTCCCAGTTGACCTTGGTGGCCAGCACGCAGTCGTCGCGACGGTGCCGCATCACCTCGCCGATGAGTGTCTCGCTGTTACCGTCGCCGTAGCTGGGGGCGGTGTCGAGATAGGTGATGCCGGCATCCAGCGCGGCGTTGATCGTGGCGATGGCGGTCCTGCGCCCGTCTTCGGACCACGGGTCCCAGCCGCGGGCACGGTTGACGCCACCGAACGGATAGCCGCCGAGGACGAGGCGGGAAACCCGCAGCCCGGTCCGGCCAAGCGTGGTCGTCTGCACTCGGCACTCCATCGCGTCGCAGGTGTGATCCGTCCCGAAAACTACTCCCGATCATGATGCCGGCGGCTGGATTGGCCGCGGGTGGCCGCCGGGCACCAGTAAGCTCGCGACATGCCTGCTGTGACGCTGTTGCACAACACCGCCTGCTCCACCTCCCGGCACGCGCTGGAGGAGATCAAGGCGGCGGATGTCGACGTCGATGTCGTGCAGTACCTCAAGACTCCGCTGGACCGGGCGGCCCTGCTCGACCTGATCGGCAAGCTGGAAGATCCGGCCGCCGACCTGGTGCGAAAGGACGGGTTTTTCAAGGAACAAGGCCTGGTTGCGGCGGACTACGTCACCCCGGAGGCGGTCGCCGCACTGTTGGTCCAGCACCCTCGGCTCATGCAGCGGCCGGTGCTGGTCAAGAACGGCCGGGCCATCATCGGGCGCCCCAAGGATCGGGTCGAGCCCTTCCTATCCAGCTGAGACGGAGCCGTCCAGCCGGGGCGGAGTCATCGCCCACCGGATGCCCGCCACGATGCCGGTGCCGGTCAGCCGCACCACGGTCGCCTCGGTCAGCGGCAGGTACGGCAACCGCAGCGGCCAGCGGGCCCAGCGGGGGAGCAGCCCCACCGCGGCCGATCCCAGCAACGCGTACGGCGCCCGGGCGGCGAGCGGCAGCGGCGGGTGCAGCAGCATGAACCGCGCGGCCGCGCGGGCCTCCTGCGTCGAGGCCAACTCGGGACGGTACGCGGCCAACTGGGCGGCGAGTTCAGCTTCGGTGGTCGGTGGGTCCAGGACCCCCAGCGCGCGGGCGATCCGGGCCGTGTCGGCCACGTAGCCGTCCCGGCCGCGGGCATCAAGTGGAGCCTTGCCGAAGCGCTGATGGGCGCGCAGGAAGCTGTCGATCTCCGCCACATGCACCCACCGCAGCAGGTGCGGATCCGACGCCGCGTACGGACGGCCGTCCGGCGCCGTGCCGCGGACCCGCTCGTGCACGGCGCGTACCCGCTCCACCATCGCCTGGGCATCCTCAGCGGTGGCATAGGTGGTGACGGCCAGGAACGTGCTCGTCCGGGCCAGCCGGCCCCACGGATCGCCGCGGTAGCCGGAATGTCCGGCCACTCCAGCCATGGCCAACGGGTGCAGTGACTGCAGCAGCAGCGCGCGCAACCCGCCGACGAACATCGACGCGTCCCCGTGCACCTGCCGGATGGGTCGGTCCGGGCCGAACCAGCGCGGGCCGGGCGTGAGATGGATCCGGTCCCGCTGCTCGGGTCCGTGCGGCCCGGCGACGCGTTCGAACAGCGTGTCGCCGAGGCGGAGGCGGAGCTGCGACAGGTTGGTCACGACGGCGGTGGGCATCCCGCGAGTGAAGGCCACAACGTCTCCCCAGGTCGAATCCACGGTGTGCCGGCCCGGGCGCGCCGACGGCTTCGATCCGACGATACCCACATCTCGCTGACCGACGAACCGGTCGAAGCCGAGGAAGAGCTATCGGTGCTCCGGGCGTTCGGCGAGCCAGTCCTCGAGGGTGGCGGTCCGATCCGGGGATCGCCGGCTGCGGGCCAGGAATCCCGCGCCGTGCTGGGGCATCGGGTCCTGATCGGTCGGTTGGTAGCGCAGGTCGACGCTCCACCGGACGTGGTCGGAGTTGTTGGGCGTCGAGCTGTGCACGACCCGGTCGTTGAAGAGAATCGCGGTCCCGGCCGCGACCGGCAGTGCCTCGGCCCGCCCCTCGGACAGCAGGCGCAGATGTTTGTCGTCTATCTCGGTGTAACCGGTGCCCGTATAGGTCTCCGCGTGATAGCTCAACACCCGTTGCCGCTGGGTGCGCGGGATGATGTGCAGGCAACCGTTCTCGAGCGTGGCGTCCACAAGGGACAGCCAGACAGTGATGACCGGATTTGAATTCGCGTCCGGCCAGTAGGACTTGTCCTGATGCCACGGCACCGCGCCGGCGGCCACCCGCGGCACTTTGGGCCGGACGTTGTAGACCGGGTTGGCGAAGATCTCCGGGCCGATCAGGCTCTCGACCACGTCGAGGATCTTCGGGTTGCTCATCAGGGCGTGGTAGCCGGGCAAGCGGTCGCGCCAACTCCGGCCGTACGCGATGAAATCCTCGCTCCGCAGATCGGCGAACAGCCTGGCCAGCCGGGTCGGAAACGGCTCGGTGGCGCACAGGTCCTGGATCAGCCCGTTGGCGTGCAGGTCGGCCGCGATGCGGTCGACCTTCTCGGCCATGGCGGCCCGGACCGGAGCCAGATCGGCGCCGGCGAGCAACTCGGGCAGGACCAGGAATCCGCGCTCGTCATAGTCGGCAACCTGTTCCGCGGTGAGAGTCCCGCGGTTCCCGGCCCGCATTCTGGCGTTGCCGTCCGTACCTGTAATCACGTTGCACCTCGAGGTTCTCGCCGGATCCGTCATCGGCTGTCCCTGGTCAGCCGGATCTGTACCTGGTGCGAGCCAGTGAGGTCGGCTGCCACCTGCACCGGAGCGGCGGTGACGTCGCGGCCGTCCAGTTCGATCGCGGCGACCCGGTCACCGCTGCCGCTGACGGTGATATCCAGCAGCGCTTTGCGATACGGGAAGGCATTGAGACTGAGAGCGCCGAGGGCCTCGGGAACGGTGGGCGCGAACGTGATTCCACCTGTCCCGTAACGAATGCCGACGACACCGGTGTGCACGAGCCGAAGAAATGCGGTGGCGGACCAGGTCTGGTCCGGCTCGCTGGCCCAGTGCTTTCCCAGCTGCCAGCCGCCGTCGACCGCGCCCGTCACGGGATTGTAGAGCTCGAAGAAATGGTTGTCGCTGGCCTGGGTCAGCAACTGGAAACTGCGCAGCGTCTCATACACGACGTCGGCCCGCCCAGCGCGCGCCGCCGCGTCGCCGAACAGCCCCATGACCATCGGCCAGCACATGACGTTGTGCCGTCCCGGATATTCGTCGGAGAAACGCTCCGGGAAATGCGGCCATACATTGACCACACCGTACGGTTCGCGGTGCGTACCGGACAGGACGCGGTCGGCTCGCCGCTTGTCGGCGATGCCGAAGGCGACGACGAGCGCCAGCCCGGCGGCCTCCTGGTGGCGGTCGAGCGTCCCGGCCAGGTCGCCGCTGCCGTGGATGAAATAGCCGTAGAGCCCGGTTTCCTCAATCCAGAGGTGCTCGTTGACGGCGCCGGAGATGCGGTCGGCCGCGGTCCGGAGCGGGCCGGGATCGAGACCGAGCACCTCCGCCATGTCGGCCAGTGCGCGGTGTGCCTCGACATAGATCGCATTCGTCGACAGGCACATGATTTCGTGACTGGCCGGATAGTCCAGGACGAAGGTCGAGGTACTGTCCGGCTCGTTCAACGGGTGCGGATAACCGGATATGCCGTCCTGCATGAGGGAGCCGCCGGCGTAGAGCCCGATGTTGGCGCGGAAGTGACGCTGGTTGAGAATGTCGAGCGAGTCCATCCCGATCTGGTACGACTCCGCGACAAAGTCCCGATCACCGGTGACCAGACAGTGCTGCCAGGCCGCGATCACCCAGATGATCTGGTCCCACCACTGACTGTCCTGGGCGATGATGCGTCGACCGTCCGCCCGGACATCGCACACCATCCGGAGCGTGTCGCCGGCCACCGCCGGAGCGAGGATGCTGCCGGCGCCCCAGCAGTTGAGTGCGGCATCGCGGGTCCACGGGTCCGGATAGCCGCCGCCGGCCCGGATGTAGCGTCCCGGATCGCTGGAGTTACTGGGACTGCGGTCCGTCCGGGCGGCGACGATATTGGTGTCCAGCAGGTTGGTGACCGCGGCGGCATACATCGCGGCCATTCCCGGACTCCCGGAAAATGCCAGGCTGGGTCGTGTCATCCGGGGCCGCCCCTGCGTCGTCTGATGTCGTCGGATCCGAGCGAATCATCCCATCGCGGTGTGGCGCGGCTCCCGGTAGCCCTACCGGGACGGTGCCGCGGTCGGCCGGGCCGGGGTTGCCGGCGGCCGGTCGAGTTGCCGCCGGAGCGTGCGCAACTCGGCGAGTTTCCGCGGCATGCTCAGGCCGTCGTCCTGGCCGATCAACCGGACGTCGGTGCCGGCCCGGAGTGAGGCGATCATCCGGGTGACCGTCGACAGGGCGGGGCCGCGACTGGTCGGGTCGTCCGTGACCTCGCGCAGCACCGCTTGGCTGAACGTCTGGTGGATCGCGACGACGACCGACAGCGTGGCGGGTTCCTGGTCGCTCGATGCGGGCCGCGTCGTTCCGGCGAGCGCGCCGTTCCCGGTCGGTGGTTTCGCGGCGCTCGTCGCGACGAAGCCGACGACGCCCACTGCCAGCCCGACCACGGCGACGGCGAGCCAACTTCTAGCTGCCATCTCGACTCCTTCGTCGCGGCGGCTGACGAGCGTCACCCTGGCATGGCCAGGCGAATTCGAGATGACGGGAGACCGTCGGGAAGTCGAGCGAATGCACACCAGTCGATTGCCGGGGCGTTCTTTGTCCGTATTTCTGTCCATCTAGGACGGTGCGCGTGGGCCCGGCCGGGAACACCTGACGACGGCAGAGTCGGATCGGACGGGGCGTTGTCCGGTGCCGGTCGAATCGGCGGCGTGGACACCGGATTGGCCTAGTGTCGGGGAAGGAGCGAGCTGAGGAGACCTCGATGGGAGTCACCGATGCAGGGCCGAAATCGGCCGCCGACGTGAAGATTACCGCCGTTTCCAGCGCGGATTATCAGTGGCCACGGAAAGTGCCGATCACGAACGGTCTGCACACCTACACCACCTCGGACCTGAGTTTTGTCAGGATCGAGACCGACGCCGGTGTGACCGGATACGGCATCGGTGGGACCGGTGCCGCCGAACGAGCCTTCCGCACGACTTTCCTGGACCGCCTGGTCGGCCAGGATCCGACCATGACGGAGGCCATCTGGGCCAGCCTGTGGAGCCCGAAACTCTCCGGGCGCAGGGGTTTTGAGACCCGAGCGCTGTCATCAATCGACCTCGCGCTCTGGGATGTCAAGGCGAAGCTTGCTGGAATGCCGCTCTACAAGTTGTTGGGCGGATATCGCAAGGACATCCCGATCTATATCGCGGGTGGCTACTACGCCAAGGACAAGGGCCTGAAGGAGTTGCAGGAAGAGCTCGCGTCGTATGCCGCGCTTGGCGCGAAGGCGGTCAAGATGAAGATCGGTGCGGTGTCCATCAAGGAGGACATCGCGCGGATCAGGGCGGCCCGGGAGGCGATCGGCGATGAGGTGGCGCTGCTGCTGGACGCCAACTGCGCGTACCGCTACTACGAGGCGATCCAGCTCGCCCGCCGAGCCGAGGAGTACGACCCGTTCTGGTTCGAGGAGGCGGTGCAGCCCGATGACTACGAGGGATTCACCAAGATCGCCGCGGCCACGTCGATTCCGCTGGCGACCGGCGAGAACGAATACACGAAACACGGGTTTCGCGACCTCATCGCGACCCAGGCGATAGCAATTCTCAACCCCGATGCACATTGTATGGGCGGGGTCACCGAATTCATGAAGGTTGCGGCGATGGCGCAGGCGCACGGCCTCGACATCTGTCCGCACGGCGATCAGCAGGCCCACCTGAACCTGCTGGCCGCGATTCCGAACGCCAAACTCCTTGAGTATTACCCGAAGGAGGTCGGCGGCAGATCCGTCAACCTTTATCTGCACGCGCCGAAACTGAATCCGGACGGCACGGTGACGGTCCCCGAGGTGCCGGGCATCGGCCTCGACCCCGACGAGCAGGCGTTGGAGCCGCACCGCATCCGCTAGCGGCGCCCCGCTTTTCCATCATCATGAGGCAAATTCGTCGGCGATTCGCGGCTGAATCGCCTCATGATCATGGTCGGGGCGGCCGCGTTAACTGGTGCCCTCCGGCGGCCTGTTTTCCATGATCGTGATCGGATTTTGGGGCTATAGCAACCAATAACCGATCACGATCATGGGCCCCGGGTTGAAATCGTTTCTCGGCTCGGCTCGGCTCGGCTTGTCTCGGATCGGTTCGGCGCTGGGTTTGATGTCGGAGACACAACCTGGCCCGTTGATCCATGATCATGAGTGGATTTGGTACCTCTACAGGTATCAAATCCACTCACGATCATAGTCGTGGGATCCGCGACTGCGCCACACCGGGATTTCCATGATCGCGATATGCCGGCCCTGCCCGGCCCAGCGCAAACATCATCACCGGGTGCGGCCGGTCTTATCGCACGACCGATCGAAGTGCGCCTTAGCCGGGTCGCACCGCGCGGATCGCGGTCAAGGCGCGCTTCGATCGGAGGGTGCGGGGCTTTAAATACCCCGCGCCGTCGGACGTCGCCTGGCGCGGGATTTCGGGGTGGCCTCGTCGATGAGCTGGGCCAGCCCGGCCATGATCTGCTGCAGACCGAATCGGTAGGCGTGCTCCGGATCGTACGCGCTGCCGTGCGCTTCGCCTGTGGCCGAGCCGATGCGGGCCGCGCGCGGATAACTCTCGGCGTCGAAGACGCGCGCCAGCAATGGGGCATTGGCCGCCCACCACTGCTCGTCGTTCAGCGCGCTGTCGAGTTCGGCATTGCGTACGTCGTGCTCCGCGTGCGAGGTGGCCCGAACGAAGGTCAGCAGGTGGGTCAGCGCATCGTCGACCGTGACGTCGTCGAGCCCGAGGTCGTCGAATGCGGACAGCTCGTGTTCGTACTTGGCCATGAGGCCAGGGCCCAGCGGTGGCCGGGCCGTGGTCACCGCGGTCGCCCACGGATGGGCGCGGAACAATGCGCGGTTGGCGTCGGCCACCGCACCGATCCGGTCGCGCCAGGGAGCGGTGGCGCCGAACGGGTGCCGAGGCAGGTCGCGGTAGATGCTGTCGAGCATCAGGTCCAGGAGCTCGGTCTTGCCCGGCACGTAAGTGTAGACCGACATCGGTGCGACACCCAGCGACTGGCCGATGCCGCGCATGGAGACGCTGTCCAGGCCGCGTTCGTCCGCGATCGCGATCGCGGCGGTGACCACGTCGTCGACGCTGCGCCCCTGTCTGGGGCCGCGGCCGGAGCGGCCGAATCCCGGCTCGCGCCACAGCAGTGCGAGCGTACGGGCCGGGTCGCCGGAGCTGCTGCGATAGCTGGGCACCCGGCCATCCTGCCATGTGTCACAACGCCGACCTCGTACGCCATACGGAGTCCGGGAATTCGCGGATTTCGATAATCGGCCGGACCCGGACTTCACGTACGGCACGGAGGGTTGCGTTGGCCCCGTGCTCGGTGTGCGGCTAGGTTTGCCATATGGGCAAGGCGTTATACGAGAAGGCGCCAGGTAGGAGGGCGACAGCCGGATGACGGAACTGCTGTCTCGGCGGAATCTGCTCCGACGTTCGGCCGTGGCCGGGCTGGGTCTGACTGGACTGACCGGCTGTGCCACGGCCGCCGGCGCGGCCCGCCGATCGCGGCAGGCCACGGTGCGTTCCGGAGAGCAGATCTCGCTGACCTTCTGGACCTGGGAGCCCTTGCAGGACGCGGTTGCCCTGTGGAACAAGCAGAATCCCGATATCCACGTGACGATGCAGATCATTCCCGGCGGCAGCGGTGGCGGCTATCAGAAGATGTACGCGGCCCTGCGGTCGGGAAAGCCGCCGGACGTGGCGCATGTCGAATACCAGGAACTGGCCGCCTTCATGCTGGTGCAGGGGCTGACCGATCTGCGGCCCTACGGAATCGACCAGTACAGGTCCAAGTACGTCGAATGGCAGTGGCAGCAGGGTATTTTCGGCAAAGGCGTCTATACCGTGCCGTGGGCCTCCGGGCCGATGGCGATGTTCTATCGCAAAGATCTGTTTGCCAAATGGGGCATCGATCCACCGGCGACCTGGGACGCATTCGAGCAGGCGGCCCGGCTGGTGCGCAAGAAGGATTCCCGGGCCTACCTGCACTCGTTCCCATCCAGCAACTCGGCCTGGTTCGAAGGGTTGGCCTGGCAGGCCGGCGGTCAGTGGGTACGGACCGACGGTGACACCTGGATCATCGATATCGACAACGAGCACACCCGCAAGGTCGCCCAATTCTGGGACCGACTCATCGCCGACGACCTGGTCATCATCGAGAACGACGGCCAAAGCGCGTGGTACAAGCAGATCCAGCAGGGCACGCTCGCCTCGTTCGTCACGGCCGACTGGTACGACGCCCTGCTGCGCGACAACGCGCCGAACACGTCCGGAAAATGGAAGACCACCCGTATGCCACAGTGGACGGCCGGGGCCAAGAAGGCGGCCAACTGGGGCGGTTCGTCGCTCGCGGTCCTGCAGGGCTCCAACTATCCCAAGCAGGCGATGGAATTCGGTCTCTGGCTCAGCACCAACGTGAAGGCCATCGACCTCTCCATTCCGCAGGGGAGCGGTTGGCCTGGCGCGGAGGGCGCGTACCAACGGACCGTGCTGTCCAAGCCGGATCCCTTCTTCAGCAACGAACGGTACAACTCGATTTTCGTCGAGGCTGACGCCAACATCGACGAGGCGTGGCGGTTCCTGCCGACCAACGACGCGGCGATCAGCCACATGAACGACGCGTTCGCGGCCGCCATCGCGGTCCACGGCTCGCTGGCCGAGACGCTGCCGGACGTGCAGGGCCGGGTCATCGACGACATGAAGGCGAAGAACCTGAAGGTCCGCGCGGCATAGCCGTCGACGCACCGCCGCCGACACGACGGGAGAGGCACATGGCATTACCGGGACGACAGCGCCGCGCGGTGTTCGCACTCACGGCGCCGTTCTTCGCCTTCTTCATTCTGGCCTTCGTTGCCCCGATCGCGTACGCGATCTACGAGAGCCTGCTGAAGGTGAACCGGTCCGGCCCGTTGGGACTGGGTGGCAGCAGCCTGGAATTCGCCGGGTTCAGCAACTACGCGTTGGCCCTGCGGCAGACCGACTTCATCCAGAGTTTCCTGCGCGTGCTGCTGTTCGGCGTCGTCCAGGTGCCGACGATGATCGTGCTGGCGACCGGTCTGGCGCTGCTGCTGGAAATGCTGTCCTCGCGTTGGGCGGCGTTCTTCCGGACGGTTTACTTCCTGCCGTACGGCGTCCCCGGCGTCATCGCCTCGCTGCTGTGGGGATTTCTCTACGTTCCCGGGGTGAGCCCGGTCGTCACATTGTTTCACGACGTGGGCATCAACGTGAACTTCCTCGGCTACCACACCATCCTGTGGTCGATCGCCAACATCGCGGTGTGGGAATTCGCCGGCTACAACATGCTCATCATCGTCGCGCAGCTCAAGTCGATCCCGCACGACCTCATCGAGGCGGCGCGGGTCGACGGGGCCGGGCTGTGGCGGATCAACTGGCATGTGAGGCTTCCGCTGATCAAACCGGCCCTGACACTGACCCTGGTGTTCTCGATCATCGGCACGCTGCAACTTTTCACCGAGCCCGAGGTGCTGACCACCTACACCGGCTACATCACGACCAACTACACACCCAACCTCAGCGCGTACAACCAGTCGTTCACCAACAACAACACCAATCTCGCCTCGGCCGAGGCGGTGATCCTCGCCGTCGTGGCGGCGGTGCTGTCGTTCGGCTTCTTGAAGCTGGTTACCCGAAGGACCAACCGATGAGCACGACCACTGCACGGCAGGAGGCCCCGGTCACCCGGCAGCCGGACCGGTCGGCCCGGCGGGCCACGGGCCCGTCGCGGTCCAGCCGGATCATCGTCATCGCGGTGCTGGTGATCGCCGCGCTGTACTTCCTGGTGCCGATCTACTGGCTGATCATCAGCGCCACCAAGACGACCGCCGACATCTACGGCAGTTTCGGGTTGTGGTTCAAGGACCCGCACCTGTTCGCCAA
Source organism: Mycobacteriales bacterium (assembly GCA_036267955.1). Taxonomy (GTDB): domain Bacteria; phylum Actinomycetota; class Actinomycetes; order Mycobacteriales; family QHCD01; genus DATAVB01. The sequence continues at coordinate 90,202 of DATAVB010000134.1, read as the reverse complement.
TCTCGAGCGGGTCTTCACCTACGACGGGCACATCTATCTGCGCTGGCTGCTCAACAGCGTGATCTACGCCGGCGTCGGCGCGGTGCTGGCCACCCTGATCGCCGCGGCGGCGGGATATGCGCTGTCGAAATACCATTTCCGTGGCCGGGAACATCTCTTCAACGTGGTGCTCGCCGGCGTGCTGGTGCCGGGGACGGCGCTGGCGTTGCCGACCTATCTGCTGTTCAGCCAAATGCATCTGATCAACACGTACTGGGCCGTCCTGATCCCCAGCGTGGTCAGCCCGTTCGGCGTCTATCTCGCCCGGATCTACAGCGAGGCGGCCGTTCCGGACGCGCTGATCGAGGCGGCCCGGGTCGACGGGTCAGGGGAGCTGCGCATCTTCGCCACGATGGGGCTGCGGATCATGGCGCCCGCACTGGTGACCATTTTCCTGTTCCAGTTCGTCGGTATCTGGAACAACTACTTCCTGCCGCTGGTGATGCTCTCCAACGACCACCTCTACCCGATCACGCTGGGCCTCACCACCTGGAACTATGCGTCCCAGCGCACCCCGGAGTTGCTGCAGACCACCGTCGGCGGCGCGCTGGTATCGGTCATCCCGCTGGCGATCGCGATGATCGCGCTGCAGCGGGTGTGGCGTTCCGGGCTGACCGAGGGCAGCGTCAAGGGCTGACCGGTAGCGAATCGCTTTTGGGTTCGATGTCGATTTACGACTCGACCTCGACCCGGCACGACGTGCCGTAGTCGGCGGCGACGGTCTCGATCCCGGCCGCGTCGGCGTCGCCGTCGTGCACGAAGACGCGGTGCTGGAAACCGAACGGCCCCTGCGGTGCATCGGCCGGCGGGTAATGCGCCTGGGTGACCTGTTGCACCGTCGCGTACTTGCCCACGACGTTCGGGTAGCCGTCGTTGCCCGGATGATCCAGCAACGCGATCCCGTTCCACGGTCCGGTGCCGGGCTCCTGGTAGGTCTTCGACGACGCCACCAGATCGGGCAGCTCCTCCGGTGGACCGGCCGGCGGCGCCGGGGGCGGGCCGCCCGTCGGACCGGACGCGTCGACCCAGGCCGCGCGGTACTGGTCGGCCGCGGTGTAGACGACGTCCGGGGTCTGACCGGTGGAGGAGTTGGTGACCCGGCCGTGCCCGGGAACGGCGAACGAGTCCGGCGTCCGGATCATCATGATGAACGGCCGGGTGCCCCGGTCGGTCACGTCCACGATGCGGCAGTCCAGGTCGAGGAATCTGCGGGCCTGCCCGGCCCACCACCAGCGGATCGTCCGGACCTCGGTCGCAAACGGATCTCCGTACGCGTCCAGATAGGTCAGGTCCTGCACCAGTTCCCCGTACACCGGACCGGTCTGCAGCCGGCGGAAACCACGGTGCAGCATCCGTCCACCCGGCCCGTACGGCGGCTCGTCCCAGTCGGACCACAGGTTGACCGACCCGCCCTCACCGTGCCCCCCGTAGTTGAGCGCGAGGCCGGTGTGGTGTGGATGGTCGGCCGAGCCCTGCCCGCGGACGACGCTGGCGCCGGATGGTCCGAGCACCGGCCAGAAGTACGGCCGGCGAGCCCCGGAGGTGAGGTAGGTGGCGAACAGTTCGCCGGCGACACCTAGCTCGACCCGGTCCAGCTTGGCGGTGAGTGTCGCCGGGAAGGCCGGCTCCACCGGTTCGGTCGTTGCCTGGAAGGACCGGCTCTGCCCGGCCGGCAGCGGACCGTCCAGGACGAAGGACAGCAGTTCGGCGGCCGGATCGTACTGGGCCGGGACGAGCTGCCCGGTAGCCTCGTCGCGCAGCGTGATCGACTCACCGCCGGACGTGGAGCCGAGCGACGTGGGCTTCTCGGCCGACACGTTCGCCCGGATCAGAGTCGCGGTCCGATCCACCTCGCCGGCATGCACGAGCACACGTACTGACCGCATTCTGCATTTCCCCTGTCCGATGGCGCGAACTCGCCTGCCGCACGAGCATATGGAGTCGCACCACGTCGGCGCACCGGGGTGTCAGGATGTGGCCGCGAATCCACCGGGGACCGCGATCCATCCTGGTCCTCAGTGGGCGGCGGCGAAGATGCGGCCCACGTTCTCCTCGGCGAAGAACTCAGCCGGCGAGGTCACTCCGGAGTTGACCCGGGCGAAGCCGTTCATCGCATCCTGGTTGCCACTCACGGCCCCGAGCAGGCTCTGGAGTTCAGGTGGCGGCGGAGCCAGGGTCGCGAGCTGCGTCGTGAAGTCGAACATCGCCGACACGTGACTGTCCCTGGTGGACTGGTAGTCGGTCATCGCGGCCTCGTACGGGCGGGCGCCGGAGAAGGCCTCGTGTAACGCCGTGGCGCACAACTCGGCGTCGCGGAAAGCATCGGAAATCCCCTGGGCGGTGATGAAATCCTTGTTGTATCCGGCATCGCCGACCAGTGTCCAACCCGGACCGAACGGCTTGCGGAAATAGTTCGGGACGGCAGTGCCGGAGAAGCGTGTCTCCCGTTTGGCCGAGTGGATCCGATCGGCGAACTCCGGCACCAATTCGAATGTCTTGAGGTAGTTCCCCTCGACGTCCGTCTTGTTGGCGGCGAATTCGGCGTACGGCCAACCCGTCACGACCATGGTGAGGTCGTCGTGGGTCGGACATGCGGCCCAGCCGCGTTCCTGGCGGATGTAGTTCTCGAAACGGCCGTTCATGGGCAGGCCGCTCCAATAGGTGTAATAGCCGCAGAGCAGCGGTGGCTTCTCGTGGTACTGCGCCGGCTCCACGGTCCTGGCGACGAGCGAGCGCAGGCCGTCCGCGCCGACAACTACCCGGGCCCGTTCGGCTACGGACGCGCCACCCTTGCCGTGCCCGCGGATGCCCACGACCTGTCCGTCGTCGATGAGGAGTTCCTCGACGGTGAATTCCTCGCGGATCTCGACGCCCGCCCGGGACGCGGCGTCCACGAGCAACTTGTCGAGAATGGTGCGGCGTGGGCAGTACGCGACGGGAGAGTCGGTCGAGCCGGGACGTCCGGAGATGGTGAAGGCGCCAAAGTCGAAGCTAAAAGTGTCCACCGGTGGGCATCCCGTCGCGGCGAGCAGGTCGTGCAGGCCCCACCGCCGTATTGCTGCCACTCCGGGGGGCTGGACGATGTGGGTCGACATCGTGTCGCTGGGGAATGTCGCCCGATCAACGGCGAGCACCCGATAACCCTTACGTGCCAGCAGCATCGCGGTAGGTGATCCCGCGCAACGCGCTCCCACCACGATTGCGTCGTACTCTTTGTCGGCCATGACACACCCCCGCTGCGGACGAGCGGACGCTGGCGGAAAGGGGGGTCGGCGATCGTGGAACCCCCGCGGTCTCGAGCGTCGATGCTCGCATGACTCTGCGACTTTCCTCTCACCAAACTGTAGCTCGCGTGGGGGCTGCGAGAGACGATATCAGCGAATTCGATATCGCGCCGAATCAGCTTGCAAAGCCTTACAAATTGGTGAATCGGGTCGATTCGCCGGGGTTTTGTATTGAATTCGGTGTCCAGCCGGATCGTGCTCGTGAGGGCTTCCAGATCAGGCGGCGGTGTACGCCATAGTGAGGGAGATGGTCTTGCCGTCGTCCGGATGGCGTTTTGTAGTGCCAACTGGTGGCCAGTGCGTCGACCAGCAGGAGCCCGCGACCGTGGGCCTGGTCCGCCGTCGGAGACCGGAGTCACCTAGCCCCGTCCGTGGGTGACAATTGCGGAATCAATCGAGTTTGACGGGCCGGTCAGCGCGGCATACAACCAGTGGACCCAGTTCGAATCGTTTCCGCAGTTCACGAACGGCGTGGAGTCGATCACGCAGTCCGATGACACCCATACCCACTGGATGGTGACGGCCGGTGGCGCAAGTCGGGAATTTGATGCGGAAATCACCGAACAGCACCGGACGAACGGGTGGCCTGGAAGTCGACAGACGGCACGACCCGCGCCGGCGTCGTGACCTTCCACAAGCTCAGCGACTCCGCGTCCAAGGTCATGGTGCAGCTGGACTGGATGCCGAACGGGATCGTGGAGAAGGTTGGCGCCGCTATCGGGGTGGACGACTGCCGGGTCAAGGCCGATCTGCGCAAGTTCAAGCAGTTGATCGAGGCCAAGGGCGAAGCGGGTGGCTGGCGTGGCGAGGTGCCCCGTTAGCCGGGCTGCCCGGCCTGGACCCGGCGCAGTGTGAGCAACGCGATGTCGTCGGTGAGCGCGTCTCCATCCACCAGCGCGGCGAGTACGGAGGCGCAGGTCTGTTCCGCGGTGCCGGCCGTGAGCGTGTCGCGCAGCCGGCGGAGGTCGGCGTCGATGTCGCTTCCGCGACGTTCGATCAGTCCGTCGGTGAACAGGCAGAGCACAGTCCCGGGGGTGACCCGGAGGGTGCTGGTGCGCCGGCGAATCCCGGCCTGGACGCCAAGCGGTGGGTCGACCGGCAGCTCGGGGATCATCGTGGGTTCGCCGGGCTCCGCGATGACCGGTGGGAAGTGTCCGGCCAGCGACACGGCGAACTGCTCGCGGTCGGGCGAGAAGATCCCGTACGCGACGGTCGCCATCGGGCCCGGTTCGAAGTGCTGCATCTTGCGGTCGAGGTACTGCAGGACGACCGCTGGGTCGCTCTCGATGAGCGCGTACGCGCGCAGCGCGCTGCGCAGCCGTCCCATCACGATCGCGGCGCCCAGTCCGTGGCCGGTCACGTCGCCGATCACCACGCCGAGGCGGCCATCGGGCAGATCGAGAATGTCGTACCAGTCGCCGCCGACTCCGCGCTGGTCGTTGGGCACGTAGCGGGCAGCCAGCTCCAGTCCAGGCACACGGGGTAGCTGTGCGGGCATGAGACTGCGCGCCAGAACTCTGGCCGCGGACTGGTCGGCACGGTACAGCTGGGACTGCACGGCCAGCGCGATCCGGTCGGCCACCAGTTGCAGCAGCTCCACATCGGCATCGGCGAACTGGCGGGGGATCAGCGTCCCGACGTGCAGTACCCCGACGACGGATCCGGTGGCGATCAGCGGTACCCCGAGCAGCGAACGGATGCCCTTCTCGATCAGAATTGGGTTGACCACATTCGTCGCGGTGACCTCGTTCAGGATCAACGGTCGCCGTTCCGCCACGATGGTGCCGGCGAACCCGCGGCCGACCGGCACTCGGACCGCCTGCCGGACCTCTTCCTCGATGCCCCGCGCCGCCGTCGCGATCAACTGACCGGCTTGCGGATCCAGCAGCAGCACGGCGGCGGTGTCCACGGCGAGGATGTCGCGGGTGCGGTCCAGCAACTGGACCAGCAGGCTGTCCAGGCTCAGATAAGCGAGCGCGGTGTCGGTGAGAGTCTCGATCTGGCGTAGTCGATCGTCGGTCTGCGGCGGCGTCTGATCGAGTGTGGCCATATGCCTGCACCATAGTCCGCTCGCGGGCCTTGCCGCTCAATCCTCGTCGTACGCGGACAGATCCTTTGGGTCGGTGGTGCCGTCCCGTTCGTCGCGGTCGGCCCATTCCAACAGCGGATCGAGGGCGAACACGGTGTCGTCGATGCCCGCGTGCGGGTCGCCGATAGAGGCGAACCGGCCGGGGACGGTCTGGATTGTGCAGTCCTGAGGGAGGACGTCGTCGATTTCCGCCCACGTGATCGGGGTCGACACCAGCCCGTCGGGGGTGCCGCGGGCGGAATAGGCGCTGGCGATGGTGTGGTCCCGGGCGTTCTGGTTGTAGTCGACGAAGAGCTTGGCGGGGTCGCGGTCCTTGCGCCACCAGGTTGTCGTCACCTGGTCCGGCGCGCGGCGTTCGACCTCGTGCGCGAACGCCAGCGCCGCGCGGCGTACGTCGGTGAATCCCCAGCGAGGCTCGATCCGGACGTAGACGTGCATTCCCGATCCGCCGGACGTCTTCGGCCAGCCGACCGCGCCGAGCTCGTCCAGGATCTCGTGCGCGACGTGCGCGACCCGCCTGACCGTCTCGAAATCGCAGTCCGGCCCGGGATCCAGATCGATCCGCCACTCGTCCGGCTTCTCAGTGTCGGCCCGCCGCGAGTTCCAGGGATGGAATTCCACTGTGGACATCTGGACCGCCCAGGCGACGTGCGCCAATTCGGTCACGCACAATTCGTCGGCGTGCCTTCCGTAGCGCGGGAAATGCACCCGCACGGTCTCCAGCCACGGCGGAGCGCCACCGGGAAGCCGTTTCTGGTGCACCTTGGCGCCGCTGACCCCCTTGGGGAACCGGTGCAGCATGCAGGGCCGCTCGCGCAGCGCGCGGACGATCCCGTCGCCGACGCTCAGGTAGTAGCGGACGAGATCGAGCTTGGTTTCGCCGCGGGTCGCGAAATAGACCCGGTCCGGGCTGGAAATCCGCACGGTCCGGTCGCCGACCGCCAGCTCCACCGCCTGGCCGTTGTTCTCGGTGGCTGCCACCCGCTCAAGGTAACTGCTCTCGACTCGATTGTGGCCCGCGACCCGATTGGTGCAGCGGGATGAGGAAGAGCATGCCCAGTCCGAGGACCCAACTCCACAGCGCGACCTTGAGCACCGGATCGGCCGTGCTCGTCGTGGTGACGGCGACGGTGACGGTCAGAAAGGCCAGCCAGCCGAGGGCGCAGCAGAACCGGACCCAGCCGGCCGTGTCGGATTTTGCGCTAGACGGGGCCGGTTGGCTGGATTGCCCTGGCGGCGGCGTTTCGTCCGGCAGCAGCGCGGTGGCCATGGCCTCGAATCTGCGTACGAAAGCCGGATCGGCCTCGCGGGCGCGGGTTTCGATCGCGGCAAGAGTCCGTCGGTTACGTCCCGGAAGTGTCATCGCTACCCCTACCCGGTTTGGTCGCTGTACGAGACCTACCCCGATGTCCGGTCCGGCCAAACCACCGAATCAGCCGTGCGCGGCTACCGCGCGGCGTCGCAGCGAGCCAGCCGCCGTCGCCACCGGTGACAGCTTGAGGGCCAGGTTCCTGGCATGGATCCCACCTCGGGTCGCCGGAATGAGCATCGCCGCGGCCGAGGAGACGTTGCGCTGCTTGGGTTCGACCCGCGCGCGGTGCGAATGTTCGTACCGTCGCAGCGCCGAGCCGTGGTCCTTCGGGGTCGCGGCCAGTTCGTCGGCGAGCGTGGCCGCGCCGGCCATCGCCAGCGTCGAACCGTCGCCGAACAATGAGACGCACGACGCGGCGTCGCCGAGCAACACCACCCGGCCGCGCGACCACTCCGGCAGCCGGACCTGGCTGACGGAGTCGAAGTAGAGGTCGTCACTCGCCCGTACCCGGTCCAGCAACTCCGGCACCCGCCAGGCACCACCGGCGAACGCGGTCGTCAGGAGTCGCCTGTGCTGCGCCGTGTCGCGGTGGTTGTAATCGGGCACGGCCGGACTGCGGAACATGAATGCTGCCAGGGCCTGCCCGGTCGAGGGATGGACCGAAACCGCGGTCCCCGGTGCGTTGTACATGAGCACCTCGTGCCGGTCCTCGGCCGGTGTCCCGATCGGCAGGGTGGCGACGTAGATCCCCATGTGGCGGACGAATTCGGTCTCGGCCCCGAAGGACAGCCGGCGCACCGCTGAGTGCAGCCCGTCGGTCCCGACGACCAGGTCGAACCGGCGCGGAGCGGCCCGGTCGAAGGTGACGTTGACTCCGTTGTCATCCTGATCGAGGGCGACGATGGAGTCGTCCCAGAGAAACTCGGCCCGGTCCCGGGTCGCGTCCCGCAGGATCGTGGACAGGTCGCCGCGTGGCACCTCGACCTCCCGGTCGCCGGCGGTGCTCTGCATTGCCCGCATGCTGATCCGACCGACCCGCCGCCCCGCGGCGTTGACGAAGGTCAGCCGGGTGACGTCCGTGGCGGCCGCGCGCAGCCGGGGCATGATGCCCATCCGGGCCGCCACCTCGACGGCCGGTCCGCGGACGTCCACCGGGCTGCCGCTGGAGCGCAGGCCGGCCGATCGTTCGACCACCGTGGCCTGGAATCCGCGCTGCGCCAACCAATAGGCGAGGGTGGTCCCGGCGATGCCGGCTCCGGAAATCAGAATCTTCATGGGTCGGTTCTCCTTTGTGAAACGTGACTGACCATCGGTCAGTGTAATCACCATAGGTCCCTGACCCTCGGTCAGGCAAGCGGGGTACACTCACAGCCGTGAGTGCGAAGACGCAACCGGAGACGCGCGATCGGATCCTGGAGACGGCCCGGGGGCTGTTCGCGAGCCAGGGCTGCCAGCGGACGTCAATCCGGGAGATCGCCGAGCAGCTGGGGCTGACCAAGACCGCTGTGCTGTACCACTTCTCGACCAAGGTCGAGATCCTCGCCGAATTGGCCGCGCCATTGTTGGATGACCTGGATGCGGCGGTGAAGACGGCCAGCCGCGCACCGGTGTCGCAGCAGCGATGGCGCACGATCGAAGGCGTGCTCGACGTCTATCTCGCGCACCGCCAGTTGCTGAGCCTGGTCATTCAGAACATGGCGGTATTTGCCCAGGAGCAGGTGTTCGGACGCTACTTCGCCATCATGACGCGGGCGCTGGAGCTCGTCGTCGGACCGGCGCCGGAGGTCGGCGAACGGGTCCGCGGCGCTCAGGTGACGGCGATGCTCAGCGATCCCGTCATTCTCCTCGCCGACCTCCCGACCGAGGATTTGCGCCGGGAGATCCTGATCGGCGCCCGGCGACTCTACGGGCCAATGGTCGGTCCGTCTCAAAAATCGGCGTCGCGTCCGCGGTCGAAGGGCCGGCCCGCGGTGATGGATGAGACGATGGTTGCCAGAGCGCACTCCTTACGTCAGAACGATTCCCTTACAGTTGAACAGATCGCGGCGAGTCTCGGCGTATCGCGGGCGACGGTCTATCGGTACCTGGCCCCCGACAGCTAGACAATTGTGAGACGATAGTTATGAGACGTTGGGGCCGCAAACCTGACGCAGGAATGAACGCGACTCGACCAGAATGCACTCCGATTTCCTGGCGTCGGCGACATTGGCCGCGGCGTCAATGTCCTCGACCAATCGTTTCCGGTAAAGCTCATAGGCGGCCAGTGAATCGAAGTTGATGAGTGCCAGCGCGAAATTGTTGGCACCTTCCTTCGGCAGGTAGTAGCCGACGAGATCGCCACCGCAGCGGGCGATGATCGGAGGCCACCGGGTGGCGTAGTCCTCGAACGCGTCGAGTTGGCGCGGATCCAGGGTGTACTGGATGCAGCAGGTGATCACGGCTTCTCCTCGGTCTGCGGCGTCCGTCCACTGTGGCGCACGGACGCTTCGCTGCCTGGCGAAGCGTCCGCGGCCGGTCCTTGACATTGACGTAGCGTCAAGGTGTTCAGTGTGGGCATGGCAGAGAACGGAACGGACGGGCCCGCCGGCTGGCTCACGATCAGTGAGGTGGCCCGGTTGGCCGGGATCACCCCGCGGGCCATTCGGCATTATCACTCGACGGGCCTGCTCGCGGAGCCGTCCCGGGACGGGTCGGGCTATCGCCGCTACGACGCTTCGGACGTCGTAGCGGTGGTGCGGGTCGCCCGGCTGCGGGCGCTCGGTATGCCCATTCCGCAGATCGCCGGCCGGCTCACGTCCGCCGAGCCGGGACTGGCCGTGTCGCTGCAGGCGCTCGCCGAGGAGTTGGACGGCGAGATCGAACGGCTGGTCGGCACCCGCGACCGGATCCTGGCGCTCGCCGGCTCGGAGGCTCTCGACCAACCGGTCGCGACGCTCCGGGAGGCCCTGCGCAGCCATGGCCTGGTCGGACCGGACGAGGATCTGCCGGCCGGCGAGGAGTCGGCGGCGGATCTGCTGGACGCGCTGCATCCGGAGGGCATGCCGGGTGTCGTCGCCCAGGCGGACGGGCTGTTGGGCGACCCGGCGGCGATCGCCCGGCTGAGCGTGCTGGTGCAGCGATTCCGCGCACTCACCGACGATGCGGATGTCGACGGGCTCGCCGAGGAGGTGGCGGCCGTCCTGCCCCGACCGGAGCAGCCGGCGCCGTCGGTCGACGTCGACCTCATGGACAAGCTGCTGGGGGATCGGTTGAACGGCGCTCAGCGGCGCTTCCTGCACCGGTTGCGGCAGCGAATGGAGACCGGTGGTGAGTGAGGTGCAGGGGCGACGCCGGCCATTCTGGTTGCGCCGCACGGTGGCCGGTCATCCGCTCTACCTCTGGATCATCTGGCTGGGCGTGTTTCTCGGCGTGCTGTGCAGCCCGATGCTGTCGGCCGATCCCGCGGTGTGCTTCTACCTGCTCGATCCCGAACTGTTGGTGCTGATGCTCCTCATCGGTCTGCAGCACTCCAGATTGCAGATCGCGCTGATCCGGGCCCGGATTCAGGATTGGCTGTCACGACTTCGCCGCCCGGCTCGCCTCCGATCGGAGTGCGCTTTACCCGGCGACACGCCGACACGGACCAGGTAAAGCGTACTTCGATCGGCCTTGGCGCCTCTGCGTTCCCGGGCGCTGGTGCACCGAGCGCAGCGGGTCAACTCGAAACGACCGCGGAGATGCGCCGCACGGCCCGCAACGGGCTCGGCCTCATCGACCGGATCGTCGCGCGCGCTCACCGGGACGGCAGCCTGCGCCCGGACGTCACCGCGCTCGACCTCACCTGGCTGATCGAACAGTTCAGTCGCCGGCCCCCGATCCGGTCGATCCGGCTGAGGAGGCGAAGGTCCGGGCCCGGCTGCTGGCCATCGCGCTGGACGGGCTGCACACCGCGGCTGCCGAACCGTTGCCGGGCCGGCCGCCCAGCCGTACGCATTATCAGAATCGCTGGCAGACCCGGCGGTAAGGGCTCGCCGAGCGTCCCTGGATCATGGCTCTCGTGGCGAATCCGGAGAAGACGGCGTTGGTGTCCCTGCTGCCCGAGGCTGACCGCTTGCTCGAGGTGGCCGTGTCGGTGAATCCCGCGCTCGTACGGTCGGGAATCCCGGCGCACGCCACGATTCTGTATCCGTTCCTGCCGGTGGACGAGTTGTCCGGACGGAATACGGAACGACTGCGCGATATCGCCGCGGCCCTGCCCGCGACCGACGTGCTGCTGACCGAAGTCGTGACCGAGCCGGGCTTTGTCGCCGTCGGTGTCCCCGCACTGCAGCCGGCGATGGAATCCGTGTGTGCCGCGTGGCCGGAGTTGCTCCCGTACGGCGGGCGCTTCGGCCCGACGCCACCGGTACACGTCACCATCGCCATGGGCGCCTCGGAGCCGGAGGCTGAACGCATCGCGGCCGAGTTGGACCGGCAACTGCCGGTGCGGGCGCTTACTGGGGCTATGCAGGTCGTCGCCCTGACCGCCGACGGCTGGCGGCTCTGTCTCAGCGTGCCGTTGGGCTGAGCCGGCGCGACTACCGGGTCGGCGCGACCGGGGAACCGGGGGACGGGCCGGTCGCGGCGGCGATCTACCGTCGGGACATGTACGTCAATCAGAAGGTGTCGCTGCCGGCCGCCGGGCGCATCGGAAACCGGCAGACCCTGATCGTCGAGGACCTGGAGCACGACGGTCTCGATCTCGGGCCGGACCGGATCCTCGGTGGTCTGCTCGACCGGGTCGGGCCAGCGGCGGGGACGGGGGGCTGATGCGGTCGAAGGTCAGTTTCGCCGCCGTGGACAGCCACACGGAAGGGATGCCCACCCGGGTGATCACCTCCGGGGTCGGCACCATTCCCGGTGCGACGATGGCGGAGCGACGCCGGTATGTCATGACCGAACGCGACGACCTGCGCACCCTGCTGATGTTCGAGCCGCGCGGTCACAGCGCCATGTCCGGCGCGATTCTGCAGCCGCCGACCCGGCCGGATGCCGATGTCGGAGTGGTGTTCATCGAGGTCTCCGGCTGCCTGCCGATGTGCGGACACGGCTCGATCGGGGTGGCCACGGTCCTGGTGGAGACCGGCATGGTCGAGGTGCGGGAGCCGGTCACCACGATCCGGTTGGACACTCCGGCCGGGTTGGTCGAGGCGAGGGTCTCCGTCGAGAACGGACACGCGACCGCGGTGGAGCTGCGTAATGTCGCGTCGTTCGTGGCGTTGCGGGACGCGGTCGTCGACGTGCCCCAGCGCGGCCGACTCACCGTGGACATTGCCTGGGGCGGCAATTTCTACGCGATCCTGCCCGCCGCCGACCTGGGCCTGGAACTGCTTCCGGCCCGGCACGACGACCTCGTCCACAGTGGACTCGATGTCATGCGGGCGGTCGCCGAACAACTGTCCTTCCAACACCCGGACGATCCGTCGATCGCCGAATGCCGGCATGTGATATTCACCGCGCCGGGCGACGATCCGGACACCTCCCGGGGCGCGGTGGTGATCCACCCCGGCTGGATCGACCGGTCGCCCTGCGGCACCGGAACGTCGGCCCGGATGGCGGCGCTGCATGCCCGTGGCGATCTCGGACTTGACCAACCGTTCGTACACACCTCGCTGATCGGTTCCCGCTTCGCCGGCCGACTCGTGGCCGACACCACCGTCGGGCCTTATCCGGCGGTCATTCCGCTGGTCCGTGGCCGGGCCTGGCTGACCGGCCTCGCGACCTACCTGCTCGACCCGGACGACCCGTTTCCCGCCGGTTTCCTGATGAACTCGAGGTGAATGTGCCCCCGGCAGGCGTATTCCGATTCCGCGGCAATCGTGAAAGTGTCGGCGCCAACGGTCGGTGAGCAGAGAAAGAGGCGACGGTGTCGGATATTCGTTTTCCCGGTGTCTATGCGGCGACGGCGACGCCATTCGCCGAGGACGGATCACTGGCCCCGGACCGGTATGCCGAACACTGCCGCTGGCTGATCGACGAGGGGGTCGCCGGCGTCGTGCCGAACGGTTCGCTCGGCGAGTACGAGGCGCTGACCGAGGACGAGCGCCGGACGATGGTGCGCACCGCGCTGGCGGCGGTCGACCGGCCGGAGCAGGTCGTTCCCGGGGTGTCCGGCAAGTCCGGTGTCGCGGCGCGCCGCTGGGCCGAGGAGGCGGCCGAGGCCGGGGTGCGCGCGGTGATGTGCCTGCCGCCGACCTCGCACGCGCCCACCGCCGCGGAGACGGTGGCGCATTTCGGTGAGGTCGCGAAGGCCGGACTGCCGATCATCGCCTACAACAATCCGTACTCGACCAGGGTCGACCTGACTCCGGAGCTGCTGGCCCGGATCGCCGACGAGGTCGAGCTCGTCGTCGCGGTCAAGGAGTTCTCCCAGGATGTGCGCCGGGTGCCACGGCTGCGTGAGCTCGCACCCCGACTGGAGGTTATCTGCGGCTGCGACGACGTCCTCGTGGAATCCATGCTGACCGGCGCGACCGGCTGGATCGCCGGTTTCGTCAACGCCTTCCCGGCCCAGTCGGTGGCGCTGCACCGGCTGACCGCGGCCGGCGACTGGACGGGTGCGGTCGCGCTCTACCGGCAGATGCTGCCGATCCTGTGCTACGACGCCGATCCGGTCTTCGTACAGGCGATCAAGGTGGCGCAGGACGAGGCCGGACGGTACGGCGGGCCGGTCCGGCTGCCGCGCCTGGCGCTGCCGGCGGGGGTGGAGTGCGAGGTGCGCAAGGCCGCGCGGACGGCCCTGCGGGCCGGTTACTGATGGCCGAGCTGCCGGCTGTCGCCGATCGGCCGGTAGTCACCGATCTTCCCGCGACGGCCGACGCGGTGGTCATCGGCGCCGGCCTGGTCGGCGCGGCGACGGCGGCGGCGTTGGCCGGCGCCGGGTTGCGGGTCTGTCTGCTGGACCGCACCGGACTACTCGGTGGCACCTCCGCCGCCGGCGAGGGCAACCTGCTCATCTCCGACAAGCGGCCCGGTCCGGAGGTCGACCTGATGCTGCGCAGTCTGCGACTCTGGCGGGATTTCGCGGCCAGCTGTGCCGATAAATACGGCGATATCGAATTCGAGGAGAAGGGCGGCCTGGTGGTCGCCTGGACCGCTCGACAATGGGCGTCCCTGCGCTCGCTGGCCGACGAGCATCAACGGGCCGGCGTCCGGATCGAGGAACTGCCCGGCCCCTCGGCGCTCGAGGTCGAGCCGCTGCTGTCGGCGCAGGTGCACGGTGCGATGCGCTATCCGCAGGACGCTCAGGTGTCACCGATGGCCGCGGCGGCGGCGTTCCTGCGATCGGCCGACGTCACCGTCGTAACCGGCGCGGCGGTGACCGGAGCGCGCCTCGAGGCCGGCGCGCTCCGGGCGATCCACACCGAGCGCGGAACGGTGAGCACGCCGTGCGCGGTGATCGCCGCCGGCCCGTGGTCCGGCCCGGTGGCCCGGCTGTTCGGCACCGACGCGCCGGTCCGGCCGCGGCGCGGCGACATCATCGTCACCGAGCCGGTTCGGCGGCTGATCCGGCACAAGGTGTACGAGGCCGACTACGTCTCGACGGTCACCGGTGACGGGGTGGGTTTCTCGACCGTGGTGGAAGGCACCCGCAGCGGCACCGTGTTGATCGGGTCCTCCCGCGAATTCGTCGGCTTCGACCCGGCGGCTCGCCCCGCGACGGTGGCGGAACTGGCCCGCCACGCCACCCGACTGTTCCCCTCGTTGGCCGGGGTGCGGGCGCTGCGGACCTATCACGGCTTCCGCCCGGCGACGCCGGACCGCCGGCCGCTGATCGGCCCGGATCCCCATATCAACGGGCTTTTCTTCGCCGCCGGGCACGAGGGCGCCGGCATCGGGCTGGCGCCGGTGACGGCCGAACTGGTTGCGGCGCAGGTCACCGGTACGGCGCCGCCGGTCGACCCGGCGCCGTACGACCCGGCCCGTTTCGCCGCCGCGGGATGGGCGGCCTGATGGACTTCACCTTCGACGGCCGGCCACTCACGGCGCCACCCGGCGCGACCGTCGCCGGTGCGCTGCTCGGCGCGGGGATCCTGTCCTGGCGGCGGACCCGGGCTGGTGGCCGTCCGCGCGGGCTGTTCTGCGGCATCGGGACCTGCTACGACTGCCTGGTCGACGTCGGCGCCGAACGCGCCGTCCGGGCCTGCCTGACTCCCTTGTACGACGGCGACTCGGTGCGAACCTCCGATTCCCGCGGCGGCCCGGATGCGGACTGAGCTGGTGGTCGTCGGCGCCGGACCGGCCGGTCTCACGGCTGCGCTGGCGGCCGCCGACGCCGGCGTCGCGGTGACGCTGGTCGACGGCAACCGGAGTCTCGGCGGGCAGTTCTACCGGCAGCCCGCGTCCGGGCCGGGGACGCTGCCGGCCCGGCTGGCCCGCGCCGCGACCCACCCCGGCATCGCGCTGCGGCTCGGCTCACCGGTGTGGCAGGCCCACGACCGCACCGTCCACCTCGCCGGTGGGGGCGCGGTGACCGCTGACGCCGTGGTGCTCGCCACCGGGGCCACCGAGCTGTCGTTTCCGTTCCCCGGTTGGGAATTGCCGGGTGTCGTCACCGCCGGCGCGGCGCAGGCCCTGCTCAAGGGGCAGGGCCTGCTGGTCGGTCGGCGGGTGCTCGTGGCCGGCTCCGGTCCGTTTCTGCTTCCGGTGGCGGCTGGCCTCGCGCGGGGCGGCGCCGGGGTGGTCGGGCTCTTCGAGGCGACCCCGCTGCGGCCGGCGGCCCGTTCCGCGCTGGCCGGCGTACGGCACCCAGACAAGGTGGTTGAGGCCCTTAGCTACCTGAAAACCCTGGCTGGCAAGGGAATCCGGCCGCGGTCGGGGTTTGCGGTGACCGCTTGCGAAGGCGTCGAGCGGGTCGAACGCGCGGTCGTCAGCCGGGTCGACCGGGACTGGCGGAGCGTCCCCGGGACCGAGCAGCGGATCGCCGTCGACGCGGTGTGTGTCTCGTACGGCTTCGTCCCGGCGCTGGAGTTACCGCGGGCGCTGGGCTGCCGGGAGGCGGACGGTGCGGTCTGGCACGACGATGGGCAGGCCACTGACGTGCCGGGCGTGTTAGTCGCGGGAGAGACGACCGGAATCGGCGGGGTGCGGCTGGCTGAGGCCGAGGGCGAGCTCGCCGGCTTGTCGGCGGCCCGGTTGCTGGGCCACCGGCCCGCCCGCCGCGGCGCGGCCGCGCGGCAGACTGTGGCCCGCGAACGGCGGTTCGCCAAGCTGCTCGGCCGGCTGTATCCGGCTCGGTCCGGCTGGCTGGAGCGGCTGAGGCCGCAGACTGTGTTCTGCCGGTGCGAGGAGACGACCTGGGGCGACGTGCAGGCGGCCCTGGAGCTTGGTGCCGTGGATGCGCGTTCGGTGAAGGCGCTCACCCGCTGCGGCATGGGTTACTGCCAGGGCCGGGTGTGCGGGCCACCGCTCGCCGCGGCGGTGGCGGCCCGTACCGGAGGCCCGTCGGTCGGCGACCTGCAGCGGCGGATCATCGGCACTCCGGTCCCGCTGGGCGAGCTGGCTGACCCGGACGCGCTAACCGAGTGATCCGTGGCGATCGGTGCATGGCCGCAGCCGGTCGGTGTATGGCGAAGTAGGGCTGGACACGGCAACCTCGGTGTGTCGTCGCCGATACGGGCAAAGGATGAGCAGACGTGGACATGGCTACCGCTTTCGCGGATCTCGGGGTTTCCGACGATCTGCTCGAGGAGAAGACGAAGGCCCAACTCGACTCCGACGGGTTCGCGCCGCTGCCGGGCATCCTGTCGGCCGAGCAGGTCGAGGGGGCCCGCGCCAGGCTGGCCGAACTCTCGAAGATCGAGGGGGCCAGCGCGGGTGGCGAGGTGCACCAGGAGGCGGGCGCCGACCGGCTGTCCGACCTGATCAACAAGGACCCGATGTTCGAGGTCTGCCTCACCCATCCGCGGGTGCTGGCGGCCGTGCGGCACGTGCTGGGAGAATTCAAGTTCAATTCGCTCAACAGCCGGGCCGCGCTGCCGGGCCAGGGTCTGCAGGGACTGCACGCCGACTGGGGCCCGCTGGAGGAGTCGCAGAGTTACCAGATCTGCAATTCCATCTGGCTGCTGGACGACTTCACGACCGAGAACGGCGCCACCCGGGTCGTGCCCGGATCCCAGCACAAACGCGGAAAGCGGCCGGCCGACGAGCTGAACGGCGACCCGATGGCCACCCATCCCGACGAGATCCAGCTGGTGGCTCCGGCCGGCACCGTAGTGGTCTTCAACGGCCACGTCTGGCATGGCGGCACCAAAAACACCACCGACCGGCCGCGCCGAGCCATGCATTCCTCGTTCGTCGGCCGCGACCAGCCGCAACAGACCGACCAGGCCGAATACCTGCGGGTGCGCACCCGGGATCGGCTCAGCCCCGCGGCGCTGTACCTCCTCGGCGTGTGAAAGTGCTTGACGCACATGACAATGTGGCGCTGTGAATACCGCTATCCGTGCCCTCGTGCCGGGTGACATCGAGTCCGTTGTGGACCTTTCCCTGCGCGCCTGGAAGCCGGTGCTCGAATCCTTCCGCCAGGTGCTGGGGCCGGAGTTGTACGAGCGGATCTACCCGGACTGGCGGAGCAGCCAGGCCGCCGCCGTCGCGTCGGTCTGCCGGGACGAGAAGATGATGGTGTCGGTTGCGGAGATGGCCGGCCGCTGCGTCGGCTTCGTCGCTGCATTCGTTAAGGACGACCCGACCGGCGGCGAGATCGAGATGCTCGCCGTCGACCCCGACCGGCAGCAGTCGGGCATCGGCGTCGAACTGACCGCCCACGCGGTCGACCAGCTCCGCGCCGCCGGCGTCACCCTGGCCGAGATCGCGACCGGGGGCGACCCGGGGCACGCGCCGGCCCGTCGCACGTACGAAAAAGCCGGGTTCACCGGCCTTCCGCTCGTCCGTTATTACCGATGCCTGTAGTTACTGGAAGAGCGCCGGGTCGCTGACGGCGGCTGCCTCGTAGGCCGCGCTGGGGATCTGGGTGGCCAGTTTCCCGCCGCTGATGTCGATCAGCGTCCCGGTGATGTATTCGGCCTGATCGGAGGCCAGGAAACAGATCAGGTTGGCGATGTCGTCGGCCGAGCCCCAACGGCGCAGGGTCAGCATGTCCAGCAGCTGCTTCTGCTTGTCCTCCGGCCGCTCGGCGAAGTGGTTGAGCTCGGTCGGGATCATGCCTGGTGCGTAGGCGTTCGCGGTGATGTTCCACGGCCCGAGCTCGCCGGCGATGGTACGGGTGAAATGCGCGACGGCGGCTTTCGCCGAGGCGTACGCGGCACCGCCGACCGTCGGCGTGATCGCCGCGTACGAGGCGGCGTTGATGATGCGGCCGGACCGTTGCTCCTTCATGGCCGGGATGACCGCCTTGCAGGTGAGGAAGGTGCCGGTCAGGTTGACGTCGTGGCAGAACCGCCATGCCTCCTCGGACAACGTCTCGACCGGCCCGCCCGCGGTCACCCCGGCGTTGTTGACCAGGATGTCGATGCGGCCGAACCGTTCCCGGACGTCGGCGATGACCTCTTCGATCCGGGCCAGGCTCGTCACGTCGCACACGTACTGGCTGGACGGCGTATTCGTGGCCGTGATCTCCCGGCCGACCGACTCCAGGTTCTCCTCGTTCACGTCGAGGGCGGCGGTCATGACGCCCTCGCGGGCGAGCCGCAGGACGATGTCGCGGCCGATTCCACGGCCGGCGCCGGTGACGATCGCGACGCGGCCGTCGAGACTGATATGCATGCAGAATCCCTTTCGGAGAATTAATTGCCCGGAAATCGATACGACGTCAATGCCCAGCGGATCGGGCCGCCTCGTGATTGCGGACCCGGTTCGCGGTCGATCCGCCGAACCACCGGTCCCGGGCGGTCTGCAGGAATTCGGCTGATTCGCGCATCTCCTCGATCCCGTTGACACCGTCCTCGATGCTGATCCAGCCGTCGTAGCCCGCGTCGACGAGGATCGGGAAGATCCGGTCGTAGTCGTTCATTCCGCGGCCGATGACGCCATGCCGCAGGGACGGCGAGTATCCCAGCGTGCCGTCGGCCTGCCGCAGTGACTCCAGATCTGTGCCCGGCGCGAGGTACCGGTCGGAGGCCTGCATCGTCACGACCCGATCGATGACGCGCTCGAGGAATTCGACCGAGTCCGCGCCGGCCATGATGGCGTTGGACGGGTCGTACTGCACCCCGAAATACGCCCTTTCCGGTACGCGGTCCAACAGTTGGAAGAAGACCTCAGTGCGCTGGGCGAATTCGGGGTATTTCCAGGTGTCGGCCTTGTAGTGGTTCTCCAGCGAGAGGGTGACCCCCAGTTCGCGGGCGATCGGGATGAGCCGCAGGATCGCGTCGGCGGCCCAGTCCAGCCCCTGCTCCACCGAGACGCCGGGATGCGCCTGCCCGCTGAGCACCCGGCAGGAGGCGCCCGGGCCGCCGAGACGGGCGGTGATGCCGATCATCTCGACCTCGAGGTCGAACTCGCGGGCCCGCCGGTCGGCGTCGGGATTGGTGAGATCCGGTGACGCGCACAGCATCGGCATGTCGAAGTCCGCCGATCGCAGCGCCTCGCCGATCCGTTCGATCGCTGCGGTCGAGGTGTCCCAGAAGAACCCGGAGTGCAGCTCCAGCCCGTCGACCGGCAGGGCCCGGGCCTGCTCGATCCAGTCGAAGACGCTCATCGTCCGTTGAACGACCATCACATCGAGATAGCCCTTGGGAAAGGCAGCAATCCTCATACCGGATGGCGCTCCTTCATGTCGGCGACGACCTCGGGACCCCAAGATCGGCACGGTCCAGTCTGCCGCCGGGGGAAACCGCACCACAACTTCCTGACCATTTGCGGCCGGTCCGCGATCGAGGTGGCTTGTCATAATTTATCCGCATCGGCGGGAAAGGCGGGTCAACCGATGCCGTGGCGAGCCACGGCGATCGCCCCCGCAGGTGCGACGATCTGCGGTAGTCGCGCGTCGAGGCCGGGCACTGCCTACCCTGTATCCATGCGCGTCCGCCGGGACGAGAGGACGACACGGTAGGCATGACGTACCTGCTGGCCCTGGTGGCTGCGATCGCCTTCGGCGCGAACTGGGTGCTGCAGCAACACGAGGCCGGCCGCGCCCCGGCGACCCTGCAGTTGCGGCCGATCCGGCTCCTGGAGCACCTGATCCGCCGGCCGTTGTGGCTGGTCGGCCTGCTCGCCCTCGCCATCGGCGGCGCCGCCCAGGAGGACGCGCTCGCCTCGGGCAGCCTGCCGGTCATCGAATCGCTCCTGGTCCTGGACCTCGTCTTCGCGCTGCTGCTGGCCGACCGGCTGTCCCGGCACTCCGTCGGCCGCTCGCAGTGGGCCGGCGCGGCCGCGGTCTGCATCGGCCTGGCGACGTTCCTGATCGCGGGGAATCCGACTCCGGGCCACTCGGCCGGCGCCGACAGCCGCTGGGTGCTGGTGCTCGCCGTGGTCGGCGGCCTGTGCGGGCTGCTGTGCGCGCTGGCCTGGCGCAAGCCCGGGACCGTACGTGCGGTGTCCTGCGCGATGACCGCCTCGGTGCTCTTCGGACTGTCCGACGGGCTCAGCAAGGCGGCGTTCTCGCTGTCGGTCCCGGGCATCTTCGCCGCCTGGCAGTTGTACGGCCTGATCGGCGCGGCGGTCGTCGCCGTGGCCGCGAGCCAGGTGGCCTACAACGCCGCGCCGCTGGTGGTCTCGCTGCCGAGCCTGGCCGTCGGTGAGCCGGTGACCGGGGTGATGATCGGCGTCATGGTGCTGCACGTGCACTTCCGCACCGGAGCGGTCGCCACGGCGATCGAAGTCGGCGCCGCCGTCACAATCGTTGTCGGGTCGTGGGTGGTCGGTCGGGCCCGGGTGCTGGACCTGATCACCGAGTACGCCGAGACGCACGCGCACGTCAAACCTACGGACCACTGACCCGGCGGCCGTGGACCCTGGGGGAGACTGACCAGCTGACGGAACGTCGATCCTGCGAGGGGCGTACATGCGGAAGCTGCTGGCCATCGGCGTCGGGGTGGGCGATCCCGGTTATGTGACCGCCCAGGCCGTCGAGGCGCTGAGGGAGGTCGACGTGTTCTTCGTGCTGGACAAGGGCGCGGCCGCCGACGATCTCACCCAGGCCCGGCGGGAGATCTGCGAGCGATATCTGCCCACCGGGGCGTACCGGACCGTACATATCGTCGATCCGCCGCGGGACCGGACCGCGACGGACTACGCCGCCGCGGTCGAGAGTTGGCGGGAGGAACGGGCGCGGGCGATCGAGCAGGCCATCGGCGCGGAACTCGACGAGGACGGCTGCGGCGGGTTCCTGGTCTGGGGCGATCCGTCCCTGTACGACGGCACCATCCGCGTGTTCGAGACGCTGCTCCACCGCGGCGTCCTGGAATTCGAGTACGAGGTCATTCCGGGCATCAGCAGCATCCATGCGCTGACCGCCCGACACCGCATCACCCTCAACCGCGTCGCCGGCGCCGTCCACATCACCACCGGGCGCAGGTTGGCGGACGGCTTTCCCGACAATGCCGCCGACGTCGTCGTGATGCTCGACGCCGACCTCACCTGCGCCAGATTCCGGGACCAGGACATCGAGATCTACTGGGGCGCCTATCTCGGCACGCCGGACGAGGTCCTGATCGCCGGCCCGCTCGGCGCCGTCATCGACGAGATCGGCCGCACCCGGCACGAGCTGCGCGAGCGCAAGGGCTGGATCATGGACACCTACCTGCTGCGCCGCGGCCCGACCGAGGCGCTTTAACAGTCCACAGTGGATATCTGATCAGGCCAGACTTTCAGCCGCGGCGGACCGGACCGCGGCGGCCACCCGCTGCAGCGCCGCGGAATGCAGTCGCCACTGCTGCCAGAACAGTCGGACGTCGAGCGAGGTAGCCGGATCGAGGTCGACGAATTCGCCGTGCCGGTGGGCATATGACGCCAACTGCTGGTCGGCGATCATGCCCCAGCCGAGCCCCAGCCGGACCGCCTCGACAAAGTCGGCCGAGCCGGGGATGTGGCTCCGCGGCGGGTCGAGCCGGCGCCGGGTGCGGCGCTGCAGATACCGGTCCTGCAGCCGGTCGTCCCGGTCGAACACCACCACGGGCGCCCGGGAGAGCGCGTCCGGCGTGACCCCGGCGGGGAACCAGCGGGCGGCGAAAGAACGGGACGCGCTCGGGTGGTAGCGCATCCGGCCGAGCCGTTCGACCGTACATCCGGGGACCGGGTCGGCCGAGGACGTGACGGCCGCCATCACCGAACCCTGCCGCAGCAGGTCCGCGGTCTGCTCCTGGTCAGCGCGGTGCAGATCGAACGCCAGGGGCGGTCCGACGGCGGCGATCGCCGGCAGGAACCAGGTCGCGAGACTGTCGGCGTTGACGGCGAGTGGGATCACGAGCGGCCGGTCCGCGGCGTCGTCGGCGCCGAGCTCGCGGCTGACGTCCCCGGTCAGGGTGTGGATCTGCCGCGCCAGCCGGAGCAGCGCCTCGCCGGAGGACGTCGGCCGGACCGGCTTCGTCCGGACCAGCAGGACCCGGCCGACGGACATCTCGAGCGCCTTCACCCGTTGACTGACGGCCGACGGCGTGACGTGCAGGGCACGGGCGGCGGCGTCGAAGGTGCCTTCGGAAACCGCCGCGGCCAGCGCGTCGAGCTGAGCCAGGTCAATGTTCATCATCAGTTCATCATCAGCAATGTTAATGGCGGTTAAGAATCATTAGCTGGGAAATTGCCACGGCCACATTTAACGTCGGGCTCGTGTCCGCCTCCGTCAACGCGCTGGCGGCCGGCCTCCTCTTCGGTCTGTCGCTGATCGTGGTCATCGGCGCCCAGAACACCTACGTGCTGCGACAGGGTCTGCGCCGCGAGCACGTTCCGACGGTGGTCGCCATCTGCGCGGCATCCGACGCCGTGCTGATCGCGGCCGGGGTCGGCGGCGCCGGCCTGGCCCTTGACGGCCGTCCGATGCTGCTGCTGGCCGTCCGGGTCGCCGGCGCGCTGTTTCTCTTCGGCTACGGAGCGCTCGCGGCGCGGCGCGTGCTGCGGGCGAGCGGGCTGCGGGCCGATGCAGCTGGCGCGGCCGCCTCGCTGCCGGCGGTCGTCGCCACCTGCCTGGCCTTCACCTGGCTCAATCCCGCCGTGTACCTGGACACCGTGGTCCTGCTCGGCTCCGTCGCCAACAGCCACCCCGGCGTCCAGTGGTGGTTCGGCGGCGGAGCCGCCCTCGGCAGCCTCGGCTGGTTCCTCGGCCTCGGCTACGGCGCGCGGCTGCTCGGCCCACTGTTCCGGCGCGCGGCCGCCGGGCGGGTCCTGGACGGATCCGTCGCCGTGGTCATGGTCGCGACCGGGCTGCGGGTGTTGCTGGTCCGCTGATGCGGGCCGGCGTGGGCTCAGCGCCGGGGGCCGGCCCACGATGCGGAAACCGACCGGCGCGGGATGTCCGGCCCGTCGGCATCGCGCATGTGGCGGCAGGTGATCGGCTTGCCGGTGGGGATGCCGATCGTGTCCCAGAAGCCCTGCGCGGCAGCCGTGCCCGGGATCTCGGGCGTCGACCAGGTGTGGTCGGACTTGCGCTCGAGGATCGTGGTCACGGCCAGCCGGGCGAGTCCGGTTCGGCGGTGTGCCGGGTCGACCCGGACGTGGTGGATGATGCCGCGCCGACAACGGGCGCAGGTCTGGACCTCCACATCGCCGACCGGCTGGCCGTCGAGATAGATGTCGAGACTCCCTACGCCGGCGGGGACCAGCGGCGGGACGTCGATGAGCGTGGGGGGTACGTGCGAGGTGGGCGTCACCTGCTGAGTGTGCCCCCTCCGCGCCTGGTTCGGGAAAACGGATCCACGCATTCGCCCAGAACCTGGGGCTGCGGCCCTTACGCTTCTGGTGTGATGCTGCGGATCATCATCGCCGACGACTCCTTCCTCGTGCGGGAAGGCGTCGGTCAGGTGCTGCGCCGGCAGCACGATTTCGAGGTGGTCGCGACCTGCAATGACCTCCCGGATCTGCTGGCCACCGCCGAGGCCCAGGAGCCGGATGTGGTCGTCACCGATGTGCGGATGCCGCCCACCTGCACCGACGAGGGCATCCAGGCCGCGAACGCGCTGCGCCGGACCCACCCGAAGATGGGCGTCGTGGTCCTCTCGCAGTACGCCGAGCCGGCGTACGCGACGCCGTTGCTGGCCGGCGGGAGCGCGCGGCGGGCGTACCTGCTCAAGGAGCGGGTGAGCGAGGCCGGCCAGCTCGCCTCGGCGGTGCGGACGGTCGCGGCGGGCGGTTCGTTCGTCGACCCGGTCGTGGTGGAGGCGATCGTCGCCGATTCGATCCAGCGGCGTTCCTCCCCACTGACCGCCCTGACCGCGCGTGAATTCGAGGTGCTCGCCGAGATCGCGCAGGGCAAGAGCAATGCGGCGGTCGCCGACTCGCTCTTCCTGTCCGAACGGGCGGTGGAGAAGCACATCAACACGCTCTTCAGCAAACTCGGCCTCAGCGCCGAGCGGGACGTCAACCGCCGGGTGACCGCGGTGCTGATGTACCTGTCCGCGCAGGGCACCTGACCGGCACGGGTGCTAGCACGCCCGGACCCGCGTGCCTGTGCTCTTCTGTCCGGCCGGCCCCGCTGCCACGCTGGATCCGGGAGGCAGGACGATGATCGTGGCGCCGGCACCGACGGTCGATGTGTTGATCGTCGATGATCAGGCACCCTTCCGGTCCGTGGCCCGCACGCTGGTCGGTCGGCTCGCCGGCTGGCGGGTGGTGGGGGAGGCCGTGTCGGGCGAGGAGGCATTGGCCGCGGCCGCGGCGACCCGCCCACGCATCGTGCTGATGGACATCAACCTGCCCGGCATCAACGGGATCGAGGCGACCCGCCGCCTGCTGCAGGCGGATCCGGACACCGCGGTCGTACTGTTGTCGACCTACGGCCGGGACGACCTGCCGCCGGAGGCGGCGACCTGCGGGGCGGTCGCGTACGTCCACAAGGGAGATCTCACTCCGGCACTGCTGCGCGGGCTGGTGCCGACCTGAGCGCCAGCCGGGCCGCCTGCCAACCGCCCATGCCGTGCACCCCGGCGCCGGGCGGCGTGCTCGCGGAACAGAGGTACAGCCCGGGGACAGGCGTGCGCCACGGCCGGGCCGAATACACCGGGCGCTTGAAGAACTGCCCCAGACTGGCCGCTCCGCCGCCGATGTCGCCGCCGATCAGGTTGGCGTTGTGCGCTTCCAGCGCCGCCGGTCCCATCGCGTGCCGGGCCAGCACCAGGTCGCCGAAGCCGGGCGCGAACCGCTCGATCTGCGCTTCGATCGCCCCGGTCATGTCCACAGTGGACCCATTCGGGACGTGGCAGTATGCCCAGAGCGTGTGCGATCCGGCCGGCGCGCGGGTCGGGTCGGCCACGCATGGTTGCACCAACAGGACGTACGGCCGCTCTGGATGCCGGCCGCGGGCGACGTCGCGCTCGCCCGCGGCGATCTCCTCGAGGGTGCCGCCCAGATGTACGGTGGCGGCGCCGCCGACGGCCGGGTCCTGCCACGGCACCGGGCCGGACAGCGCCCAATCGAGTTTGAAGACGCCCGGCCCGTAGCGGAAACGTTCCAAGCGACGCCGGTACGCGGCGGGCAGCCGGTCGCCGGCCACCGCGACGACCTGCCGCGGCGTGAGGTCGAGCAGGATCGAGGCGGCGGCCGGAAGCTCGGCCAGGTCGCGGACCGGCTGCCCGGTCACCACCTCACCACCGAGTTGCAGGAGCCGCGCCACCAGCGCGTCGGCGAGCTGACCGGAGCCGCCCCGGATCACCGGCCACCCGACCTGGTGGGCGAGCGCGGCCAGCAACAGGCCGTACCCGGCGGTGACGGGGGAGTGCAGGTCGAGCATCGAATGTGCCGCCATACCGGCGAATGCGGCCCGGGCGGCATCGGTACGGAAGGCGGTGCGGGCCAGGGTGGTTGCCGGTGGGAGTCCGAGTGCGCCGAACCGGGCGGCGGCGAGTGGCGCCCGCGGCAGGTCCAGCGGAGCCAGCAGGGTGTCGACGAGCCTGGTCCCACCGCGCACGGCGCCGCCGACCGTCGCCCGCCAGGCCCGGGCATCGGGCCCGAGCCCCTCGGCGGTGCGGTCCAGGTCGCGGTGCACCAGGACCGCCGGGCGCCCGTCGAGCGGATGGGCCGCCGGGACCGCCGGATGGTCCCAGCAGACGCCGTCCGGCTGCAGTCGGCGGAACGCCGGCGAGGCCAGGGTCAGCGGCAACACGGTCGCGCACACGTCATGCCGGAACCCGGGCAGGGTCAGCTCCTCGGTGCGCAGGCCGCCGCCGGTCCGGTCGGCCGCCTCGACCAGCAGCACCCGGCGGCCCGCCTCGGCCATCGTCACCGCGGCCACCAGGCCGTTCGGCCCGGATCCGACGACGACGGCGTCGAATCCGTCGGCGGCGCCGCTCACGCGTCGGCCATGCGGGCGCCCTGGCTGGACTTCTGGCTGGACTTCTCGGTGTCCGCCGCGTTGCCGACGGCAGGTCCGGCAACGGGGATCTCACCGCGGATGGTGGTGCCGGCGCCGAGCGCGGACTCGACCCACAGCCGGCCGCCGATGGCGCCGAGTCGGTCGGTCATGTTGACGAAGCCACTGCCGGTGGACTCCGGGGTGATGCGGAACCCGGCCCCATCGTCGCTGACCGAGAAACGCAGGAATCCGGGATCGGCCTCCACCCGCACCTCGATCGACGCGCCCGCGCCGGCGTGTTTGCCGGCGTTCTGGATCGCCTCCAGACAGCAGAAATACACCGCCGCCTCGACCTCCTCGGGATAGCGCCCGGTCAGTTCTACGTTCACGGTGCACGGTAGCGACGAGCGCCGGGTCACCGAAGGCAAGGCCTGGGCGAGTCCGTGGTTGCGCAGCAGCGGCGGGTAAATACCGTGCGCCAGCTCGCGCAACGAGGCGATCGTGGCCTGCACGTCGGTGCGCAACTCCTCGAGCACGGCCGCGGCGTCATCCGGTGCGTCGGTGATCATGTCCCGGGCCAGGCTCAGCTTCACCGACAACGCCACGAGATGTTGCTGCGCGCCGTCGTGCAGGTCCCGTTCGATGGCCCGCCGGGAGGCGTCGGCCGCGCTGACGATGCGCAGTCGGGAGGCCTGCAGTTCGGCGTTGCGGTGCCGCAGCTCCAGCAGTGAGGCCTGTAGTGCGGAGTCCAGGGCGACGTTGTGCAGAGCCAGGCCGACCTGCCGGGCCAACTCGACCAGGGCCCGGTCGTCCTCGGCCGAGAAGGCCGGTCCGTCGACGGGCCGGCGGACAACCAGCAGGCCCAACAGCTCGCCACCGTGGGCGGCCGGCGCCACCCGGATCTCGGTATCCGGAGCCCGGTCGGCACACAATTGTGGGATCCAGACCGCCGACCAGCTATCGGCACCGATCCGGGTCCGACCCACCACGACCCGTTCGTGCTCGGTCAGCTCGATCCGTTCCGCGGGCCGGTCCGGCACGCTGACCGTACGGGTCAGCACCCCGTCGGCGCCGACCCAGACCTCGGCTCCGGCCGGACCGAGCGTCGCGTGCAGCGACTCGGCGAGCTGCAGCAGCAGTTCGTCGAACGGAACGGCGCGGCTCATCCGGGCACCGAACGTCGCCAGCGTCTCCTCCGGGGCGGCGGCCCGGCCCAGCAGCGCCTGCCCGGCCGCAGTGAGCCGGGTCCGGACCGGCATCGCGAGGACGGCCACGACGAGCGCGGCGACGACACTCGAGGCCAGTACGTCGCGTTCCCGGCCGACCGGCGCGCGGCCGAGCCCGACCACCACCATCAGGTAGACCGCCACCACCAGGAAGGCCAGCCCGGCGACCACGACGGCCTCGACCAACGCCCGCTCGGCGGCCCGGACCGTCGCCGGCAGGTGGCCGAGCAGCACCCCCGCCGGCAGCAGACCCAGGACGCCGACCAGCCAGACGGTCGGATGCGCCGGTATGCCGATCAGTGCATGCAGAGCCAGCAGGACTACGTCGGCGGCAACCACCGTGACACCGGCGGCGGCGATCCACTGCAGACTGCGCCGCTGCCGGACGCTGGCGCGTCTGCAGCGCAGCCCGATCGACACCAGAGCCACAACCGAGCAGACGGCCATCGCCGATCCGAGAGCGCCGCGCCCCGGGCCGTCCCCGGCGGCGAGCAGCCAGACCGTCCAGCCGAGCCCGACGACCCCGGCCGCGATCGCCACGCCGCGGCGACTCCGGCCGTCCGGTATGCCGTCCGGCAGCGCCAGCGCGCCGACCAGCCAGGCGGCGACGACCGCTGGCGCCCAGGCGGTCCAGACCACCGCCGCCACGCATCCAACGGCCAGCACGCCGGCCGTTGCGGCCAGCGCCGGTCGGCCCCGCCAGCAGCCCACCAGCACAGCCAGCCAGGCGACCCCCACCACGATCCCGGATGCGATCACGTCTACTCCGCTCGCAGGGTCTGGCCGACCTGCAGCCGGGCCGCCCGTTGACCGGGCCAGGCGGCGAGCAGGTTGGCGATGAGCAGGGCCAGCGGCGCCACCAGCAACAGCGCCCAGACGGCGAGCGGCGGGTGGTACAGCAGCGGCGTGTTGTTCGCGACCTGCCGCCAGAGGGTGCGGGCCAGCGCGATCCCGATCGGTACGCCGAAGGCCAGGCCGACGAGCGCGAGGATTGAGGCCTGGGTGATCACGACGGCGCGGGACTGCCACCGGGTCATGCCCAGCGCCCGGAGCACCGCCATGTCATGCCGGCGGCGCCGTACCGCCGTGGCCAGCGCGTGTCCGACGGCGCCGACGGCGAGCAGCAGCAGGAATCCGCCGAGCACGATCGGCAGCACCCGGACGTCCTGGATCTCGGCGATCTCAGACGGCCGTTGCGGTGGCTCGAGGTCGATGGGCGCGCCGCCCGTGTAGGCACCGGCCGCCCTCTGCAGGCGGGAAACGACGGCCGCTGGATCGGAGCCGGGCCGCAGCGCGAGCTCGCCGATGTGGTACTTGAATCCGGTGAAGAGCCGGTCGTATCCGGCCGTGGTCAACCAGCCGCCGTCGTCGTAGCCGTTGTGCGGGCCCTCGGGAACGAACCCGATCCCGGTCACCCGCACCGGGTGCGCGCCGCGATTTCCGCTGAGGGTGACGGTGGAGCCGACGTGCGCACCGACGTTGTGGGCGCTGGTCGGCCCGAGGACCACCTCATCGGCCGCGTGCGGCATGCGCCCATCGGTGAGGACAACCGGGAACGCCGCTCCCACCGGGGAGTAGCTGTAGATGGTGACCGAGGCGTTGCCCGATTCGGCGACGGCGATCCGGGCGTCGTTGACGGCGCTCACGTCGCGGTCCCGGGCCAGGCTCTTGACCACCTGGGGCACCGGACCCGGATCGGTGCCGTGGGCGCCGAAGTTCATCCCGTTGAAGCCGAAGTAGCTCTCCAGCTGGAAGGTTTGACCGAACCGGGTCGGGTGTCGTACCGCGTCGGAAACCCCGGCGGAGAAGGTGAACGCGGCCAGCACGCCGAGGACGCCGACGACGGCGCCGAGCAGCGCCGGGCGGACCGGAACGGCGCTGCGGCCGCGACCGGGCTCCAGCGCGAAGCGGGCGCCGACCACGACCGGCACCGGAAGTCCGAGACGGGCCGCCGCGACCGCAACGCCGGAACGGCGCGGCGAGGTCCGGGCCCGACTCGCCGCCAGCGCCAGCCAGGCCGAGGTCGCCGCTCCCGCGACCACCAGCAGCGGCACCACTGCCCAACCCGTGCCGAGCACGGTCCAGTCGAGGTCGACACCTGGCGCCGGTTCGGATGTGGACGCCGCGCCGATCGGCATCCACCGGGACGCCACCGCCGCGCCCGCGACACCCAGCGTTGCGCCGGTGGCGGCGGCCAGGAAAGGACCGATGGACGCCGCGATCAGGGTTTGCCGAGGGGTCATCCCGACTGCGCGGAGGATCTGCAGGTCGACGACGTTCGCGGCCGTGTAGCGGGCGATCGACTGGCCGACAAGCAGGATGGCGGCCACCAGGGCGGCGATGCCGAAGGCCAGCAGGCAGCTGCCCTCGAAACTGTCGACCTTCTGCAGGTGCCGCGCCACGTCGGCCTGATTCCAGACGTCGATGTCGGTCCGGCCGGAGACCCGGGCCAGGTCGGCGCGGAACGCCGGCAGCGCCGCTTCACCGCCCTTGAGCCGGATCAGCGCGTTGATGAATTCGCCGTCCGGCGCCGTCTCGTTGGTGCCGAGAACGTTGGCTCGGTAGCGCGCCAGGACCGCGGGCGAGGGCAGCAGGCCGCCCTTTCCGCCGACCTCGTCAGCGTAGAACGGCGACCGGGCGATCCCTACGATGCGCGCGGTGATGCGCGGTCCGGCCGGTTTGGCGGCGTCGTCGCCGCTGGCGCGGGCAGCGTTGACCTGCCGGACCGTGTCGAGATGCAGCGTGACCGTGTCGCCGACGCCCTTGTGGTACGTCCGCACGAAGTTCGCGCTGACCATGACCTCATCGACGCGGCTCCGGTCGAACATCCGCCCGTGCAGGATCACCGGGCGTTCGATGCTCCGGGTCAGCTGATCGTCCGGTGGGAAGGCGAGCGACTCGGCCGGGATGCCCTCGACCGGGACCTCGGTCACCGGGAAGGTCGACAGGGCGGTCACCTCGGGCAGCGTCCGGATCTTGTCCCAGTCGAAGCCGGGTTGGTTCGGCAGCACGACGGCGTCGGCGGGCAGGGTCTGCGCCCGCAGCCGCTCGACCGCCGTATCGCCCCGGTGGGCGCCGGCGACCGCGGTGAGCACCGTCGCCGTGGCGAAGGCGATCAGCAGCGCGAGGACGGCCAGCGAACGCCGACGGCGCCGCAGTTCCAGCCGCAGCCAGGTCCACAGAACCGTCATGATCACTCCGTCCGCAGCGTGTGCCCGACCTGCAGTCGCGCGGCCCGCTGGCCGGGCCAGGCGGCGAGCAGGTTGGCGATGAGCAGGGCCAGCGGAGCGATCAGGAGCAGCGCCCAGACGGCGAGCGGCGGGTGATAGGCGATCGGGGTGTTGTCGGCGACCTGCCGCCACAGGACGCGGGCGAGCGCGATCCCGATCGGCACGCCGAATATCAGCCCGATCGCGGCCAGCAGGGTGGCCTGGGTGACCACCATGCCCCGGGCCTGCCAGCGGGTCATGCCCAGCGCCCGCAGCACGGCCACGTCGTGCCGCCGGCGGCGTACCGCGGTGGCCAGGGCGTGCCCGACCGCGCCGATCGCCAGTAACAGCAGGAATCCGCCGAGCACGATCGGCAGCACCCGGACGTCCCGCAATTCGGCGACCTGCGGCGGCTGCTGGGGCGGCGTGAGTCCGATGGCAGCGCCACCGGTGAAGACCGCGGCCGCCTTCTGCAGCCGGGGAACGACGGTGGCGACATTGGCGCCGGGGCGCAGCGCGAGCTCGGCCAGGTGGTACTTGAAGCCGGTGAACAGCTGGTCGTATCCGGCGGCGGTCAGCCAGCCGCCGTCGTCGTAGGTGTTGTGCGATCCGACCGGTACGAAGCCGATGCCGGCGACGAGGAGTCGGCGCGCATCCTTGTTGCCGCTGAAGGAAACGGTCGAGCCCACCTGCACATCGAGATTGCGGGCGCTGGTCGGCGCGAGCACCACCTCGTCGACCCCGTGCGGCAGGTGTCCCTCGGTCAGCACCACCGGGAAGGTGGCCCGCACCGGGGCGTAGGTGTACATCGTGACCGACGAATTGCCTGACTCCGCGACGGCGATGCGGGCGTCGTTGACCGCGGTCACGTCCCGGTCCGCGGCCAACCGGCCGATCACCTTCGGCGCTGGGCCAGGGTCGGTTGCACTGGCGCCGAAATCCGTACCGTTGAAGCCGAAGAAGCTCTCCAGTTGGCTGGTCTGCCCGAACCGCTCCGGATGTCCGACGGCGTCGGAAACGCCGGCGGAGAAGGTGAATGCGGCCAGGACGCCCAGCACCCCGACGACGGCGCCGAGCAGCGCCGGGCGGACCGGCACCGCGCTGCGCCCGCGTCCCGGCTCCAGCGCGAAGCGAGCCCCGACCACCACCGGAACGGGCAGGCCCAGCCGTGCCGCCGCGACCGCCGTGGTGGAGCGGCGCGGCGAGGTCCGGGTCCGACCGGCCGCCAGCGCCAGCCAGGCCGAGGCCGCGGCGCCGCAGAGCACGGCCAGTGGCACCAGGGCCCAGCCGGGACCCAGGACCGTCCAGTCGAGGTCGAAGCCGGGAGAGGGCTCGGCCACCGAAGCCGCGCCGATCGGCATCCACCGCGACGCGACCGCCGCTGCCGCGACGCCGATGGTCGCGCCCGCCGACGCGGCGAGGAACGGGCCGACCGATGCGGCCGTCAACGTCTGCCTCGGCGTCATCCCGACCGCGCGCAGGATCTGCAGGTCGACCACGGTCGCCGCCGTATAGCGGGCTACGGACTGTCCGATCAGGAGCATCGCGGCCACCAGCCCGGCGATGCCGAAGGCCAGCAGGCAACTGCTTTCGAAGCTGTCGACCTTCTGCTGGTGCCGGGCGAAATCGGCGTTGTTCCACACCTCGATGTCGTTGCGGCCAGAGACCCGGGCCAGGCCGGCGCGGAACGCCGGCAGCGCCGCCTCGCCCCCCTTGAGCCGCAGGATCGCGTTGATATAGACGCCGTTGGCGGCGGTTTCGTGGGTGCCCAGCATGTTGGCCCGGTAGTGCCGGAATACCGCCGAGGTCGGCAGCAGGGTGCCTTTCGAGTCGACGTCGTCGGCGAAGAACGGAGTACGCACGACGCCAACGATGTGGGCCCGGATTCGCGGTCCGGCCGGCGTCGGAACGTCCCCTCCGGCGCGGTTCGCATCGACCTGCCGCGGGGTGAACAGGTGCAGCGTGACGGTGTCACCGACGCCCTTGTGATAGCTGCCCGGGAAACGCGGGCTCACCATGACCTCGTCGACCCGGGTCTGGTCGGCCAGCCGACCCTGTAGCACAACGGGACGCTCGATTGTCCGAAGTAGATTGTCGTCGGTGTACGGAAATCCCAGCGATTCCTCGGGAATGCCGTCGACCGGCACCGTGATCACCGGAAAGGTGGCCAGGGCGGTCACCTCGGGCAGCGCCCGGATCTTGTCCCAGTCGAAGCCGGGCTGGTTGGGCAGCACCGTGGCGGTGGCCGGCAGGGTGCGCGCCATGATGCGGTCGACCGCGCTGTCCCCGCGCCGGGCTCCGGCCACCGAGGCCAGCACGGTGCCGGTGGCGAGTGCCACCAGCAGAGCCAGTACGGCCAGCGAACGCCAGCGCCGCCGTAACTCCAGCCGCAGCCAGATCGCCAGCACCGTCATGGTGGTGACCCGGCCGCGTCGTCGATCCGGCCGTCGCGCATGTGCACGGCCCGGCTCGCGCCGGCAGCCACCTCGGGCGAGTGGGTCACCATGATGATGGTCTGGCCGTCGTCGTGCAGCCGCCGGAACAGCTCCAGCACCTCCATGCCGCCCTCACTGTCCAGCGCGCCGGTCGGCTCATCGGCCAGCAGCAGACTGGGTTGGTTGACCAGGGCCCGGGCGATCGCGAGCCGTTGCCGTTGACCGCCGGAAAGCACCGCCGGCACCTGCGCGGCGCGGTCGCCGAGCCCGAGCAGGTCCAGCACGTCCATGGCGCGCGATTGCGCCTCGCGTCGAGTCATTCCGCCGAGCGCGCCCGGAAGCACCAGGTTGTCCAATGTGGACACACCATCGAGCAGATTGAAGAACTGGAAGACGAATCCGACGTGCTTACGGCGGAAGCGGGCCAATGCGTCCTCGTCACAGCCGCTGATGCGGTGTCCGGCGACATCGATCGTGCCTTCGTCCACTGTGTCCAGACCGGCGATGACGTTGAGCAGGGTGGACTTTCCGCAGCCGGACGGGCCCATCACCGCGACGAATTCGCCGGGCGCGACATCGAAGTCGATGCCGCGCAGGGCCCGTACGGGGGCGAGTTCGGCGGCGAAGGTGCGCCGGGCGCCGCGGATCCGGACGGCCGGCGCGGCTTCGCGCTCGGTGTCCTCAGGCTCTGGCTTGATCAGGGTGGTGGACATCAGCAGTGACCTCCGGAATGGTCGTGCCGAGACGGTAGGCGACGACCTGAGCAGTACGTCCTTTGATCGGGCAGGGGCCGAGTGGCTGCCACGGCCACTCGCCGACCGCCGCGCGTACGGTGGCCTCGGTCGCGACCGTGTTGCCGGCCGGACGGGCGAGGTCCTGCATCCGTTGCGCCAGATTCACCGTGTCGCCGACGAGGGTGTACTCGACCCGTTCGTCGCTGCCGAGCAGCGCGGCGGCGACCTCCCCGGTGCAGAGCCCGATGCCGAGCCCGAACGCGGCCAGGCCCTGCCGGGCCCACTCGGTATCCAACTCGCGTTGCCGCACGTGCATGTCGCGGGCGCCGTGCACGGCGGCGGTCGCATGATCGGGCTGCGGGTCGGGCGCGCCGAACACCGCCATCACCGCGTCGCCGACGTATTGCATGACGGTGCCTCCCCTGCTCAGAATGGCAGCGTTCATGGCGCGGCGGTGGGCATTGAGCTGACCCGCCAGAATTGCCGGGTCGGTGCGTTCCGCGATGCCGGAATAGCCCCGAACATCGGACATGAGAACGGTGACGACGAGCCGGTCGGTGCGCGCCACGGCGCCCCGGTCGGTGCGCAGTTTCTCGGCCAGGCCGCTGGGCAACAGTCGGGACAGAGTTTCGCCCTGTTCCTCGCGGCGCAGGATTGCCGTGTGCAGCAGGCGCAATCGACGCAGCGCGCCGGCTCGGCCACTGCTGGCGCCGCGTGCCAGATCGAGGAAAAGCTGTTCTATTGCGCCATTCACCGATTCGGCCGTCGCACCGAGGCTGGCCGCGATTGCCTTCACCGGACGGCCTTCGGCCACCTGCCGGAGCAGCGCTTCCTCGTCGTCGGACAATTCCCCTTCGACCCGGGCCGGTGACATCAGCTCGTGCACGATCTGCGGGTCGATCAGTGAACCGCCAGTCGCGACCGCGCGGATCGCGCGCCCCAGCAGGTCGGAGTCGGACACCCGATCCTTCAGCAGGTACGCGTAACCGGCCGCGCCCTCGGCCAGCAACCGGACCGCGTATTCCGGGTCGTCGTACTGACTGAGCACCACGATTCCGGTGCCTGGCAGGCGTTTGCGTACTTCTTTCGCCGCCTCGATCCCTTCGTCCTGGAATGTCGGTGGCATTCGGATATCTGTGACGATCACCTGCGGGTGCAGCGCCGTGGCCTGCGCGACGAGCTCGTCGTAGTCGGCGGCGAGTCCGACCACCTCCAGCGACTGATCGCGCGCCAGCAGCGCGCCGACGCCGGCTCGGACGATGAGATTGTCGTCCGCGAGAAGAACTCGAATGCTGTCCACGGCTGAATTAGACGCTCCGCGGTGGGTCGGCCCAAGTGTGTTAGGACGAGAACGGCCGGATGCTGGCACGGGTGGAAACCCACATGGTGGCGCCCTGGGTCCGGATCCCGCGATATTCGTATGGTCATCGCAAACCAGCTGCCATTACTCTTTCGGAGGTGAGCGATGCGCGTTGAATCGCACGTGACGTCCCTTTCCTGGATTCCATCTGAGGCGGTGACCGGGGCCATGCGGACCGCGTTTGCCACCGGAATCAGTCATTACGACAGTCCACCGCCGGACGTGCTCGGCGAACTGGCCGAAATGCGGGCCGCGGATGCGTTCCGATTCGCCAACCGGCTGTCGGTATGGGCGGAATTCGCCGGAGACGAGGTTGTCGACCACGGGGTCGACGGCGGAGTCGTGGTGGGTTCCACGCTGGTCCGGGTCGGCCCGCTCGGGGTTGCCTTTGCGGCGGTGCCGATGCCCGATCTGCGCGGTGAACCCGAAATCGGCGCCGGCTGGGTGCGCTTCACCCAGACCGCCGGCGGTCGTACGGCGTTGCCGTTGCCGCGCCGGATCGCCAAACGCCCGTTCATCCGGCTGCAGTCGCCGCTGGTGTGGACGACGTTGACGATCACCCTGCACTCCGACGGTCGGGTCGAGACCACGCTGGCGGGCGCGAGCCCGTTTCCACGGCACTGGGTCTACGGGGACGACGACCGGCTGATGTCGAAGGCGGGCCTGGCGGACTGGCAGGGCTGGACCGGCCAGGAGACCTGGCGCCGCACGCCGTGGGGCGAGGAGGACTCGCCGGTCGTGGTCACCGCGGTCGAAACGGCGCTGGAGCGGGAATTGTCGACGGTGATCATGCGCGGCGGGCGCAGGCCGGCGATCCGCTCGCTGCCGGCGGACGCGATTCTGGTCGAGCAGGGCGAGCCGGGGTATTCGCTGTTCCTGCTGCTCGACGGCGTGCTGTCGGTCGCGGTTGACGGGCAGCCGGTCGCCGAACTCGGACCGGGCGTCGTCGTGGGGGAGCGGGCCGTGCTCGAGGGCGGCGTGCGGACCTCGACGCTGACCGCGGTGACGCCGGTCCGGATCGCCGAGGTGCCGGGTGAGTCGGTGGACCGGTCCGCGTTGGCGCGGCTGGCCGAGGGGCACCGGCGGGAGGAGACGACCGCGTGAGGCTCGCGCTGCTGGGCGTACGAGGCTCGACGCCCGCTCCGGGCGCCGAGTTCGTCCGGTACGGCGGACACACCAGCTGCGTGGCCGTGTCCGCCGACGGAGCCCGGGTGCCGAGGCTGGTGCTCGACGCCGGCACCGGGTTGCGCGACCTCGGCCCGCTGCTGGGCGGAGCGGCGTACACCGGCTCGATCGTGCTGACCCACCTGCACTGGGATCACGTGCAGGGGCTGCCGTTCTGCCCCGCGGTCGACCGGCCCGACGCCCGGGTTGAGGTATATCTGCCGGGGTCTGCTGGCGATCCGAAGCACCTGCTGGAGCGCGGAATGTCGCCGCCGCATTTCCCGATCGGCCCGGACGGCCTCCTGGGCGCATGGCGTTTCCTGCCCTCGGAGTCGCGGGAGATCGAGGGATTCTCGGTGACCGTCGCCCCGATTGTCCACAAGGGAGGGATCACCCACGGCATCAGGATCGAGGCCGACGGGGTGGCGGTGGCCTACCTGCCCGATCACGCTCCGCAGCTCGGCTCGTCGGCGGCGGCGGAGGCGCTGGCCGCCGATGTCGACCTGCTGCTGCACGATGCGCAGTATCTGGCCGGCGAACGGGATATCGCCGATGCGTACGGCCATCCGACCATTCCCGACGTGCTCGAATTCGCCGACCGTTGCCGGGCCCGGCGGCTGGTGCTCACCCATCACGCCCCGACCCGCACCGATGACGAGTTGGACGCCCTGGCCAAGGAAATGATCGGTGAATCCCGCCTTGTCGAGGTGGCCCGGCAAGGCACCCAACTGGTTGTTTGAACGACCTGGAAACGGTTACGGCGACTGCTTTCCGGCTGTCGCCGGAAGGTGCTCGACGGCCGGCTCCAGGACGAATTCGGCATTGAGGGTATTGGCGATGAAGCAGCCGTCGTGCGCCTCGGGGACCAGCCGGCGCACCAGCGCGAGGTCGGTGCCGGCGGCGACCAGGATCCGCGGCCGCAACGTCACGCGGGTGATGCGCATCGGCTGTGCGCCGACCGGCATGATCGCCTCGGCGTCGTCCGCGTACTCGCGGACATCGACGGCGTCGCGCGCCGCCAGCGCCAGGAACGAGAGCAGCTGGCACGAACTGGCCGCGGCGAGCAACAACTGTTCGGGATTGTGCTGGTCCGGATCGCCGCGGAACGCCCGGTCGGCGCTCACTGCCAACTCGGCGACCGCCGGGGGTGTGCTGACCCGGTGCGTGCGGTCGTAACCGCGATAGCCGTTCGCCGTCGAGCCGGTCCAGGCCAGCTGCGACCGGAATTCGTGAATGCGCGCCATCCCTGCACTCTAGGAGACGGCGCCGGCGGTCAGCGGACGTCGAAGGTGTGGTCGAGATGCGTGGTGCGCAGGAGTTGCCCGAGACGTTCGGTCGGATTGCGCAGCACGAGGGTGGCGTCGGTGGGGAGCATCTGGTTGACCCAGACGAAGACGCCGAGCCCGGTGGAGTCGCAGAAGCTCAGCTCGGCTGCGTCCAGGATGACCCGTTGCGCGCCGGAGTCGATCAGCCGTTGCAGCACAGTTCTGAGTTGCGGGGCGGAGGCCATGTCGAGCTCGCCGGACAGATAGATGACGCCGTCTGGCTGCTCATCGATGCGCAGCGACGGGGATGGGTCCAACGACGTCACGTTCACCCTCCGAGCAAGAAACGTGGGCAGGAAGCCCACGCGGCCGTCCCACAACGTGGGCCGACGCAGGATCCGGTGGCTGTCTGTCCAACCAGCGGCATATTAGCCACTCGCCCGGCAAAACCTCGGCGCGACCCTCGATTGTGCGGTCGTGCCGGTCAGCCGGCGTATCGGTTCAGGTGAGCGCCCTGACCCACCTGGTATGCCTCGGCCAGCCAGCCGGCGAATTCGGCGTCGAGTTCCTCCGGCCCGGCGATCCGGAAATGATGGACGAACAGCCTCTTGGTGTACGGATCGGACCGGCCGATCCGCGGATCGGTCACCTGCCTTTGCAGATCGAGGTATCCGCGCAGCTGACCGGTTGCCAGCACGGCGCCGGCGAAACCGCGCCGGGTGCCCTTCAGCGTGATCGCGGTCTTGGACACCGCGTAGGTGAACGGCCCGCAGGCCTCGGCCAGCTCGATGAAACGGTGATAGAGCGCGATGACCGGGGCGGGTCGACTGGCCAGGTGTCGCGCAACCGTCCATTCAGTGTCGTCCACGCCGGGATGTTAGCCCGGAACCCGCCACCACGAGGCCGATGACGATGATCACCGGTCCGGCCACGGCCCAGAATGTCGTGCCGCTCATCGAACTGCCTTTGATGACGCCGGTGCCCTGCAGGGTGAACAGCAGACCCAGCAACGCCACGACCACACCGACAATGACCAGCCCGGGCTTACGCATCGTGGGGATCTCCCTGTCATCGCGCGCCGCGCCGCGGTTCGGTGCTGTCGCTGTCCATGCGTACGACTGAGGGTGGCGCCCGGTTCATGCCGCGCCCGAACTGGCTGGCGGATCAGGACCAGTGCGCCGGATGCACCAGACCCGGCGGCACCGTCGTGCCGGAGTCCCCGTTCGCCGCGTCGAGCTGGGACTGGATGAGAAACAGCGCCCCGGTGAAATCGGCGCCCCGGAGGTCGGCGTTCCGGAAGTCGGCGCCGATGACGTCGGCGCGCCGCAGGTCGGCATTCCTGAGGTCGGCACCGATCAGGTACGCGCCGCGGAGGCTGGCGCCACGCAGGTCGGCGCCGGCGAGTTTCGCGCCCATCAGGTCGGCGCCGCGATGGTCCGGTCCGCGCGGCCCGGCGTCGGCCCGTACGAGTTCGCTCGTACGGAGCAGCAGGGCGTTGACGTCGTGGCGACGCGCCGCCACGTCCAGCAGCAGGAGCTCATCCGGACGGCCGTGGGTGCGGCGCTCGGTGTCGTCCAACATGCGGGCCAGCTCGCCGTGCAACGGCCCGGTCGGCTGCAGCTGCAGTGCTTCGGTCAGATACCAGAGCAGCTCGTGCAGCTGCCGCATGACCGCGAACACGTCGTACAGCTGACCGGCACTGCGAGGCTCCTGCCGCCAGTCCCGCCCGCCGAAGGTGACTTGAGCGACCTTCTGCCCGGCGCCGAAGCAGTCGTACACCGTGCAACCGGGAAATCCGCGCGGCCGCAGCTCCTGGTGGATGCCGCAGTGGAAATCGGCCAGCAGGTTGGGGCATGGGTGGCCGGCCGGCTTGTCGATCGCGAAATCGGCGGAGGCGGCGAATGCCGGTGCGACACAGCACAGGGCGAAGCAGTTCGCACAATCGGCCCGCAGCTCGGCGGGATGTGGATCTGCCTGTGCCCCGGACAAATCCATGATCCCCTCACCCTAACCGCAGCCGTGCGAGCGCCGACGATACTGCACCGCGACCGCGCCGATGCGTGTTCAACCGACGACCGCCGTCGGGGCACTGGATTCCTGACTCGGCTGGGCCGGCACGGTCCGGCGCGGAATCATCAGCGCAGCGGTCAATCCGGTGACGATGATGAGCCCCATCGCGATCCAGCAGGCGTGTTGCGCACCGTCGAGCGCGGCCGCGGCCCGCGGTCCGGCGCCGCCGGCGGCATGGAAGAACACGCTGCCGAACAGGGCGATGCCCAGCGTGCCGCCGAACTGCTGAACGGCATTCAGCAGGCCCGCCGCGGATCCGGTCTCACGCGGACGGACCCGGTGCAGCGCCGTGGTGAAGAACGGCACCGTGAACAGGCCCAGCCCGACTCCGCTGACGGCGAGCGCGGGCAGCAGCGCCCATGGATACGCGGTCGGTGAACTGGTGGCATAGACCGAGACAGCTCCGATGGTGCCGGCGAGCACGATCGGCAGGCCGGCGAACATGACCCTCGATCCGTACAGCGGGACCAGGTAGGCGCCGGCCACCGCCGAGGAGACCGCACTGCCGGCCGACCAGGGCACCAGGGTCAGCCCCGCGGTGCGTACGTCGGTGTGCAACCCGAGTTGCAGCTGCAGCACGATCACCAGCATCAGCCCGTTCATCATCGCGAAGAACACCGTCGACGTGACCAGCGCCGCGGGGAATCCGCGGTTCTGAAAGAGGCTGGGCTCGACAAGCGGGCTGCGCCGGCGCCGAGCCCGGTGCCGCTGATGAAAGCCGAATACGACCAGGATCCCGGCTCCCGCGCCGAGGACCCCCCAGCTGCCGGCGGACCAGTTCGCGCTGTCTATCAGGGGATAGACGACCAGTCCGGCACCCAGGATGGCGATCATCGTGCCGAGGAGATCCAGCCGCGCCTGTGGCGCGGTCCGGTCGTCGCGGATCAGCTGGCTCCCGATCAGGACCGCGATCCCCAGCGGCACGTTGACCAGAAACACCGACCGCCACGACGATCCGAACAGGTCGGCGTGGGTCAGCAGACCGCCGAGCAGCGGGCCGCAGATCGCGGACAGACCCATCACCGGCCCGATGCTGCCCAGCGCCTTGGCCATGTCGGCGCCGTCGAACATGCCGCGGATCAGTCCGAGCGTCTGGGGGATGACGATTGCCGCGGCCGAGCCCTGGATCACCCGCGCGGCGATCAGCAGTCCGGCCGAGGGCGCGAACGCGCAACAGACTGAGGCGGCGACAAAGCCGGCGACCCCGATGCGGAAAACGCGCCCTCTGCCGACCAGGTCGCCGATGCGCCCGCCGGCGATCAGCAGCACGGCGAACGGCAGCGTGTAGGCGGCGCTGAACCACTGGATGTCGGAGTCGGGCCCGGGGAGCCTGGTGTGGATCACCGGCGCCGCGACGGTCACGATGGTGGAGTCGAGCAGGTTCATCGCCTCCGCCACCAGCACGACGGCAAGTGCCGCCCATCGCCAGCGGTACGGTGCGGTCGCTGGGTCCTGCATCGACATGGTTCGCCTCCGGCGGTTGTGCGGTATCGCGACCGAGCATGCGGGCGCGGCGTTAGAGACTCCATCCACGGTGCAGGATTCAACGATCTGTTCCGTTGTAGGCTCATATTGTGAGGGATATTTCTGTGCTTGATGACGTCGACCGCGGTCTGATCCACGCGTTGCACGTCGACGGAAGGGCGCCGTTCAGCCGGATCGGCGCCGTGCTCGGCGTCTCGACCCAGACGGTCGCCCGGCGGTATCAGCGACTGCGCACCGAGGCCGGGCTGCGGGTGGTCGGGCTCGCGGACCTGCAGCGTCCCGGGCAGACCCGCTGGCTGGCCCGGCTCACCGCCAGCCCGCACACCGCCCAGGATCTGGCCAACGCGTTGGCCAGGCGGACGGATACGTCGTGGGTGAAGCTGACCTCCGGCGGCACCGAGATCGTCGCCGTGATCACCGCGCCGAGCGACGCTGCGAGTGACCATTCCCTTCTGCTGCACGACATTCCGCGTACCGCCAGCATCACCGCCGTCTCCGCGCACTGCCTGCTGCACTTCTATCTCGGCGGCCCCACGGCGTGGCGCGGACGGGCGAATGTCCTCACCGAACGGCAATTGCGCGACCTGCGGCCGTCCCGGCCGAGCGATGCGACCTCGCCCCGCAAGCAGGTGCTCGCCGACTCCGACAATGACCTGTTGGCCGCGTTAGCGCGGGACGGACGCGCCAGCCAGGCCGAGCTGGCCGCGGTCACCGGCTGGTCGGCCGCGACGGTGGCCCGCCGGCTGACCGACCTGGCGGCGAACGGCGCGATCTTCTTCGACGTCGAGGTCAATGACGCCATGCTGGGCGCCGCGACCCAGGCGCTGCTCTGGATAGCCGTCGCCCCGGCCCATCTCGATGAGGTGGCGAGCGCTCTGGCACTGCATGACGAGCTCGCGTTCGTCGCCGCGACCACCGGGCCGACCAATCTCGTCGCCCAGGCGCTGTGCCCCGATCCGACCGCACTGCATCACTACCTGACCCAGCGCCTCGGCACTCTCGAGGCGATCCGCACCCTGGAGACCGCGCCCGTCCTGCGTAGCGTCAAGGCGGTCGGCCCGATCGACCCCGGTGCTCTCGGCCGGCAGCCGGTCGGGCGGCGGAATATCGGCTGACCCGAGTGGGGCGTCCTGCCATGATCGCCAGATGGATCAAGCGCTGAGTGTCAACCGGGCCTTCTGGGATGAGGTCGCGCCACATCACGCGGCCTCCGATTTCTACGCGGTGGACGCTTTCGTCGCCGGCCGCGACACGCTGGGTGAGATCGAACTCGCCGAGGTCACCGAGGTGAGCGGCGCGGAGTTGATACACCTGCAGTGCCACATCGGCCTGGACACGCTGTCCTGGGCTCGCCGCGGCGC
This sequence comes from Mycobacteriales bacterium, assembly GCA_036267955.1. Taxonomy (GTDB): domain Bacteria; phylum Actinomycetota; class Actinomycetes; order Mycobacteriales; family QHCD01; genus DATAVB01. Next base: position 47,752 of record DATAVB010000134.1, on the reverse strand, counting down.
CCGGGTCACCGGGGTGGACTTCTCGGCGGCTTCGCTGCAGATCGCGCGGGATCTCGCCGAGCGGATCGGCGTTCCAGCGCGGTTTGTGGAGTCCGACGTCGCCGCGGCGCCGGACCTGCTTCGCGAAACGTACGACATCGTTTTCGCCTCGCGCGGCGTGCTCATGTGGATCGGCGATCTCGACGCGTGGGCTACCAGCTGCGCGCGGCTGCTGAAACCGGGTGGTGTCTTCTATCTCCTCGATATCCATCCGCTCGGAATGGCGCTGGAGCAGACGGCTGACGGACTGCAGCTCAGTACGAGCTATTTCACCGGCGCTGCACCGAACATCACCAGCGCCGACGCGTCCTATGCGGTCCGCGACGTCGGCCTCGTCAATACCGAGACACGCGAATGGATCCACCCGGTGGGAGATATCGTGTCGGCGCTGATCCGGGCCGGAATCGTCATCGAATTCCTGCACGAGTTCGCCACCGATTCGTACGCGCCGACGACGCTGTCCGCAGACGACCAGCACCCCGGTGTGCCACAGCTTCCCGGATTGTTCTCGGTCCGCGGCCACCGCGCCCGATAAGCGTCACCGAACTCCGGCAACGCCTGGGGAGCATTGCTATTTCCGGGCGACGAAGCGGACGCCGATCGCGAGGACGGCAAGGTCGACGGCGGTGAAACCGGAGTGCTGAAGGCGGCTGTCCAATGTCAGCGGGTCGACCGGCGTGCAGGTGTCGCCCTCGTGCAGTCGGCGGAACCCGGGACCGTCGAGGCTGTCGGTGCCGAAGAAGACGCCACCGGGTCGCAGCACCCGCGCCACTTCGGCGAAGAGCCGATCCTGCAGCTCGGCCGACGGCACGTGATGCAGCATCGTGAAGGACGCTGCCGCGGAGAACCGGGCATCCGGAAAAGGCAGCGCCGTGGCGTCGGCGTGGTGGACCTCGATGCCGGCGTCGTCGGCGAAACGGGTGGCCAACCGGGCCGCCAATTCCGGATCGCTCTCCACCGCGGTGATGCGGTCGACCTGGTGACGCAGCAGCTCCGTCATGGCGCCGGGACCGGGACCGATTTCCAGCAGGTCCACCGGCGTATCCACGGTTTCGAAAACCCAGGGCAGGACGTCGGCCCGGAGGTGCTCGGCCCATTTCTCGCTTCCGCAGAGCTCGAGGTGTGCCTTGTTCATCGCGTCTCCGCCTTCAGTGCCGGCGCCCGCCCGACGAACCGTACGAAGGACCACACCGTCAGTTCCACCTCGACGACGCCGGCGCGCCGAAGCCGGTCGGCGAAGGTCAGCGGGTCGATGGGCACGCTCGCGCCGTCGGTATTCATCCGCCGGAAATGCGGTCCGTCGATCGGATTGAGACCCGCAATCAGGCCACCGGGACGCACCACCCTGACCAGCTCGGCCAGCGCCTGGTCCTGTTGCCCGGACGACGGAATGTGGTGCAGCGACATAATCGCGGTCGCCGCGCTGAAGCCGTTGTCGGGGAAGGGCAGCCGCAGCGGATCCGCTGCCACCACGTTGATCGAGGTATAGTCCGCGAATTCGGCGAGCGATGTCCCGGTGAATGCGGGATCGGCCTGGGCGACGGTGACCCGCCCGGCCACGGCCTTCCGGAGGCCGGGAAGCGAGAATCCCGGTCCCGCGACAAGATTGACGACGTGGTCACCGAGGTCGAGCCCATTCACAAACCACGGCATCCAATCGCTGTCGATGGACTGGCCGAAGTCCGGACTCGAATACAGCTCGAGAAACGAGTCGTTCACATGCGCCGTCATCGAACGTTCCCTAACACGGCCCGCCCTAACTTCGGCTCCTGAGGTAAGGCATACCTAATCATTGCCGCGAAGCCTAACCCGACCTCGCGGAGCGGCGATATGAACCCGATCACTGGATGTTCGCGGCCTCCGCCGGCCAGGGGAGTTCGCCCGCAAGCAGCCGGCCGGCCATGCGCTCGGCGATCCCGTCGACGTGGCTGTTCCACCGGCCGCCGGTTGTGCCGAAAACCTGCAGCACCCGGTCAGCCACGAAATAGGCGACCCGCTCCGGTGGAATGTCGGAGATCAGTCCGGTCTCGGCATAGCCGCCGATGAATTGGGCCAACCCGGGACCGCCGAAGAGAGCGGCCCGGGAGAATTCCGCCGCCGGAGTGGACGCTTCGGCGGTCTCCCAATCGATGACACCCACCACGGACGCACGCGACTCGGGATCGCGGAGCAGGAAGTTACCGGGGGTGAGGTCGCCGTGCACCAGAACCGGATCCACCCCGAGTAATGAGTCGAGCCAGGATTCCTGCGCTCGGCGAATCGACCGGCACAGTTCGGCCCGTTCGGGTCGAGCGGCCGCGGCCCGCCGCTCCAGGCGGGCGGAGCACCGGGTCGCCCAGTCGGTCAACGTCGTGCATGGCTCGGTGGTCCAGATCCCGAAAGCCGTCGGCCGAACAGCCGCGTGGATGCGGGCCGCCCACCGTCCCTGAAAGCGGAGAAATCGAGGGCCGTCGGGTCCGTCGAAATCGACCGGCGGCACCGGAATGCCGGCCACCTCTGCCATCAGAATCCACGGCTCGCCGCCCGGCAGGACGCCGCGATCGAGCACCGCCGGCACGGGCACGTCGGTGCCGGCGAGTGCGCCGAGCGCCGCGGATTCCGTTTCCGCGCGCCGTTCGGCATCGTCGGTGGGAAGAAAGACCTTGCAGACCCGGCCGCCGCCGTGGAACAGGACGGTCCGCCCGGCCGACTCGTCGAGGAATTCAGCATCCTGCCCCAGCGCGTCTCGGCCGACATGTGCCAGCACGTGCGTCAGATCGACATCCATCGCACGACAATCTCATGGTGCAGTGAGCTCATGGTGCGGCGAGCTAGAGCAGAAGCGCCTCGCGATTATGCCGCAGCAGGTCCCGCTCGGCGGCGTTCTCGGTGGCGGCGATGGCGGCGTCGTAGGCCTGTGCCGCGTCGGCGTCGCGCCCGAGGCGGCGCAGCAGATCGGCCCGAATGGCGTGGAACAGGTGGTACGAACCGAGATCGAGACCGTCCACGAGAGCCAGCGCCTGTTCCGGGCCGTCGACCTCCGCCACCGCGACCGCGCGGTTCAGGGCCACCACCGGAGACGGCGCGACCGCGAGCAGGTGGTCGTACAGCTGCAGAATCTGCGACCAGTCCGTCTGGCCGACCGTCGGCGCGTCGCTGTGCACCGCGTTGATTGCCGCCTGGAGCTGGTACGGACCGGGCTGGTTGCGCCGCAGGCAGGCCCGCACGATGGCCTGCCCCTCGGCGATGAGGTCGCGATCCCACCGGTCGCGGTCCTGGTCGGACAACACCACCAGTCCGCCGTCCGGAACGGTGCGAGCGGCCCGGCGCGCGTCGATGAGCAACATCAGCGCGAGCAGACCCAGCACCTCCGGCTCGTCCGGCATCAGCGCGGCGAGCAGCCGACCGAGCCGGATCGCCTCGGCACACAAATCCTCGCGGACGAGTCTGTCGCCCGAACTCGCCGTATAGCCCTCGTTGAAGATCAGGTAGACGACGGCAAGAACGGCGCCGACCCGATCGGGCAGGTCGGCCTCGGCCGGGACCCGGTACGGGATTGCGGCGTTGCGGATCTTGGCTTTGGCCCGGACGATCCGTTGCGCCATGGTCGCCTCAGGCACCAGGAACGCGTGCGCGATCTCCGCGGTGGTGAGCCCGCCGAGCAGCCGCAGGGTCAGCGCGACCTGGACATCGGCGGCCAGGGACGGGTGGCAGCAGGTGAAGATCAGGCGGAGCCGGTCGTCGTGCACGGCGTTCTCCTGGATCGGTTCGGCCGTGCCGAGCGCGGACGTCGCGTGCAGCAGTGCCGCCTGGACGTACCGGCCGTCCCGGGACGCCTCGCGGCGGAGCCGGTCGATCGCCCGATTGCGGGCGGTGGTGATGATCCAGCCCGCGGGGCTCGGTGGCAGACCGGCGACCGGCCATCGTTGCAGGGCCGCGGTGAACGCGTCCTGCACCGCTTCCTCGGCGATGTCGATGTCGTGGAAGACGCGAATCAGGACCGCGACGGCGCGTCCGTACTCGGCCCGGAAGACGGTCTCGATCTCCGGGACCGACAGCGGCGGCGCGTCAGCCATCAGCCCGCCGTATCGCCGGCGAACGGACGCACCTCGATCGGAAGGGTCGAGGCCACCGCCAGCCGGCGGCCCCATTCGATCGCCGCCTCCAGATCGGGCGCGGCAATGACGGTGAAGCCGCCGATGTGCTCCTTGCCCTCCAGGTACGGGCCGTCGGTGGCGACGACACCGCCGTCCCGGAGCCGTAGCACGGTGGCGCTCTCCGGGCCGTGCAGTCCACCGGTGAAAACCCAGGCCCCTGCGGCCTTGAGATCCGCGTTCCAGGCGTCAAGATTCCGCATCACCTGCTCCAGGAAGTCCGGCTTGGGCAGGGGTCCGTCGGGTTGGTACACGCTGAGCAGGTACTGGTTCACGGGTGTCCCCCTGTTGTCGGGCGGCGGCAGGTCGCGGTGGCCGGCTGGTAGGTCGCGATCACCACGCCGGACGGCGACGTGACGCTGTCGATGAGCCGGAGATTGGAGCACGGTACGCCGTCGGTGAACAAACGGCGCCCTGAGCCGAGCACCAACGGATGGATCATCAGCACGTATTCGTCGATCAGCTCGCGGTGCATCAGCGACCGAACGAGTTCACTGCTGCCGAAGACCGCCAGATCCCCGGCCTCCTGGTCCTTGAGGTCGGCCACCGCGTCCGCGGCGTCACCCGGCAGCAGGGTGGAGTTCTGCCACGGCAGCGGCTCGGTGAGCGTCCGCGACGCCACGTACTTCTGGCCGTCGTTCAGCGCCTTGGTGAACGGGTTGCCGTCCGTCTGCTTCGGCCAGAAGCCGGCGAAGTCCTCGTAGGTGCGACGGCCGAGCAGGAACCCCGTCGCGCCAGCGAGCGCCTTGCGCAGGCTCTCGCCTCCGGTCGGATCGGCCCGGGGTGCCGCCCAACCGCCGTGGTCGAAGCCGCCGCGGGTGTCCTCCTCCGCCCGGCCCGGCGACTGCAGCACGCCGTCGAGGGTCAGGTGTTCGGCGACAATGATTCTGCGCATGATTCCCGCCCATCTGTCGGTGCCGGCTCGGTGCCGGCTGCTCACCCCCTATACGAGCGACCGGGCGCCCGATCGACAGAGTGAGCCGACAAATTTCTCGGGGGAGTGACGTAGCCGACTGTCACCGGACCGCGCTAGGTCTACCTGGCGGTTGCTTGTGGGACGAGTCCTGTTCAGGCTGTCGGCATGCCTGAGGAGCGAGCGATGTGCGCGGCAGCGCCGGGGCGGTGGCAGTTGGACGACGTCGTGGACCGGCTGGCGCGCAGATACGCCGACCGGACGGCCGTGCACCGGGACGTCATCGAGGCCGCGGTGCGCAGTGGCTGGGCGAAGTACGCCGATGCCCGGGTGCCGACCTACCGGACGATCCTTGCCGAACGAGCCGCCATCGCGGCGTTGCAGCCCTGGTTCGGGGCGCCCCGTTCGGCGTCCGCATACGCCGCAGCGGAGCCGGCCGCGTCCGAGCCGGGCTACCTGCGGTAGCCCGGACGTCCGGCATTCGATACCCGCTCAGCCGGGCGCGTGCTCGAGGAGCCAGGACGTCAGTGGCCGCAACTCGGCGAACGAGGCCAGCACCCGGTCGACCGCCTCCGGCGTGTGCAGCCAATCGTCACACCCCAGCGGCTGGGTCACGCTGAAGGACCGGTAACGCAACAGCTCACTCCGAGGATGGTCGGCGGGATAGCCACGCGGATTTCGCTTCATGACGTCGCCGGAAAGCTCGCAACCGTTGCCCTGTAAGGCTTTCAGGATCGCGTCGAGCTCGCGGCCGGTGGACTCCTGCGCCACCGCGGCGCGGTATTTGTCCTGCGCGCCGTTGGCCCAGCCGCCGCTCACATCCAGCCCGTCGAGATCGAATCGCAGCCCCAGCTCAAGCTTTCCGCCGATCCGCACGACCGCACCTTGATGCTGCCACCACCACACCATGGTGCCGTAACCCCAGACGGAAAAGTCGTCGTACCGCGGGTCGGCATCCGCGACATCGTTGAGCAGCGCGGCCATCGGCTGCCGCACGAGCCGCTCACGGTCCCGGCGACATTTCTGTCGCTGGGCGACCGACGGATCGCCGTCCAATTGCAACAACACATCGAAGGCCTGCTCAGGCCAGCCGGTGAATCGGGTCATGCCGCGCATTGTGCAGACCACCACCGACAACAACGCGGTTCATCGGTCGGCCGCGGTATGTCGGTCATGGTATTCAGTACAGCTATGGCACCGACCCGGCGGATCACCCAGCGTGATGTCGCCACCGCGGCGCGGGTTTCCACGGCGACCGTGTCGTACGTCCTGTCCGGCCGGCGCGGCCGGGCCCGGCCAGTGTCGGACGAGACCCGCGACCGGGTGCTCGCGGCCGTCAACCGAACCGGCTACCGCATCAACCATTCCGCGCGCAGCCTGCGCCGGCAGCGTACGGATGTGGCTTGCGTGGTCTATCCGACCCCGCTTAACCCGGGCGCCGAAGAGATCGTCAACCAGTTCGTGCCGGCGGCCACCCGGTGCGGGCTGACCACCGTGTGCCTGCCCATCGTCGACGGCGCGGTGCACGATGCGTTGAACTTTCTCAGCGGCGGCTCGGCCGACGCGGCGTTGCTGCTGCGCGGGCACGGCCTGACGCCGGGCCAGTTGCACGCTCTGGCCGCCCACCTGTCCATTGTGGCCTTCGACGACCATGCTCGGCCGCGTGGCTTTGATGTGGTGCGCACACATCGTTGGCCGGCTCAGGCCATGGCGGTCGACCGGCTGGCCCGGGCCGGGCGCCGTCGGTTCGCGTTCTTCCTGCATCATTCCGGCGAGCTGGCCGAAACCGGCTACCGGGCCGGCCTGCAGCGCAACGGGCTGGCCGAACGTACGGACTGGATCCGGTTCGTCGCCACCGATCGGACCGCTGCGCACGAAGCCGCGCTCGAACTGCTGCGCGGGCGGACGCGGCCGGATGCGATCGTGTCGGCATCCGATCGCACTGCGGTGCAGGCGATCTACGCCGCTCAGGAACTGGGTCTGCGGGTGCCGGAGGATGTGGCCGTCATCGGTTCCGGCGACATTGACGAGGGCCGCGCCGCGCGACCGGCCCTGACTACCATCGGGCCCCGAATTGCTGACCGCATCGTCCCGGTCGACCGGCTTTTCGACCGGCTCGCCGCCCCGGGCCGGCTGGCCGGCGCGCAGCTTGACCTGCCGTGGCTGCTGACGGCCCGCGACTCGGGCTGACCCAACCCGATATTGACATGTCCGCCGTAACCGGCGAGCATCTCGTACCGACCAGTTGGTGAATCGAGTAACCACTGCAGCGCAGGCGAGAACGGAGTCGGGATGGCAGAGGCGCGCCGGACCGGAGAACTGCGAGCGCCGATCGGCCGCCGAGGTTTCCTCGGTCTGCTGGGCGGTCTGGGGCTCGGTGGGCTCAGCGCGTGTTCGTTCAACACCGATCCCAGTATCGGGACGATCAAGGCCGGCAAGGCCCTCAACCTGCCGGGGCCGAGCCTCAAGCGGTCTGGATCGATCGCCTTCCGGTGGATGGACAGCGGTGACCTGAAGGCGCCGTACGAGCAGGCCGTTTTCGACGCGTACTCGCGCAAGAATTCGCACGTCAAGATCGGGTACGACGGCACGTCCTGGGACCGGATCGACGAGGTCGTGCCGCTGGGTATCCGCAATGACAGCGCGCCGGACGTCTTCGCCGTCCCCGACGACGTGCCGACCAGCGTGGCGGTCAGCGAGGGTTGGCTGGCGCCGATGGACGACGTGATCCCCAACTTCGCGCAGTGGAAGCAGAGCTTCCCGTCCACGGCGTTCGTGCCGGGTGTCTTCGTCTTCGACGGCAAGACCTACGGATTTCCGCTGTCGTCGTCCAAACGAATGGGCAACCTGCTGTTCTACGACCCCGAATACCTTCGGCGGGCGGATATCGACCCGAAGGCCGACCGGTTGACCTGGGACGGTTTCCGTGCGGCGGCGAAGAAACTCACGAAACAGGGCCGGGGCAAGTATTACGGCCTGATGACCAACGGCCCGGCGCTGGGTCTCATTGTCACCACGCTGGCCGAGGTGGCCGGTCTGCCGCGCGCCGGCGACATCGACTACCGCACGGGGGAGTACACCTTCACCGACCCGCGTATCGAGGCCGCAATCGAGGTGTTGCTTGGGATCCGGGACGACGGGAGCCTCTACCCCGGATATGTGAGTCTCGGCGACGCGAATTCCCGCGCCCTGATGCCGCAGCGGGTCGCCGCGATGATGCTGGGTGGCACACCGAATATCGGCGTCTGGCCGGCGACCAATCCGGATTACAAGTTCGCGATCTCGCTGCCGCCAATACCCGACAACCGCAAGCCACACCTGATCGCCTACCAGGAGGTCGGCGCGAATTCGCCGTTCCTCTACGCCAAGAGCAAGAACAAGGATGTCGCCGGTCAGCTCTTCTCCTACCTGGGCAGCCAGGCCGGTCAGCGGGCGATGGTGGAGATCAGCAAAGGCAACCTGCCGTCGGTGATGCCCGACGTCAACACAGCTGCCCACCAGACCTCGCTGATGGATCCGAACGCCAAGCTCGCCGCCGAATACGCCGACCAGGTGTTGCGCCTGGCGCCGTTCCCGCAGATCCGAAATCCGGCCACCGCGGACGTGCTTTTGTTGCAGCAGCCGGTCGTCCCGACGTTCGCCACCGTTATTCAGGGGATCATGACCGGCCAGGTCAAGAACATCCCGAAGGCAATGAAGTCGCTGCAGACCAGCTACGAGAAGAGCCTCGACGACGCGATCAGGGCGGCCCGGAAGAAGGGTTCAAAGGTCTCTCGCGACGACTGGAAATTCGGCAACTGGGACCCGGCGCACAACTACACGACGGCCGACTACGAGGGGTTGGCCCGATGAGCATCGTCTTGTCGACCGGTCGCCCGCGCCGCCGGACGCAGTTGTGGTGCCTGGGATTCGTGGCTCCGGGCGTCGTGCTGGCCGGCCTGTTCACCTTCTATCCGATGGTGATGTCCTGGTACTACTCGCTGGTCCAGTGGAACGGCTTCGGCAGCGCGCAGACCTTCGTCGGCCTGGACAACTACCGCCGGCTGGTGCACGACCACTATTTCTGGGCGGCGTTCGGCCGGTCATTCCTCTTCGTCGTGGTCGCGGTGCCGATCCGGCTCGGTCTCTCGCTGGTGATCGCGATTGTGCTGAACAACCAGGCGCTGAAGCTGTCGAAGTTCTACCGGACGTTCTTCTTCCTGCCCGTCGTCACCACCTCGGCGATCGTCGGCATCGTCATGACCTTCGTGCTCAGCCCGTTCCACGGCCCGGTCAATCAGGCACTGCAGCACCTGAGCATCACCGGTGGGCCACTGGACTTTCTCGGTAATTCGCACACCGCGCTGTGGTCGATCATGGGTGTTGAGATCTGGAAGGACTTCGGCATCTCGATGATCTACTGGCTCGCCGCGCTGCAGACCGTACCGAAGGAATACCAGGAGGCGGCGGCCGTCGACGGAGCCGGCCCCTGGCAGACGTTCTGGCGCGTCAGCGCGCCGATCCTGCTGCCCTTCGCGGCGATCATCACCGTCCTGACCGCCAACAACACCTTGCATCTTTTCGCGCTGGTGCAGTCGATGACCCAGGGCGGCCCGTTCTATTCGACGCAGCTCATCGAGGTCTTCATCTACCAGACCGGCTTCGCGAGTGAGAACAGCGGCGGCGTGCCCCAGTTGGGTTACGCGTCGGCCGCGGGCTGCCTGTTCGGTCTGGCCGTGATGGCGATCGCGATGCTGCAATTGTGGGCGGTCAGACGCGCGAACCGCGCCCGCTCTCAGTTGGCGGGTGCCCGATGACGTCGACGGACACACGGACAGCGACTGCGGTGGCCCGACCGGCGACGGCGGCGCGCCGCTCGCCGGCGAAGCGGAAGAACCGGATCCGCGAGATCGTGGTCGCCGTGATCCTGATCCCGGTCTGCCTGATCTGGATCTATCCGTTCCTGTGGCTGCTGTCCGCCTCGGTGAAATCCAATGCGCAGGTTTTCGGCGGGCTCAATCTCTTCACCCACGTCGTCCAACTCGGCAATTACGTCCGGGCCTGGAATCAGGCCAACGTCGGCCGGTATTTCATCAACACCAGCCTGATCACCGGCGGCTCGATCATCATCACGGTGATCAGTGTCGCGCTCATGGGTTACGTACTGGGCCGGTATCGCTTCCGCGGCAAGAAAATCGTGGCCGGCCTGCTCGCCGCCGCAATCTTCCTGCCCGAGGGATACACGATCATCCCGACGCTCGACCTGCTCAACAAACTGCATCTGCAGTCGTCGCTGTGGGGGCTCACCCTCGCCGAATCCGGCGGAGTGCAGGTCATGATGATCCTGCTTTTCGCCGGCTACTTCAGCCAGCTGCCAGGCGAGTTGGAGGAGGCGGCGATCATGGACGGCGCCGGGTTCGTGCGTGTCTTCGCCCAGATCTACCTGCCGCTCACCAAGCCGGTCATCGCCACCTGCGTCATTCTGCAGTTCATGCACGCCTGGAACGACTTCCTGCTGCCGCTGGTCGTGACGCTCAACAAGCCCAATTTGCGCACACTGTCCGTCGGCATCTACTCGTTCCAGGGCCAGTACTTCACCGACTATTCCGGAATGGCGGCCGCGGCGGTCATCGGCCTCGCGCCGATCGTGATTCTGTTTCTCGTCCTACAGCGCTATTTCGTCGAAGGGATCGCAGGTGCCGTCAAGCAGTAACCGGCCGAACGTCGTCGTCTTCCTCACCGACCAACAGCGGTGGGACTCCATGGGTTCGCACGGGAACCCGCTGGATCTCACACCCAACCTGGACCGGCTGGCCGCCCGCGGCACCCTGGTGGACAAGGCATTCACCTGTCAGCCGGTGTGCGGGCCGGCGCGTTCGGTGCTGCAGACCGGCTGTTATCCGAACGTGAACGGCGTGCACACCAACGGGATTCGGCTCTGGGACGGCCCGACGTTGGCGCAGGATTTCACCGCCGCCGGCTATGACACCGCGTACATCGGGAAATGGCATCTGGCGAGCACCCGGACCGCTGTCCCGGCGGAGTTGCGTGGCGGCTACGACTACTGGCTGGGCGCGGACGCGGTCGAGTTCGTCTCCGACGCGTACGACGCGAAGCTCTACGACAACGACGATCAGCCGACCCGGCTTCCCGGCTACCGGTCGGACGCGTTCATCGACGCCGCGATCGACTATCTCGCCCGGCCGCACGAGCGGCCGTTCCTGCTCTTCGTCTCGATTCTCGAGCCGCATCACCAGAATGCCCGCGACGACTACCCGGCCCCGGACGGCTACCGGGAACGCTACGAGGGTCGGTGGATGCCGGCCGACCTGCAGGCGTTGGGCGGCAACGCCGCGCAGAGCCTCGGCGGTTACTGGGGGATGATCAAGCGGATCGACGAGGGCTTCGGCCGGCTGCTCGACGCGGTGCGCACCGAGGGGCTGTCCGACAACACCGTGGTCGCGTTCACCAGCGACCACGGGTGCCATTTCAAGACCCGCAACGCGGAATACAAACGCTCCGAACACGAGGCGTCGATCCGCATTCCGATGGTGCTCGCCGGCCCCGGATTCGACGGCGGTGGCCGGATCCAGGACATGGTCAGCCTCATCGACCTGCCGCCGACGCTACTCGACGCGGCCGGCATCGATGTTCCGGAACGGATGCAGGGTCGGTCCATCATTCCGCTGGTCAACCGGGACAACACCGGATGGCCGGACGACGTCTTCGTCCAGATCAGTGAGTCGTGCGTCGGCCGGGCGATCCGGACCCGGGACTACAAGTACGCGGTGATTGCCGACGGCGTGCCCGGCAACCAGCCCGGCTCGGACACCTACACCGAGGCAACCCTCTACGACCTGACGGCCGATCCGCACGAGCTGACCAATCTGATCGGGCGCGAGTCGTTCGCCGAGGTCGCCGCCTCGCTGCGGGAACGGCTGCTGCGCCGGATGGTCGCGGCCGGTGAGACGGCGCCGACGATCATTCCGGCGCCGGCTCTGCCGCCCGGTGGGCAGCGGGCCCCGCGGTCGATGGACCGCAGCCGCAGCTGAGCCGCCGGATCCGATCCGGCTGTCCGGCTGGTCAGACCGGCGGGCCGAGCCCGTCGACGCACACCGGATCGGGAACCTCGGCCCGGTCGAGCACCTCGATGACGGTCCTGAACATCATGTCCGGGGGCAGGCTGTCCAGGGCGTCCCGCACCCGGTCGGCGACGTGCCGGCCGATGGCGTAGGCGAGCAGCTCGGCCCGGTCGGCCGGGAAGACGGTCGCGGGGAGCACGGCGGCCAGGTCCGCGCGCAGATCGCCGGACATGCCCTCCGGTGGGCCTTCCCGGCCTGGCCCGGGCACGGTGTCGTCCGGTTTGCTGCTTGTCGGCATGGCTTGACCTCTCCCCGTACGGCCAGAGGCTCGGCGTTCCGTACCGCCGCGCCCGGATGGTTGCTCTAGCGCTACCCGGCGCCGGAACTCCAAACCGGGCCCATATGTGCAACGTGCTGCACTCCGGACGGCGTAGTGCCGTGCCGCCGAAGGTCCAGAACGGGACGCTGATCCACCATTGACGCATTACGCTCCCGGCATGAAGGCACTCGACGATGCGGCCCGGAGCGAACTGGCCGCAATGGCCCGGTCCATCGTGGACGCGAACAGGTATCTGACCCTGTCGAGTGCCGATGCTTCGGGCCTGCCGTGGATTTCGCCGGTCTACTTCGCGCCGGCGGGCCACCGCCGCTATCTCTGGGCCTCTTCGCCGGGCTCCCGGCATTCCCGCAATATCGCCGCCCGGCCCGAAGTGGCAATTGTGGTGTACGACTCGACCGTCGCCGTCGGTCGCGGCCAGGCGGTGTACGCGGCCGCGACAGCCGGGCCGGTGCCCGACGACGAACTCGAGGATGCCGCGCGGGTGTACAGCGCGCGGTTGGCCGCGGAGGCGTACGAGTTCGGCGTGGACGACCTTCGGGCGCCGGCGTCGCTGCGGCTGTATGAGGCCCGGGTCGTGCAGCATTCCGTGCTGATCCGCGGTGGCGATCCTGAGTACGGGAGCGAGCTGGATCGGCGGGAACCGGTCGACCTGGGTAGGTAGCCGGAATGACGTATATCGCGGGTTTTTCCGGGTGACACAGCCCAGGCGAGCCAAAGGTGATTCGGAACCTGAATCGGCTGATGGCCGGCCCGGGCGACCTCCAGACGTGAACGTCAGATGGACGCGACGTGGCAACTGGTTGACATGTCCCGAGGGCTCTACTCTCGTTGCGATTACGTTGTCAGACTCGGGCCGTGGCAAATGACGTGGTGCTGGTTCTGGTGGTTCTCACGGCTTTGGCGTTCGACTTCACGAACGGTTTCCATGACACCGGGAATGCGATGGCGACGTCGATCGCGACCGGCGCTCTGGGACCGCGTGTGGCGGTGGCGCTGTCGGGTGTGCTGAACCTGGTGGGAGCTTTCCTGTCGTTGAGCGTGGCCGCGACAATCGCGAGTGGACTCGTGGACACCCACGTGGTCACCCTGACCGTGGTGTTCGCCGGGCTGGCCGGCGGAATCATCTGGAACCTGATGACCTGGTTACTCGGCATCCCGTCCAGCTCGTCGCACGCCCTGATCGGCGGGATCGTCGGATCGACAATGGCCGCCGCCGGCGGCCACGCCGTGCAGTGGCATGGCCTGGTGGCAAAGGTGATCATCCCGGCCGGAATGTCGCCGATCATCGCCGGCCTGATCGCGACGACCGGGACCTATCTGGTGTATCGGCTGAGCCGCGGCGTCTCCGACCGGGTACGGGGACACGGATTCCGGATCGGCCAGATTGGGTCCGCCTCGATGGTCTCGCTGGCCCACGGCACGAACGACGCGCAGAAGACCATGGGAATCATCACTCTGGCGCTGATCGCCAACGGCTCCGTCAGTGCGGACGCGCAGGCGCCGTTCTGGGTGATTCTGACCTGTGCGCTGGCGATCAGCCTCGGCACGTACATGGGCGGCTGGCGGGTGATCCGGACGTTGGGCAAGGGACTGGTCGAGATCGAGGCGCCGCAGGGAATGGCCGCCGAATCGGCCTCGGCCGCGGTAATTCTGCTCTCCAGCCACTTCGGCTATTCGCTGTCGACCACCCATGTCGCGACCGGCTCGATTCTCGGCACCGGACTGGGCAAGAAGGGCGCCGAGGTGCGTTGGGGAGTCGCCGGACGGATGGCCACTGCGTGGTTGTTCACCCTCCCGGCAGCGGGTCTGGTCGGCGCCGGTGCGTACGGACTGGCCCACCTGATCGGCGGCACCGCCGGCGTCATCGTGGTGCTCGTCATTCTCATCGCGATCGCGTTCGGCATCTATCTGCGGTCGCGCAAGACCACGGTCAGCCACGACAACGTCAACTCGGAATGGACCGGATCCGTCGCGCCGGCCGAGACCCCGGTCGAAGAGCCGGCCGCCGCATGAGTCGCAAGGAGCTCCGAGCATGAATTCCTGGATCGATCTGCACGCCCTCTGGAAGATCGTCGTGGTGGGCCTGATCTGTGGAGCGGGCCTGCCGGCGCTCTTCGCGATCGGGCTGCGCGCGATCAACCTGCCCGGAGCCCGAACCCAGACCGCGGGTGTCGGCTCCGAACACATCGTCGGCGGCAGCCGGGTGGGGCTTGCCGCGGCGGGTCTGTGTTTCGCGGTGGTGCTCGCCGCGATCGGCTGGGGCATCTACTTTATCGTCGCCGGCAGCTGATCCCTGAGTTTCTGCGTTACCGTCGATCTGGCCTGGTCACAGGTCAGGCACCGAAATAGAGGGGACCGGAGTCCATGGAACTGCCGCCGCTGTTGGCGTCCATTGTGGGCTGGCTGCGCGCCGGCTATCCGGATGGTGTGCCCGAGCACGACTACGTGCCGCTCTTCGCCCTGCTGTCCAGCCAACTCAGCGACGAAGAGGTCGCCGAAATCGCCTCGGCGCTGGCGTCGGACCCGGCCCACCCGGCGTCCGCGGAGGCGGTGCGGGAGGCGATTTCCGCCGTCACCAATGGCGAACCCAACGACATCGACGTCGCCCGCGTCCGGTCCCGGCTCGCCGCCGGCGGGTGGCCACTGGCCCGGCCGGATCGGCTCAGCTCCACCAACTGATTCCCTGTCGCTGGACCGGGCCCAGCGGATCAGTCGGGATAGGCGGCTGTCTTGATGAATGCCACGTCGCTCAGCGGTACGGCCCGGTCGGAGTCGTCGACGAAGGCGACCCGCAGCGGACTGTTGCCGTCGGCGGTGCGGCGTTCGATGGTCGGGCCGGCCGGGTTGGGCCGGTAGGCGTCGCCCCACTGCTGCAGCGCTCCGAGCACCACGCGCAATTGTAGTCCGGCCTCGGTGAGCTGATACGCATGGCGGGCCCGGCGTCCCGGCTCCTGATAGGGCACCTTCTCCAGCACGCCTGACTCGACGAGGGTGGTGAGCCGGTCGGTCAGGACGTCGGCGGCAATGCCGAGTCGGTCCCGGAAATCGGCGAACCGGGTCACGCCGCTCAGCGCCTCCCGAATGATCAGAAAGGTCCACCGCTCGCCCAGGACCTCGACGCTGCGCGCGATCGAGCAGGTCTGATTCGAGCCGTTGGATCGGGTTGCCATGATCACAGCCTATCTCTGAGTTGGAATCTCCAACCGACCTGCTAGGTTGTGGATACCAACTCAGATGCAATGACGAAGGAGACGCCATGCGTATCGCCGATTCGGTAGCACTGGTCACCGGAGCCAACAGGGGATTGGGCCGGCATTTCGCCCGTGAGCTGACCGAGCGCGGGGCCAAGGTCTATGCCACCGCGCGCCGTCCGGAGGCCATCGACCTGCCCGGCGTCATCCCGCTCGGGCTGGACATCACCGATCCGGCCTCCGTCGCGGCCGCGGCCAAGGCAGCCGGCGACGTCACGCTTCTGGTCAACAATGCCGGCAGCTCGACGAAGGCATCGCTATTACACGGCGATATCGCCGAGATCCGACTGGAAATGGAGACGCATTTCTTCGGCACCCTTGCCGCCAGCCGGGAATTCGCGCCGGTGTTGAAGGCCAATGGTGGTGGGGCAATCCTCAACATCCTGTCGGTCCTGTCGTGGATCGCGAGCGACGAGTCCGGCGCCTACAGCGCGGCGAAATCGGCGGAATGGGCGCTGACCAATTCACTTCGCCTGCAATTGGCGGCGCAGGGCACGTTCGTCAGCGGGCTGCATGTCGGCTACATGGACACCGATATGGCGGCGCATGTGGAGGGGCCGAAGAGCGATCCCGCGAAGGTAGCCGCGTTTGCCCTCGATGAGCTGGAGGCGGGCCAGATCGAGATTCTCGCCGACCCGCTGAGCGGCGCGGTGAAGTCCCGCCTCGCCGGCCCGGTAGCGGCGATGTACCCGCAGTTGGCTGCGCTGTAGCGGCTCAGGGCGCGAGGAAGTCCCGGCGATGTTGTTCTAGGAACTTCCGGTCCCCGTCCGCCCATTCGATGGCGCGGTGGGCGTGTTGGCTTCGGACGGGGGAGGCACCCGGATCGCGGATGACGGCCGACTCACCTTCCACGATGCCGGTCTGGGCCTGGACAACGGCGTTCAGCAGGTCGCCGGTAGCCACCAGCTCGCCGGCGGCGAACGGGCCGTACCCGTCGCGGAGTTCTCGCAGGTGCACGGTCTGATCCCGGACCGGCACGTTGCCCTGGGCCTGGATACACCAGGTCCAGGCCATATAAGCCAGATCGGTGAGGCGCCGACCCGGGCACGATGTGTCCCAGTCGATCAAGGCGACCGGGACGCCCGCCCGGAAGATCGTGTTGAACGCTCCGGGGTCGCCGTGGGTGACGCATTCCGCGTCGCCGGCGAGCGGATGGCCCGCGGTCGCGTCGTGCAATGCCCGCAGCATGCGCCCGCCCGCGCGATACGCCTCCGGCGCGCGTTCGCTCGGGTGGTCGGTCGTGCCACCCTCGATGAAGGTCAACACGTCCCGCCCGGCCTCATCGACGCCGAGAAAGCGCGGTGCATAAGGGAAATCGATCGAGCCGAGATAGGTGAGCAATTCGGCGACGAATGCCGACTGTGGGCCACGTGAGCGGTGCACCGTATTGCCGATACGCACGACGCTCGTCGTATTTCCGCCGCTCAGGGCCGCTTCACTCACCAGCGGATCATCGCGCACGGCCAGGGGCCGGGCGAGCGATTATTCGGTGCCGCGGCTCACCAGGTCGTGGTCGAACGCAAATACCACCGCCGCAGCCCGGTCGCGCAACTGCAGCTTGGTGAACACGTGGTTGATGTGCGTTTTGACGGTGCCCTCGCCGACGACCAGCTCGGCGGCGATCTCGGCGTTGGTCAGTCCGCGCCCGATCAGCGCCAGCACCCCGCGTTCCCGGCTGGTCAGCGTGTGCACGGCCGTGTCGGCCGCGGTCGGCACGGGCCGGGCCGAGCGATACATCGCGAGCACCCGGCCGGTGACCGCGGGGTCGAGCCAGGCCCCGCCCTCGGCCACCACCCGTACCGCTCGCTGCAGATCCTCGGCCGGCACGCCCTTCAGGATGAAACCGGCGGCGCCGGCCCGGAGCACCCCGGCCAGCACCTCGTCGTCGTCGAAGGTGGTGAGCGCCAGCACGGGCGGATTGCCGTCCCCGCGGCGCAACTCCCGGGTGGCCCGCACCCCGTCCACCACCGGCATCCGTACGTCCATCAACACGACATCCGGCCGGAGCGACTCGACCGCGGCCGGCACCTCCGCGCCGTCGGCGCATTCGCCCACGATGTCGAAACCGAACGGGACGCGCAGGATGCCGCGCAGCCCGGCCCGGACCAGCTCCTGATCGTCGACGAGCAGCACGCGGATCATGCGGTTGCCCTGCTGCGGCTGGGATCCAGGGGCAGCGTGGCGCAGACCCGCCAGCCCGTGCCGCCCGGCCCGGCCACGCAGCTGCCGCCGAGCGACTCGGCCCGCTCCCGCATGCTGACCAGGCCGACACCACCGCCCTGCCCCGGTGGTCCGGCGCTGTCGACGGTCAGCGTCGCGCCGGTCGGGTCGATGGCGAGGGTGATGGCGATGGCGGCGCCGGGCGCGTGTTTCGCCGCGTTGGTCAGCGCCTCCTGCAGAATCCGGTAGACGGCCAGACCGGTGGTGGCCGGAAAACCGTCGGTCGGACCGTCGACCGTAAGCGTGACGTCGGCCCGGGCGGAGCGGAATCGCTCGACGAGCGCCGGGACGTCGTTGACCCCCGGCATGGGCGCATTCCCTGCGGTGTCGCCGTTCTGGCGTAGCAGCCCGACCGCGGACCGGACTTCGGAGAGGCTCTCCCGGCCGAGCCGCTCGGCCTCGGCCAATGCCCGGGCCGCGTCGTCCGGGTCGTACTCGACGGCCAGCCGGGCGCTGGTGACGTGCAGCAGGGACACGGTCAGGGTATGGGCGATGACATCGTGCAGCTCGCGTGCGATGCGATTGCGTTCCTCGGCCCTGGCCTGATCGGCGAGCCCGGCCTGGGCTTCCCGCAGCTGGCTGACGAGGGCGATCTCGTGCCGGATCAGCAGACAGCCGAGAACACTCAGCGTGGTGCCGGCCATCCACGGACCCCAGCCCGGATCCGGCTCGGCCCACAGCCATTCGGCTCCGAAGAGGGCAATCGCGCCGGCCAGATATACGACGGCGTCGAGGCGACGGGCGACGAGGCCGGACCAGCCGCCCACCAGGCACACCGCGAACCAGCCGACGTTGCTCGACATGCCGTTTCCGAGAACGGCGACCGCGGCTGTGGCCACCACCGCGGAGGCGAGAAATGCCGGCCTCGGTGGCGTTCGCAGCAACAACACGCCCGCCACGGCGGCCACCAGGGCGGCGATCACCGCGACCGCGAGGTTGGGGTTGAGCCGGGCCACGCCGATAGCGACGGACCCGAGATACAGGCCGAGCGGGATCCACCGCGCCCATCGAGGCAGCAGCTCGATGGGGCGGATGGATCCCGCGGTGGCATTCACGATCCGGATCGTACGGCCGCGTGACCAGCTGCGGTGGCCGACAAGCTGGGTCACAGGGCGGTTCGCCGGGCCGCCACCGCGGTGGCCACGACCGCGAGCACAATCAGGACGACCAACGAGGTGGTGGCCGATCCGAGCCCGAGCCAGGGCAGCCGCACCGCCTTGGTCAGCACGGTCAGCGGCAGTGGATCGGCGATGTGCCGCAGGACCGATCCCATCACGTGCGGCGGCGGTCCGCCGGCGCCGAGCAGGAAGGACGGGAAGAACAGCATCAGACCGACCGCCTGGGCGGCCCGGGCGGAGGGGAGCACCGACCCGAGCAGTACGCCGATGCTCACGAACGCCAGCGCCCCGGCGACGAGTCCGAGACCGACCCGCCATCCATTGTGGAGAGTGGGAACGCCGTAAACAGGCGCCGCGACCAGCAACAGCAGTACGCAGGCCAGCGTCGTCGTCACCAGGCCGACCACGACCTGCGCCACCGCGAAGGACCAGCGCGGGAAACCGGCGGCGGCGAAACGTCGCAGCACGCCGCGTTCCCGATAGGACGCGAGATGAACCGGCAGCATCACCAGTCCGGTGGCGGCAATGACGACCGTGAGGTACGACGCCACATACCAGTGCGCCGGGTTGGCGCCGGCGAAGGCCGGGTCGGGATCGGTGCCGAACGAACCGCCGATGATCAGCATTGTCACGATCGGAAAGACGAATACGAAGGTCAACACCAGGGGATCACGGGTCATCAATTTCAGTTCGGCCCGCACGAGCCGTCCGACTGCGCTGTTCATCGCCGTTCTCCAACCAGTTCGCGTTGCTCCGGAATGACCGCGGCTGCGGCCGAATCGCCGTCCAGCAGACCGAGCAGCGCATCCTCGAGATCGGGGATCTGCACGCTCAGATCGGCGGGCACCGGTCCCCGGCGTACCAGAGTCGCGCCGACGTGGGCGATGATGCGCCGGTCGCCGTGCACCGTGACGTGCCCGTTGTCGTACTGCACGCTCGCAACGCCCGGCAGCGCACGAAGTTCGGCCAGCAGGTCGCTGTCTGCGGCCGGCGTGCCGAACCCTACGGTTGCCCACCTGGCGTGCCGGTCCACCAGTTCCGCGGGCGGTCCCTCGTCCAGCACACGTCCATCCCGCATCGCTACAACCCGGTCGCAGAGCACCTCTGCTTCGTCCAGTTCGTGGGTGACGAGCAGGACTGTCGTGCCGGCGTCGTGCAGCTGCCCCACCGCGGCCCAGACGTTGCGCCGGGCCGCCGGGTCGAGGCCCTGGGTCAGCTCGTCGAGAATCACCAGCCGGGGCTGATTGAGCAGCGCCAGTACGAGAAACAGCCGCTGCCGCTCGCCACCGCTCAGCGAGGAGAACGCCGATTTGCGTCGCGCACCGAGGCCGAAGCGCTCCAGCAGCTCGGCGCCGTCGCGGGCCCGCCGGGTGCTGAAGAGCTCCACCGCCTCGGCCACCCGGAGCCGGTCGGGCAGGGCCGAGTCCTGTAGCTGGCTGCCGACGTGCCGGCGCAACTGATCGGCCTGGGTGACCGGATCGAAGCCCAACACCCGCAGGCTGCCGGAGTCCGGTCGGCGCAGACCTTGAATACATTCCACGGTGGTGGTCTTGCCGGCCCCGTTGGCGCCGATGAGACCGACGATCTCCCCGGCCCGGGCATCCAGGTCGAGCCCGTCCACCACAACCCTGTCGCCGTAGGCCTTGCGCAGGCCACGCACGGTCACCACATCGGTTTCATTCATGGCACTTATGCTGCGCGGTCCACCCGGCCGGCACATCAACCCGTGGATAGAACTCTTACTCCATCCGGGGGTGCATCAATAGGTATTGGTCCAACGTTTGACCGGTCGCCGGCCGTCGGGGTCGTAGACGGTCCGGTAGAGCGGCGTGGCCCAGGCCCGGGTCATCCGCCGCAGCGGCGGATCGGTCAGCGGACGCAGTTGGCCGGCCGGTCGGCTCGTGCGGCGGTCGGAGTCGGTCCAGCGTTGCAGGGCGTCGGCGCTGCGGGCGAAGGCATAAAAGGCGGCGACCGGGTCGGCCAGGTCGGGGGACGGATCCCCACCGTCGCCCAGATGCTCACGGGACAGGGCCATGCGGAGGTCACGCGCGTATCCGGTCGCGGCCTGCGGATCCCTTGTGGATCCGGCATCTTCGTCGGCCGAATGCCAAACGGCGGCGGCGAGTTCGGAGTCGTGCGTCCACGACCGGCGGTTGAAGTTGTCCGAGCCTGTGGTCGCCCAGATGTCGTCGATGACGCATACCTTGGCGTGCACGTAGATCGGGGTCCCCTCGGTGTTCTCGATACCGTAGATGCCGACCCGGTCCGGCGCGGTCCGGCGGATTCGTGAGACGGCGGCGTGCCGGCCGACGAGATTCGGTGGCAGGGCCCGGCCGCCCTGGTCGGGATAGTGCGGGAGCACCGCGATCAGGTGCAGGCTCGGCCGGTCGCGCAACGCCTCGACGATCCACTGGGCGACGTCTCGGGACCACAGGTACTGGTCCTCCAGATATATGAGATCGCGCGCCTGGGACAGCGCCTTGATATAGCCGCGGGCGATGCTGCGTTCCCCGCGCGGCGCGAACGGATATCCACCGAGCCGCTGTGGATAGGTGCGCAGCAGCTGTACGGAATGCGGTCCCACCGGCGCCGGTGTCGGCGAACGGGACGGCAGGGACGCTCTGCGGGCGTCGTCCCGTCGCATTCTGTCGACCGAGCGGTGGATCGGGTTTCGGCTCAGCGGTCGCGGATCTTCCCAGCGCTCCCGGAATACCGTTTCGACATCGGCCACGGCCGGTCCCTGAATCGCGAGTTGTACGTCGTGCCAGGGCGGCCGCTTCCCGTAGACCGGTGCCATCGGCTGGGTCTGAGGATCGCCGGCGTGGGTCGCGTCGTCGCGGCGACTGTGACAGAGGTCGATGCCACCGACATACGCGGTATCCAGCTCAGGGCGGCGCGAATGCCGCAACACGACAAACTTCTGGTGATGCGAGCCGCCGGTCCGGACCCGCATGTCGAGCAGGCAACAGCCGCCGGCCGCCTCGATTTCCTCGCCCAGATGCCGATTTTCCCGCGCCGAGAACTGCAGCCGGTCCAGGTGCGACCGCCAGATGAGGCCGTGCACGCGCACCCCTCGTGCTGCTGCGTCGCACAGCAGAGCAGACACCTCGCTGCCGGGTTCACCGGTGAGCAACTGGTCGGGATCGCCGCGCCAGTCGACGAACATGAGCAGGTCGCCGGCCTCCATGCGTTCCACCGCCGCGCTGAGTTCGGCGAAATAGGTCACGCCGTGAATAAGGGGTCGCACCAGATTCCCGTCGGACCAGGCCTTTCCGCCGCGCCGGGAACTGTCCAGCCGGGTAGCCGGATTTCCGCGTTCGTCGATCGACAGAAACCAGTCTTCGATGGCCATTAGTTGATACAGCTGTTATTGGCGGCGGTGTCGCCCGGCGCGGCCGTCGTGGTCGATTTGCGGGGGGTCCTGGTAGGCGCGGTGGAGGTGTGTCCGGTCGCGGTCGGTTTCGCGGTGGTGGTCGTCGGCGTCGGCTTCGTGGTTGTGGTGGTGGTCGGGCGGGTGAGGCCGGCGAAGAAGGCATGGACCGCCGTCGCATCGTAGGTGATGACGTCCTGGCCGTCGATCCGCGGCGTGCCGGTGACCGGAATGGTGCTGAAACGCAACTGTCCCGCGGTGAGGCCGTGGAGCTGATCGGCGAGGTCGATCGGATCCAGGCCCGGATCGGTGCTGAGCACCTTGGTGACCGAGTCGAGCAGGCGGGTGAGCGCGACCGGATTGAGCAGCACGCCGGCCGACTCGATCTTCCGGAACACCGCACCGATGAAGTACTGCTGGCGACGGACCCGGTCGAGGTCGCCGCCGGGCAGCCCGTGCCGCTGCCGTACGAAGGCGAGCGCCTGGGTGCCCTCGATCTTGCTCTTGCCCGCGGGCAGTTTCACTCCGGAATACGGGTCGTCGACCGCTTTGCAGAGATTTACCGTGATGCCGCCAACGGCCTTGCTGATTGAATAGAAACCCCAGAGATTGACCTCGACGAAATGGTCGATATGCAGGCCGCTGATCTGCGACACGGTCTGGATGAGCAACCGGAATCCATCGGTGCGCGAGGCCCGATCGGAGCGTGCGTTGCTGCCGATGTTGTAGGCGTCGTTGAGTTTGTGGTGTCCGGCCCCGGGCACGTCGACCCAGAGGTCGCGCGGGAGTGACACGACGCTGGCGGCGGTGCCGTCGGCCGGGATGTGCACCAGCATCATCGTGTCGGTGTTGACCCCGCCGCCGTCGGACTGGGTGGCCAGTTCCGCCAACTGCGCCGCGGTCAGACCGTTGCGGCTGTCGTCGCCGATGACCAGGATGTTCTGCTCCACGCCGGGTTTGTGCGGACTGGACGCCGCGGCCGTACCGCTGGGCCCGATGGCCTGGTTACCGGTGGTCGGAATGGCGTCGAGGCGGGTGATTTTGCCGTTATAGGTGCGGTACGTGGCCCACGCGCCGCCGCTGATCACCAGCACCGCGACCGACGTCGTCACGGCCAGCAGCTTTCCGGCCCGCGCAGCCACCGAGTGGGACGCCCGGCGCCCCGTTCGACCGATCCGACCGCCGGAGAGTCGACCGGCGTGATAGCCGCGGCGGGGATCGAGGGCTCGAGGCAATGATCGCGCGCCATCGTCGTCGTCAGCCACTCATCGCCTCCCCGCGCGGCAATATCCATCACCATTGTCACGCCCAGCGTGCGTGCCCGCCACACAGGTTACTACGACACGACTGTAGTTATTTAATGCCCGGATCGGTAGCGCGGCAATTCGGCCGGGCCGACCTTGGCGGTGGCTTTGTGGAGCTCTTCGGGTGGCTGTTTTTCGGGTCACGGCTCCGGGCGGGTCGAACCCTGCTCCGGGGCCGTGACCGGCTGCGGGAACCGGGGGGCGTGCCGCAACCTCAGCGTGATTGCTCGCCGCTGTATTGCTGAGAGTAAGCCAATCTGGCCGAATGCACATCGGTCTTCCTGGGCCAGATTTTGTTGATCGTTCAGCCACCGTTCGGGTGCTGCCTGATGCTGTGGATTTGTCGGTCATACTGCTCAGCCACGCAGGGCCAAATACGGCGCGACCGCAATCAGAATCGCGACCAGGAGGCATTTCAGGGTCCGGGTGGGGAGCGCCCTGGCGATTATCCAGCCGATGAGAACGCCGGCCAGCTCCGGCAGGCCGACGATCGCGGCCAGCGGCCAGTCGATGGCGTTGTGGGTGAGGTACCCGAGGCTGCCCACACCGGCGATGACGACGGATTGCACCTGTGCCGCGGCCAGAGCAGCGAGAACCGGGACCCGCAGGGCGACCAGGAGTGGGACCGCGAGCAGCGGTCCGCCGATGCCGAACATCCCGCCGGCGACCGCCACGGCGAACCCGACGCCGACGAGCAACCCGACTGGCAGCCGGGTCGCTGCCGGCGCATTCATTTCTCGGCGATCGCGGTACCAGACGAGCAGGGCGACCAGGGCCACGAAGAGGCCGAGCAGCAGCCCGAATACCCGACCCGACACGACGGAGTTGATCAGCACGCCCAGCGGCGCGCCCAGCACGGCGGAGGTAGCCAGGAGCAGCGCGATCCGCCGGGTCTCGCCGTCCTGCAGCTGACCTGAACGGGTGTAGGCGGCTGTTCCGAGTGCGCCGGTGGCGATGTGGGTGACCAGCGCGGTGCCGGCCACCTGGGCCGGCGACAGCCCGGTCAGTGCGTACAGGGCGATCGTCGCCAGCACTCCGCCCGGCCCGACCGCGGTGATTCCTATTCCGGCCGCCAGGCCCAGTAGGCCGAGCAGCATCAGCATCGGGGCGCCCAGCCCGGTCATCGGTGCGTCCGGTGGTCCGTCGTTCGGGAACCTGAGGCATCGGAGTCAGGGACGCGGTACAGCGTCGTGTGCAGGGTGAGCCGGTCGGCCCGGATATGGATGGATTCGACGTCGACGGCTCGCCCGTCGACCAGCCGGGTGAGCCGCTCGATCGCGAACACGGCGGCGCCGGACGGAATGTCGAGCAGCGCGGCGGTGTCCGGATCGGCCGCGACCGCATGCACCGCCACCTCGGCACGGCCGAGCCGGACCCCGGCGGTCTCCTCGATGAGGTCGAAGAGATCCTGCCCGGTCAGGTCGCGGTCCAGCAGCGGTCGCCCGATGTCCTCGACGAGATAGGTGGTGTCCAGCGACAGCGGGAGGCCACCGAGCCGGCGCAATCGTTCGATGTACACGGCGCCGTCGTGCGGCGGCGTGATCCCAAGCCGGTCTGCGATGGCCGTCGGAGCATGGCGGACCGGATGCACGGCACGCACCTCGTTACTGACGGAGCCATGCCCGGTGAGCGCCTCGGCCAGTCCCGCCAGCCGGTCCAGACCATGCCCGTACTTGGGGGCCACGATCCTCGTGCCGACACCACGCCTGCGGGCGATCAGGCCCTCCTCGCGCAGCAGCCCAAGTGCCTCCCGGACGGCATTGCGGGAGGCGCCGAGTTGTTGGCCGAGAATGCGTTCGTCGGGCAGGGTCCGGTCCGGAAAGGCGCCGGCGGTGATCTGCTGCCGCACCACGTCGGCGACCTGGCGGGCCCGTTCGGCCCGTGGCCGCGACGACACCCACGCATCGCGCCGGCTGGCCAGCCCGTCGGTCATCTGTCTCCGCCCGTCGTTCGGTATTCGCGGCGGAACGTTAACTGCGCAGGGTTACGCCGGTGTTACGCCACCCGGGCGGGCCCGCGGGAACGCCGTGACCTGCGGATCTGCCGGTGTGCGGCCGGCGCTGATCGGACTTTCGCCACCCCGGGCGGCGCTGGGTGTTACTCGGTGGCCTTCTTCGACTCCAGTGCACCCCGCAGCATCGGAATCAGTTTGGGCACGCTGTAGGCGATCCCGAGTGGACCACCGATCGACAGTGCGCTGGAGAACTCGCCGCCTTCGGTGTTGGTGTTGACGACGCCCGGGCCGGGCCAGTACGCAACGTGACCGGCGCGGACCGTCGATAGGGCGTGGAACACCTTATTGTCGGTGACGGCCTTGACCACCTTGCCGGCTGCGTCCCTGGCGGCGAGGAAGATCAGGTCTGCATTCATCAGCTGCAGTTGCTCGTCCGACAGCGTGACATAAAAGCTGCCGTTGTCGAGTTTGCTGATCTGCCTGTTCACCTTGAAACCGAGTTGTTGGAGCAGTTGCATGCGCGGATCGGACGGAAACCAGACGGACGTCGAATTGTTGGTGAACACGCCAGCGGTGATGGTCTTGCCCTGGAATTCGGGATTCTCTTTTTTCGCCTTGTCGATGATGGCGTTGGTGTCGGCCAGCACGGTCCTGGCCCGTTGTGTCGTGCCGGTTGCCTTCGCGATCGTCGCCAGCTGATCCGGCCAGGGGACGCCGTACGCATTCTTGACGCTGGCCGAAGCGGCAATGGTCGGGGCGATCTCGGCGAGTTTGTGATAAACGGCCGCGTCATTGAGGGAATTCACGTAAAGGATGAGGTCGGGATTTGCCGCCGCGATCTTTTCGTACGGCAATTGTGTGGTGCCGACAAGCTCCGGCGCCGGCGCGCCCTTAAGCGCTTTCTTCACCCAGCTGCGGGTTTTGGTATAGCCGAACCAGTCCGCGCCGATGACCGGGTCGACGCCGAGCGAGATCGCGGTCTCCATGTCGCCGCCGCCGATCGCCACGACCCGTTTGGGCAACTGCTTGATCGTCATCGTCCCGAACCGGTGGGAAATGGTGACCGGAAATGCGGAGGCGTTGCCAGGCGATTTCGACGAGGTCTTGTCCTCCTTAGTCGATCCGCAGGCCGCCAGGACACAGGCGAGGAGGGCACAGGCAATTCCGAATGCCGCAAGGCGCAGTGATGACCGGTGTGGCGATATCAAGCGAGTCTCCCCCAAAAGAGCTGGCTGCCTAGTCATGAAGGTTAGCCTAACCTAATGATCGGAGCTGGCCAAGGGTGTGGCTCGCCTCATCGCGGGTCAGATCAGTCCGGACAGGACAGCTGTCGTTCGATCCTGCTCCTCGGCGGTTCCGAATGGGCAGGCCATGAATTCGGTGACACCTGCGTCGGCCAGTCGCCGCAGGTGTCGTTCGATTGAGGCTTCCGTCCCGACCACGGCGACATCCTGCGGGCCGGCCGCATTTTCGCGGTCGAGGACGGCCCGGTATTCGGGCACCTGGCCGGCCATGCCGAATTGTTCGGCGATACGGGCGCGCACCCCGTCCTCGTGGGTGCTCACGCACACCGGGAGTCCGGCGACGATGCGGGGCGCGGGCCGCCCCGATTCGGCCGCGGCCTTGGCGATCGACGGGACGATGTGATCGGCCAGGGTCGCCGGGCCGGTCATCCAGGTCACCGTGCCGTCGCTCAACTCGCCCGCAACGCGCAACATAGCCGGGCCGAGAGCCGCCGTCAGGACCGCCGGTGGCGTCGTGCCGGCCGCGTGCACCGCGCCGACAGCGGTGACCGTCTCACCTTGATGGCTCACGCTTTCCCCGCGCAGCAGGGGATTCAGCAAGGACAGGTATTCGCGCATCCGGGTTGCCGGCCGGTCGCTGGGCAGGCCGAACATGCTCCCTACCATCATCGAGATTCCGGCGCCGATGCCGACGGTGAGCCGTCCGCCGATGGCGGCCTGAACGGTCAACGCCTGGCTGGCGAGGACCAACGGGTGGCGTTGCGGCACCGGCACCACCGCCGTACCCAGCGCTATCCCCGGCACCCGTCCGCCAGCCACCGCCAGCAGCGTCAGCGCGTCCCAACCCAGCGCCTGCGCCGACCAGGC
Source organism: Mycobacteriales bacterium (assembly GCA_036267955.1). Taxonomy (GTDB): domain Bacteria; phylum Actinomycetota; class Actinomycetes; order Mycobacteriales; family QHCD01; genus DATAVB01. Next base: position 19,938 of record DATAVB010000134.1, on the reverse strand, counting down.
GGTGCTGAAGCTTCCGTCCGCGGTCGCCTGCACCTGCCCGACCACCGCATCGAGCGTGGCTGGTCCCCGTACATTGCTGGTCGAGCTCATCAGCGACGACGTGGACGCGCTGTGCGCCACCGGGCGGGAGTTGCTGACCCACTCGTCGCCGGATGGCGCGCTGCGGCTCTGGCTGCGGGCCGTCGCCGTACATGCCAGCGCGATGAACGGGCTGGTGGCCAGCGAGATGCTGGCCGAGCCGTCCGCGGGCGCCGCGTCCGCGTTGGCCGACTGTCACGACTCCATTCGGGTCACCGGCGCGGCCCTGCTGACCAGGGCACAGCGGGACGGCGAGACAGCGGCGGAGGTCGACATCGTCGATCTGCTGAAACTCGCCGGCGCGATCGCCTGGGCGAGCCAGCAGTCGCCCGAGGACGAGGGTCTCCTGGACCGCCTGCTCGCACTGGCCGTCGGGCGGAACGGCCACTTCTAGCCGCGCGGCGGACTCGCCATTTCCTTGTTGATCATGCAGAAACTGTTGCTTTCTTCGGCGTGTCGCAAACAGTTTCCGCATGATCAACACAGGGGAGGCCGGGACATTTGTCACGGCCGAGTCCGTACCGGTGCACCTACTGCGTCCCGGCTTCCGCTCATAGCCTCGATGGCGATCGATCGTCGACTGTCCAGAGAGGAATGTCATGCGTTTACGGATAACCGCCGCGGTGGGTTCCGCCGCTGCAGTGACGACCGCGCTCTCGTTGTGCGCGTCGGCCGGTGCCTCGGCCGCGGCAGCGGATACCCCGGCCACAGTGCATATCGCCGCCAACCAGGCGATCGCGAGGGTCCAGCCGGCCAGCGCCGGCGCCGACACTCCATTCTGGAATCCCTATCTGACCGACGCGGTGACCGTCCAGCGGATCCGCGCCGCCGGAATTCGCAATCTCGATTTCGACGCCGGCTCGCCGATCGACCTCTACGACTGGCGGACCAACACCCTCCGGCCCGACCCGGATCGGGCCCGGGACCGGGCCAACGGCCTCGATCCGACCGGCCTCACGCCGCAATTCAGCTTCGACAAGTTCGAGTCGGTGGCAAAGGCGGCCGGCGCCCAGACCACCGTGCACGTGAACTACGGCACCGGAACGCCGCAGGAGGCGGCCGCCTGGGTCACCTACGCCAATCGCATCCGCCGGGATCACGTGCACAACTGGATCGTCGGCGAGGAGGTATATCTCGATCAGCTCATCGAGCCCGATCGCCGGGTGCCCAAGGACGTCGACTGGACGACAAAGCGGGAGGACACTGCGGTCAACGCGCAGCGGTACGCCCGCAACGTGATCGCCTACAGCCGGGCGATGAAGGCGGTCGACCCGTCCATCCACATCGGAGTCGAGATGTGGGCCCTCGACCCGGCCCAGCTCGCCACAAACCCGATGGCGCAATTCATCCACACCTGGTGTCAGGACGTGGCCAACACTCCTGGCCTGGCCAATGCCGTCGACTTCGCGGACATCCACTGGCTCGGCGATTTCAACGACGAGTCCGGCACGATCGGCCCGCAGCTGGCGACCACCGCCACCATCCGTCCGGCGGTCACCGACCTGCGCACGATGCTGAACGCGCACGCCCGGCCCGGGCACCGGATCGGCATCATCGCCGGCGAGGTGAATTCCGCGTCGGCGGGCAATAGTTACACCGGCACCCAGGGAAATGCCGCGTATCTCGCCGACACCAACTTCACCCTGCTGGAGAACGGTGTCGCCGGTGTCGATTGGTTCGCGCTCTACAGCGGCCTGAATGCGGCGTTGCCCGACGGCGACCTCGGCCTGTTGTCCAGTCATGACTGCAAGGCCGACGACAACGGGAAGCAGGTGTGCGAGGCGCCGGTCGGCACGCCGTTCCCCACCTATTACGGCATGCAGCTGTTCACCACGGCGGCCCGACCCGGTGGCCGCATCGTCAAGGCAGCCCCGGCCGGAGATGTCTCGGCCCACGCGGTGCGGCGGCCGGACGGCAGCCTGGCGGTCCTGCTGGTCAACCGGAACGGGACGCGGACCTCGGACGTACGGCTGGCGGTCGACGGCTACCGCGCCCGCGGTTCGGCAACTCAGCTGCAGTCGATCGGCACCGGCATCACCCGGACCACGACCGCGCCGGACAGCACGCTGCACCTACCGCCGTACTCGGTGACTGTCGTACTGCTGCATCACTGATCGGGAGATCGAACTCACTGACCGGCGGGCGCCATGGTGCGCCCGCCGGTTCAGGCGGTGCTGAACCGTTCGCTGGGCTCGCCCCGCAGCCGACCGGCCGGCAGTGTCCGTCCACACAGGACCAGCAGAAGGTCCTGTGCCGCACCGGACAGCGGATCGCCCAAGCCGTACGACCAGTCGATGTCCTCGGCCCGCAATTCGACTCCGTCCAGATCCACGCCGAAATGCTTCAACCCCTTGGAAAAGGCCGGACCCTGCACAATGCGACGAATCCGTTCCGCGGGAACGGCGCGGTCGATGCCCAGGGCGACCGTGATGTCGAGGCCGTGGATCACGTCGTGGCTCAGCGCCCCGTCGAACCCGCCGCCCGGCGGCTTCCACGGGTGCTCGACGTTGTCGCGCAGCGACGCAGCCAGGTCGTCGGCCGACATCGACTCGGCGTCGCGGCGCGCGCACCGATCGGCCATCCGATCGAAATTGCCGCGGGCCCTGGCCATTTCCTTCATGAACTGTGCCGGCGACATCCGGAACGGCATGGTCAGGTGGGCCACCACCTCGCGCACCCGCCAGCCGGCGCAGAGCGTCGGCGCGTCCCACCGCTCGGCGGGCAGCTCGGCCAGGACGGCGGCCAGGTCGCGCCGCTCCGCGGTGATCAGTTCTCTGATGTCGGTCATTCTCTTGGTCCTTTCCGCAAGGGGTGTCCACCGCACCGACGAACGGCCATGGCGCAGAAGGACAGTGCTTATGAAGATCCGGCGAGTCGCCGCCGCAGGAACCGGCGCTCGGCATCGGTCGCCGCCAAGTCCAGCGCCTCCCGGTAGGCCTGCGCCGCCTCGGCGGGGCGATCGAGCCGGCGCAGCAGATCGGCCCGGGTGGCCGGCAGCAGGTGATAGCCGGCCAGCGCGCCCGATGCGCGCAGCGCGTCGACCAACCGGAGCCCGGCGGCCGGTCCGTCGGCGATGCCCACCGCGACCGCCCGGTTGAGCTCCACCACCGGTGAGGGAACGAATCGCGCCAACTGCCCGTAGAGCCCGGCAATCTGCGGCCAGTCGGTGTCGTCCGCGTCGATCGCGTTCGCGTGACAGGCGGCGATGGCGGCCTGCACCTGGTAGGGCCCGGGGCACCGGCGCCGCAGCGCGGTCCCGAGCAGCCGCGTCCCCTCGGCGATCTGAGCGGCGTCCCAGCCGAGACGGTCCTGGTCGGCGAGCATCACCAGGTCGCCGGCCGCGTCGAGCCGGGAATCACTGCGCGCGTCATGCAACAGCATCAGCGCGAGCAGGCCGGCCGCCTCGGGCTCGTCGGGCATCAGCTGTACGAGCACCCGGGTCAGCCGGATCGCTTCTGTACTGAGGTTTCGGCGGAGCAGGTCGGCTCCGGTCGCGGCGGCGTAACCCTCGTTGAACAGCAGGTAGAGCACAGCCAGCACTGCGGGCGTGCGTTCGGGCAGGAGGTGGGCCGGCGGCACCCGGTAGGGGATCCCGGCGTGCCGGATCTTCTGTTTGGCCCGGACCAGCCGCTTGGTCATCGTCGCCTCGCCGGTCAGGAATGCCCGGGCTATCTCGGCGGTGCTCAGGCCGACCAGGGTGCGCAGGGTGAGCGCGACCTGGGCCTCCAGCGCGAGCGCCGGATGGCAGCAGGTGAAGATCAGCCGCAGCCGGTCGTCCGGCACCCCGCTGTCGTCCCTCTCGTACGGCTCCGGTTCGTATCGCATTGCCGCCACCTCCCGCAGCTTGGCCGCGCCGACCGCCTCCCGGCGCAGCCGATCGGTGGCGCGGTTGCGTGCCGTCGTCGTCAGCCAGGCACCCGGCCGGCGTGGGATGCCGTCCCGGGCCCACCGCTGCAGGGCGGCGGTGAAGGCGTCCTGCGCGCACTCCTCGGCGAGATCCCAGTCGCCGGTCATTCGGATCAGGGTGGCGACGACCTGCCCCCATTCCGCGCGGAATGCCTGGGCCACCGCTGTTTCGACCGGGTCGTTCACCCGTGCCACAGCGGTCGGATCTCGATGGCGCCGTAGCCGGCGACGGGATGCTTCGCCGCGATCGCGATCGCCTCGTCGAGGTCGGCGCATTCGATCAGCGTGAAACCGCCGATCTGCTCCTTCGTCTCGGCGAACGGTCCGTCGGCGAGCAGCACCCGGTCGTCCCGCACCCGTACCGTGGTGGCGCTGGCCGGTGGCCGCAGCCCGGCGCCACCGCGCACCACGCCGCGTTCCAGCATTTCTTCGGACCAGCCGCCGCAGCCCTCTTCGGCGTGGTCCGCGGCGGTCTCGTCTCCACAGATCATCAGCAGGTAGTTCACAGGTCCTCCTCGTAACGCCGTCCAGTGGTACGACGAACGGGACCGCCCCGGCAGGACACCTGCCCGACCGGGACCGGTCCGGTGTCCTCATCATGCCCCGGGCCATCTGGCCGATACCTGACAACCGGGATGTGCTCCGGCCCGATCACCGCGACGCTTGAGCCGAATGTCCGTGTGGAGATGAGGTCCGTGATGCGGGGCAGGGAATACGAGGCGACCGGCTTCCAGGAGCGGGCGCCCTACGACGAGACGATCGACCTGCGTACCGACTTCGTCATGGTCTACGGGATGGACGACAGCACGGTCGACCGGATCGCCCGGTGGCGGGAGGCCGGATACCGCGTCCATCTCATGACCGGGATCTCCTGGGGCACCTACCAGGACTACCTGGACGGGCGGTGGGACGGGCAGCACCACTGGGACGACGCGCAGACCGACGGTGCCGGCAATCCGATCCTGCACGGCCGAAGCCGCGACATTCCCTACATGGTGCCCACGATCGGATTCACCGACTATCTCGTGGAGAAACTGCGCCCGGTGTTGGAACTGGGCGTCGAGGGGGTGCACCTGGAGGAGCCGGAATTCTGGGCCCGGGCCGGATATTCCGAATCGTTCAAGCGGGAATGGCGCGCCTTCTACGGTGAGCCGTGGCAGCCGCCGCACGAGTCGGTCGAGGGGCATTTCCGGTCCGGCCGGCTCAAGCAGCACCTGCTGTCCCGCAGCATGGACCGGGTCACCGCGACCCTCCGGGACGAGGCGCTGCGGCAGGGCCGGGACGTGCGGTTCTACGTGCCGACGCACAGCCTGCTGAATTACACACAGTGGCAGATCATCAGCCCGGAATCCCGGTTGCGCCAACTGCCCGCGGTGCACGGCGCCATCGCCCAGGTCTGGACCGGCACGGCCCGCACGCCCAACGTCTATGCCGGAAGGCCGGCCGAGCGCACCTTCGAGACGGCGTACCTGGAGTACGGCATTGCGCAGGACCTGACCCGCGGCACCGACCGGCGCATCTGGTTCCTGGCCGATCCGATCGAGGACCATCCGGACCGGACCTGGGAGGACTACCTCGCCAACTACCAGCGCACCCTGATTGCCTCGCTGCTGCATGCCGGAGTGTCCCGGTTCGAGGTCGCGCCGTGGCCCAACCGGATCTTCAACCGGCCGTACCTGCGGGAGGGCTCCGATGAGCGGCAGCCGATCCCGTCGTCCTTTGCGACCTCCTATCTGATTGCGATGCAGACGCTCCGCGACCTCGACCAGCCGGACGTGGAATGGCGGAACGACGGTCCGCGGATCGGCGTGCTGCTGTCGGACACCGCAATGTTCCAGCGGTGGCAGCCGGACGGCGGTGCCGAGGGACATTACGACGGCCTGCAGAACGCGCTCGCGCTCGAGGGCCGGGAACAGTTGCATTTCTCGGCCTTTTACGGGTTGGCGTTGCCGCCGCTCTTCGACGGACAGCGGGTTTTTCCGGTACAGCTGGAAAATCTCGCCGACACACCGGATGCGCTCGACGACGTCGACGTGCTGATCCTCAGCTACGAGTTCCAGAAGCCGACTTCGCCGGCTGTCCACTATGCACTCGCCGGTTGGGTCGCCCGGGGCGGCAGCCTGCTGTACGTCGGCGACGGCTCCGATCCGTACCACCAGATCCGGGAATGGTGGACCGGCCGCTATCCGACCTGCGCGCACCACCTGGCCGAGGCGCTCGGGGTGGATCTCTCCGAAGCCGGCGCGCAGCGGGTCGGCCACGGACAGGTCCGGTTCATGGACGCGCACCCGGCGTCCTTCACCACCTCCGCGGAGGCGGCCGCGGAACTGGTCGACGCGGTCCGCGGCCTGGCCGAATCGGGCGGGCAGACCTGGACGTCGGGCAACTGGCTGTGCGTCCGCCGCGGCCCGTACCTCGTCGGGGCCGTGCTGTCCGAGGCCGGGGGAGGGGAGCGGATCAGCGGTACGTACCTCGACCTGCTCGACCCCGACCTGCCGGTCGTACGAGAGCGGCAGGTCGGCCCGGGGGAGGTCTTTTGGCTGCGCGATCTCGCCCGCGACGCGGGCGATGGTCCGCTGCTCGCCTCCGCCGGCCGGATCCGTGGCTGGGAGAGCGCCGACGGCTCGCTGGGCTTCGTCTGCGAGGCGCCGCACAACGTGCCGGTCGTGACCGCGCTTCGGGTCGGCTCGGAGCCGACCGCGGTACGAGTGGACGGGGCCACAGTGGACAGTTGGCGGCACGATCCGGAGGTCGGCGTGCTGTGGGTGCGGCACCCCGGAGTGCCGGGCGGGACCGAGGTGCGGATCGAGCTCGGTTGACCTATTCGAAGCGGGAGGTGTCCCCGGCCCCGCGCCGGACGATCTCCGGCTCGTCCCCGGAGAAGTCGATCACCGTCGTCGGCTCGGTGCTGCAGTCGCCGGAGTCGATCACCGCGTCGACCTCGTTGTCGAGCCGTTCCTTGATGTCCCAGCCCTGGGTCATCGGCTCTTCCTGATCGGGCAGCAGCAGTGTGGTGGACAGCAGCGGCTCGCCGAGCTCGGCCAGGATTGCCTGCGCCACAACATGATCGGGAATCCGTACGCCCACGGTTTTCTTCTTGGGATGCATGAGCCGGCGCGGCACCTCCTGGGTGGCCGGCAGGATGAAGGTGTAGCTGCCCGGGGTCGATGCCTTGACTGCGCGGAACACGGCATTGTCGATGTGCACGAGCTGGCCGAGTTGGGCGAAATCCTTGCAGAGCAGGGTGAAGTGGTGCCGGTGGTCGAGCTGGCGGATGGCCCGCATCCGGTCGAGCCCGTCCCGGTTGCCGAGTTGGGAGCCCAGGGCGAAACACGAGTCCGTGGGATACGCGATCACGCCGTTGTTGTGCAGGATGTCGACGACCTGCCCGATCGACCGGCGTTGCGGGTTCTCCGGATGTACGTCGAAATATCTCGCCATGGGCCGAGTTTAGGGATTGCCGCCCGGTCGGCCCCGGCCGGGGCGCGCCCGACGGCGTGTCGCCCGGCACCACAGTGGCCGGTTGCGGGCTGTCGATTCCGGTCACCGCTCTGGCAACGCTGCCTGATTGACGGGTAGGTTTGTCGTACTGCGACCAGGCTCGACCACCGGCTGACCAGAGGGGCGAAGTGCGAATCACCGAGATCGAGACCATTTATGTCGACCGGTACCTTTTCGTGCGCGTGCACACCGACGCCGGGATAACCGGGCTGGGTGAATCCGGCGCGTGGGGGTTTCTTGAGGCCTCGGCCTCGGTGGTGGAGACCTTCAAGCGGTACCTGATCGGCCAGGATCCGCTGCGCATCGAGCACCACTGGCAGTATCTGTACCGGTGGACGCATTTCCGCGGCGCCGCCATCATGGGCGCGTTGAGTGCGATCGACATCGCCCTGTGGGATATCGCCGGGAAGCATTTCGGCGCACCGGTGCACCAACTACTCGGCGGTCCGACCCGGGACAAGGCGCGGGTCTATTTCCACGTGTTTGGCAGCACCCGCGAGGAGTTGGTACGCGGCTGTGTCGAGGCCAAGGAACAGGGATTCACCGCGGTCGGGCACCTCACCCCGTTCACCGATGACGACCGGAACGAGCCGTTCTTCGCCACCCACGCGGCGCGGATGGGCAACGCCATCGAGACGGTCCGGCAATACCGGGAGGCCGTCGGTGACGCGGTCGACCTGTGCATCGAGATCCACCGGCAGCTCACTCCGGCCGAGGCGGTGGTGCTGGCGCGCGGTATCGAGCAGTATCACCCGTACTTCTACGAAGACCCCACGCTGCCGGACAATTTCGACGACATGGCGCAGATCGCCGACCATGTCGAAATACCGATCGCGACCGGCGAGCGGCTGCACACCATATCCGAATTCGAGATGCTGCTGGCCCGCGGCGCCGTGCAGTACGTCCGGCCGGACGTCTGCATGTGCGGCGGCATCACCGGGGCAAAGAAGATCGCGGCCCTGGCCGAGGCGCGCCATGTCGGCGTGGTGCCGCACAATCCACTGAGTCCGGTCAGCACGGCCGCCTGCCTGCAACTTGCCGCCTGCATTCCCAATTTCGCGTTACAGGAATACCCCCTGGGCGAGCACGAGCCGCCGAAGAGCGAGATGGTGCGCAGCCCGATCAAACGGGACGGCGGATACCTGTTGATTCCGACCGTTCCGGGGATCGGCATCGAGCTCGCCGACGACGCGGCCGAGCGGTTCCCGTACAAACCGCGCCAGGTGGTCACCCGGCTGCACGCGGACGGCTCCGTCGTCGACCAGTAGTTAACGGGTCGTCAATAGGTGGTCGACCGTGGCCTTCGCGCCCACGCTGTGCAGTGAATCCAGCGCCGAAAGGTAGGCCGCCACGAATCGCTGGTCGGCGCCAAGATCGCCGAAGAGCTCGGTGTTGTCGATGAAGACGGTGCCGCCCTGGACGGCCCGCTCGTGCAACTGGTCGGCGAGCCGGTCGTTGAGGGTGATCGGCTCGCCCGCCTCGTCCACCGCCTCGGCGAACCGGGCCCAGCTGGCGATGATCGCCGCCGCGCGCTCCATCGGCCCGCCATTGGCCAGCTGCAACCGGATCACCGGCAGCAGGAATTTCGGAATGCGGTCCGAACTGTCGGTGCACAACCGGGCCAGCGGATCTCGGACGTTGGGATTGGAGAATCGGCGCACCAGGTCGTGTTTATAGCTGACCAGATCAATTCCCGGGACCGGGTCGAGGGTCGGGGTGGCCTCCAGGTCCATGTAATCGAGCAGGAATTGTGCGATTCTCGGATCCTGGCAGGCCTCGTGCGCCATCCGGTATCCAGCCAGGTAACCGAAGTACGCGATCGCCTGGTGGCCGGCGTTGAGCAGCCGCAGCTTCATCAGTTCGTACGGCCGGACGTCGTCCACGACCTGGACGCCGACCTCCTGATATGGCGGCCGGCCGGCGGAGAACGAATCTTCCAGCACCCACTGGGTGAACGGCTCGCACACCACCGGCCAACCGTCGTCGATGCCGAATTCGTCGCGGACCATCGCGAGGTCCGCGTCGGTGGTGCCCGGGGTGATGCGGTCGACCATGGAATTCGGAAACCGCACCTCCCGCTCTATCCACTCGGCCAGCGCGGGGTCGGCGAGCCGGGCGTACGCGGTGAAGACTAGCTGCGCCGCGTGGCCATTGCCCTCGATGTTGTCGCAGCTCATCACCGTGAACGCCGGGACGCCCCGGTCGCGCCGCCGGCGCAGCGCCTCGGTGACCAGGCCGAAGATGGTCCGCGGCGGCTCACCGCCCTCCAGGTCGTGCCGAACGTCGGGGTCGTCGGACTTGAAGGCGCCGGTGACGGCGTCGAGGTTGTAACCGCCCTCGGTGACGGTCAACGAGACGATCCTGATGTCCGGATGGGCCATGCGTTCGATGACCGCATCCGGACCGGCCGGGACGTGCAGGTATTCCAGGATCGAGCCGATGACCCGCGGGGTGAGGGTGTTGTCGGGGTGCTTCTCCACCAGCGTGTAGAGACAGTCCTGCCGCTCCATGATCTCGGCCATGCGGGCGTCGCCCGGCAGCACGCCGACGCCGCAGATGCCCCAATCCAGCGCCATCCCCTGCGACATCAGCTGATCGAGGTATCTCGCCTGGTGGGCGCGGTGGAACCCGCCGACTCCCAGGTGGACGATGCCGACTTTGGCCACGGTGCGGTCGTACGACGGGCGCGGCACGTCGTGCGGGAGTTGGTCCAGCGTGGCCTGGCTCAAAGGGATCGCGTTCATTTCCGGCAGTCTCCGCGGGCGTTGTCGCAGCTGAAAGAGTCACATCTGAAGGATCTGTCTTACCGTACCGGCAGGCTCGTCGTAGGATTCCGGTATGGAATATAGACAGCTGGGTAATTCAGGGCTGCGCGTCTCGTCGCTGAGCCTGGGAACGATGACATTCGGTGGCACGGGATGGGCCAAGCCGGTCGGTACGACCGATGTCGACGGCGCGAAGCGGCAGATCGCGATCGCCGTCGACGCCGGGGTCAACCTCATCGACACCGCCAACGTGTATTCCGCTGGCCAGTCCGAGGAGATCCTGGGCCAGGCCATCGCCGGTCGTCGGGACGACCTGCTGATCGCCACCAAGGCACGGATGTCGATGGGTAGCGGACCCAATGATGCCGGTGCATCCCGCTACCACATCCTCCGTCAGGTCGAGGACAGCCTGCGCCGGCTGGGCACCGATCACATCGACCTCTACCAGATGCACGAGTGGGACGGCCAGACTCCGCTGGAGGAGACCCTGAGCACGCTGGACACCCTCGTGCAGTCGGGCAAGGTCCGGTACATCGGTGCCTCCAACTACGCCGCCTGGCATCTGATGAAGGCGCTGGCCATCTCCGACCGGCGCGACCAGGAGCGGTTCGTCAGCCAGCAGATCCACTACACGCTGCAGGCCCGCGACGCCGAGTCCGAGCTGGTGCCGGTGACGCTCGACCAGGGGCTGGGCATTCTGGTGTGGAGCCCGCTGGCCGGCGGCCTGCTGTCCGGCAAGTATCGGCGCAATTCCGAGACGCCGGAGGGCACCCGTCGTTTCCAGGGTTGGAACGAGCCGCCGGTGCACGACGAGGGCAAGTTGTACGACATCATCGACGTGCTGGTCGAGATTGCCGAGGCGCACGGTGTGTCGGGCGCGCAGGTGTCGCTGGCGTGGTTGCTCGGGCGGCCGGGGGTCTCCTCGGTGATCATCGGGGCCCGCACCGACGAGCAGCTCTCGGACAACCTGGCCGCCGCCGACCTCGTGCTGACCGACGACGAGCGGGCCAAGCTGGACGAGGTGAGCCAGCAGCCGCTGCGCTACCCGTTCTGGCATCACGCCAACACCTCGACCGACCGGCTCAGCGCGGCCGACCTCAGCCTGATCGCGCCACACCTGCGATAACCCGCCGCGGCGGTGAAAGGCGCGCTGTCCTTCAGCTACATCGCCCTTTCACCGCCGCTGGTCTTTTCTCAGCCCTTTACCGCGCCGAAGGTGAAGCCGCGGACCACGTGCCGCTGCACCACCACGGTGAAGACGATGATCGGCAGCGCGACCGTGGTCGCCGCCGCGTAGAGCTTGCCCCAGTTGATGCCACGGTCGCTGATGAGTGTCGCCACAATCCCAGCCGGCGCGGTGCGGTTGCTCGTCGTGAAGAAGACGGCGAACAGCAGCTCGTTCCAGCCCCAGATGACGACGAAGATCGCGGCCGCGGCCATCCCGGCCCGCAACACCGGCATGATCACCCCGACCAGGGTGCGTAAATGCCCGGCCCCGTCGACCCGGGCGCTTTCGTAGAGTTCGCGGGGAATCTGCACCATGAACCCGCGCAACAGCCAGATCGTGAACGGGATATTCATCGCGGTATAAGTGAAAATCAACGCCGTCGGCGTATCCAGCAGGTTGAGGTTGTGCCACAACTCGAACAACGGCACGACCACGACGATCGGCGGCAGCATGGAAGCCAGCAGGATCAGGATCAACCAGAGATTCTGCCGTTTGATCGGCAGGAAGGTCAGGGCATAACCGGCCGGCACGCTGACCGCCATCACCAGCACCGCCGTGGCCACCGTGACCAGCAGGCTGGTCGTCACGTAACGACCGAAATGCGAGCCGCTGGAGGTCGAGAACAGATCCCGGTAGCTCTGGATGGTCGCGGAGAACAACCATTTCGGCGGGATCGCGAAGACGTCCGGCGGCGGCTTGATCGACTGCACCAGCATCCACACCACTGGCGCCAGGCTTACGATCACCCACGCGGAAACGATGAGGTACGCGACGACGCGGCCGCGCCGGCCGCGGCTGGACACGGTGGATCCGCCAACATGGGCCATCGGAGTCCTCATTGTCATTATGACTGTCGCTGCAGTCGCATGAGCCGGACGATCAATCCGCTGACGACGAGGGTCAGCAGCAGGAACACGACCGCCTCGGTGGCGGCGTAACTCGTGTACTGGCCGACGTACATGTCGGTGTAGATCTGCATGCTGGTCACATTCGTCGCGTTGCCCGGACCGCCGTTGGTGAGGGTGAAGACCGTGTCAAAGGTGCGGAACAGGTCGATCACCCGGAACAGCACAGTCACCAGGATGAGTGGTATGAGCATCGGGACCTGGACGTGGATCAGTTTTTGCCAGCCATTGGCGCCGTCGAGTTCGGTGGCCTCCATGACCTCAGGGGACAACGCCAGCAGGCCGGCGCTGAGCACGAGGACGAAGAACGGCGTGCTGCGCCAGACATCGGTGAGCACCAGAGCGGCCAACGATGAGCCACTGCTGGCCAGCCACGGTCGCGGGCTGAATCCGACCAGGCCGATCAGATAGTTGACGAGTCCGAAATTGTAGTTGAGCAGGTTGCGGAAGTTGATGGCCGCCACCGACGGCGTCAACATTGTGGGAATGAGGATCAACGTCCGCAACAGGCCGCCGCCACGGACGATCCGCGACATCAACAGGGCCAGTCCGAAACCGACGATGAATTCGATGACGAGCGAAATGACCGCGTATTTAACCGTGACCCAGACGCTGTGCCAGAAGTCGGAATCGGAGAGCACGGCCTTGTAATTGCCGAGCCCGACGAATTGTTCGTCGACGCCGGGAGAGAGGTGGGCCAGGCTGAGCCGCACGTCGTTGACGAGCGGATACGCGAGGAGCAGTAACAGCAGGACCACGGCGGGGAGCACAAAGAAGACAGCTGCTCTGCGATCCCCGCCGTGCCGTCGCGATGCTGCGCGCCGGGCGACGGTCACCTCTGCGTCGGCAACCTTCGAATCCAGCATCTCCGCTACTTTCCGGCCTTTTTCAACAGATTCTTGGTGCCGGTCTGCATGGCCTCGGCGGCCTGCTGGGGTGACTTCTGTCCGGTGAACATCGCGTTGACCGGAGGTGCCATCACATTCAGTAGCAGGTCACCGAAGGACGGCAGGTCGGGCAACGTGTGGTAGAGCTTGGTCGATGCCGCCACCGTCACCAGTGAGGGCTGCTTGGCGACGATGGCCGGGTCGGTGAGGACCGAGCTTCGACCGGAGGAGCCGCGTCCGTCGGCGACCATTTCCTTGGCCACCGCGGGACTGGTGTACCAGGTGGCGAATTCGAATGCCTCGCGCTGGTGCTTGCTCTGCGCGCTGATGCCGAGCGTGTGGGTCGTCGGGAATACCCGAGGGGTTGTCGCCGGGACGCTCTTGTCGTACGGGAGCAGGGCGTAGCCGAGCTTGCCGGCGGACTTGGGCGACTGTTTCGGGTCGGCCAACGTGCTCGCGGCCGCGTTCCATTCCACGGCCATCACCGTCTTGCTCTGCTGCAGCGCGGCGAGCAGCTCGTTGTACGCGTAGGTCGGGGATCCGGGAGAGGCCACCTTGAGCTTGGTGAGGAGGCCGGACCAGTGGGTCAGGCCCTCGACCGACTTGGCATCGGTGAAGTGGGTTGCCTTGTCCTTCAATGGATCGGCGCCGTAACCCCACATGGCGGTGAGGGAGAACATCGAGCCGCCGGAGTCCTGAGTGCCGGATACGGCGAGCGGGGACATCGAGAGATGCTCGGCGTCCACCTTCTTCTGGATAGTCTGCAGGGTGCTCTCGAACTGCTCCCAGGTCCAGGCGTTCGGCGGCGCGGGTACCGTGATGCCCCATTTCGCGAGCAGGTCCTTACGGTAATAAAGCATCTGCACGTCGGCGCCGAGGGTGAGGGACATCAGTCCCTTGCCCTTCATGGTGACCACGTCACGGACACCCTGCGGGAAGTCGTTGAGGTCGTAGACTTTGGAGTTGAACAGCCCCGGATCGTCCATCATGGACTTCAACGGGACGAGATAGGGGTCGATGTCCGCGGCCTGCTGCGCACCGGAGTCGACCAGGTCGCAGGTCGAACTCGACTTGATCTGGTTGATGGTCGCGGGCAGCGCCTGATTGATGGGAATGGAGACCATCTTGATCTTGATCTTGCCGCCGGTGAGAGCGGTGAATTTCGGTGCGAAATGCTGAATACTGTCGAATTCGGGGCCAGAGAAATAGCAGACCGTGACGGTTGAGTCTGGCGCTTTCCCGGAAGCCGCCCAGGGTACGACGGAAGAAGCGGCCGCGCCGGTTATCTTTCCGACTTTCTTGTTGTCGCCGTCAGATCCTTTGCTGCACGCTGCCAGCATGCCGGCGACCACGACGGTCGCGACGGTCAGCTGATATACGGAACGCAGTCTTTGTGGACGCATTGGGCCTCCTTGGCCGCCACTGGCGTTGACTCAACGGCAGTGTCACGCAATATTTGTCTTATCCGGAGACATCTGTCAAGCAAGATGCTTTCTATTTATATCCGAATCAACTGCTGGTCAGAATGTAGATTGCGGACGGTCCGCGGAACTCGTCGATGAGGCTCTTTGGCATGGCCGCGCGGCGTCTCGCCGACACGCGGCAGAAGTTCGGCAATGCTCATGGGGCGCATTTCGGGCTGTCGTGCTATCCGCGAAACGTCAAGAAGGCCGCCCTTTCCGCACTGGACTCGGTGTCGTGTTGCCTACCTTGCCGACATCGGGTGGACTGCAGTCTGGATCGCGCGGTGTGGAGTCTCTGAGCACAATCTCGGTCGGCAGCACAATATGGCTCCGGCGCAGCGGCCGACCCTCGATCAGCGCGAACAGCATCTGCGCGGCCATCGATCCGGTGTCGCGCAGCGGCATGCGAACGGTGCTGAGCGCGGGCGTGGTGTATTGAGCGAAGGAACTGTCGTCGAAGCCGCTGACCGCCAACTGATCAGGAACGCCCAGCCCCAGTTTCCGCGCCACCTCGAGGCAGCCGACCGCGATTGTGTCGCTGGCGCCGACGATAGCGGTCGGGAGTTCACGGGCTGGCCGGGCGAGTAGCTCGGACACCTTGGCGTTGATAGCCGCCGGCTCGAATCCGACGACATGCTCTTCGCTGGCGTCCACCGATCCACTCGATTCATTGACGGCCGACCAGAATCCTTTCGACCGCAATGCGCATGCGGAGACCGATGGCGGTCCGTTGAAGAATGCCAGTCGCCGCCGGCCGGCCCCGATCATCAGCCGGGTCAGCTCGTAACAGGCGACGTCGTGCGAGGCATCCACCCATGGAATTCCGCCGGACCGGCCCCGGTGTCCGATGATCACCGAAGGATACTTCAGCTCGATCATCCGTTTCACCAACGGATCCTGCGGTCCCGCGGCGGGTAGCACTATCCCATCCACCCGGTGCTGCTGAACGGCATCGGTCAGCCGGCCGAGTGCGTCGGCGGTCGGAATGGTGAGCAGCAGGATGTCGTACCCGGCTTCTTCGGCGGCGTCCCCGAGTCCTCCCAGGAGTGCTGGATAGGCCGGTTTCATGACGAATTCGGAGGCGTGAAAGGGAAAAACGACACCAATTGTGTTGGCTCGCCCGCTGGAGAGACGCTGCGCCGAGGCGTTTGCGGTGAATCCGTGCTCCGCGACGATGCCGAGGATGCGCTCGCGGGTCGACGCGCCGACACCCGGTCGACCATTGATCACCCGCGAAACGGTGCCTGCTGAAACGCCGGCGATGTCAGCGATGTTGTGAATCGTGATCTGGCGGCCTGGCACGGTCCCTCCATCGCTGTAGTCGGTCGGTCAAGCCTGGCTCAGAACTGCTTGCGTCTGGGCCTCTGGTTATGCCACAGTAGCGCACGCAACCGGTTGCGTAAACCGGTTGCGAAACAAACGATGCGGAGGGGTCAGACGCTCGTGAAAGAGATCGCACAGGCAGATATCGACCACTGGCACCGGCACGGTTACGTCATCGTGGAGCGATTCCTCGATTCGGACGAGCTGGTGGCGGTGCAGGAGAATCTCGAGCACTACATGCCGCCGTGGGAGGAGTACGCGGCCCATCGTCAGCGATACGCAAATCTCTCCGGCGGCTCGACACGGGGGGCGCCGGGCTGGGTGCGCAATGAATTCCCGTACGTGGGCGACGCTCTCAATCGGGTCGCGCTGCATCCGTTCCTGATCGGCTTCGCGGAACGGCTGGTCGGACACGGCAACCTCGCCATGAGCCACGGCGCGGTGGTGGGGAAGTATGCCGGCAAGGCGGACTACGACCAGGATTTGCATCCGGACTACACCAACAACACGCTGGCCTTTCCGGCCAGTGGGGTCGCGAGCCTTGACATTCCGATGATCGTTTATCACACCGAGGTAACGGTCGATCTCGGTCCGACCTATGTCGTGTCGGACGAATTGACCCGACATCTGGTCGGCGACGGCCGGCGGTTCCACCCGCGGGATGAATTCCCGGAGCTGTACGAGGCGGAGCGGCCGGCCACGGCGCCGGCGGGCTCGGTGTTGATTTACAACATGCGCACGTTCCACCGCGGTTCAGCGATGCACGCGGCCGAAGGCGTCCGGTTCTCCCAGTTCGTCGCCTATCACACGGCCGGTCCGGGCTGGTTGGGTTCCACGAGTTTTCAGGGCGCGGGTGACACTTCGGAGATGAACCACCTCCTGACGCAGGCTTCTCCGCGGGAGCGTCAGCTGTTGGGCTTTCCCGCGGTGGGCGACCCGTACTGGGACGAGGAGACGCTCGCCGGGGTGGCGGCCCGCTACCCGGAGATGGACATGACTCCGTACAAAGAGGCCAGTTAAGAGCCGTCCCGGCCGTTGCGGGCCCGCGCGGTCCGGTCGTTCCGGTTATTCGGAGCCGGTCTGGTTGAGCCAGTTATTCGGAGCCGGTCTGGTTGAGCCAGCGCATTGCGGCGTCCAGGCCGGCGCGGGTTATCTCGTGACCGCCGGGATGACGGAAGGTCGTGATCCCCGCCGAACGGTTGCGCAACGCTTGCACAAGGCGTGCGGTGGAGTCGGCTGGGGCCATCGGGTCGTGATCTCCGTTCGACAGAAAGACCCTGCTCGACTGGAGATTGAATGTCGGCGGGTCAGGCAGCGGCATCATGGCGGCGAAGAGGATCGCCTCCCGCAGTGCATCGGGTCGTCCGAGAACGAGGGCTGCAGCGATGTTGGCGCCGTTCGAGAATCCGACCGCGACGAGTCTGCGTTCGGCGAGGCCGTAATGCTGTCGCGCGGCGATGACAAAGTCGGCCAGCTGGTTCATCCGGGCAATGACGTCGTCGGTGTCGAAGACGCTTTCGGCGAGGCGGCGGAACCACCGGGCGGCGCCGAGTTCATGGACCGGACCGGCCGGTGCCAGCACCGCCGCGCGCGGTTTCAGCTGTTCGGCGAGTCCGCGCAGGTCGTCGGGGCCGCCGCCGGTGCCGTGCAGGAGAAGCAGCACCGGCTCGGCCGGGTCTCCCTCGTAGAACCGGTGGTCCAGGGTGAGCTCGGGCGAGGTCACGACGGGAGATGTTGCGATCGGGTCGATTCGCTGCCGCCCGCATTGTTTTGGGTCGCATTGTTTTGGGTCGGCAGGTTCAACGTGGGGAGCATCGCCTCAATCTGCCGGCGGGTGGGCTCAAGCCACGGCGGAAGTTTCAGCGCGCGGCCGAGCTCCATCAGGGGCTCGTCGATGGCGAATCCGGGATTGTCGGTCGCGATCTCGAGCAGTGTTCCGGCCGGCTCGCGGAAATAAATGGACCGGAAGTACTGCCGGTCGAGAATATCGGTGACCCGTTCGCCGCGGTCGATGAGTTCATCCCGCCACGCGACCTGGGTGGCCTCGTCGGGTGCGCGCCAAGCCACGTGATGCACGGTGCCGCGGGCCACTCGTCCGGCCGGTCCGTCGGGAGTGATGAGCAGGTCGACAAGTGCTCCCGGTCCGCCGTCGCCGGCCGCGAACCGGAGTCGGTTGCCGTCCTGCCCGGCGGGGCGCAGGCCAAGTCCGTCGACCAGCAACGTGCTGGTGGCGGTGTCGCTCGCCGCGGAGAGGGTCACCGAGTGCAGGCCGCGAATAGCGTGGTCAGCAGGAATGAAGCCATTGTCCCACGGAGCGCGATCGTCCGGTGTGCCCTGATGTGCGACCAGTGCGAGGACGAGTCCGTCGGGGTCGCGGAAAGTCAGTACGTCCTCGGTGCGGCGGTTCTCGATCTCGTCGGCGTCGATATTGAGTTCGGCGAAGTGGTCGCGCCACCAGCCGAGCGACTGTTCGGGGACCGAGAACGAGGTGGTGGTCGCCTGGCCGTTGCCGAGTCGCCCGGGCGGGGTGTTCTTCCAGGGGAAGAAGGTGATTAGTGAGCCGGGAGTGCCGGCTTCGTCACCGTAATAGAGGTGATATGTGCCGGGGTCGTCGAAATTGACCGTTGTCTTCACCAGCCGGAGGCCAAGGGCTCGAAGGTAGAAGTCGACATTGTGTTGTGGATCGCCCGCTATAGCGGTGACATGGTGAAGTCCGCTGGTTCGAATTGTCATGGCCGCGCTCCTTGTCGGTGATCGGCTCGCTGAGTTGCCTGACGAGATAATACCTTCCGAGGAAGATATATTCCGAAAAGAACAATGAGGTAAGTTAGGGGCCGGCGACTGGGAGGGAGGCGAGTGACTTGAGCGCTGTGCTGCCCGCCAAGCCGGACGACGATGACATTGTCACCTGGTGGGGGCTCGTTATTGAGGGCTATCAGGCGACGCACGTAAAGCTGCTGGACGAGATCGCCCGCCGGCTGAATCTCACGCCGGCTCCGTTCGACGTGTTGCTGAGGTTGGTGCGGTCTCCCGGGCACCGTAAGCCGATGAGTCAGCTTGCGGCCGAGGCGGCGCTGACGACGGGCGGTTTCACCAAGGTCGCGGACCGGATGGTCGCGGCCGGCTTGATCCAACGGGAACAGTCGACGGCGGATCGTCGGATGACTTACGCCGTACTGACACCGTTGGGGGTACGGACGGCCGAGGACGCGCGCCGCGAGTGCGCGGACATCCTTCGCGCCACCGTGCTCGCGCCCCTCGGTCTGAAAGGGGCCACCGCTCTGGCCGGCGCGATGCGCACCCTCCGCGAAGCCAACAGCACTCGCGAAGCCAACAGCACTCGCGAAGCCAACAGCTCTCGCGATGCCAACAGCCACCGGAAGGCCAACGGCGCTCGTGAGGCGCAGAGAACTCGCGGATCGAACGGTTCCAGCGCGGCCGCCGCCGGCACGCGGCGATCCAACGGCACCAGCTAGCCGGCTGTCTGCCTGGTTATATCGCAGACAGGCCAGAAGGCGTTGGCAGCGCCTCGGGGGACTTTTGGCCCCAGATATGACCCCGACAGCAGGCCAGCAATCGGTCAGCGGGCCTTCGTCCCAGGCTTGCCATACCGACCGGACTCGCCAGCTAGAACGGTGGTTCATCGACGGTTCCAGTGCCGGTTTCGGTGCAGGGCGTGAGTGTTCGTTTGGCGTCGGGCGTGGGTGTTTCGGGTGTGTCTGGTTTTTTGGTTGGCTGTGGCCGGGTGGGTGGGTCGTTGTCTTGGTAGTTGTGGGGGTGGCTGGTGTAGGTGTGTCCGGTGGGTGAGGTCCAGGTGGTGGTGTTGTTGGGGTTGCCGGTGACGGTCCAGCCGGTGGGTTGGTCTTTGGTTCGGTGGTGGTG
>DATAVB010000133.1:0-38985 GCA_036267955.1 Mycobacteriales bacterium | reverse complement strand
GGCCGCGGCAGCCGAGCTGATCGCCGAGCTCGGGTGGGGCCGCGTCACCACCCGAGCCGTGGCAGAACGTGCCGGCCTGCCGCACGGATCGGTGAGCTACCACTTCCGCGGCAAGCAAGACCTGCTCATCGAATCGGCCATGCACGCCTTCCAGACGGCGCTCCCGACAGACCACTTCCAGTCCCTGAACTCGGTCACAGACCACCTCGGGCTGATCGAGGCCGAAATCGGTGACTACGAGTCGATCGATCCGGTGCTATCCCGACTGATGCTCGAGACGATGCGCGAGGCCGAACGTGACGACAGGCTGCGCCAGCAGATGGGCGTTCTGATGGGTGAGTATCGCGAGCTCATGATCCGGACGGTCCGGGCCGACCAAGCCGCGGGCGCTGTTTTCGACAGCGCCTCGGCAGTGGGCATCGCGACACTGCTCGCCGCAGTCGGCGACGGCCTGCTGTTGCACGCATTGCTCGACCCCGACCTCGACATCCACGCCGCGATACACGCCCTACGCGTGCTCCTGCAGCGCACGAACTGACGCGTCCACCGGGGCAAGCTTGGCCGAAGCATGGGCGACGCCCATCAATCGCGCGCGGGGGATCTTTGCCGTTTCGTAGCGGGATCCGCTTACGAGACAGGCATTCTGAGGTTCTCTGCACACTTGATTGGCGGCGACCTCGTCCGGTCAGGGTCATCGGTTCGATGGGAATTTAGGTGGTTGCGGTGTTCGGCGGCGGCGCGGGTGGCTTCGTGGATGTGTGCGCGGGTGGGTCGTTGTAACCGGAGCAAGATGCGCCCCGCCGGCCAAGGTGGTCCTCGAGTTGAGCGGAAGGCGTTACTGGCGCGTGTATATCGGCCGGGACGGCGTTAGCAGGGCGTATATACCGGCGCCACGGATGGCTATCGGGCGGTAGGACTGAACGGTCCGTGAATGTTGGTGGCGTACCGAGGCGGTGACGGTGATGACCGGTCGGCTGGCCGGAATGGTCGGTCGAGCGCTGCATGCCGGCCATCATGACCGCAGATCCGCGCCGGTGTTCTGCGCGGTGGGCGGGCATGAGTGGGCGCTGGTGTGCACGGTGGTGCAGGCGGGGTGCCCCCGGCTGGAGGACTGGCGATGTCGCCGCTGCGGGGCGTTGGCGGTCGAGAGCCACCCAGGCGGGCCGGACGGTCGGGCATGACCACGGCACAAGCGCGGGGCCCGGGGGTGTTCGATGCGGTCAAGCGATTGCTGATCGGGCGGGCGCGGCGCAGCGAGGCCCTGGGCGACACGTTGCTGCCGAAGTGGCTGGCATTGCCGGTGTTCGCCTCCGACCCGATCTCCTCGGTCGCGTACGCCACGGAGGAAATCGTGCTCGTCCTGGCCTATGGCGGCGCCGCGTATCTGATGTATGCGAAGTGGGTCGCCGTCGTCATCGGGGTGTTGTTGGCGGTGGTGATCGCCTCCTACCGCCAGACCTGCTACGCCTACCCTGGCGGCGGCGGCGCCTACATGGTCAGCCGCGCCAACCTGGGTGAATCCGCGGCTCTGACGGCCGCGTCAGCCCTGCTCGTCGACTACGTCATGACCGTCGCGGTGTCCGTGGTGTCTGGGGTGGTCGCGATCACCTCGGCCATCCCTTCCCTGGCCCATCACGCCGTGGCGTTGTCGGTGACCGCGGTAGTCGTGCTGGTGCTGGCCAACCTGCGCGGGGTCAAGGAATCCGGTCGGGTGTTCGCGATCCCCACCTACGCCTTCATCGGGCTGACCCTGCTGATGTTCCTGGTCGCCGGCATCAAGGCCGCCACCACCGGACTGTCAGACGCGGCCACCGCACATCAGCACCTGGCCGCCACGGCACATGTCGGGGGCGCGTTCACACTGTTGCTGTTGCTGCGGGCGTTCGCCTCCGGATGCACCGCGCTGACCGGGGTCGAGGCGATCAGCAACGGCGTCCCGTCCTTCCAGCACCCCAAGCCGCGCAACGCCGCGAACACCCTGGCGATCATGGGAACGATCGCGCTCACCCTGTTCGCCGGCACCACCGTGCTCGCGCTCACCATCCACACTCGAGCCCAGGCCAGTGGCAACCCCTCGGTGATCTCGCAGATCGCCGCCGTCGTCTACGGCCCACACGCCGTGTTGTTCTACCTCTTCCAGGCCGCTACGGCCGCGATCCTGATCCTGGCCGCGAACACCGCGTTCAACGGCTTCCCGACCCTGTCCTCGATCCTGGCCCGGGACGCCTACCTGCCCCGCCAGCTCCACACCCGCGGTGACCGGCTCGTGTTCTCCAACGGCATAATCCTGCTCGCCGCCGCCGCGGTCGCGCTGATCATCGGGTTCAACGCCAACCTCGACCGGCTTATCCAGCTCTACATCATCGGCGTGTTCACCTCCTTCACTCTCTCCCAGATCGGCATGGTCCGGCACTGGAATCGCCTCCTGACCCCGCGAGCAAGCAGCTCGACGCGCCGCGCAATCCGCCGCTCCCAAGCGATCAACACCACCGGCGCGATCGCAACCGGGATCGTGCTGGTCATCGTGTTCGTCACCAAAGTCGAACATGGCGCATGGCTGGCCGTGGCCGCGATGATCGTGCTTTTTGCCGTGATGAAAGGCATCCACGGCTACTACACCCGCGTCGAGGCCGAAATCGCGCCCGACCCGGCCGGCATCATGCTGCCCAGCCGGGTCCATGCGGTCGTACTCATTTCCCGCCTGCACAAACCTGCCCTGCGCGCCCTGGCCTTCGCCCGCGCCACCCGCCCGGACACCCTCACCGCGCTGACGGTCAACCTCGACACCGACCACATCCGCGAACTACAAAACCAGTGGGCCGACTACCACATCCCCGTACCGCTGCGGATCATCGAATCCCCGTACCGCGACGTCACCCGACCGATCCTGGACTACCTCGCCAGCATCCGCACCGACGCACCCCGCGACGTCATCACCGTCTTCATCCCCGAATATGTCGTCACCCGCTGGTGGCAGTACCTCCTACACAACCAAAGCGCGCTCCGACTCAAAGCACGCCTGCTGTTCACCCCCGGCGTCATGGTCGTCTCCGTTCCCTACCACCTCGGCGTCGCCGCCCAAGGCTGGCTCGCCACACCACCCGACACCACAACCCACACACCCTCCCCCGAGCAAAACAGCACCCACAGCCACCCCCGATAGCGAAGCCCTCGACGCCGCCCGCGGTTGATGTACGGCGAAGGTCACTGCTCGGTACGTTCACAAGACCATTCCGTCGGACTCCCCCGCTACCGCCTCCTCGCGCCCAGCAATTGATCTCAGAACACGTGCTGTCGGCGTCGTTTGACGAGTTCCTCTAGCCACTCTGGTGGGTCGCGTAGTGCGGGCGCAGATATCCGCGTCGGACTTTAGGGCAGCCGGCTCGGTCGTGGTCAAAACACTCATGCGTCGAGAAGACATGGCACCGCTGGTCCTGGCCGCAGGGCCCGCACGATCCGGACCGCAACGTCGGATGGCGGGCCGGTTCGCTGCGGTCGTGGCGGCGTCCGCCCAGCGGACGCGCCAGCACGAACAGCGCCAGCACGATCAGGACCAGGGTCAGCGCGCCGGCCCAGGCCCGCGCCTGCGCGGTTTTGTAGCCGGCGATGGCGTTGCTGAAGATCTGCAGCGACAGCGGCTTGTCCGGATTGGTCTGCAGGAGCAGGTCGTTGCCCAACGTGGTCAGCAGCAGCGGCGCGGCTCCCCCATCGCCCGGGCCGCCGCCAGCATGACCCCGGTGATGATGCCCGAACGCGCCACCGGCAACACGATCGACCAGATCGTGCGCGACTGGGTCACCCCCCAGCGCCAGACCGGATCGAGGGCGTGCAGCGCTCAGCGAGATCCGGGATTTGGCCGTGGGTCGAGATTCGTTTCTACATCGTCCAGAGGGCGCGCGTTGGTGCCATGCGGGCGGCGCGGAGGGCGGGGAGTAGGCCGGCGATGCCCCCGATGGCGAGGGCCGCGGCGCTGCCGCCGG
Source organism: Mycobacteriales bacterium (assembly GCA_036267955.1). Taxonomy (GTDB): domain Bacteria; phylum Actinomycetota; class Actinomycetes; order Mycobacteriales; family QHCD01; genus DATAVB01. Next base: position 35,005 of record DATAVB010000133.1, on the reverse strand, counting down.
CCCAGGCGAGGATGGGGATGACGGTGGTCCAGTGTTGGGCGTGGGCGTAGATGGCGGTGGCCAGGGAGCCGGAGGCGACGCCGACTGTGCCGCCGAGCAGGCTGAGCAGAAGCGCCTCGGACAGGAATTGGGTGCGAATGTGGCCTTTGGTGGCACCTAGAGCGCGGCGAAGCCCGATTTCGGACCGACGTTCTAAGACGCCGATGAGCATCACGTTACCCACGCCGATGGCCCCTACGAGCAGGGAGATGGCGCCGAGGCCGAGGAACAGGCTGTTGAGCGCGCCTTTGGCGGCGGCCCGCGCGACGAGCGCGGCCGACGGTTGGGACACGTCGACCTCGCTCGGCGATCCGGGGTTGGCGGTAGCGGCCAGTACGGAATGCACGGCCTCAACCTGATCGGTGGCCGAGCGGACGTAGATGGTGGAAGGGTGCCCGTCGAAGCCGAGATACCTTGCGGCGGAGGGGAAACCGATCAGTACGGCGGAATCGATCTCGGGCGCGAGCACGGCGTGCTTCAGGGTGCCGGCCAGGTAAAACCATTTGTTGCCGACCCAAATTCTCATCCCGGGCCAAAGGCGGCTGATGCCCAGTCGCGCCGCCGAGGCTGAGCCGAGCACCGCGACCGGTTCGCGTTCGGTGGCGGCGTTCAGGAAACGGCCCTGCGCGATTGAGGTGCCGACCGCATCGGGCAGGTGCAGGGTCGTCGCACGCACCGAGAGCGCGTTGGTGTTGACGGTTGGGATGTACGGGTTGCGATAGACACTGACGTTCTGCACTATGCCGGTGTCTTGCACGGTAGTGACGGGGCCGATACGGGAAACCATGCCCGGCGCGGCGGTCGGTAGTTCGGCGGTGTCACCGGACAGGGTCTCCCCGTTACTAACGGTAAGCAGGTTGGTGCCCAGCCGGTCGATCTCGGCCAGCAAGCCTCCTTGGGAGGAGGCGGACAGGCCGAGGACGGCGACGATCGCGCCCACCCCGATCGCGATTCCCAATGCTGAGAGGCCAGCGCGGAGTTTGCGGGTCCGTACGCCGACGACGGCCAGCCGCCCCAGATCGGCGGCGCGCAGTCCGTGCATCTCGGGGACATTCATCGTTTTTCTCCCACGTGCCAGGCTTGGTGGGTGTCGGCGGTGACCTGCCCGTCGCGGAGTTCGACTCGCCGGGGCATGCGTGCGGCGATGCGTTCATCGTGGGTGATGATCACGATGGTCGTTCCGGCTGCGTTGAGTTCTCGTAGCAGGGCGAGGATGGACTCGCCGGTGCCTTGATCGAGGTTCCCGGTGGGTTCGTCGGCTAGGACGATGGCCGGCGTGCCCACCAGGGCTCGGGCGATCGCCACTCGTTGGCGTTGTCCGCCGGACAGTTGGGTGGGGCGAGCATATAGCCGGGTGCCGAGACCGACCTGTTCGAGGGCGGCGGCAGCCAATTGTCGGCGGGTGCGGGCGGGAACGCCGGCGTAGAGCAGCCCGTCGGCGACGTTGTCGGCGATAGTTGCGTGTTCGGCGAGAAAGAATTGTTGGAACACGAACCCGACCCGACTGGCCCGTACTGCCGCGACCTCCCGGTCCGACAGCCCGGCTACCTCCAGGTCGGTAATCCGGACGGTGCCGACGGTCGGCCGGTCCAGGGTGCCCATGATGTGCAGCAGCGTGGTCTTGCCCGACCCGGACGGGCCGACCACGGCGACAAGCTCGCCAGCCTGCACGGCGAGGTCGACACCGCATAGCGCCACCAGCGGCGGCTCACTGAGATAGGTCTTTCCCACCGCACGCAGTTCAAGTACGGTCCGGGTCCGGGTAGCGCTCATGACGCCGGCACCACCACACGCTGCCCCGCGGCCAGATCCGACCCGGACACCTGCACCAATCCGGCGGCGTCATCGAACAACCCGACGTTGATGGGTATCAGATGATGCGTGCCGTCGACGTCGATGACCTCCACCGCGTAGCCGCCACTGGAAAGAGCGAGCAGCGCGTTGACCGGTACGGCGAGCACGTTGCGCGCGGTCTGGGTGGTGATCGCCACCTGCACCGGCGCCTGATCCAGCGTCCCTGTCGTCGTTGGGTTGGTGACGGCGATAGTCACGCCGATTGTGGGTGTCGTGGCCGACCCGGTCGCGCCCGGACCCGTTGAGGTGGCGGCGACCGTGCTCACCGACGTGACCTTGCCCGGCGTGCTGCGGTTGTCGGGCAGCGTGATCGATACTGCGTCGCCCGTCTTCACCTGCGATTGTTCGCCAGCGTCGAGGTTGACGGTGACCTGCCGGGTGGTGGAGGTGCCTTTCAGGATCGGCCCGCCAGCGGGTCCGCCAAGGGTGGCCGAGAGGCTGGTGACCCGCACCGTCCCCGGCTCGAACGCGTAACGACCCAATGCCAGCTTCCCGGTCGCGGTCACGCCGACCGCGTCTTGCAGGCGTTGCACGCCGAGCCTGGTGGCCCAGGAGAATTCGTCGGACTTCGGGTCGAGTTCGGCGCTGCCGACGTAGCCCAAAGCAACCAGATCATGGTTGAGCTGTCGGACGTCTGCCCCGGTTACGTCGGCCGCTTCCGCACCTGCCGCCAAATCCCGATAGGCCGGGGTGGATCCATAGAGGAGCACTACCGGATCGCCGTCCACCCGATACAGCAGCCGACGTTCGCGGATCACCTGTCCGACCGTCGGCAGCCACGTCACCGTCCCGTGCGCCTGGCCCAGCACTGTGTAGTCGCCGGCGTACCCCAACGTGCCGGACACGGCCGTGGTCTGCGATAGCGTCTGCCGCTCGACCGTCCGGGTGGCGGTTGCCGCGCCATTGTCCTGAGCGTCGGCGGCCGCGTGGTGGTGCACGCCGAGCGGGTGGGAGAGGCTGATCCCGTACGGGTTCGTCCGTTCCACATATGCACCGGCGCCGGCCAGGATCACGACAAGAGCCGTCGCGACCAACAGCCGGCGCCGCGGCAGGCCACCGGTTTCGACGGGCGTCACCGCGGGGCCGAGTTCGAGCCGCCGCCACAAGGCAGCTGTGCGTCGTTACCGTTGACTCGACTGCATATATACGGTGTGCTCCCCCAGACGTCGTGCAGCACGTGTTGGCATGCGTGGATCTTGCTACTGATCTGCGGCGAGGTCGGGTCCATGCCGATCGGCAACATGAAAACCGCGTCCCCGCGGTCGATTTCCAGCTTCGGGTCGGGCCAGTTCTGGAGCCCGCTGGAACGCATGCACCGGGCGAAGTTCCGATAGGCGTTCATCACGTCCTGCGCCTGGGCCGGGGTCCAGCCTTGGTCGTTGCCGGTATCTGGGAGCAGGTGAGCGCAGGCGGTTTGGGCCGCATTGAACTGGGACGAGCTGACCCCGAGTTGCTGCGGGGTTTCCTTGACCGGCCCTCCGTCGCTGCCAGGGTCGGGGAATTTCGACAGCCCGTGAGACCGCATGCAGCGGGAGTAGGCCAGCGGACCGGTCGACGCCGAGCTACTCGGCGAGGACGATGCGCTCGCTGACGAGGAGGCAACGTTCGCCACGCCTGGGCTACCCGAGCTGCCACCGCTGCAGGCAGCCACCAGCAGCGCCAGGCCAGCGACAGCGATGCTGCAGGCTGCCACCCGCGTCGGGCTCGTTGTGACAACAATGCTCAAACGCTTCATGAACTGCTCCGCTCCAGGTGGTCCGCGGCGCCGCGGCATCTCTGGTCTAGCAAGGAGCACATGACACCAGCCGAACATCGTTTGTTAGGCGGATGTCATCGGGTGTGGGGCACGATGTGCAGGTGCGAATCTTGGTCGTCGAGGATCACGTCGCGCTGGCGGACCGGATCGGCGAGGGCCTGCGCGACGCGGGTTTTGCCGTCGACGTGGTCTACGACGGCGCGGCCGCCCTGCAGAGCGCGACCAGCGCGGACTACGACGTGGTCGTGCTCGACCGTGATCTGCCGGCCGTGCACGGCGACCAGGTGTGCCGCCAGCTCGTACGTGACGGCTCGCGCACCCGCATCCTGATGCTCACTGCCGCCGCGGACGTCGAGGACCGGGTCGACGGATTGGAGCTGGGTGCGGATGACTACCTCGGCAAGCCGTTCGCCTTCCACGAGCTGATCGCGCGTATCCACGCCCTGGGCCGGCGCGGCCGCGGCTCACCGGTGATCGTGCACCGCAGCGATCTGGTGGTCGATCGCGCCCGACACCGGGCCAGCCGCGCCGGGATCCCGCTCACCCTGACCCGCAAGGAGTTCGGCGTACTTGACTGCCTTGCTGGCGCGGACGGTGCATCGGTCAGTGCCGAGGAGCTACTCGAACACGTCTGGGACGCGCACGCTGACCCGTTCAGCAACACCGTCGCGGTCACCCTCGCCCGGCTGCGTCGCAAACTCGGCGATCCGCCGCTGATCGAGACCGTGATCGGCGTCGGCTACCGACTGTGAAAAGCCACCTCAGCGCCCGATCGCGGCTCACACTGCTGTACACCGCGCTGTTCATCCTTGGCGGGGCAGCGCTAGTGCTGATCACCTATCTGCTGGTCGCGCATACGTTGCGCGGCACAACGACCACGACAAACCCGCAGACGATCCGCCAAGCGACCGTAAAGTGCGTGCAGACAATGCGGAACGGCGGCGTCGCGGCCCATGACGCCAAGAAGAATTGCGTCGCCCTCTATGCCAACGGTGTCCAGGCCGGCGCCGCCGCACAGCGCAGCACGACGCTCGCCCACCTGCTGACCTACTCGCTGGTCACCCTGGCTGGAGTGACAATGCTCGCCGCGGTGGCGGGCTGGATCGTCGCCGGCCGAATCCTGCGGCCGGTACACCAACTCACCGCTGCTGCCCGCACGGCAAGTGAGCACAACCTGTCGCAACGCATTGCGCTGCAGGGCCCACGCGACGAACTACACGAGCTCGCCGACACCTTCGACTCTATGCTCGAACGGCTCGACCACGCGTTCACCAGCCAGCGGCGCTTCATCGCCAATGCAAGCCACGAACTGCGCACCCCGCTGACCGTCATGCGAACCGCGATCGACGTCGTACTCGCGAAGCCGAACCCGATACCTGCGGAGTTAATGTCGATGAGCGCGGAGGTTCGCCAGGCCGTCGACCACGCCGAGCGGCTCATCGAGGCGCTGCTGATCCTCGCGCGCAACGAGCAGGCTCGCGCCCTCACAGCCCCACTGGATCTGGCCGCCATCGCCGAAGACGCACTCGACGGACGTACCGCCCACGGCATCAGGACGACCGCCACGCTTCACGAAGCACCGGTGACCGGTGACACGGTGCTGCTTGAACGGCTCGTCAGCAACCTGCTGGACAACGCGGAGCGCTACAACCTTGCCGGCGGCACCGTGACCATCTCCACCACTACCGACAATGGCACGTCCCTGGTACGAGTCGTCAATACCGGCCCGGTGATATCCGCCGGCCAGATCGACCGGCTGTTCCTGCCGTTCACCCGGCTCGACGACCGCACGCGCCACGACGGATTCGGGCTAGGCCTCGCCCTCGTCTCGTCCATCGCTACCGTTCACAACGGAACCGTGCAGGCCACCGCCGTCACCAGCGGCGGACTCGACATCATCGTCCGCCTTCCACGACGCGACAACACCATCTCTCAAGCACCGACTGGTTCATGCACGCCCCCAGCGAGCTGACACTCGGGCCAGCGCCAAAGCGCCGCCGTAGAAGCTGACCCCGTGACTCCCCTGCCCTGGATGCTCGCCGTGTCAGGAGCGGTGGCGCAGTGCGTCGACGGCGTCGGCCAGGCGCGTCATCAACTCGGGGAGCTCACCGTCGCCGACCCGGCTGGCGAGGAGCTCGGCGATCTGCGACTGCGCCGGCATTAGTCGGGCATGCAGTTCCGTACCCCGCGGCGAGAGCACGACCACTACCCGACGCCGGTCCTCGGGGTCGACCGCCCGGTGCAGCAGCGCCGAGCTGACCAGCCGGTCGACGATCCGGGTCGCGGTCGGTGAGGGGACTCCCGCCGCCGCGATCACCTCAGACATCGGGTGCCCGTTCCCATCACCGAGCAGGGTGATGACCGCCCATTCATCGACCGACAGACCGGCCGGATCCAGGTTGATGCGCATCGCTCGGGTGACCTCATGCTCGAGCTCACGCAGCAGCCGCCGCATCTGCGCGGTGGTCGCACCGCGACGCGTGGTCCGCTCGACGTCGTCGACGGTCGTCATGCAGATGAACCCTCCCTGGAATCCCCGAGAAACTCAACGGTAACACCTCCATATGAAGATGTTGCAACTGACGGTAAATCCCAAGGCTCTGGGGTGCGAGTCGCCCCGCTCGAGGAAGGAGCATATGACGACCGCGCTCCCTCGCCAGCCACGCCGAGGCGACGATCTCGCGGTGGCCCTGGTGCTCCCCTTCCAAGGTTCGGCAGGTCTGTATGGACCCTCGTGCCAGGTCTCGGCGCAGCTGGCCGTCGAGGAGCTCAACGCGACTCGGGGCATAACCGGCCGCGAGATCCACGTCATCGAGGTCGACGGCGGGCGCAACCCAGAGGTGGTGGCCGCCGAGATCGACCGACTGGCGACCTCCAAGGAGATCGACGCGGTTGTCGGCTGGCACATCTCGGCCGTACGCAAGGCGATCATCGCGCGTCTCGCGGGCCGGTTGCCGTACGTCTACACCGCGGTCTACGAGGGCGGCGAGCAGTCCTCGGACGTCTTTGTCACCGGAGAGACGCCGCACAGTCAGTTGCTGCCGGCGATGGCGTGGATACGGCTCGAGCTCGGTGCCCGACGCTGGTTCATCGTGGGCAACGACTACGTCTGGCCGCGTCGGACGGCCGAGGAAGCGCGCGTATTCGCCCACCGGTTGGGGTGTGACATCGTCGGCGAGGGCTATCTGCCACTCGGCTCGACCGACTTCGGTCCCGTGCTTGATGCGCTGGAGCGCTCGCGCTGCGATGCGGTCCTGATGCTCCTGGTAGGCCAGGACATGGTCCACTTCAACCGCCAGTTCTCCCGGCATCGCCTCGATCGCAGCGTCCTGCGGTTCAGCACCATCCTGGACGAGAACGCGCTGATGGCGATCGGCTCCGGCGGTACGCACAGCCTGTACGCCGCGGCCGGCTACTTCAGCTCCCTCCCGACCCAGAGCTCGCTCGATTTCGTCGGGCGGATCGCCGCGCGTTTCGGCCACTACGCGCCGGCCTGCACCAGCCTGGGCGAGTCGTGCTACGAGGGTGTGCATCTGCTCGGCCAGTTGCTCGACGCGCGGCGCGGCAGCACCGAACCGCTGCACGATGTCGCGGCCCGGCTCCGTTACCACTCGCCACGCGGCGACGTACGACTCTCCGCCAACCATGTCCAGCAGCCGGTCTATCTCGCGGCCGCGGACGGGATCCAGTTCGACGTGGCGGCACAGCTCACCACAGTTGACGGCTGACCCTCCAACCTGAATACTTCCATTTGAAAATATTCATGTTGGAGGTATTTGGCATGCGTCACGGTGACATCAGCAGCAGCAACGACGCCGTCGGTGTCGCGGTGGTCAACTACAAGATGCCGCGGCTTCATACCCAGGAGGAGGTCCGCGCCAACTGCGAGCAGATCGCCTCGATGGTCACCGGCATCAAGACCGGGCTTCCTGGCATGGACCTCATCGTGTTCCCGGAGTACAGCACTCACGGGATCATGTACGACCGCGCCGAGATGTTCGCGAACGCCGCCACCGTGCCGGGCATGGAGACCGAGATCTTCGCCCGTGCGTGCCGGGAAGCGGGCGTGTGGGGCGTCTTCTCGCTGACCGGAGAGCGGCACGAGGACCATCCGGACAAGAACCCGTACAACACGCTTGTGCTGATCAACGCCGACGGCGAGATCGTGCAGCGCTACCGCAAGATCCTTCCGTGGGTGCCGATCGAGGCCTGGTACCCGGGCGACACGACATACGTCGTCGACGGCCCGAAAGGCCTGAAGATCAGCCTGATCATCTGCGACGACGGCAACTACCCGGAGATCTGGCGCGACTGCGCAACCAAGGGCGCCGAGCTGATCGTGCGCTGCCAGGGCTACATGTATCCAGCCAAGGAACAGCAGATCATCGTCGCCAAGGCGATGGCATGGATGAACAACGTCTACGTCGCGGTCGCGAATGCGACCGGCTTCGACGGCGTCTACTCCTACTTCGGCCACAGCACCGTTGTCGGCTTCGACGGGCGCACGCTCGGCGAGTGCGGCACCGAGGAGATGGGTGTGCAGTACGCCGAGCTCTCCATCAGTCAGATCCGCGACGCGCGGGCAAACTGGCAGTCCCAGAATCAGCTCTTCAAGCTGGTGCACCGCGGCTACACCGGGGTCATCCAATCCGGAGAAGGCGACAAGGGTGTCGCACAGTGCCCGTTTGACTTCTACAAGACCTGGGTCACCGACCCAGCGCTCGCCCAGAAGCAGATCGAGTCGATCACCCGCTCGACCGTAGGCACCGCCGAGGCCCCGATCGAGGGCATCCCGCACTGAGCGCACGGCGCGGGCAGACCCCGGCCGCCCGCTCGCCGCGATCGCACCACCCGACACTCGTACACCGTCCTTGGAGAATCGATGAGTTCAGCCTCGACTGCGAGTCGGACCTACAACTCGGCAGTCAACAACGAGACGCTGGAGGACTACTCCCTCCGGTACGCTCCGAAATCCTTCCGACGTTGGTCGGAATGGACGGTCGCCAACACTGCCATCGGTGGCATCGCCTATCTCGCTGACTTCTCGATCGGCGGCTCGATCGCCATTACCCACGGCGCGATCGACGCGATCCTCTCGGTGCTCGTGGCTGCGGCCGTGATCTTCCTGACCGGCATCCCGATCGCCTATTATTCGGCTCGGCACAACATCGACATGGACCTGCTGACCCGGGCGGCCGGCTTCGGATACCTGGGCTCCACGATCACCTCGATCGTGTACGCGAGCTTCACCTTCATCTTCTTCGCCCTCGAAGGCTCGATCATGGCGCAGGCCTTCCAGACGGCGTTCCACCTGCCGCTACCGGCCGGCTACATCCTGGCCTCTCTCATCGTCATCCCACTGGTGATCTTCGGCATGACGGCGCTGTCGAAGCTCCAGGTGTGGACCCAACCGATCTGGTTGATCCTGATGTTCCTGCCGTTCGTCTACCTGCTGTTCAAGGATCCAGGCACGTACTCACGGTTCACGAGTTGGGCACCGTCCGGTAGCGACGGTGGTGGGAATGGCTCGCGTTTCAGCTGGCTCGGCTTCGGTCTCGGCATGGGTGTCGCGCTCTCCCTGATCGCCCAGATCGGCGAGCAGGTCGACTATCTGCGGTTCATGCCGGCGAAGACTGCCGCCAATGCCAGGAAGTGGTGGGCGGCCGTCCTGATCGCCGGACCTGGCTGGGTCGTCCTTGGCGCACTCAAGCAACTCGGCGGCGCACTGCTCGCCTTTGTCGCGGTCGGCGGTGGCGCGACCCTGGTCGTCGCGGACGAGCCGATCCAGCAGTACATCCATGTCAACAAGATGTACCTGGCGGCTGCGGCGACCGCGATCTCGGTCTTCTTCGTGGTCCTTTCCCAGGTCAAGATCAACGTGGTCAATGCGTACTCCGGATCGCTGTCCTGGTCGAACTTCTTCTCCCGCGTACTGCACTACCACCCGGGACGCGTGGTCTGGATCTTCCTCAACGTCGGCATTTCGCTGGCCCTGATGGAAGGAAATGTCTTCAGCTTCCTGAATACGGTCCTCGGGTTCTATTCGAACGTGGCGATCGCCTGGATCGGCGCCATCGTGGCGGACCTGTGCGTGAACAAGCCGCTGCGGCTCAGTCCGCCGATGGTGGAGTTCAAGCGGGCGCACCTGTTCAACTTCAACCCGGTCGGCTTCGGCTCGATGCTCATCGCCTCGGTCATCTCGATCATGGCGTTCTACCACTGGTTCGGCGACTACATGCAGGCGTTCTCGCCATTCCTGGCCCTTGCGATCGCCTTCGTCCTCTCACCGGTCTTTGCCATCCTCACCAAGGGCAAGTACTACATCGCCCGGGAGGACGACCACGAGGAACCGCTCATGGTGGACGGTCAGTTCAGCAGCTCCGAGCACGAATGCGCCGTCTGCAGCGACACCTTCGAGCGCCCCGACGTCGCACGCTGCCCGTTCCACCAGGGTTCGATCTGTTCCCTGTGCTGCAGCCTGGACAAGGCGTGCCATGACATGTGCAAGACCACGCAGCGCGGCGGCAACGGCACCGTCAAGGTCATGGTCCAGATCAGCAGCGCACCGGCACCGGATCCGGTCTGAGCCGATGGGAATCTGATGGCAAGCTACGTCTACCGCTGCTCCTCGGACGGCGCCTTCGACGTGCATCGGCCGCTGGGACAGGCGCCCGGCTGCACGGCCTGCCCCGCCTGCGGCGGCGCCGCCCGCCGCGTCTTCACCGCCCCGCTGCTGGGGAGGCTGGACGCCGGCGTGGTCCGGGCGTACGACGCCGCGGCCCGCTCCGCGCACTCGCCCGCCATCGTGTCGGCGCCCCCGGGCCTTCACGTACCGCCGCAGCGACCCACTCTCAACCCGTCCTCGCACCGCCTTCCACGTCCCTGACCCGATCACCCGGGCGTCCCGAAGGAGACTGTCATGCCCGAACTCCTTTTCCCGCTCGATTCGAGCCGGAAGTTCACCGAGCAGAAGCACCTCGGCCACAACCGCTGGCACCCCGACATCCCCGCGACCGCGACGGTCAAGCCCGGCGACTCCTTCCGGGTGCACTGCCGGGAATGGTTCGACGGGGCGATCGTCAATGACGACTCCGCCGACGACATCCGCGACGCGCCACTCAACTCCGTCCACGTTCTCTCCGGGCCCTTCGCAATCGAGGGCGCCGAGCCCGGCGACCTGCTCATCGTCGACATCCTCGACGTCGGCCCGATCCCGCAGGAAGATTCTGGGCCACTGGCCGGTCAGGGCTGGGGCTACACCGGCATCTTCCCGACCACCAACGGCGGCGGCTTCCTCACCGAGCAGTTCCCCGACGCGTACAAGGCGATCTGGGACTTCACCGGGCAGAAGGCCACCTCACGGCACGTTCCACACGTGAGCTTCACCGGCATCGTGCACCCCGGCCTGATGGGCACCGCTCCATCGCGCGAGCTGCTGGCGATGTGGAACGCACGCGAAGGCGCGCTGCGTGCCACCAACCCGACGCGCGTGCCGCCGCTCGCGCTCCCACCCGAGCCGACCGATGCGCTTCTCGGCGGGCTCACCGGTGACGCGTTCGACGCGGCCGCCGCCGAGGCCGCCCGCACCGCTCCACCGCGGGAGAACGGCGGCAACCAGGACATCAAGAACCTCACCAGAGGTTCGCGGGTCTTCTACCCCGTCTTCGTGCCCGGCGCGAACCTGTCGGTCGGCGACCTGCACTTCTCCCAGGGCGACGGCGAAATCACGTTCTGCGGCGCCATCGAGATGGGCGGCTTCATCGACCTGCACGTCGACCTCATCAAAGGCGGCATGCAGACGTACGGCGTCGGCGAGAACGCCATCTTCATGCCCGGCAACACCGACCCGCAATACAGCGAATGGCTGGCGTTCTCCGGCATCTCGGTGACCCTCGACGGTGAACAGCGGTACCTCGACTCCCACCTGTCCTACCAACGCGCCTGCCTGCACGCGATCGACTACCTCACCACCTTCGGCTACAGCCCCGAGCAGGCCTACCTGCTGCTGGGCGCCGCACCGATCGAGGGACGCCTCTCCGGCGTGGTCGACATTCCGAATTCGTGCGCCACCGTCTACCTCCCGACGGCGATCTTCGACTTCGACGTCAGGCCAGGCCCCGGCGGCCCGCTCAAGATCGATCCGGGAATGGGCGCACCCCGCTCGGCAGCGAAGGCGTGAGCCGCCGTGCATCTCTCCCCCGCCGACACCGAACGGCTGCTGCTGTCGGTAGCCGGGATGGTGGCACGCGATCGACTCGCGCGCGGCGTGCTGCTCAACTATCCCGAGTCGGTGGCGTTGCTGTCGACCTGGGTCGTCGAGCGCGCCCGCGACGGCGCCCGGGTGGCCGATCTGATGAGCCAGGGGTGCGCGGTTCTGCGCCGCGGCCAGGTGATGGACGGCGTCGCGGAATTAATCGCAGATGTGCAGGTGGAGGCCACATTCCCGGACGGTCGCAAGCTCGTCACACTCCACCACCCAGTGCAATGAGATGCCCGCGAGGAGGGCACCAGTGAGCCTGCGCGAACACGGCCCGGGAGCAGTGCGAGCGCGGTCCGGCACCCTGGTCCTCAATGCAGACCGTGCCTCCGAAGAGCGGCTCGAACTGACGATGGTGAACACCGGTGACCGACCCATCCAGATCGGGTCGCACCTGCACCTGCCCGACGCCAATACGGCCCTAGCGTTCGACCGTACGGCCGCCGCCGGGTTCCGGCTGGACATCCCCAGCGGTACGTCGCTGCGCTTCGAGCCGGGCGTATCCCGGGTGATCCAGGCCGTCGCGTTCCGCGGCGCGCGGCTGGTGCCGGGCATCCAGACGGGGAAACAACTACCCGATGGTTGAGATCGACCGGGCCTCGTACGCAACGCTGTACGGACCGACCCGCGGCGATCAGATCCGGCTGGCCGACACCGACCTGTGGATCGAAGTGGAGGCCGATCTCACCTTCGGTGGCGAGGAGGCCGTCTTCGGCGGCGGCAAGTCGATCCGCGAATCGATGGCCCAGGGGCGTCGCTCCAGCACCGACGGCGCGCCCGACACCGTCATCACCAACGCCGTGGTCCTGGACCATTGGGGCATCGTCAAGGCCGACGTCGGCATCAAGGACGGGGTCATCGTCGGGATCGGTCGCGCCGGCAACCCCGACATCGCCGACGGTGTCACCCCGACCCTTCAGATCGGGCCGGGGACGGACATCATCTCCGGTGAGGGCCGCGTACTGACCGCGGGCGGAGTCGACCTGCACGTGCACTTCCTGTCCACCAGCCAGATCCATGAGGCGCTCGCCGCGGGTCTGACCACGCTCGGCGGCGGTGGCACCGGGCCGTCCGAGGGCTCGAAGGCGACCACGGCGACTCCGGGACCGTGGCACCTGCGGACCGTCCACCGTGGACTGGATCACCTTCCCGTCAACCTTCTGCTGATGGGCAAGGGCAACACCGTCTCGGCCGCCGGGCTGGCCGAACAGGCCCTGGGCGGGGCGGCGGCGTACAAGGTGCACGAGGACTGGGGCGCGACGCCTGCCGCCATCGACGCCGCGCTGCGGGCCGCCGACGAGTGGGGCCTGCAGGTTGCCCTGCACAGCGACAGCCTCAACGAGGCCGGGTACGTCGACTCCACGCTGCGCGCCATCGGCGGCCGCTCGATCCACGCGTTCCACACCGAGGGCGCCGGCGGCGGGCACGCGCCCGACATCATCACGGTCGCCGCTGCGCCACACGTACTGCCCGGATCGACCAACCCGACACTCCCCCACACGGTCAACACCGTCGCTGAACACCTGGACATGCTGATGGTCTGCCACCACCTCAACCCGGCCGCACCCGAGGACCTCGCCTTTGCGGAGTCCCGGATCCGGGCCACCACGATCGCGGCCGAGGATCTGCTCCACGACCTTGGAGCACTGTCCATCACCTCCTCCGATTCCCAGGCAATGGGACGAATCGGGGAGGTGATCACCCGGACCTGGCAAGTGGCGCATGTGATGAAAAGACGCTTCGGGCCGCTCGTCGGCGGTAGCCCAGCCGACAACGCCCGGGCGAAACGGTACGTCGCCAAGTACACGATCAACCCGGCGATAGCGCACGGGATCGACCACCTGGTCGGCTCGATCGAGGTCGGCAAGCTGGCCGACCTGGTGCTGTGGGATCCGCGCTTCTTCGCCGTCCGGCCCGACGTCGTGCTCAAGGGTGGCGGCATCGTATGGGCCGCCCTCGGCGACCCGAACGGGTCCATTCCCACGCCGCAGCCCGTACTCATGCGACCAGCACTGATCGAGAACGCCGCTGCGGACCTCTCCGTCAACTTCGTCGCGCCGGCCGCCCTCGATACCGGCCTCGAAGCCCGGCTCGGACTTCGCCGCCGCCTCGAACCGGTCCGCCCGACCCGCAACATCGGCAAGGCCCAGATGATCCACAACGACGCGCTCCCCGACATCACCGTCGACCCGGAGACGTTCGCCATCACCGTGGACGGCGAACTGATCGTCCCCGACCCGGCCGAGGAGCTCCCACTCGCCCAGCTCTACTCCCTCTTCTAGCCGTGCCGAGCCACGAGCTGATCCTGATGCTGCTGGGCGACGCCCGCCTCCCGGTCGGCGGACACGTGCACTCCGGCGGGCTCGAACCCGCCCTACTCGGCGGGCTGGCGCCCGATCAGATTCCCGGATATCTGCAGACACGGCTGCGCACCACTACTCGAATCGACGCCGCCGTCGCCGTCCTGGCCCACCGCGCCATACACGGCGGCACGCCGCTGGCGACCCTCGCCGCCGCATGGTGCGCCAGGACCCCCAGCCCGGTGGCGCGCCAGGCCGCGTTGGCCCTCGGACGGGGCGTGCAGCGGCTCCTCGATCGCCTGTGGGGGACGGATCCAGCCGCCACGGCACTCTCCCACCTAGCGGAACCGTACCGGCCACTGGCGGTCGGCGCCCTCGGCGTCGCCGCCGGCCTCGACCCGCACGAGACGGCGCTGCTGATCTGCCACGACGACGTCCAGTCCATCACCAGCGCCGCCCTCAAACTGGCGCCGATGGACCCCGCGGAAGCGACCGCCTGGGCCCTGACCGCCCACCCCACCATGACCGCGGTCGCCGCGGAGGCGGCTCTGATCGACACGACCGATGACCTGCCCGCGCTCTCGGCCCCACTGGCCGAGTGCTGGGTCCAATGGCACGCCGATCACGAACGGAGACTCTTCCTTGCCTGACTCCATGCCTGACCAACCCCGTACACCTCGCCGGCCCCGCCATTCCCCAGCGCTCCGCCTCGGCGTCGCCGGCCCGGTCGGCACCGGCAAGTCGTCACTGATCGCGCTGCTGTGCCGCGAACTGTCGGCGACGCTCGCCATCGGCGTCATCACCAACGACATCTACACCGACGAAGACGCCAGAATGCTTCGCGCCGCCGGCGTGCTCGACCCCGACCGGATCCGTGCCGTGCAGACCGGCGCCTGCCCGCACACCGCGATCCGCGACGACATCACCGCAAACCTGATCGCGGTGGAGGATCTGGAACGCGACTTCGCCCCGCTCGACCTCGCGCTGGTCGAGTCCGGCGGCGACAACCTCACCGCGACCTTCTCCCCCGCGCTGGTGGACGCCCAGATCTTTGTGCTCGACGTAGCCGGCGGCGGCGATGTCGTCCGCAAGGGCGGCCCCGGAATCGCCCGCGCCGATCTTCTGGTGATCAACAAGACGGACCTGGCACCGCACGTCGGGGTAGACGCCGCCCTGATGGCCTCCGAGGGAGCCCGGGAACGCGACGGGCGACCAGTGATCGCCCTCTCCCGCGCCGATCCCGACTCCGTAGCCGCCCTGCGCGGCTGGGTACTCCACCTCATCGACCACCACCGCAACGGCCAACACAGCCCCACCGACCCCGGCCCGATGGCACCACACCGCCACACCGACGGCACGGTCCATGCCCACTGACCGGACCCTCGTCACGCTGATCGACGGCCGGCTCGAACTCAGGGCCGGACGACTCGCGCCGCGGATCACCAACCAGGCACC
This sequence comes from Mycobacteriales bacterium, assembly GCA_036267955.1. Lineage (GTDB taxonomy): Bacteria > Actinomycetota > Actinomycetes > Mycobacteriales > QHCD01 > DATAVB01. The sequence goes on along the minus strand of DATAVB010000133.1, from coordinate 19,344 downwards.
GGACAGCGCCTCGATCACCCTGCTCGCAACCACGGCACTGCTCCTCGGCGGCGACCATGTCGCCGTTCACATCAGGGTTGGACCGAGCCAGCATCTCCTGCTCCAGGACGCCGCGGCCACAGTCGCCTACAACGGCCGCGGACTCCGGGCGACGCTGGACACCAACATCGAACTGGCAGCGAACGCGACGCTGGTGTGGGACGCCGAGCCGCTGATCCTCAGCTCCGGAGCCGCCGTGCACCGGCGCCTGACCGTATGCACCGCAACCGGCGCCCGACTACTGCTCCGCGACCAACTAGTGCTCGGCCGCACCCGCGAACCGGGCGGCACACTCACCTGCCGCACCCGGATGACCCACAACGGGACCCCGGCCCTCGCCGAAGACCTCATGCTCGCCCCCGAGCAACTCGGCATCGGCGTCCTGGGCACCGCTCGGATACTCGACACCGCCGTCGCACTGGGCTGGCGGCCCCCGACTCCCGACCAGGGCACGCTCTTCGCGTTACACGCACCAGGATCCCTCGTCCGCGACCTAGTCACCGAGGCACATCTGTCCAGCATTCCGGCTGCCTGGGCAAGCTGGCGCGACGCAATCGCCACGCCGGACGCAGTCAAGTCCCGGCCGTGAGCTCCCGCTCGATCTGTCTGCGGGCACCCTCTGGCGCCTCCGAATCAGGCCACCCGAGCGCGGTTGCGCTGAGTTCTACGGCGCACCGTGGACGTTCCTATGCGGACAGAGTTTGGTGATAGGCGTCTTGCGTTAGCTGGATGCTGATCGATCCGTCTGGTCGTCGACGATCTTGGGGCTGTCGAGGTTTCCTGCGTGCGGGTTGGTGTCGGCGGATCATTGTCTGGACGTATCGGGGTTATGCGTCGCGCCGTTTGAGTAGGAGCGTGCCGAGGAGGAGCGCGCCCGCGGTCCAGGCCGTGAGTACGCCGAGGCCTGCCCAGGGCCCGATTGGCAGGTGGTGCAGGCCGGTTGTGGCTTGGATTTCGAGGCCGGCGTTCATGGGCGCGATTTGTTTGAGGTGGCGTTGCCAGTGGGGGTCGCTGACGACCCTGATGAGGATGGGGAAGAGGTAGAGCAGCGCGAGTACCAGGCCGATTGCGGCGGCGGATTCGCGGACGGCGGTGGCGATGCCGAGGCTGAGCAGGCCGATGAGTGCGAGGTAGAGGACGGATCCGGCGGCGGCGCGCAGCGTGGCCGTGTGGGTGAGGGATAGGAGCGGGTAGCCGTGGCCGGTGGTGAAGCCGCTGTGGGGTAGGAGGTATCGCCCGGCGAGTAGGGAGCCGAGCATCGCGATTGTTCCGGCAACCAGGGTCAGACCGGTGAGTGTGGTGGCTTTCGCGGTGAGAACCGTGATCCGGTGGGGGGTCGCGGCGAAGGTTACCCGGATCATGCCGGTGGCGTATTCGCCGCTGATGATGCCGACGGCGAGAATGGCGATGATGGTCTGGCCGAGGTAGATCCCGGCGAGCGCGAGTTTGGTGGTGTCCACAGTGGACTGTACTGCGGTGTAGGTGAGTACGGTCGTGGCGATCGCGCTGAGAGTGATGGTCAGGGCGATCGCGGCGAGGAGCAGCCAGGCCGGGCCCGGCGCGGTGCGGAGTTTCGTCCATTCCGCGTGCAGGGCGTCTTTCATGCGTCTCTCCGGCGGAGCAGGACGACAGCGGCGCCGAGGGCGATGGCGGTGTATCCGCAGAGGACGGCGAATCCGGCCCAGGGGGCCAGCGGGTAGTAGCCGTCGCCGGGGAGGTAGGTCGCGGTGACCTGGTGGTAGGCGGGGCGGACCTGTTGGATCGCGAACGCGGCGGCCGGGGTGAGGCGGAGCAGCCATTGTGCGGCACCGGTGGGGATGAGTGATGCGGTGGCCAGGATGTAGGGGAGCACGATCGCGGCGATGACGGCGGTGATCGCGCCGGCGCTGCGCCGCAGCATGGTGCCGACCGCAAGCGCGGCGATCGAGGCGACGGCGAGCAGGGCCGCGGTGCCGAGGATGACGCGCAGATCGGTCAGCGTGCTCGCCGGGTACATGCGGTTGCCGTTGTGGCGCAGGATCGGTTCGGCGATGGGAATGGCGATCAGCCCGGCAATTGCCCCGACCACGAACGCAGCAGCGCCGACGACGAGCGCTTTCGCGGCTAAGACCCGGCCGCGGCGGGGGTTCGCGGCCAGTGTGATGCGGATGAGACCGCGCCGGTATTCGGCGGCGATGAACATGGTGCCCACCACCACGAGTGCGATCAGCCCGGCGAAGGCGCCGACCAGAATCTTGTCGATGGTCTCGCCGCTCTGCACATCGGGTGCGATATCACCCGACCCGCTGACGGTAACCGTGCCGCCGGTGTGGTGATATCCCTCGAACCCGCCGCTTCCCACCGCAGTGGGCGCCCATGGCTGGTGTGGCTGCCCGCCGGTCAGGCTGAGGTGGTCGAAGGTGCCGGCGGCCTGGGACGGTCCGCCGGTATTCTGCACCCCGCCGAGGTGTGTCTTGGTCACGGAGTGGTCGGGCGAAGCCGCGAACAGTCCGGCCTGCACGGTGCCGGTCAATCCGGTCAGGTGGGTGGTGCCGATCGTGGTCCAGTGGCTGCCGTCGGTCGATACGTATCCGGTGAGCACGTTGCCGGATCGGGCGAGTCGTAGCCAACGACCGCTCGGCCCGGCGATGTCGTGGGTGTAGTTGTATTGCATTCGTACGCCGTGGGTTCCGGTGAGCATGACCGCGGCGTATGCCGATCCCTGTTTGGTGTTCTGTTTGATGATGATTCCGGCTTTGCTCCACGGCTGGGTGCCCTTCTGCGGCAGCGTGGCCTGCCCGGCCCCGACGGGCACCCCGCCGTGGGATGAGTAGGAGCCGGTCAGCGAGGTCACCCGCACGGTGATGCTGCCGTTGCCGGCCAGGGGTTGGTGGACGAAGGTGAAGTCGTCGTTGACCGGTCCACCTTCGGGGCCGAGCAGCAGCGGCGGCATCCCGGTGCATTTGTTGTTGATGCAGATGCCGGCGTGGCTGCCGGAGGCGGTGAAGACGCCGAGCAGCACCATCAGCAGCGCGGCGACGAACAGGCCGATCAGCCAGCCGCGGACCGTACGGAACTTCGTCCATTCGGCGTGCACCAACTGGGCGAACCCGGTGTGCCCGGCGACGGCAGGCCGGTACGGCGCGATCGTGCTCATCGCGCCGGCTCCTCGGCGGTGGCGGCGCTGAACTCGACCTGGTCGCGGGTGACCTCCATGTAGGCCTCTTCCAGGGTGGCCCGGTGGGCGGATACCTCGGAGAACGGCACACTGTTGTCGGCCAGCAACCGGACGATGCGGTCCGCGGGCAGTCCGGAGATGGTGAGGCGGTCCCGGTCGGTTGCGGCCACGGTCGCTCCGGCACGTGCGAGTACGGTCATCGCTTCGGTGCGGGCGGCGGTGCGCACGGTGACCCGGTCGCCGGATGCGGCCGCGATCAGGTCGCTCACGCCGGCATCGGCGATGACCCTGCCGCGCCCGACCACGACGATGTGATCGGCGGCGTCTTCCAGTTCGCTCATCAGGTGGCTGGACACCAACACCGCGCGGCCCTGTGCCGCCAGGACCCGCAGGAATCCGCGCATCCACACGATGCCCTCGGGATCCATCCCGTTGAACGGCTCGTCCAGCATCAGCACCGGTGGGTCGCCGAGCAGGGCGGCGGCGATACCGAGCCGCTGCCGCATGCCCAGCGAATAGCCGCCGGCCTTGCGTCGGATCACCGATTGCAGCCCGGCGGATTCGACGACCTCGTCGACCCGTTTCCCGCTCAGGCCCTGGGAATGGGCGAGCCAGAGCAGGTGGTTGCGGGCCGACCGGCTCGGTTGCAGCGCGGCCGCGTCCAGCAGCGACCCGACCTGGGACAGCGGGTGTCGCAGGCTGGCATAGGGGCGGCCGCCGACCAGTGCGCTGCCCGCTTCGACCGAGTCCAGGCCCAGGATGACCCGCATTGTGGTGGTCTTGCCGGCGCCGTTCGGGCCGACGAACCCGGTGACCTGCCCGGGCCGCACGGTGAACGACATCCCGTCCAGGGCCACGGCCGAGCCGTAGCGCTTGTGTACGCCGGTAACATCGATAGTCGCTTCCATGCCAGGAAGGCTAGGGACAAACACCGGCCCGGTCGTCCCGCCACAGAGCGATCTTCACTGCTCCCTCACAAGAGCGATCAGCCGCCGAGCATCCCTCTCAGGAGGGACGCCAACGTCCCTCGTAGGGGGGACGGCGCACTCGCCGCGGACGGTGATAATGGCGTACGTGAGCCCACTGGCAGAACGCTGGACCGTCGTGACCGAGGCGGTGCTGGTTCTCGCCGCGCTGACCGAATCGCTCGCGCGGACCACCGCTGCCGGCCTCGACGGGCAAACCAGCCTGGCGCTTGCCCTGCTCGCCCTGGGCACGACCCTGCCGCTGGCATTCCTCAGCCCGGCCGGGGCGGCGGTTGCCATCTCCACGGCCAGCGTGATCTCGCTGGCGGCGTTTCATCTGATCACGGTCGCCGGCTGCGCCGCGCAGGTCATCGTCTGCTACCGACTCGGCCGCAGCGACGTCCCGGCCAGGCTCGCCTCGACCGGGCTGGCCCTACCGTTCCTGCTGCTGGCACTGGCCGTGCCCATACATATCGACACCCGGGTCCTGACCGTGCTGCTGGCCGTGCTCGTTCCGACGGCGGCCTGGGCGGGCATCGCCGAACGCGCCCGGGCCGATGCGGCGGAGAACAGCGCCGCCCGCCAGGTCATCACCGGTACCCTGCTCGACCACACCGCCCGCGGCGAACGGGCCCGGATCGCCCGCGAACTGCACGACGTGGTCGCCCACCACATCTCGATGATCGCCGTACAGGCCGAGACCGCCCGGCTCACCACGCCCGGAATGCCAGCGACCGGGGCGCAACGGCTGTCCGCGATCGGGGACACCGCCCGGGCCGCGCTCACCGAAATGCGGCGCCTCCTCGGTGTGCTCCGCGATGACGCCCAAACCAGCGAACAACCCAACATTGCCGCCACCCGGCAGCCACAGCCTGGGCTGGACCAGCTGGGCACGCTGATCGACGAGGCCCGCGACGCCGCCGGCACCGGGATCCGGCTCATCCTCAGCGGCCCACCCGAACGACTCGACCCCGGCGTCGAGCTCGCCGCCTACCGCATCGTGCAGGAAGCCCTCACCAACGCCCGCCGACACGCCCCCGGCGCCGCCGTGGACGTTGCACTGCGCTACAGCCCCGACGCGCTGCGGCTACGCATCCGCGACAACGGCCCCGGCGCCGCAGCGGCGACCACCGGCGGACACGGCCGGCTCGGCATGTCCGAACGCGCCACCGCGGTCGGTGGCCGGCTCTCGACCGGACCCGCACCCGGCGGCGGTTTCCTTATCGACGCCGTACTGCCGGCGATAGCGGAGACCTCTTGATGACCGCCATCCGGATCGTCGTCGCCGACGACCAGCCCGTAGTACGAGCCGGGTTCGCCGCGCTGTTGAACACCCAGCCCGACCTCACCGTCGTCGGAACCGCTCCCGACGGCGCAGAAGCGGTACGTATCTGTCGCGACACCGGTCCCGACGTGGTCCTGATGGATGTCCGGATGCCCGGCACCGACGGAATCAACGCGGCCCGCCAGCTCGCCGGCGATGGGCCAGGCGCTCCGCGGGTACTCATCCTCACCACCTTTGACCTCGACGAACACGTCTATGACGCGCTATGCGCCGGCGCCAGCGGATTCCTGCTCAAAGACGTCACCGCGGAACGGCTCTTCGACGCGGTACGGATCATCGCCGCCGGCGAAGCGCTGCTCGCCCCCACCGTCACCCGCCGACTGATCACCGAATTCACCCGGCACCGCCGGCCCACCACACCCGCGACCCTTGCCGCGCTCACCCCACGCGAGACCGAGGTGCTGCGCCTGATCGCCGAAGGACTATCCAATCCGGAAATAGCAGCCCGGCTGGTTGTCACAGAAGAAACAGTCAAAACCCACGTCGGCCGGATCCTCAACAAACTCGACATCCGCGACCGCACCCAAGCCGTCATCACCGCCTACGAAACCGGACTCGTCACACCGCATTCCGCATAGCCGCGGAGTTGTCGCTATCTCACGGGGGATTGGTCACCGGGATGGTGTTCTGGATGCGACGCACCGCTGCCGGATTGTCCGCGCACCTGCGAGGCGAGGTCGCACGAGCGATGTCTATAGGCGCGGGTGACGTCTCGGCGCTTCGGGCGGACGCCGGTTGCGGGCGACCTCGATGTCGGTGATCGTTCCGTGCCAGGTGGTAGTTGACGGTTGGCATAGAGAACTGTGAGCTTGTGCCATGTAATCGCTGGAGGGCCATTGAGGATCGCGATGGAGCAGCCGATCGTCACCACGACCGTGACGCGCCCGTGGAATTGGGGGATCGTCGTGATCGCCGATCCCTCGCTTGGAGGCGAGATTCCGGCCGTTGATCCTGACCGTGCCGTGTCTGCCAACGACAATGGGCTCGTGGTCTTGGTCGTGCACGCTCAGGACGTGGATTACCCCCTGGAGAGCGGCACCGCCGAGGCGTCCATCACGACCAGGCTGCTCGTGAAGCCCGGCGAGGTGGATACGTCATGTCAGGTGATCTTCCGCGCAGGACCCGCGACTTCAGGTGCGCCTGTTTCACTAATTCGCGACAGTCCGCCCGCAGGCTAAAGATCACGACGACACTAGGGGCTGGCGGACCCGCGTCCCGCCGTTAGGCGGATACACCCAACTGCCCGCCGGTCTATCCGGGCGGGGCGATAGTGACGCGGCGCAGACAGCCGCGAATGTCAGACCCCGTCATTAGGCTCCACGCCATGCGAGAACTCATTGACGCCCTGGTCCGTTCCGCCGAACGAGAGGGCATGGAACTCTACGGAGTGCACATCTACCGCCACGGTGCCGAGCCGGTCGAGCGCAGGCTCCGCTCGGACGACCGAGTCGACGTGCATTCAGTCTCGAAGACCTTTACGTCCGTAGCGCTCGGCATCGCCGAAGCCGAAGGCCGCCTCGCCCTGGACGACCCCGCCCTCAAGTACTATCCCGAGCTATCCGGCTCTGCCGCGCCCGGCCTGGACCAGATCACGCTCCGGCATTTGCTCATGATGACGTCCGGCAGCCCATACTCCTGGAACTCCGACGACCCCGTCGTGGTCCCGGACCTGGCCGCTGACTTCTTCGCGACCCCGCTGACGCACGAGCCCGGCACGTATTTCAGGTACACCGACGTCGGCCCGTACGTAGCGGCCCGCGCCCTGCGCGCCGCGACCGGCGCTAACGTCCGCGACTACCTGCTGCCCCGGGTCTTCACCCCGCTGGCCATCCACAATCCCCAGTGGCACACCTGCCCCCTCGGCCACCCGATAGCGGGAAGTGCTCTCTACCTGAGGACGTCCGAACTGGCCCGCTTCGGCCGCCTCCTGCTCGACGAGGGCCGCCACGAAGGCCGCCAGCTGGTCCCCGCCGAATACTGCGTACGAATCGCGACAGAGACCGTCCCGACCGTCCAGGACCCAACAGACGAAGGCTTCCGCCTCTCGGACAGTTACGGCCTAGGCGTCTGGTGCACCCCCGGGGAAAAAACGTACAAAATGGCAGGCATCTACGGCCAGCTCTGCATAATCTCCCCGGATAAGGAAGCGGTGGTAACCGTAACCGCCCACGTGGAAGGGGGCGGATCCCAGCGAACCTCTATAACAGCCCTAATAGACGAAGAGATCGTAGCCCGCCTATAACCGTTCTTCACCAGCACATCCAGCACGACGTTGATCAAGTCGGCCGGATTAGGGCGATCCTGAGCGCAGTGGAACCTCGACTGGCCCTGGGACCGGATGAGTCGGCTAGAGACAGTTGTGTTCTCCAGGACCTTGCTGCAGGCGGCCTGGCCCAACACGCGGATCTGCAGTGCGGACCTCGTCGACGAGGTTCGGAGAATGAAGATCGGCAGCGACATTCCCCTGTGCACCATGGGAAGCCTCTCGCTGGCTCGGCAGCTGATCAGTGCCGGCCTGGTGGAGCGCCTGCGGCTCATGACCTTTCCCCTTATCGCGGGGCCTGCAGGACCACCTCCCCGTCACCACACTCTGGCCGGACCTTGCACCGCGCCCTGCTCCCGGCCCAAGACACAGCCGCCGCCGAGCAGGACCTGAATGAGCTCCGGCGGGCAGTCGTCCCTTCCGGTCAACGGATTTCGTTCGGGCCTTCAAACCAGACCTCGACCCCGGCTGGTGAATGCACTTTGACGCAGTGAGTTAGGAACCGGTCACCGCCTTCCTCGACAATGACCTCGTGAGCCAGATCGTTGGCTGCGCACACCGAGATGATGTGCTTGATCTCGTCCACTCGATCAACCTCGAACTGCCACCGCAGTCCGGTCGTATAGCGGGGATGCTGATCCGATGCCCGCTGCAACCCGATGATCGTCGAGCCATTGCGCAAGGCCAGGAAACCCGGGAACTCGTCGCCTTCGTAATGACGCTCAAAGCCGAGCAACTCGTAGAAGTCTCGCTCGGCGTACTGATCGGGCACATACATGACTGGGTGCAATTCCATCACCGCATCCTGCCATCCGCCCGGCCGGATCGCCTAGCGACAGAGACCGGCCCCGGGCCGCGGCCCGGATTCCCCCACACGCTTGCCTGTCCGCACTATCGTAGTAAAGGTCCAGTATCGACGGAGTACGGTAAACGCCGTGGATCATCTATTGGAGACTGAGCGGTTGTTCCTCCGGGACTGGACAGCGGATGACGCCGAAATGGCGTTGGACGTCTATGGCGCCGCGGATGTGGCGCGCTGGTTGACCCCGGTCATGGACCGGGTGGTTGACCTTCCCGCGATGCGTTCTGTCCTGCAGGCTTGGGCGGAACTACGTGCGACCGCGGTTTCGCCGCGCGGCCGGTGGGCTATCGAGCGCAAAAAGGACGGCTTGATTGTCGGTGGACTTGGGATCCGGCTGCTGCCGCCATTCGAGGAGGACCACGAGATCAGTTGGCAACTGAGCCCGGCCGCCTGGGGCAACGGATACGCGACCGAGGCCGGCCGAGAATTGATCCGCTGGGCGTTCACGCAGGACGTCGACGAGCTGTTCGCCGTGGCGCGTCCGAAAAACATCCGGGCCGCCGCGACGGCCGAACGGCTTGGTATGAGCTGGGTCGGTGAGACCTCCAAGTACTACGGGCTGACATTGCAGGTGTTTCGGATTCGCCCGGGTGATCTGTAGGCCGCTAGATAAGGCGGATGATCGTCTTCCCCTTGGTCCGCTCGGTCGGATTGAACGCGGCGACGGCGTCGTCGAGGGCCGCGACGATGCCGATGTTCGTGCGTAGTCGTCCATCCCGGACCCGCCGAACGACCTCACCCAGTTGAGCGCGATCGGACTCGACGACAAAGTCGATCGCCAAGCCGTCCGCGGGCCGGGCCTCGGGCGGGCCGGCGATGGTTACCAGGGTTCCGCCGGCTCGAATCAGCCGCGTGGACCGCGTTCCGATATCGCCGCCAATAACGTCGAAGACCAGATCAACTCCGCCGACGTCTTCCAGGGCATCGTTATCGAGGTCGATGAACTCCTGCGCACCGAAGTCGACCGCGGCCTGCCGGTCGGCCGCGCGCCCGGCGCCGATGACGTAGGCGCCGGCCGCGCGCGCGAGTTGGGTCACCATCGATCCGACTCCGCCGGCCGCGCCGTGCACCAGGACGCTCTGCCCCGCCTGAAGTCGGCCGTGCTCGAACAGTCCCTGCCAGGCGGTCAGACCCGAGATCGGCAGGCTCGCGCCGACCGTGAAGTCGACGTCGCCCGGCAGTGGCGCGAGATTGCGTGCCTCGATGGCCGCGTACTCCGCCAGCGTGCCGTCGCGGGTCCAGTCCGTGAGGCCGAACACCCGCTGCCCCACCGACAAACCCGTCGTTCCGTAGCCGAGCGCGGTGACTACTCCGGCCAGCTCGTGCCCGAGGATCGGCGGCGTCCGGTCCCGGCCGAGGCGATCGGTCCAGGTCGAGGGCCAGGTCAGTTCACCCGGGGTGAATCCCGATGCATGAACCTGAACGAGGACGTCGTTCAGCGCCGCCTCTGGCTCTGGCCGTTCTGCCAGTGTCATCCCGGCCGTACCCGCGGCCTGATCCGTCACCACGATCGCCTTCATCCGGCACCTCCCTGTATCCAGTCCCACCGCCAGACCCCATGGGCCAATACGTGGACCATATCGTCCAGTGTTGCATCGACGCAGAGGCACCCATCAGACGAGGACCTATCGCGACGACCGTGAGCCGCCTCTGCTACTCGAAGCTACTGATGGCCGACGGGGGCGCACCGACCGATGCTACGCCAAGCCTCGGAGCTACAAACGGTTCGTAATCTTCCTATTAGGCCATTCTGCGGAATTCGGTGACATGACTGGACGTCATAGTCCAGTTACTCGAGGGGTTCGCGGCGTCGATTCGCCGGTCGAAAGCGGCGCGCCATGCAGCTTGATCGCCTCACAGGTCGCGGCGCAGGTGAGTCGGGCAGCGCACCCTCTATCGCCGCCTGATCCGGTTGTCGGACACGCTGAAGGGAGGCCCGGTTCTCTGTGCTCGCGGTAGCGTGGAGGGGTGACTTCGAGTGGTTCCAGGACAGACGAGCGCCGTCTGACGGCGCGCGGGTTTGCGACTCGTGCCCGCATCGTGGACGCGGCGGCCCAGTTGATGGCTGCCCGCGGTGTCGCCGCGACCACTTTGGACGATGTCCGCGCGGCGAGCGGGACCAGCAAGTCCCAGCTGTACCACCACTTCGAAGATAAGGACGCTCTGGTCCACGCCGTGGTTCAGCAGCAAGGCGAGCAAGTAATCGAGCTGAACGCCCGGGGCTTGTCGCGGCTGAATTCGATGCGTGGGTTGGAACTGTGGCGCAACGCGGTTCTACAGAAGGTGACGGTCCGCCACGGCGCCTACGGGTGCGAGTTGGGGTCGTTGGCGGCCGAGCTATCCGATGTCGATGAAGATGCCCGGGTCATGCTGGCGAGCCTGTTCCAGACCTGGGAACAGCTGTTCATCGACGGCTTCGAACGGATGAAACAAAACGGCGTCCTGCGCGATGACGCTGAGCCGGCCCGGCTCGCGACCGCTGTGATTGCGGCGTTGCAAGGCGGTTATTTGTTGGCCCAGACCGCACATGCCGTGGAACCGATGCGAGTCGCACTTGATATGGCTCTGGACAATGTCCGGTCGTTCCAAGCCAGCGCAGCTGGTGCGGCGCCGAAGGAGCGCGGGGTGGCCCAGAAGCGGACGAAGACCGCCTGAGCCGCTCGACCGGCGACCGCAGCCGTTCTGTCAATCTCCGGGTTCCAGTAGACAGAACGGGTGCCCCGCCGGATCGGCGTAGACGTGCCCGAAGTGCTCGTCGTGCTGCGGGCGTAACCAGGTTGCCCCGAGCTCAGTGGCCCGGCGTTCAGCTGCGGCACGGTCGTCGAAGACGACGTCGAAGTGCATCTGTGCTGGATAGGCCGGGTCGGGCCACCTGGGTGCAACGTAATAATCGACCCTTTGGAATGCGAGCATCGGGAATGTGTCAACATCGCGCGCAATCACTATTCGATCAGCTGAATCCTCGATGTGCTGCGGCATTCGCAATAACTGTCCGTAGAAGGTGGCCAGCGTAAACGGGTCCGGGCAGTCGATCACGATGCGGGCCAATGTTCCCGATTCGACCGTGGCGTCGAGGTAGAGGCACAGCGGATGACCGAGCGGGTCGGCATACGTCCGATAGGCACCCTTGTCTTGAAGCTTGTTGCCGCCGCTGGTCAATGCGATTTCTTCGGCGGCGTCAAGGTGGTCATTGATTACCCACCCCTGCCCCACACTGCGATCGACCCCTGGGAATTGGCGCAGATAAGGGAAGCACGAGATGCGAAGCCAGTCTTCCCACGGGCCCGCCACCAAGCCCAGAGCAAGCAACTCGATGCTTGCCTGATCAGCTGCGCGCGCGTCCACGTCGGTGGGCTCCGGGACCTCGCCTGGGACGCGCTCCGGCCGGCGAGTCGAGTCTTCTGCATCTCGATAGGAGCGCTCGAGAACCTCAATCACCCTCCGCCCTTGCGACATCGCGCTCATCGGAGAATCCCTTCTCATGCCCAAACGAGATAGGAGAATACTCCCCCCGAGGTTGACCGTCGAGATTGCTGGATCGCGCGGTCGAGCGCTTGCCTCGTCGTCTTGACGCGAGTGCTGAGGACCGCAGCCGGGGCTGCGCTGCGGCCAAGGCGATAGCGCCCGAGATCCCGAGCGACCGAGATCCTGGCCCGATGGCTACTGCCGCAAGCATGTACCAATACGTCTATATCGGCGCGCCAGCCATGAGTGCTCCAGTCGGCATGCACCGTCCTGGGGAGTCATTACAGCGACAGCGTGAACATCAGCGTTGCGTCGTTGTCGATTGCAATCGTTGCCCCCGGCTCGACGGGTTCGTCGTCGTACATTACGCCACGGCCATCGGGCCGATAGCCACGAGCGACGTACAGCCGCTGCGCCGCGCCGTACCCGGCATGTAGACCGACTCCCAGCCCGACGGTCTTACTACGTTGCCCGGCCGCCGCCTCCAACGCATCTAGCAGAGCACTGCCGACCCCTTGGCGTCGATACTGCGGTAGGACGTTCAGATCGTTGATCTCTGGCACTCGATCTCTGCGAAAAGGCGGATAGTTCGACCGCCACAGCAAAGTCCCGTAGCCAGCGAACTCATCGCCACTTTCGGCAAGCACACAGACGCGATCCCCGGCCTGCGCCTGGGCCACGTACCGAAGGTACGACTCTGCCGGCCTATGCCAACCGATGCGCTCAAATGCAGCAGAGATCGGTTCGGCATCCTCGACCCTCATCGAACGCACCTGTATGCCACACACGATGCTCACTCTGCCGGCTGCGCCAGCCAAGGTCGAGCAGATTGCGCCGAGGCGGCTCCAACCGATCGCTCTGCGAGCCGGCGGATGCGTCAGGCCCGTTATTCGCATTCGTTCGCGGGAACGCGAAATTAAGGCGACGGTTAGCAGAGTCGTCAGGTAGGTTTTGTGCTGTTCAGGGTTGTCTTCGGGAAGCATGGCCTGACCCGGAGCACTACCTCCGACTCGACCCGCACGGGTCGGGTGGTGTGGCGTGCTCCGGTCCCGTTCGGGTTCTGGGTGGGCTTTCTTCCCCGACTCGGCGGAAGGGAGACCTTTGATGCTCACCGACGCCCAGCGACAGCAGTTCGACCGGATCGGTCTGCTCCGGCTTCCCGGCGCGATCCCTACGATCGATGTGACCGGCATGTGCGCACGGTTGTGGGAATTCCTCGCCTCCGAGCACGGCATCGTCCAGGGCCGACCACAAACGTGGCCATGCGGCACTGTGCGGCGGTTACAGGCTGCCACCCGATCCGGAGCGTTCAACCCGATGGCCTCAGCGGTCGTCTGCGCGGCCCTCGATGACATCCTCGGCACCGATGCCCGGCTGCCTGGCCATGCACCGTGGTGGGGCGGCCCATTGGTCACGTTTCGCTCGGCGACATGCTGGACGGTTCCATCTGTCAGCTGGCACCTCGACGGACCCGGGAACGAGCCTGGTGTCACAGTCTTCGCCTACCTCGCCCCGGTACAGGCGCAGAACGGCGGCACCCTGGTCGTGGAGGGTTCACACCGGTTAGTCGACAGGTATCTACAGGCGACCGGCACGCTAGGTTCGGCCAAGATCAAGGCCGGCCTGGCGAAGCTGCATCCGTGGTTGCGGGATCTGTGGACCGATAAACCGGATCCGGATCCAAATCGCTTCGCTCGCTACCTCCAGCACGGCGTGACTGTTGGCGGGCAACACCTGATCGTTCGCGAACTGACTGGTGAGACGGGCGACGTCGTTCTCATGAACGCCCGCTGCCTGCACGCGCCCGCCCCCAACGCCCTGACCAAGCCACGGATGATGCTCGTCGAACACGTCGGCCGCCCCTGGCGAGCACCCGCATGAAGAGCCTTCGTCCACTGGCGTCTTAAAGGCCGAGCCTCCTGCGGACCATCGTCTAGAGAGAGGCGCAAATCGAAACGATCCTGCACATCTCACATAGGGATTGGTCAGCGGGCCGGCTGACCGAGCTTTGACGGGAGCCGGCCCGGCGTCGTCGTGGTGTCCGCGCGCGTCTGTGGACAGCGCTGGACCGGTAGTCCAGGGTTGCGGTCGGCGGTCGCCTGGCATGACCTGCATGTCGCCGATCGCGACCTGCTCTTCGACCATGGCATGGAAAAGCCCAGCCAGATCCGCAACAACAGCGGCATGTGCCCGGTCAGGATCCCTTACCGGGCACGGAAATAATCATGCCATGCTTGACCGAGGCTGCGCTCTCGCCTTCAATCACGCGGACTCCCCTTATCGGGCAGCTCGCGGCCAATCCGCGCCCTGCGAAGTAATGTCCCAGACCTGCTGGCAAATAGAACGATCGTCGTTAAGCGCGTGCGACCCACGGAGAGTTGAACGGGTCCTCCTCGGGGACGACGTGTTGCTCGAGGTTTAGATGCGGATTGCGGGCCTGAGTGTTAATCTCGCTGCCACGGCATGACGCGTACGCCGTTCGCCGTTTGCCATCGGCACCCACGCTGTGGTGGCACTCGTCGGCCAAGGTCTCCTGGGGCCCGCGCAAGCTTCCGTCTGGTTGTCATCCGGCACCGGCGGTGCGTGGGGCCGCTGGGGAAGAGATACCGCGATGCCGAAGAAGCAAACAACCAAGGCCCGGAACGCGCGCGCTGCAGCACGCGAGGGGGAGAAGTTCACGGTCGCCCTGCGCCGCCTGTCAGCTGTGCCGGGGGCGCAAGCAGGCGAGGGGCATGACCGTCTGGAGTGTGAATTCAGCGGCGAGATCTTTCAGTGGCGCGGCCCAGCGCCATACTATTTCGTCGCCGTGCCTGAGGAACCCAGCCTCGAGCTGAAAGCCGTATCTTCCGCTATCAGCTACTACCGCGGAATGATCCGGGTTCAGGCGCGGATCGGTGACACCGAGTGGGCGACATCGCTGTGGCCCAGGGACGGGCGTTACGTCGTCCCGGTGAAGGACCTGGTGCGCAAGCCCCTCGGGCTGGCCGACGGTGACACCATCACGATCCACCTCACCGCGGCCGCGCCAGCGCTCGAGAAGAGGCAGGATCGCACCCAGGGTTCTGATCGAGCCAATCAAAAGGAACTTTCGGCACGCCAACGACGCAGCAGGGACGATCAACGGGTTGGGCACAGCGGAGTAGGTGTCGTTAAGGGTCGCAGGAGGCCGCCGGTCACCGACGATCAGCTCAGAATTGTTCCCGCGAACGAGGCGACCTGGAAGGACCTGCAAGCCATATTCGGCACACGCGGCGCTCCGTCCAGAGACTGGTGCCAGCGGTACAAGATGCGGCCCAAGGATAGCTGGGCCACGGTCGGAGCGAACGGACTCGCCTCCCGGCTCCAGGAACAGACCGCCTGCGGCCAGCCGGAGTCGACCACGACCACCGGCCTGGTCGCCTACGTCGACGGTGAACCAGTCGGCTGGTGTGCCGTCGACCCGCGACCGGCAAACCCGCGCCTGTTGAGTCACTGTCCCGTCCCCTGGGTCGATCGAACCGAAGACAAAACCGATGACAGCGTGTGGTCGGTGACCTGTTTTGTAACCCGGGCAGGCTTTCGGCGCCGCGGCATCAGTAAGGCACTCGCTCGTGCCGCCGTCGCCTTCGCCCGGCAGCGCGGCGCCCGTGCTCTGGAAGGCTATCCGCACCTCAGCGAGTTCGGACACGTCGGCACTCCCAGCATCTTCACCGCAGCCGGCTTCGTCGAGGTGAGTAAACCCACCCCTAGGCGCATCGTCATGCGCATCGACTTCAACCAGGGCCCGGATCAACCATGACTCTCCTAGATGACCAGGGCCGCCCAGAGCCTCCTCTCGCCTCCGACGAGACCGAGACCCTCGTGGGCTTCCTGGAGTATCAGCGTGCGACGTTCGCCTGGAAGTGCTCCAGCCTGAATGCGCCGGGTCTGAAGGCGAGGCTGGGCGCCTCGACGATGACGCTCGGCGGGATGCTCAAGCACCTCGCCTACTACGAGGACCACTGGTTCTCCCACCGCATGCAGGGCAACAAGCGCCAAGCCGTATGGAATGACGACGACTGGGACGCCGACCCTGATTGGGAGTGGCACTCGGCCGCCGAGGACTCCCCTGAGATGCTGCACACCCTCTGGCAAGATGCGGTGTCCCGCTCCCGCGACCTGCTCTCCGAAACCCTGGCCGGCGGCGGCCTGGACCAACCGGCACGACGCAGCTTGCCCGACGGTCGCACGCCCAGCGTGCGTTGGATCGTGGTGCACATGATCGAGGAGTACGCCCGGCACAACGGACACGCCGACCTCATCCGGGAGTCGGTGGACGGCCTCACCGGCGAGTGACGGAACGGGCCGAAAACCCGCCCGCAGTGAGATACTCCATGCCCGGCTATCTGTCCCAGCAGACGATTGCTCAGCGAACAACCAGATCCGGCGTCGGATTGGATGCCGGGTCGACCCGTCGTTACCGTTGCTGATCATGGCGACGGCATTCCTGCTTTACGGGCGCATCGGTGTCGGCAAGTCAACGTATGCGCAGTCGCTGGCTGAGCATGGCCGCGCGGTGGTGTTCGATGGGGATCGCTGGGTCGGGCAGCTCTACGGCCGCGAGGAAGGCGCATTTGTCGACTTCGACGAGGCGCTCGGCAAGGTCGAGACCGTGATGTACGACGTATGGGCGCGGTGCCTGATGCTGCAGGTCAATGTCGTACTCGACCTCGGCTTTTGGAAGCGAGCCAAGCGGGACCGCGTCCGGGAACAGGTCACCTCGCTCGGGGCATCGTATGAGTTGCACGAGATCGTGGCGGACCCGGAGATCGCCTGGCAGCGGGTGGCGCGACGAAACACCGACCCGGAGGCTGCGATCGACATCAGTCGCACGAGCTTCGACCTACTCCAAGACAAGGTCGAACCGCTAGCCGACGACGAACCCCACATCACGGTGCAGGGCTGACCCACCCCTGAGCACCTGCCCCATCACCCAACCGGACATTCGCGCGCCGCTGAACAACGGCACCCGCCCGCATCGACGCTGGCCCGGTCCCTTTTGCTCGACAAGCTTGGCGAACAGCACGCATCCTGACCAGTAGGAATGTCACCGTAACGGGGCGGCGGTCTCAGCCCGGCGATACCGGCGACGGCGTTCGATGACGACCGTCGGAGAGCCCGGGTAGGTTGCGCGGCATGCGTGATGAGCCGGCCGAGCTTCCGGTCGATGCCGTGCTCGGCCATGTCCGGGACGGTTGGGACGTTCCGGTGGAGGTCATCCGGTACCTACCTGTGGGCGCTGGGAGCTACAACTGGGTCGCCGAGGCGGACGGCCGGCCAGCCTGGTTCATCAAATGCGACCGGATCGAGTCGCAGGACACCAGGCAGCGGCTGTGTTCGACCTTCCTGGCCGCGGCCAAGCTACGGGACGGCGGACTTGAATTCGTCGTGGCGCCGATACCAGATCGCTCCGGGCAGTTGCTGCGCGTCATCACGCCGGGATGGGCGATGTCGGTGTGCCGGTACCTGGGTGGATCCGCCGCAGGTGAGGGCGATTGGCCCGATGAGGAGCAACGCGCGGAGGTGGCAGCACTGCTAGGCCGGCTGCATGCCGCGCCCGTTCCAGAGTGCGCACCGCGCTGGGCGCCGCCGCCGGAACTGGTGGCCGGACCGTTCATGCCCAGCCTGGACCGGCTCTGGTCAGCCGGACCGTTCTCGGCGCCGGCCAGAGAAATGTTGCTCGGCGCAACCGAGCACATCGAGTCGCTGATAGCAAGATTTCGACGCCTTCTGGCCCGGCTGGAGGCCGATTCTCAACCGTGGGTCCTGACGCACGGAGAGCCGCACAGCGCCAACATCATCCGCACCGATGCCGGCCGGATGCATCTCATCGACTGGGACAGCGCCCGGATCGCACCGCGCGAGCGCGAGTTCCGGCGCCACCTTGTTCTGGACGGCTCGGCGCTTGATGCCTATTCAACGACCGCGGGGACGAGCCGGATCCGACCGTACGTCCAGGAGCTCTACAGCGTGGAATGGAATCTGGTCGAGATCCTCTGGTTCTCCTACTGCCTACGGATCGACCATGCCGACACCCCCGATGCCCGGCGCGCTCTGACCGCGCTGGATCGCTACCTGCACCCATAGAACGACCGCGCCGCAGCCGAGCCCCGCCGTGTTCCGCAGTACGATCGTCTGTGGGACGCCATCTCGGAAGACGAGATGGCAGAGATCTGTGGCGGCCGGGCTGGCCGCGGTGCTCCGATAGAGTCGGTCCATGATCAAGGGTGGGAGCTGGGCCATCTTCATCAATGGCTCCTACGGAGTCGGTAAGTCCTCAACTCTGGAGCACATCGGTGACCTGCTCGCCGATGCAGGCCAGCCGTTCAGCCTCATGGATGTCGACTGGTACCACCGTTCCTGGCCACCAGCGCAACGTCCGCGCCCGCCGGCGCAGGCTTCGGGGTACCACTGTCCCGGACCAGCGCGGGACACGAGCGACCTATTGTCAATCTGCGGCCGGCGTCGCGATGTGTCCATCACCGCGCCGGGGCCGGGTCCGTGATTGTTTTCTCCTCGGGCAGTGGTTCGTCGGCCTCGAGGTCCAGCCGCGGCAGCAGCCGATCGAGCCAGCGCGGCAGCCAGTTGGCGGGCCCGATCGGTGCATGGCGGCCGGCAGCAACACGGTTCGGATAAGCAGCGCGTCGACGAGAACGGAGAAACCGAGCCCGAAGCCGAATTCCTGCAGCAGGTGGTGCCCACCGAGCAGAAACGAGCCAAAGACCAGGATCATGATTCCGGCCGCGGCAACCACAATCCGGGGTGCTCTGCGCTTGCCCGGAAGTGACCGCGCGATGATTCCGCAATACAGCAGGTCCGACTCGATTCAGCCGGCGCCATTCTTCGTGCATGCGCCCGACTGTGTAGACCTCGTAATCCATCGACAGACCGAAAAGCACCGAGAACATGACGACAGGCAGGAATGCATCAACCGGACCAGTGCCGGCCAGGCGGAGCAGCGAGCCGCCCCAGCCCTTCGTAAACACGGCGGTAATCGCACCGACGGCGGCCGCGACGGACAGCAGATTCAGCACGGACGCGACGAGCGGAATCAGCAGACTGCGGAATACCGCGGTCAGCAGAATAAATGCCAGCACCACTACGACGGTGACAAAAAGCGGAGGCTTACTTCCGAGCACAGAGGAAACGTCGATACCGGCAGCGGTCTGACCGCCAACGTGCACGGCAAGACCGCTGCCCCGCTCGGCGGGCGGGATCAGATTGTCGCGC
>DATAVB010000132.1:0-32233 GCA_036267955.1 Mycobacteriales bacterium | reverse complement strand
CAGCACCGGACTACAGTACCCGCCGACGTATCTCCACCCCGTCGACGGGCCGGTCCTCACGGTCGGTTGACCTCTTTGGGCAGTGAGAACTCGACGGATTCCTCTACCACGGTGCGTTCTTCGGTCTGCACCGGCCCGAGCCCGGACAATGCGTCGATGACCCGCTGCACCAATCGGGGCGGCGCCGAGGCGCCCGCGGTGATGCCGATCGTGCGGCGGCCGATGAGCCAGCCCGGCTCGATGGCGGTCTCGTCGTCGATGAGGTGCGCGTTGCCGCAATCCCGGTTGGCCAGCTCGACCAGCCGGACCGAATTGGACGAGTTGGTTGACCCGATGACGAGCACGAGGTCGGACTCCGCCGCGACGGCCCGGATGGCTTCCTGCCGGTTGGTGGTGGCGTAGCAGATGTCGTCCGAGGACGGCCCGGCCAATGCCGGGAATTTGCGTCCCAGGGCATCCACGACCGTCCGCGACTCGTCGACGGCCAGCGTCGTCTGCATCAGGTAGGACACCCGACTGGGGTCGGGCAGGTCGAGCAGCTCGACGTCCTCGGCCGACTCCACCAGCTGAATCGCGTCGGGGGCCTCACCCATGGTGCCCTCGACCTCCTCGTGACCGCGGTGTCCGATCAGCACGATCGTGTCGCCGCGGGCATCGAAGCGGCGCGCCTCGGCGTGCACTTTGCTCACGAGTGGGCAGGTGGCGTCGATGACGTCCAGCCCGCGCCGATCGGCCTCGGTACGGACCTGCGGGGAGACGCCGTGCGCGGAGAACACCAGGGTGGCCGCGTCGGGCACCTCGTCCAGCTCGTCGACGAAGATCGCGCCGCGGTCTTCCAGGTCGCGGACGACGTGGATGTTGTGCACGATCTGCTTCCGTACGTAGACCGGTGCGCCGTGCTGTTCCAGCGCGGCCTCGACGACGGCGATCGCGCGCTCGACTCCGGCGCAGAACGAACGAGGACCGGCTAGCAGCACGCGCCGCGGGCCGCACGCATCGGCCCAGGCCTGCAGTGCCGGGGCGGCCTGCCGCAGCACCCGGCGGGCGGTGATGCCGCCGGTGATGGTGTGCGGGTGGACCAGCGGCCGGTCGGGGCCGTCGACGATGACCCGCAACACCGCGCGCGGGTGGTTGCCGGACAGATCGAAGAACGCCGAGGACTCCATGTCGATGGCAATGGCGCCGGTGGCGGCGAGCTCCGCTCGGTGCTCGCGACGGCGGACCACCTTGTCGACGGTGAGGACCGGCCCGACATGAACGGTCAGGCCCATCCGGCGCAGCTCGGCGGCCAGGATGCCGGCGGTCGGGCACGGCACCGACCGGTCCTTGTGCCGTACTTCGCTGGCCACCACGATGTCGCCGGGCTGCATCCCGCTGACCAGCGCGCCGCCGAAGCCGGCGACGGCTACCGGATCGTCGGGGGCGGCGTCCCGCCAGAGACTGCCGGCTGCGCGCCGGGCGCGCAGCGGCCCCATTCCCGAGGCGATCACCTTGGCCCGCGGCAGACCGGGTTTGACGGTCCGCGCTTCGATGCCCAACGGCGCATACACGAGCAAGGTCATGAGGCAGCCTCCGGAGTGAGCATCGCAGCGGTCAGCCCCGAGCCGAGGTGGGTGATCGGGGTTGGTGAGCGAGGAGCGGAGCGGAGGCGGCTGCCGGGGTGGTCGGTCATGAGGCAGCCTCCGGAGTGAGCATCGCAGCAATGTTTGCGAGTCGAGGGACGAGTGAGCATCGCAGCGAAGCGAGGAGCGGAGCGAGTTCCGAGGCGAGCGAGCGGCGTTGTGCGGAGCGGAGGCGGCTGCCGGGGTGGTCGGTCATGAGGCAGCCTCCGGAGTGAGCATCGCAGGGCGGTGGACGCCGGGGTCGTCGATCATGAGGCGGCCTCCGACTTCAGCATCGCAGGTTGCGGGTGAGCCTGCAGGTAACGCCCGAGTGCCATCACCGGGAAGACGATCCGGTACAGGTGGTAGTTGATGTAGAAATCGCCGGGGAACCCGGTGCCGGTGAACTGCGGCTCGTCCCAGCCGCCGTCGGCCCGCTGCGCCTCGGCCAGCCAGCGCGCGCCACGGTGCACTGCGTCGGACTCGTCGCCGGCGGCGAGCAGCGCGATCATCGCCCAGGCGGTCTGTGAGGCGGTGCTGTCGCCGTGCCCGCTCCACTCGCTCGGCGCGTCGTACGAGCGCAGGTCCTCGCCCCAGCCGCCGTCGGCGTTCTGCACCTGGCGCAGCCACCGGACGGCCCGCCGGATGGCCGGGTGCGACTGGCCGAGGCCGACCGCGACAAGTGCCGGCAGCACCGCCCCGGTCCCGTACAGATAGTTGGCCCCCCACCGGCCGAACCAGGAGCCGTCGCGTTCCTGGTTGTTCAGCAGCCACTGCACGCCGCGCTGCGCTTCCGGCGACCCGGCGCGGCCCTCCTGAGCAAGCATCTCCACCATGTGCGCGGTGACGTCGGCCGTCGGTGGGTCGATCATGGCGCCGAAGTCGGCGAACGGGATCTGATACGCAAGCTCGCGAGTGTTGTCCGCGTCGAAGGCTGCCCAGCCGCCGTCGCTGCTCTGCATGCCGGTCGACCAGGCGGTGCCGCGGTCGATCGCGTCCTGCACGTCCCGGCTGGGCTGCACCCGGCGCAACGCCATCACGACCTCGGCGGTGTCATCGATATCGGGGTAGCCGTCGTTGTGGAACTCGAACGGCCAGCCGCCCGCCTCGAGCTCGGGACGGCGCACCGCCCAGTCGCCCCGGGTCGTGACCTCCTCGTCCAGCAGCCACTGTCCGGCGCTGACCATGATCGGGTCGTCGGCCGGTACACCGGCGTCGCTGAGCGCAATGACCGCCAGGGCGGTGTCCCAGATCGGGGACTGGCAGGCCTCCAGCCGACGGCCGTTCTCGTCGTCGACCACGAACCGGTCGATGCCGGCGATACCGCGGGCCAACACCGGGTGGCTCAGCGAATATCCCAGCTCCCGCAGGGCGATCAGCGAGTAGACCCAGGGTGGCTGGATGCCGCCCCAACAACCGTCGGACTCCTGCCGGCGGATGATCCACTCCGCGGCCCGGGCCATCGCCGCGCGCCGGACCCGGCGCACCGGTCGGCGACCGTACGCATGCAGCCCCTTGTCCAGCAGTTCGAAGCCGCGGGCCCAGCTCACCAGCGGCGCCTTCCTGGCGGTGCGGCGTCCGGTGCGCAGCTCGATCAGGTTGAACGGCAGCGGGTGTACGGGACGCAACGAGCCGACGATGGTCAGCGGAACGATGGTCTGCCGCGCCCAGCAGGCGAAGTCGTAGATGTTCAGCGGAACCCACGAGGGCAGGTAAACCAGCTCGGGCGGCAGCGCCGGGAGCTCGTCCCAGGACCACTGGCCGACCATCGCCAACCAGATCCGGGTGAAGACGCGGCTGGCCTCCAGGCCGCCCTCCTCGCGGATGAAGTGGGCTGCCTTGCTCATGTGCGGCGCGTCGACACCGTCCCCGGCCAGGCGCAGCGCGACGTAGGCCTCGACCGTGGTGGACAGGTTGGCCGGGC
Source organism: Mycobacteriales bacterium (assembly GCA_036267955.1). GTDB lineage: Bacteria > Actinomycetota > Actinomycetes > Mycobacteriales > QHCD01 > DATAVB01. The sequence continues at coordinate 28,708 of DATAVB010000132.1, read as the reverse complement.
CGCCGGCGAAGTTGGCCCAGGTGCCGTCGGCCCGCTGCTGGCCACGAATCCACAGAGCGGCACGCTCGGTCTCGGTGTCGGTACGGATGCCCAGGATGTGCCGCAGCAGCAGGTCTTCCGCGTCCATCGTGACGTTGGTTTCCAGCTCGCCCTTCCACCAGCCGTACCGGTTCTGCAGGCTCCGCAGGTACTCGCTGGCGCGCGCCGACGCCCCGGGGACGCCGGCGCCGGTTCGCGGACGCTGCGGATCCGGTGCGGCGCTCACAACTGCCGCCGGACGACGAAGTCGGCGACGGCGGAGAGTTCTCGCGCTGCCTCCTGTCCGCGCTCGGTGCGGGCCAGGCCGGCGCCCGCCAACTGCTCCTGGGCCAGCGCGAGCTGGCGGCGGGCCTCGGCGACGGTCCAGTCACGGCCGCCGGCGCGCTCGATCAGTTCGGCCTCCAGGGCGAACCGCGCCGGGTCGTCGCCGCCGTCGGCCAGGAGCGTCGCCAGCTCCTCGGCGGGCGGGCCGCCGGCGTGCAGCGCGGCGCTGACCGGGAGCGTCTTCTTGCCCGCCCGCAGATCGGCGAGCACCGGCTTGCCGGTCAGCTCGGGCGCGCCCCAGATACCCAGCAGGTCGTCCACCAGCTGGAACGCGAGGCCGAGATGTTCGCCGAACGCGGCCAACGCGGTGACAGTCGGCTCGGGCGCGCCGGCGAGCACCGCCCCGATCGCCGCCGACGCGGAGATGAGCGCGGCCGTCTTGTTGCCGGCCATCCGTACGCATTCCTCAAGCGGGACGGCCGTGCGCGTCTCGAAGTCCAGGTCGTCGGTCTGTCCGGTCACCAGGCGCGCGGTGGCCTCGGTAAGCATCTTGGCGGCGGCCGCCCCCTGCGAGGTGCCCGGCGCCAGCAGCACCTCCTCGGCGAGTGCCAGAAGTGCCACGCCGCCGAGGATCGCGGCCGACGAGCCGAAGATGGTCCAGGCGGTGGCCCGGTGATGCCGCTCCTCGTCGCCGTCCATCAGATCGTCGTGGAGCAGGGAGAAGTTGTGGATCAACTCCACCGCGACCCCGCCGGGGATGCCGGTCTCGACCGGTGCGCCCACGGCCTCGGTGCCGAGCAGGGCGAGCGTGTAGCGGATGCCCTTGCCCCGTCCGCTGCGCTGCTCGTTGCCGGCCGCGTCGAGCCAGCCGAGGTGGTAGCCGGCGACCCGGCGCATCTGCGGAGCCAGCGTGTCCACGGCCTGGCGGAGCGCCGGATAGGTCAGCTCGCCGGCCCGTTCCAGGATCGGTGTGACGTCGCGTTGGGGCAGTGTCTCGGCGGTCACAGGGGTACCCCCTCAGGTGTTGTCGTACGCGTCGCGTCGAGTGTTGCCAGCGCCCGGCGCGCAGCCCGTACCCCGCTGCGGACGGCTCCCTCCATGGTCGCTGGCCAGCCGGTATCGGTCCATGACCCGGCGATAAACACGCCGGTCGTGTTCGTCTGCTCACCGACCCGCAGCGATCCGCTGCCCGGGCTGGCCCGGAATGTGGCATGTGGCTCGCGGGTGACGAAGAAGCGCTGCACGGTGGCTCGCCGGGCCGCCGGGAAGAGGTCCGCCAATGCCGGGAGGAAGCGGTCGCGCAGCTGCGATACCGGCTCGCCGAGCTCCTGGTCGGCCGCCGACAGCGACACGGTCAGGTACTGCCCGCTCACCGGCTCGCCGCCGTGCGAGGCGGTGGCGGTGCGGTCGAAGACCCAACCGACCGGGCTGCCGTGCGCGGTGGCGAAGGGCAGCGAGGTCACCGGCCGGTCGTAGTGCACGTGCAGGTTGACGATGGGGGAGAAGCCGAGCCGATCCACTCTCGTGGTGAGCGTGCCCTCCGGCAGCAGGCCGCCGACGACGTCCTGCGGTACGGCAACGACGACCGCGTCCGCCGGCACGATGCCATCGCGGGTACAGACGGTGAGCCGGCCCTCGGCCCGATCGCGTTGCACGGCCAAGACCTTGCACGATCGGCGTACCACCGCGCCAGCGGATTCCAGCGCGGCGACCGCCGGGTCGACGTGCAGGGCGGACAGTGGCAGGGTCGGGATCGCCAGGTCGGCCGCGTCGTTGCGGTCCAGCAGACCGGTCCGGAAGACCATCACGGCCAGCCCCAGCGAGCAGTCGTCCGGCTTGACGTTGAGGGTCGGCACGCTGATCAGCGCCCACAGCGCCTCGATCGCGGCGCTGCTCTGCCCGTGCCGGCGCAGCCAGCCGCCGAACGATTCGGCGTCCAGCGCGGGGTTGGCGGGATCGAGCCGGCGCAACGCGGCCAGCGCGCGGGCGGCCTGCAGTTTCTGCATCGACGTCAGCAGCGGATAGCTGGCCACCGAGCCGGCCAGGTGCAGCGGCGCCGGCAGATCGGAGCGCTCCAACCGGCGTAGTTCGCCGCCGGGGGTGAGGATCGGGACCGAGAGCCGGTCCTGCACCCGTACGCCGTCGGCGGTCCCGATGCGCCGCAGGAAATCACGGTATGCCGTGCAGCAGCGCATGAAGACGTGCTGGCCGTTGTCGACGGTGAGACCGTCGCGGCTGAAGGAGAAGGTGGCGCCGCCAAAGCGGGGGCGGGCTTCGAGCAGGGTCACCGAGGCTCCGCCGTCGACCAGTTCGACGGCGGCCGACAGTCCGGCCAGGCCACCGCCGATTACGCACACCTGATTGCTCATGCGGCGCCGCCGGACTGCTCGGCGCCGGCGTGTCGGCGGGACCCGATGACCGCCCGACCCAGGCTGCCGAACGCCACCACGACCTTCTCCCGGCCGGGCAGGGACAGCCGCTGTTCCAATGCCAGGTCGGGTCGCTCGTCGATCCGGTCGAGCAGGCGCCGGTAGATGCCGGACATCGCCGCGCAACAGGCCGCGCTGCGCGGGTCCAGCATCGGCAGCAGCTGCAGTCCCTCGGTGTACCAGCCGCGGGCCCGCCCGGCCACGAACCGCAGCACGTCGACCAGCGGGAGCCGCGGACCGGCGATCTCACCGGCGTCGGTCAGCGTGAGCTCGGCGTCGTAGCGGCGCAGATCCTCGGCGGGCAGGTAGATCCGCCCGCCCCGCAGGTCTTCCCGTACATCCCGCAGGATGTTGGTCAGCTGCAGCGCGACGCCCAGAGCGTCGGCCCGGTCGCGGGCCAGCGGCGTCTCCGGTCCGCCGAATACTCCGAGCGACAGCCGCCCGATCGAACCCGCAACGCACCGGCAGTAGTGCACCAGCTCCTCGGCCGTCTCGTAGCGCACCCCGCGCACGTCGGCCTCGACCCCGTCGATGAGCTCCTCGAAGACCTCCAGCGGGATCGGCAATCGCCGGGCCGCGTCGGCCAGCGCGACCAGCACCGGATCGGTGGCGTCGAGGCTGATCCGTTCGATGTCCGCGCGGGCCTCGGCGAGCCCGGCGACCTTCGCGGCCGTCTCGCCGTCCTCGTCGCCGATGTCGTCGATCCGGCGGGCGAACGCGTAGACCGCCGACAGCGCCGAGCGTTTCGCCGGCGGCAGCAGCCGGATGCCGTACGAGAAGTTGCGCGCCTCGGTGCGGGTGACCTGCTCGCAGTGGGCGTACGCCTCGGCAATTGTCATGGCTCGCTCCGCGCTCGGTCCGGGCACTGGTCGGTGCTCATACTCGGCCCCGGTTCAGCAGCCGGGTCAGGGTGCCCCCCGCGACGGCCCGCCGACTCGCTTTCGGCGGCCCGCTCAGCACGTCGAAATCGGCGGCACCCAGCGCGTTGAGTGCGGCCTGGCCGCCGGCGACGAAGCCGGCGACGGCCAGCCGGGCCGCTCCCGACAGGGTCGCGACGAGCGGCGCGCCCCGGGTCATCAGGGCCTGGGCGCGGCTGACCTCGAACGCCATCAGCCGGCGCAACTGCGGGCTGGTCTCCTCCGCGGTGAGGTCGGCCGGGGTGCAGCCGAAGCGGCGCAGATCCTCGGCGGGCAGGTAGATCCGGCCGCGGGCAGCGTCCTCGGCCACGTCCTGCCAGTGCTCGACCAGCTGCAGGGCGGTGCAGACCGCGTCGGACAGAACGACTCGCTCCGGATCCGCGACGCCGAAGATTCCGAGCACCAGATGACCGACCGGGTTGGCCGAGAGTGTGCAGTAGTCCAGCAGGTCGGCGTACCGCTGGTACCGGACCTCGGTCTGATCGCGGCGGTTGGCCTCGACCAGCCGGTGGAACGGGTCCAGGGGGAGGTGGCAGGTGCGTACGGTCGGGGCGAGTTGCCGAAGCACCGCCAGGTGCGGCACGCCGTCGCCCACCACCCGGTCCAGATCGTCGTCGACCGCGTCGAGCAGGGCCAGCCGGTTGCCGGGTGCCTCGTCGCCGACGTCGTCGACCAGGCGGGCGAAGCCGTAGACGGCCAGCAGGTGTTGGCGGTAGCGCCCGGGCAGCAATCGGGACGCGACCGGGAAGTTCTCCGCCGAAGCTTTGGCGTCGATCGTGTTCAGCGTCGCCTGGGCGTCCATCCAGCCGCGCGCGGCCGAATCATGGCCATTCGAGTTATGACCATCCGAATCGTGACCGGGGGAATGCGGCGCACCGGCCCCGGAGCCGTCCCGGGTCAGGTCCATCGATGGGCCTCCTCACGCCTGCGAACCCGGGGTCGCCGAAGCGGACCGAGCATTTCCCAAGATCAGATTAGTCGGAACTGCCGCACTCCGGGCGTGCGGGGCTGATGGGTCACGTGGGCGACAAGTGGTGGGTGGTCGAGTTTCATTCCCCGTCCGTCGCCAGGACTGCTGACAGATCCTGCTACAACGATGTAGCTTTAGCGCCGGAACCGGCGGCGGCGCCGGCCCGTCGATCCGCATTTCTCGACCGAAGGACTGCCGATGGCGCAACTGGCTTTGCTGGGTGGAGATCCGGTCCGCACCGAGCCGTTCCCGGTCTGGCCGCCGGTCACCGACGCGGCCGCCGCGGCGCTGACCGACACGCTCCGGGAAGGTGTCTGGGGCGATGTCAACGGGCCGCGGAAAACCCAGCTGGAGCGCCGTTTCGCGGCATACCAGGACGCCAGCTTCGGCATCGCGGTGAGCAACGGGACGGTGTCCCTGCAGATCGCGCTGGCGGCGCTCGGCGTCGGCAGCGGCGACGAGGTGATCGTTCCGGCGTACACATTCCTGGCCACGGCGACCGCGGTGCTCGGCGTCAACGCGCTGCCGATCTTCGTCGACGTCGATGAGCGGACCGCCTGTATCGACCCGTCCGCCGTCGAGGCCGCGATCACGCCGCGCACCAAGGCCATCATTCCGGTGCACCTGGGCGGCCATCCCGCCGATCTGGACGCACTGTCGGCGTTGTCCCAGCGGCACGGGATCCCGCTCATCGAGGACGCCGCCCAGGCGCAGGGGGCGAGCTGGGGTGAGCACCGGGTCGGCTCGATCGGGTCGTACGGCAGTTTCTCCTTCCAGGCCTCGAAGAACATGACCGCCGGCGAGGGCGGCCTGCTCACCACGAATGACGAGTCGCTGGCCGAGATCGCCTGGAGCCTGCACAACTGCGGCCGGTCCCGCAGCGGGCGCTGGTACGAACACGCGCAGCTCGGCGGGAACCACCGGATGACCGAATTCCAGGCAGCGCTGCTGCTGGTGCAGCTCGACACCGCCGAGGACAAGCTGCGGCAGCGCGAGCGGGCCGCGGCCGAGCTCGACCGGCAACTCGGCCAGGTCGACGGGCTGGCGCCGTTGATCCGCGATCCGCGGGTCACCCGGCACGGCTACCACCTCTACCAGTTCACCTACGACGCCGCGCAATTCGGCGGTGTGTCGCGGGACCGGTTCACCGAGGCGCTGCGGGCCGAAGGCATTCCGTGCAGCGGCGGATACGGGATCCCGCTGGACCAGCAGCCGGTGTTCGCCAAGACCGCGTTCGACACGAAGGCGACCGGGTACGACCCGAGCTACCCGCCGACCCGGTATGGGCAGTTGGAGCTGCCGGTCACCGCGCGGTTGTGTGCGCAGGCCGTCTGGATCCCGCAGAACGTGCTGCTGGCCGCCGAGGCGGCCATCGGCGCCGTCGGCGAGGCGGTACGCAAGGTCCGGCATGCCTCGGATTCCCTGCTGTAGCTGGCGTTTCGGCCTCACGACGGGCGGCTGCTCTCTCGGATCCGCAGTTCGTGTCCCACGGTGATCTCGCGGCCGGGGCCGGTGGACCCGCCGATCCGCTCGAGCAGCTGATGCACGGCGGCCCGGGCGATGCCGAGCTTGTCCGGCGCGACCGTGGACAGGGTCGGAATGCTGTAGCTGCCGTCCTCGATGTCGTCGAACCCGACGACCGCGATGTCGTCGGGGACCCGCACACCCCGCTCGTGCAACGCGCGCAGCAGGCCGAGCGCCAGCAGATCGCTGCAGCAGAAGACGGCGTCGGGTGGCTGGGACAGGGACAGCAACTGCCGGGCCGCCTCGGCCCCGTCGCGGCGCCGGAAATGTCGGGTCGGAATGATCAGCGCCGGGTCGATCCGCCGGTGCGCGGCCGAGTGCGCCCGCCGGTAACCGACGATGCGTACGTCGGCGGTGGCGCTCGCGCGGCTGGGTTCGGCGCCGATCACGGCCACCCGCCGGCGCCCGGTGCCGATCAGGTGGCTGACCGCCGACTGCGCCGCCGCGACATTGTCGATGCCAATGTGGTCGATATCCAAGCGGTCGATGCCCACCCCGTCGGCCGGCACCTTCTCGCCCAGCAGGACCATCGGCGTGCGCTGTATCCGCCGAGATAGCGCCTCGGCATCCATTGCCAGCGGGCTGAAGATCACCCCATCGGCCATCCGGGCGCCCACGCCGTCGACCACGTACGATTCGCGGCCCGGGTCGCCATTGGTCTGGTCGATCAGCACGGTGTAGCCGCGTTCACCCGCGGCATCCACGATGCCGCGGGTGAGTTCGGCGAAGTACGGCACGTCGAGGTCGGGCAGGGCGAGGGTCAGCAGTCCGGTACGGCCGCGGCGCAGGTTGCGGGCCGCGATGTTGGGTCGGTAGCCGAGCTCGGCGATGACCTGCTCCACCCGGGCCCGGGTGCTGGCGGAGACCCGATCGGTGCCGTTGACGACGTTCGATACGGTCTTCGGCGACACTCCGGCGAGACTGGCCACGTCGCGGATCCGGGGCGGGTGCGCGCGGCCGGGCATCGTCACGTACCGGCCCCTTTCGCTGTGCCGGCACTGTACAACTGGAACTACAACGATGTAGCATTCCGGCCTATACCGTTAACCGCCGATGCAGCGCGGCAGCGATGAAATGAGCAGCCCACAGTGGATCCGATGCGGGTCGGAGTCATCGGCAGCGGCACGATGGGTGGCCGCCACGTCGGCGCCTGGACCGCCCTGGGCGCGGAGATTCTGCTCTATTCGCCCACCGCGACGCGGCGCGCGGACCTTGCGTCCCGATCGGCCGCGACGGCGGTCGATTCGCTGGACCAGCTGCTGGAATCGGTCGACCTGGTCGATATCTGCACGCCGACCGACACCCACCGCGAACTCACCGAGCAGGCCGCCCGGGCCGGCCGGCACGTCGTCTGTGAGAAGCCGCTGGCACGCAGCGTCGCGGACGCCGAGGCGATGCTCGAGTTCTGCACCGCCGCCGGCGTGGCGCTCTTCGCGGCGCACGTGCTGCGCTATTTCCCCGCCTACGCCGACGCGCGCCGGTCGGTGGCCGCCGGCGAGATCGGCGCACCCCGGGCGTTACGCCTGTCCCGCGCCGTCGACTGGCCGGACGATGCGCCGTGGCTCCTGGACCCCGCGCGGTCCGGCGGCGTGCTGCTCGACCTGATGATCCACGACCTCGACTACGCGCGGTGGGTCGCCGGCGAGGTGGTCCGGGTCGAAGCCGGTTGCGAGCGAGGTGACCGGATCGTCCGTGGCTGGGCGATTCTGACCCACGAGGGCGGTGCGGTGAGCGACGTCCGCGGCGCGTGGGGCACGGACTTCCAGAGCGTCTTCGACATCGACGGTACGGACGGCACGCTGGGCTGGGACGCGGCGACTGCACCGGCCGGCGACGGGCCGGAGGATGCGCCGTACCGGAGTCAGCTCGCCGACTTCGCGGCCGCGATCCGGCTCGGGAGCGCGGCCCGGGTCACCGCCGCGGACGGTCTTGCCGCGCTCCGAATCGCCCTGGCCGCAGTGGAATCGCACCGAACCGGCAGGTCTGTGGAATTGGCGGGCTAACGCGCCCGCTCAGCGAAGGGACACGACAGTGACCACAGAAACGACAGTGACCACAGAAACGACAGCGCGAATCGGCGCGGCGCGGGTCGAAATCACCCCGGACTGGCCGCTGCCACTGGCCGGATTCGCCAGCCGCACCACGATCTCGCAGGGCGTCGCACACCCGCTGCACCTGCGGGTCGCGCTGCTGGAATCGACCGGCACGCGCGCGTTGATCGCGTCGGCCGACCTGCTCAACTGGGGGCCCGAGCGCCTGCCGGAATGGCGAAAGGCGCTTTCGGCGAGTTGCGGCGTACCGGAGGGTTCCGTTCTTTTCTCCGCCACCCACAGCCATTCCGGGCCCCAAACCAACGGCTGGCACGCGGCCGCCACCGGAGTCCTCGACCCGCGGTTCCTGGACCTGCTGGGGGAGCGGCTGCTGGCCGTGGCGGCCGCGGCGGCGGCTGACATGGAGGACGTCTCGATCGCCCGCGGTCGCGGCCAACACGACCTCGGTATGCACCGCCGCGTGGTCGTCGACGGGCACGCGATGTCCCGCCCCAATCCGGACGGACCGGTGGACCACGAGGTGACGGTGCTGGCGTTCCGGCGGGCCGACGGCAGCCTCAAGGCGGCCCTGACGCATTACACGTGCCACCCGGTGCTGTCCGGGGAAGATCAGCTCAGCGGCGAATTCACCGGTGACGCGATGAGTCGGGTCGAGGAGCGGACCGGCGCGGTTTCCCTTTACCTGCAGGGTTGTTGCGGTGACACGAATCCCGGCCGGCTCGCCTCCACCGGGCTCGCGGAAATCCCGAAACAGGGCGCGGCGCTGGCCGATGTGGTTTCGGGCATTCTCGACGGTGCGCTGGAGGAACTGCGGCCGGTGCCGCTGACCGCGCGCTGGGACGGCGTGGACCTTCCGTTCAAGTCGGCGCCGACGACCGCGGAATTGCAGGAAGCGTCCACACAGGATGGTGTGATGGGGCAGTGGGGGCGGGCTTTCCTGGAACACCCGGAACGGATCGCCGCCTCGGCGCGGCTGGAATTGCAGCGGCTGGAGATCGCCGAGGGCCAGGCCCTGCTGGCGATGAACGGCGAGGTCTGTCTCGACTACGGGTTGCAGATCAAGGCGGTTTCCGGCGGTCGCGTACTTCCGGTCGCCTACAGCAACGGCATGATCGGCTACATCCCGACGGCGACTCAGGTCGACGAGGGCGGGTACGAGGCCGACGAGTCGACCCGCTACTACCTGCTCGCGGGGCGGTTCGCCCGCGAGCTCGATCCGCTGATCCGGGCGCACACCGTGCCGCTGGCGACAGGCTGAGCACTTCAGATTTCCATGATCGTGATCGGTGGTTGGGGCTATAGCAACCAGAATCCGATCACGATCATGGAAATGAGGCGAGGGTCGATTTCGCTGTGAGCGTAGTCACCGGCCGATTTCCCCGGCTATCTTCGGAATATGGCCGAATGGGTGTCGATCGAGATTTACGACGGCCCGCTTCCGGCGTCGAGCTGGCGTGATTCGTACGGCGAGGCGCTGACCGAGGCGGCCCTGACCAACGGTGCCCAGGACTGGGTCTGGCACGAGCACCGCTGGGGGCTCGTCCTCGAGGTGCTCTTCAACGATGACGACGCCATCGACACGTTCCGCGAGTTGCCGGCGGTCCGGGCCGCGCTGGACGCGGTGCCAGATCCGGTGAACGGGCTGCTGGTCTACCGGGGCCGGGGCGGCAGTTCTGGTGTGCGGGTGCCGCGGCGTCCGCGTCCGCAGGCTGGTGGCGGCGCCGCCGCGCTGCCGGAGCCCACCGAGACCGGGCCGGTGCTCGGCGCGGATCTGGCCGTTCCCACCTCGCCGGTGCATTTCTGAACCCAGTGTTTCCTGGCGCCAGTACTTTTGTCCCACCCAATTCCATACTTTTGCTTCTCCTGACGCCGCCCGGAAACTGACAAGCTGAGCGCATGTCAACGTCAACCGCACCGGTCGTGCTGCGCCCGCCGCGACACCGGGTGAGCAGCAAAGCGATTCGCTACTGGACGATCCGGGCGCTGCCGCTCTGGCTTGTCGTCGTCGCCGGCCAGGTGATCTGGTGGCTCGCCGCCGGCGACGGAGCGTTCTGGCACATCGTCGGGTACGCCATCACCGCGGTGCTGGCCGCCGCACACCTCATCGTGATGCCGCGGTGGCGCTTCCGGGTGCACCGCTGGGAGGTCACCGACGAGGCGGTCTACACCCAGACCGGCTGGTTCGACCAGGAGTGGCGGATCGCGCCGCTGTCCCGGATCCAGACCGTCGACACCGAACGGGGCCCGTTCGAGGCGCTCTTCGGCCTGGCGAACGTGACGATCACGACCGCCTCGGCGGCGGGGCCGATCAAGGTCCACGGGTTGGACCGGCCGGTGGCGCTGGATCTGGCCGACGCCCTGACCGAGCGGACGCAGGCGGCATCCGGGGATGCGACATGACCGTGTCCATACCGGTCGAGACCGACCGGGACGCGTTGCCGTGGCAGCGGCTGAGTCCGCTCATGCTGTTCATCCACCCGGTGCAGGAGCTGATCCGATTCCTCCCGGCCCTGGTCGGCCTGCTCTTCGCCGGCAGCAGCAGCGGGCACGGCTCCCGGTGGAGCCTCATCGGTCTGGCCCTGGCGGTCGGGATCGGAATGCTCCGCTGGTTCACCACGACCTACCGGATCACCGATGCGCAGGTGCAGGTCCGCCGTGGCCTGCTGCGCCGCCGGACCCTCGCAGTGCCGCTGGACCGGGTCCGCACCGTCGACGTGACCGCGCACGCCATGCACCGGATGCTCGGCCTGGCCCGGGTCACCGTCGGTACCGGCCGGTCGGACCGGAAGAAGAACGACGGTCTGACCCTCGACGCGCTCAGCCGGGGAACCGCCGGCGACCTGCGCAAACAGCTGCTGGACCGGGGATCCGCCGACCGTCCGTCCATTGTGGAGCAGTCTGGTGGTCCGGTTGTCATTGCCCGGGCCGAGCCGGGCTGGGTCCGGTACGGCCCATTCACGCTGTCCGGCTTCGTCGCTATCGGCGCTATTGCCGCCCTGCTCTCCCGCTTTTTCGGTGAGTCGCAGCGGAATCCGGAGAACTTCGGTCCGTTCAAGGCGGTCATCGACGAGCTGAACTCGGTGCCGTTGCCGGTCGCCGTGCTCGAGGTCATCGCGGCGGTGCTGGCCGCGGTGGCCGTCGCCTCGACCGTCGGCTACCTGCTGTCGTTCTGGAATTTCGTACTGAGCCGTCCCTCGGACGGGACGCTGCACGTGACCCGCGGCCTGCTGACCTCCCGCGCCACCACGCTGGAGGAACGCCGGCTGCGGGGAGCCGAGTTCAGCGAACCCCTGCTGCTGCGGGCCGTCGGCGGGGCCCGGTGCCTTGCCATCGCCACCGGCCTGCGGGTCGGTCGCGGCGCCGAGCGCGGCGGCTCGGTGCTGCTGCCGCCGGCGCCCCGCGAGGCCGCCCGCCGTGTCGTCTCGGCGGTGTTGCGTGACGCCGCTCCGGTGACCGTGCCGCTGATCGCCCACCCGCCGGTGGCCCGGCGCCGCCGGTTCGGCCGGGCGGTCGGGATCGCACTCGCACTGGTGGCGCTGCTCGGCCTGGCCGCCTGGCAGCTCGGCCTACCGACATGGATCTGGCAGGCGTCCTGGTTGACGATCCCGGCCGCGATTTGCCTGGCGGCGGACCGGTTCGCCAGCCTCGGACATGTGGTGAGCGGTGGCTATCTGGTGGGTCGCTGGGGATCGCTCGTCCGCCGTCGCTGGATGTTGGCCAACGACGGGATCATCGGCTGGAACATCCGCCGGTCGCTGTTCCAGCGGCGCGCCGGTCTGGTGACTCTGACCGCAACGACGGCCGGTGGTCGGCAGGGGTACAAGGTGCAGGACATCTCGGCGGCCGAGGCGGTCCGGCTGGCCGAGGAGGCCGCTCCCGGTCTGCTGGAGCCGTTCGTCCTGCGCTGACGACCGGCGCTGACGGACGGTCAGATCGTCAGCACATCGAGGGTGGCCGGTCCGGTCTGCTCGATTGCCAAGCCGGCGCGGCGGGCGATGGCGCAGATGCCGCGCAGGCTCAATGGCTCGCGCGGCGCGGTCGCCAGAGCGCGGGCCAGCACGCCCTTCGTCGCCTTGCTGAAATGGCTGACCACGGTGCGCCGGCCATCCGGCTGCTCGGTCAGCACCCGTACGGTGACCGCGTCGCGGCAGCGGGCCAACTCGGCGTACGCCCCGGAACGCAGGTCGACGATCAGCTCGGTCAGCCCTGCCAGCACCGGCTCGACGGCCGGTCGCCACAGTCCGGTCAGCCGGCCCGTCCCCGGCAGCACCGAGCCGGCCGAGAGCCGGTAGGCGGGGATGGGGTCCGCGGCCCGGACCAGACCGAAAAGCGCTGAGCTGACGGCGATTCGGGACTCCGCCCGGGCCAGTGCCGGCCGTTTCAACGAGCCGGCGTCGAATGCGTCGTAGAGGACGCCGGTGTAGCGCCGCAGTGCCGGCATGGTCGGTGACTCAACCAATCTCCGGTCCAGCTCGATCTGATCGTCCTGGGCCGGGGACAGCCCGAGCGCCGCGCGCGCCGCCACCGGATCCTTCGCCAGGATCGTCACCTCGTCGACCAGCCGGGTCCGTACCGCCGTCAGCTCCGGCCAGGACAGCCGGGCCAGGTCCAGCGGATCGCCGGTGCCGCCGAGGTGTTTCGTCTCCGACGGTGGGAGCAGGATCAGCATGTCTCAGCCGTGCCGGCGACCCGGCCTGCTGTACGACGACCCGGCGGGCGCGGCGCTCTTCTTGTGCCGTGGCTTCTTCTTGTTGCCCGGGGAGGTCCGCTCCGGGCGGGGGGAGCGCGCCTCGGCGTCGGCGTCGGCCCGCCGGATGCGCAGCGCGTGCCCGGCGACCTTGGTCTGCTGCAGCCGATCGAGCGTCTCGGCGGGGAGATCGGCGGGCAGCTCGACCAGGCTGTGGTCGGCGCGGATGTCGATCCGGCCGATCTGCCGACTGTCCAGCCCACCCTCGTTGGCCAGCGCGCCGACCAGCGCACCGGGCCGTACCCGGTGGGCACGGCCGACCGACACCTGGAACAGCGCGGGCGGTCCGGTCGGGGTGGCCGCCGCCGCCGGACGGCCGGTCTCCAGCAGCAGCGGCCGGTCGCCCTGCACGATCCGGGCCAGCGCCGCGGCGATCTCGAGCGCTGGCACGTTGTGCGTCTGCTCGTAATCCTCGACCAGATCCTGGAAAGTACCGAGATCTTCGCTGGCCAGGGCGTCCGTGATCGACTGGCTGAACCGGGCGATCCGCTGTTCGTTGACGTCCTGGACGCTGGGCAGCTCCATCGGGGTGATGGTCTGCCGGGTCGCCTTCTCGATGGCCCGCACCAGGTGTCGCTCCCGCGGCGCGACGAAGAGGATCGCCTCGCCGCTGCGCCCGGCCCGGCCGGTCCGGCCGATCCGGTGCACGTACGCCTCGGCGTCGTGCGGGATGTCGTAGTTGAGGACGTGGCTGATCCGCTCGACGTCCAGGCCGCGGGCGGCGACATCGGTGGCGACCAGGATGTCCAGCGTGCCGTCGCGAAGCTGGCCGATGGTGCGCTCGCGCTGCGGCTGGGGGATGTCGCCATTGATCGCCGCGGCGTCGAAACCGCGGGCCCGCAGCTTGGTCGCCAGATCCTCGGTCGCCTGCTTGGTGCGGACGAAGACGATCATCGCGGTGAACGGCTCGACCTCGAGGATGCGGGTCAGCGCGTCCAGCTTGTGCAGCCCGCTGACCGGCCAGTACCGCTGCCGGGTCAGGGCGGCGGTGGTGGTCTTGTTCTTGACCGTGATCTCGGCCGGATTGCGCAGGTAGTCCCGGGAGATCTTCCGGATCGCCGGCGGCATGGTGGCCGAGAACAGCGCTGTCTGGCGATCCTCAGGTACCGAGGTGAGGATGGCCTGGATGTCTTCGATGAAGCCCATCCGGAGCATCTCGTCGGCCTCGTCGAGAATCAGCGTGCGCAGTGCTGACAGGTCCAGCGACCGCTTCCCGAGGTGGTCGATCAGGCGGCCGGGCGTGCCGACCACGACGTGCGCGCCCCGGCGCAGGCCGTGCAGCTGCGGTCCGTAACTCTGGCCGCCGTAGATCGGCAGTACGTGGAAGCCGGGCAGGTTGATGGCGTAGCGCTGGAACGCCTCGGCGACCTGGATGACCAGCTCCCGGGTGGGCGCGAGCACCAGGGCCTGTGGCGCGGTCCGGCGCAGATCCAGGTTCTGCAGGATCGGCAGCGCGAACGCCGCGGTCTTGCCGGTGCCGGTCTGGGCCAGGCCGACCAGATCGCGCCCGTCGAGCAGGGTGGGGATGGTCTCGGCCTGGATCGGGGAGGGCGTCTCGTACCCGAGGTCGGACAGGGCCCGCAACAGCCGGTCGTCAATGCCGAGATCGTCGAAACTAGCGGTGGTGGACGTCTCGGATCCTTCCGGAGCGGGTGAGGGGCGGCCGTCCCATCGTAGTCGACCGTTGATGGTCGGCAGCACACCCCAGAAACCATGATCATGAGGCAATTTCGTCGGCGATTCGCGGCTAAATTGCCTCATGATCATGGAAGGGGTGCGTCGATTTTGCGGATTCCCGTTCGTTGTGGTGTTGGATCGATCCACATCGAGGAGGAGCTCATGCGCTATCTGATGATGATCTGCACCGAGGAGTCCGATCCTCCGGTGAGCCCGGAGGAGCACTCCGCGATGCCGGAGTTCATCGCCTACAACGAAGAGGTGGCCCGCCGCGGCGTCGCGCGTGGTGGCAACCGGCTGCGCCCGAGCACCGACGCCACGACGGTGCGGGTCCGGGACGGCGAGGTGGTGCTCTCCGACGGTCCGTTCGCCGAGACGAAGGACCAGATCGGCGGCTACGACGTGATCGAGTGCGCCAACCTGGACGAGGCCATCGATCTCGCGTCCCGCCATCCCTGCGCCGCGTACGGCTCGATCGAGGTACGGCCGGTGTGGGAGTACTGAAGAGCGACGTGGAGGCGGCCGTCGCGGCCGCCTTCCGTGACGAGTGGGGTCGGGTCGTCGCGACCCTGATCCGGACGACCGGCGACTGGGACCTGGCCGAGGAGTGCGCCCAGGACGCGTTGACCTCTGCGCTGGAGCACTGGCAGCGCGATGGCATCCCGCGACGACCCGGCGCCTGGCTGACGACGACCGCGCGCAACCGCGCTATCGACCGGCTGCGCCGCGACGCCGTGGGAGCGACGAAACTGCAGGAGGTGGCAGCGTTGACAGACCAGTCGCCGCCGGAACCGCGGCAGGACGACAGCGGGGTCGCGGACGACCGGCTGCGGTTGATCTTCACCTGCTGCCACCCGGCATTGCCGATGGAGGCCCGGGTCGCGCTGACGCTGCGCACCCTGGTCGGCCTGACCACGCCAGAGATCGCGCGTGCCTTCCTGGTGCCGGAGCCGACGATGGCGCAACGGATCGTCCGGGCCAAAGCCAAGATCCGCAATGCCGGAATCCCGTACCGCGTCCCGCCGGCCCATCTGCTGCCGGAACGTACGACCGCGGTGCTGACCGTGCTCTACCTGCTGTTCAACGAGGGGTACGCCTCGACCGCCGGCGCGGAGTTGGTCCGCCAGAATCTCAGCGCAGAGGCGATTCGACTGGCCCGGGTGCTTATCGGGTTGATGCCCGATGAGCCGGAGGCGGTGGGTCTGCTTGCCCTCATGCTGCTGCACGACGCCCGCCGTTCAACCCGGGTCGATGCCGGCGGTGACCTGATCACCCTGGAGCAGCAGGACCGCGGTCGCTGGGACGGTGCCGAGATCGCCGAGGGGATCGGCCTGCTCGAGTCCGCCCTGCGCCGCGGCCGACCGGGTGTCTACCAGCTGCAGGCCGCGATCGCCGCCTGTCACGCCGAGGCCGCCGACCCGGCCGACACCGACTGGGTCGAGATCGCCGCGTTGTACGAGCGACTCGCCGAGTTGGTGCCATCGCCGGTGATCGAGCTGAACCGCGCGGTGGCGGTGGCGATGGCCGATGGCCCGGCCGCCGGTCTGGCCCTGGTCGCCGCGCTGGAGGAGTCCGGGGCCCTGGCCGGCTACCACCTGTTGCCGGCGACCCGGGCCGATCTGCTGCGCCGACTCGACCGGTACGACGAGGCGGCGGCCAGCTACCGGGAAGCGCTGGAACTGGCCGGGACCGACGCCGAACGTCGCTACCTCTCCCGGCGGCTCGCCGAAACCTCGTCGCCGGGCTGATCCGGGGGCGCTGTCGATCGGTGGCCCGGTCGTTCGTCGTCCGGACGACAACCGCTCAAGAAGCGGCGGCACCGTCACCCCTGGAGGACAGCATGTCCGCGTCCACACCCGATCCACGGCGTTGGAAGGCCCTCGCTCTGCTCTGCGTCGCCGCGTTCATGGTGATCCTGGATGCCTCGATCGTGACGGTTGCCGTTCCCTCGATCGAGAAGGGCCTGGATTTCTCGGCCGGCGGTGTCCAGTGGGTGCTGACGGCGTACGTCGTCACCTTCGGTGGCCTGCTGCTGTTCGGCGGCCGGGCGGCCGATCTGTTGGGTCGTCGGCGGGTCTTCATGGCCGGCGTCGGGCTCTTCGCGCTTGCCTCGCTGTGGTGCGGCCTCGCCGGCTCGGCCGGGATGCTGATCGCGGCGCGTGGCGTTCAGGGAGTGGCCGCGGCAGTGATGACGCCGGCGGCGTTCTCGATCCTGTTGGCCGCATTCCCCGAGGGCGCCGAACGCAACAAGGCGATCGGGGTCTGGGGGGCAGTCTCCGGCGTCGGCGGCACGGCCGGCTCGTTGATCGGTGGGCCGTTGACCGACGGACTCGGCTGGGAGTGGATCTTTTTCATCAACGTCCCGGTCGGCATCGGCCTGCTGGCGCTGAGCCCCGTGCTGCTGAGCGAGAGCCGCGGCCGGATGCTGAACCGAGGCATGGATCTGGCCGGCGCGGTGCTGATCACCGCTGCCCTGATGCTGCTGATCTACGGGGTGGCGCAGGCCCCGGCGTATGGCCTGACCGGTGGCCGGACGGTCGGTTCGCTGGCCGGATCCCTCTTGCTGGTAGGGGTTTTCATTGGTGTCGAGTCCCGCTCCGCGGCCCCGCTCGTACCGCTGGGGATCTTCGCCTCACGCTCCCTGGTGGCCGGCAACGTGATCGGCCTGGCGGGCGGTATGGCGGCCTTCGGTCAGGGCTACGTCCTCACCCAGTACGGCCAGCAGGTGCTCGGCTGGTCGGCGGCCCGGTTCGGCCTGATGACGGCGGTGCTGCCGGTGCTCGCGGTGGCCGGCTCGATCATCGGCCAACAGCTGGTGACCCGGTGGGGTGCCCGACCCGTGGCGGTCGTCAGCATGTCGCTGTTGGGTGTGGCCTGTCTCGCCTGGACCCAGCTGACCGTCGGGGGCAACTATGTCGGAGTGATCCTGCCCGGCCTGGTGATCTTCGGCCCGGGGTTGGGGGCCGGCTGCACCGCCGGCTCGATCGCCGCGGTCGCGGGTGTTTCGCAGGAACGGTCCGGGCTGGCGTCGGGCATCAACAACGCCGCGTTCCAGATCGGTGGGGCACTTGGCGTGGCCCTGCTGTCCACCGTCGCGGTGTCGCACGCCTCAGGCCCCGGCGGTTCGCTGGCCGCGCTGACCCACGGATACCGCTACGCGTTCATCGCGGCGATCGGGTTCGGGGTGCTCGGATTGGCCGCGGCGATCTCGCTGCCCGGCCGCCGCCGCAAGGGCGCGGAGCCGCGGGTCGCGTCGCGCCAGGTCGTGTCGGTCGCGGACTGAGCGTCGGTCCTGGAGTGAGCGACGGGCGGGGTCGGCCCAGGCCCAGGCCCGGGCCGGTGGCGGTGTCTCGTCGTGGTCGATCGCCTGTGGCCGTTGGCAGCCGGAGAGTTTGGTGCGAACGGAGTCCAACGATGCGCCTCAGGCTTCCGGGGTGAATGCGGCGAGGTCCGCGATATCTAGGGACTCCTCGATCGCGGCGACTTTGTTGACCATGTCGGTGAATCCGGTGCGGCCGAAGAGTTTGCGTTCCTCTTCGGCGAATCGTTCGCCGAGTGAGGTGAGTGTTTTGGCGGGGGTGATCTGTCGGAAGCGCGGGAAGATCACGGTGTCTTCGCGCGCTTCATGCGGCTCGTACATGCGGACGAAGGAGTCCATGGAGGCGATCAGTTGGCGGGCGGCCGATGCCCGGACGGGTTGGGTCGTACCGGCGATGATCGAGGCGGTGATGCGTCTGCCTCGGGCATGTTGGATGAGCAGGGTGTCCACAGTCGACACGAGCACATTCGCCTGGCGCAGCCGCGGGAAGACGTAAGCCTCCTCCAGGCCTTCGTGGAAGCTTTCGATGTAGTCGCGGATGATCACAGCGCCGTCATGCACCGGCCGCGTCGGTAACGGTTGCCCGGCCAGTACCAGCCGGCCGGCTTCCCGGTAGCACAACAGGATCCGTTTCAGCACTCCGTGCTCACGCATCAGATCCTCCGGCGGGGGGATCGGCTGCGCGGTGGCGGACGGTTGAGCGAGTTCGGTGGCGCCGGCTCCGATCGCAGCAGCTCCGGCGAGACTGCCCACTGCCAGGAGCGCGGTGCGCCGGGAGGTGCGCCTCACCGTGGGACCGGTGCGCCGGCGGGGACAACCGGCTGTCCGGAGGCTCGCAGCACGTACCAGTAGCCGCCGTTGAGGTTGAGGGCCTGACCGACTGCCTGCCTGGACGTCAGGTCGGCGACGTAGGTGTAAAGCGGCCAGCCGTTGTAGGTGAGCACCCGTCCGCCGTCCGGGTCGGGGTCGCTGCCGAGCAGGTCAGCGTGCACGCCCGGCCCAGCCGACGGGGTGGTCTGCTTCGTCAGTCGCAGGGGCGGCCAGCTTCCCGCGCACGGGCCGGTGCAGGTGACGGCGCGGCGGTGATCAGGCGGGAACATGTACAGCGCCTTTCCGTGGCTGTCCACCAGCACCTCGCCGAGTCCGGCGATCGCTTGCAATCGCACTGTCGGCGCTGCCGCTGTGGTCGTTGCCTGGATCGGTTTGGCTTTGCTCTGTGCGGCGCCGCAGCCCGCGACACCGACGAGCACTCCGAGCAGGCAGACCGCCACTCCGGCCGCGTAGTGCCTTCGTACTCGGCTCATTCTCGTTGCAGCTGGCATATGTGGGGTAGTCGCTCGACCCGGCCGAACGGTTCCCTGCCACCGCGGCAGTCGCTACTGGTCGGTTCGGCGGCTGCCGCCATGCCAGTCCTCCGTGCGGCCGGTCTGGTCCGTGGATACGCCGAACGCGGCAAGTTGCGGGGTCTCGCGCAGGCTGCGCTTGAGTTCGGCGAAGCCGCCGAAGCCGGCCAGCCCGATCACGTGGTCCCAGAGGCGGACTGCATCCGCCTCGGACGGCAACCGGCTGATCACCGGGCCGAAGAAGGCGGTACCTGTCGGCGGCTGAAAATGGATGATCGGCGTGCCGACGTCGTGCCCGGTGAGCTCGAGTGCCTCGTCGGTCTCGGCCTGGATCACCGCGTCGTAGGAGTGGTCCTCGAGCGCGTCGGCCAACTCAGCGGGCAAGCCGGCCGTCCCCAGGACGGCGGTCACGAATTCCGCCGTGCCCCGTGCCTCGCGTACCGCGGCGTCGTCGGTGTCACCGGCCGGTTCGGTGTCGAAGATGGCCGCACCGAGCTGCTCGTAGAGCTGGCCGACCGCAGCCGGGCCGTGCTCGGCGCGGGTGCGCGCGGCCACCCGCAGCAGGCGCAGGCCGGCGGTGTGCCCGGCCTCATACCCGGGCGGAAAATGCGCGCCGTAGTCGACCGCCGCGTTGATCTGGCGCAATGAGATGAAGCGCCATTCCACGTCGTAGGCCCGATTGCTTGCGACCTGGCGGACCCACTTGCTCGTCATCCAGGCGAACGGGCACACCGGGTCGAAATAGAAGTTGAGGTCAGCCACGGACACTCCTTTGCGGGTCGCAAGCTCTACTTGGCCTTGACGTACTCCACCATGCCGACGACGTCCGCGGGCACGAGCCGGCCGATCGCGCCACTGGAATAGACGCTCACCAGTACCGTCCCAGTCGGGTCGAGCACGAAGCCGGTCGACTGTAGGTATTTCGGGTCGTCGTTGGTGAACGCTCCGGTGGCCGCGGCGATGGCAGCGGCGTCGGCGCTGTGCCCGACCGGGAAGCCGAGACGGTGCTTGTTGATGAGCTCCTTGGTGGTGGCCTCGTCGTCGACCGAGAGCGCCACGACTTTGATGCCGGCCCGCTCAAGCGACTCATGCGCGCGCTGGAACGCGTTGAGCTGGGCGTTGCAGTACGGGCACCAGGAGCCGCGGTAGAACAAGACCACGGCGAAGTTCCCGGCGAGCTTGGCGGGCAGGTTGATCGGGGCGTCGCCGGCGATGTCGACGGTCAGGTCGGGAAAGGTGTCTCCGGGCTTGAGCTGCGGCATGGTGTGTGTCCTTGTCGAGTTTGGTTCCCGCCACCAGCGTGCGCGGCGGCGGGGCGGAATGGAGCGGGTCCGGTTACGGAGCGTCGGGCGGCGCTGGGTCGCTCACGTCCCAGATCTGGCCGGAATCCATCGAGGCGAGACGGGTGACCAATCGGCGGGCTGAGGCCTCCGGCGTGAGCAAACGCCCGGCGGCGTGGGTATCCCGAAATCGGGTGACTAGCTCGCCGACCCGGCGGGGGTCCTGGCCGCGTATCGACTCCTGCATAGCGGTGTCGACGCCGCCGGGTCGGTAGGCGTTCGCGGTGACGCCGGTGCCGGCCAGCTCGGTGGCCAGGTTGATGGTGTGCGCCTCGACCGCGGCCTTGGTCGCGGCGTACGTCCCACCGCCGATCATGGCGTCGGGGTTGGCGGCGACCCCGCTCGAGACGTTCACAATCCGTCCCCAGCCGGCCGCGACAAGGCCCGGCAACGCGGCGCCCGTGAGCGCGATAAGGGCGGTGACGTTGAGGCGTAGCGCGGCGTCGACCGACTCGGCGTCGAGATCGGCGGTGCGACCCAGCGGGTTCACAGTGGCCGCATTGTTGATCAGGATGCCGATCGGCCCGAGCTCGGTGCCGACCCGTGCGACCAGCTCGTCCAGCCGGGCCAGCGTGTCGCGGTCGGCCAGGTCGGCCGTGACGGCCAGCGCGCGACCACCCCGCTCACCGATGATGGTGGCGGCTGTCAATTCGACCTCGGCCGCGGTACGCGCGACGACGGCGACCGCCGCGCCGGCTGCGGCAAGGTCCAGAGCCGTCGCGCGGCCGATGCCGCGACCGCCGCCGGTGACGATCGCGACCCGGCCGGTCAGGTCCGGCAGCGCCGCGGCAGGTGTTGAGTCAGGTTCCATATCGGTATTGGTCACTCGCGGCGGCTGGTTCTTACCAAAAGCCGTCACCTAGTGTCTGTGTCGTGGATTACCCGCCCGAACGGCCTGCCGCGCCGAACCCGGGTTCAGACGACATCGGCCTGGCGGTCAGGCCGGATGTCGAATCGGCCCGGTGGGTCGCCGAGCTGCGCGCCGGGCCGGACACCTCGGCCCACCAGCGACTGCACGAACTGCTCGTTCGAACGGCCCGGTCTGAGGTCAATCGCCGCTCGGTCCGGCTTCGGGTCAGCGGCGCCGAGCTGGACGACCTGGCCTACCAGGCCGCGGCCGACGCCATGGTGTCGATCCTGCGGCGGCTCGGCTCATTCCGCGGGGAGAGCCGGTTCACTACCTGGGCGTACAAGTTCGTGATCTTCGAGGTCTCGAACAAGATCGGCCGGCACTTCTGGATCAACGCACCGGACGCGCTCGACAGCGAGCAGTGGGAGCGCCTGCCCGACCGGTTCGCCTACACCCCCGAACAGGCCGCAGCGTCGAGCGATTTGTTCGCGGCGATCCAGCGCAGCGTGCGGGAGGACCTCACCGCGCACCAGCGCGAGGTCTTCGTGGCCATCGTGGTTAACGGCGTCCCGCTGGATGCGTTGTCAGCGCGTCTTCATACGAACCGGAACGCCTTGTACAAGGCGGTTTTCGATGCCCGCCGTAAGATTCGAGCACATCTTGTCGCTAACGGCTATATCGTCGACGACCGGACGGGGGTGGACCGGTGAGCGATCGCGCACCACGAGCCGCGCTGGCGCAGTTCCTCACTGTTGCCGCCAACGATGCCGGCTGTGCGGAAACGATGGAGCTGCTCGACATCTACGTCGACGCTGTCGCCTCCGGCGTCGACGTAGAGATCCGATTCCCAGGAATCACCGCGCACCTGCGTTCGTGCACGCCCTGCGTCACCGACTTCGACGGCCTGCTGGCCGCCGTCCGCCACGAAGCCCAATTAGGAGTAATACCGGACTATTTATGAGCTCGGGGTCTCAGCTGTACAGCCGATTTCCGGGGATATCCCAGGTCCTTCCGATTGCAGCGTCGTGTGGCGGCAGGGAACCGGCCTATTGCCGGACCGTGACCGGGGCAGAGGTGCCGATCGTGGTGCCGTGCACGTTCTTCGCTCGTACGCTGACGTAGGCGCTGTTGGCGGGGATGGCTATCGCTGTTTCGAATCCCGCCCGTTGGACGGTCGCGACCGTATGCAACGTCTGGGCCGTCGAGCCGGCGAGAACCTGCCATGTGGTGACGTCGGTGGCGCCGTTCCAGCTGACGTAGGCGGTCGCCTTTCCTGGTGCAGATGCACCGGCGACGACTGCCGGCAGGCCGGACGGCGTTGCCTGCCATGGTTGGCGGAGTAATCGGTAGCTGTCGGTGGAGGTGATCTCCTCCACCGGATGGTTGCGCGAGTCGTATTCGGTGGCTCGGCCGGTGGTGCCCCAACTGACCAGGGTGTGGCCGCCGGGCAATTTCTGGGTGCTTCCGTGCGCTCCGCCGTAGATGTCCGGGCTGTGCCGGATCGCCGCGGAATTGATCTCGGTCACCGTGTGAGCCGCTGGGTCGAGGGTGAATGAAGCCGCCCGGGAGTACGGCGGCTTGCGCTGGTTTCCGTTGTCGAAAACCGTCAACGTCCCGTCGGGCTGCACGATCGCGTCGTGTTGGAAGGAGAAGGGCAACTGCTGACCGCCGACCGGAGCCGGATCGACCGCGCCCTTGGTTAGTTTCAGGGTCGGGTGTTTCCCACCGACTCGCCAACCAATCTTGCCGGTCTTGAGATTCAGTGCGAAAACCTGGGACAGGTGCCGCGCTGAGACGATCACATTGTCCGGGTTGCCTGGATCGGCGGCCAGCGTATTGGTGTGCATGTAATCCACCGGAGAACGCTTGAGGTTGGCGTAGCTCTCGGTCACTGGCAGGTGGTCGAGACTGTGCCAGTCGAAAAGCACCTTTCCGGTGGCCACGTCGATCTGCTGGATTTCACTGTCCAGCACGGTCGTGTGTGCACTGCCGCCCTCGGCGGACAGATCCCTGGTCACCGGGGTGTAGCACTCGATGATCGCCGTTCCATCCGGGCGTAGCAGCAGGTCGTGGATGTCGGCCTGCGCACCGTCGCCGGCTGCAATAGTCGCGATCTGCCGGTAGGAGGTGTCCAGCAGATGCCATTCGCCGCGGTAGTAGCCACTGCCGACGCCGTCGAAATATGCCAGCACCTTCTTGCCGCGGTAGGTGTCGACCCGCAGATTGCCGACGGTACGGCCCTTTCCGGCGGGCTTGAACCACACCGGTTGGCCCGCGTCGTCGGAGATCAGCAATCCCGACCGGCCGGACTGCGGCGTGCTTAGCAGCAGACCGGGATCGCTGGGTGCGGTGCGTCGGACGGTGAGTGTCGGGGGCCGCAGGTCGGGTCGGGAATGGTAGGCGGAACCGCTGACGGCTGCGGATGAGGCCGACGGAGCCGGGGCGGACGCCGTCGGGCTGCTGGCCCGGGGCGTTGGTGCGCTGGCCTGACTGGTCACGACGCCGACGGCGACCGCCGCGCAGCCCACGAGTGCGGCCGCGACCCAGGCGGCCCACTGCCCCTTCGTCATCTTCGACATTCTCCTGTCTGTCAGGGCCGTAGCACCTGCGTGGTGATCGAGGTGCCGAGCACGGCCCCGGTGCCGCTCCGCGCCTGCACCTGTACGTAATTCGTGGTCGAATCGATGGGAATGCTGATCGCAGTTTCGAATCCGGACCGTTTCGCGGTGGCCACCGGGTGCAGATGCTTGGCGTCGGTGCCGGCCAGGATCCGCCAGTCGGCGACGTCGGTGGCGCCGTTCCAACTGGTGTAGACGTCGGCGCGCGATGGCGAGCCGACGGAGACCGACAGGGCGGGACGGGTGGTGGGTGTGGCGTGCCAGGCCGCGGCCAGCATCCGGTAGGTCTGCGACGTCGTAATTTCGGCGACAACCTGCTTCTTCGCGTTGTACTCGGTGGCTTTCCCGGTCGTTCCCCAGCTGACCAGTACGTCACCGTTGGGCAACCGCTGGGCGTCACCGGTGGCGTCGCCGTAAAGGTCGGGCTGGTGCCGCAGCTCGGCGGCATTGTCCTCGGTGACCGTGTGCTTTTTCAGATTCAGGGTGAAGGTGGGGGCACGGGAGAAGCCGGGGTGCCGTTGATTTCCGTTGTCATAGACGGTAAGCGTGCCGTCGGGCTGGATCCGGGCATCGTGTTGATAGGAGAACGGCAGGGTTTGACCGCCGACCGAGACGGTGTCGATTGCGCCCTTGGTCAACTTCAGGGTGGGGTGCTTTCCCCCGACGCGCCAGCCGATCCGGCCGGTCTTCAGGCTCAGCGAGAAAACCTGCGACAGGTGCCGGGCGGACACGATTATGTTCCCGGGGTGCTGTGGATCGGCCGCGATGGTGTTCGCGTGGAAATAGTCGACGACCGAGCCGGTCAGGTCGGCGTAGCTTTCGCTGGGGGACAGGTGATCCAGGCTGTGCCATTCGAAAAGGACTTCGCCGGTGGCGACGTCGATCTGTTGAATCTCGCAGTCCAGGACGGTGGCCTTGGATTTCCCGCCATATTTTGACATGTTCATGATGACCGGATCGTAGCTTTCGACGACGGCCGTGCCATCGGAGCGCAACAGAATGTCGTGCAGGTCGGCGCTGGCACCGTTGCCCGCGGAGACGGTGGCGATCTGCTCGTACGACGTATTCAGAATGTGCCACGACCCGCGATAGTTTCCGGCGCCGAAACCGGATGTGCCGTCGAAATAGACCAGCACCTGCTTGCCGCGGTAGGTGGCGACGTGCAGGTCACCCACGGTGTGCCCCGGCTCCGCGGGTTTGAACCACACCGGCTGGCCGGTGGTGTCGGACAACAGCAGGCCGGACGCGCCCTCGTCGGGCGCGCTCGCGAGAAGTCCGTTGAACATGGTGCCCTTGGCGTCCACTGTCACCGGAGGCGGATCCATCTCCGGCCGCGTCCGGTACGGCCCGGAGGTGGGCTGCGTCGCGGACGCGGGCACCGCCGCGGGCGCGGCATGATGCGCCACGGTAAAGGAGAATTTCCCGTTGCTGGCGCCCGCGATCTTGGTGCTCGTCCGTACCGCGACCTTCTCACCCTCCTGGAACGGCGTCCTGGGGGTGAAGGTCGCGCCGTCACCGTCCCGGCTCAATGTCAACGAACCGGCGTGTTGACCTGACTTCGAGCCGGCGACACCGATGGTGCCGACATTGGTGGCCGGTACGCCGCGCAGGGTGATCGAGGTACCCGGGGATGCCGCGATCGAGCCGGGCTCGGGATAGGCATGCGCGACGGATGACGGGCCGGACTGCCCGACCTTCGCGACCGCCGCGACACCGCCCGCCGCCACCAGTGCAACCGCCACCACAACCATGACTCGGGACCGCTTCATCGACTGCCCTCTTCGGATCGAATGTCGATCACTCACGTGCGCAGGCACTGTAGAACCGTCGAAACAGACAAAAAGGGTTTTGCAAGGGCTCTCTCAGGAACTTCTTAGCGTTCCTTCACAAAGCGTGTGGGTTCCTCGAGCGTCAGCTGTTCCAGCCGAGCGACCAGGCTTGTTCGGGTGGGATTTCGCCGGCGGCTTCGGCGAAGCTGTGTAGCGCGGATACGAGCCCGCTCCGCTGCCGGTCGGTCATGTTGGCCAGGATTTCGGTGATTGCGGTCCGGCGGCGGGCGGTCACTTCCTCAACTACCCGCTGTCCGTCTGGGGTGAGCTGGAGGGTCACGGCGCGCCGATCAGGGCGGGACTCGGTGCGTCGGATCAGTGTGGCGGCCACGAGCCGGTCGCATTGCCGGGTCGCGGTGGAGGGATGGATCGCCAGTTCTTCGGCCAGAGCGCCGAGGCTCATCGGCCCGCGGGTGGCCAGCACGACCAGGGTCCGGTATTGCGGCAGGGTTACCCGGTCGGCGACCTCGGCCAGGGACTGGGCGGCGACGGCGACCAGCACTCGGGATGCAAGCAACACCGCTTCGACGACGTCGGTGGATGCCGCTGGTGCGGTGTGGCGCGGCATCGCGTCAGCTCCTCGCCTGTTCCGAACGTCGTTGACTGGTGCCCAGCATCACACATCAACCCGAGTCTGTGGCAAGCACACTAGTTGCATCATGCAATAATTGCTGTGGCCACAATATGGAGGGTACTTCGGGTGGACGAGCAGGCATCGGCAGTAGCGGACGTGGAAGACCGGTCGCCACGGGGGACCGGTGGCCCGTGGCTGCGCCGGTCCGGACCGCGTCAGCGGTTCGCTGACGCGGTCCGGCACAGTCGGTCCGGTCTGGTGGGCTTGGCGTTGGTCATCGGGCTGGGTGGCGGTCTGGGGGCGGTGGCGTTCCGGGAATTGATCGGCGGGTTCACCCGGCTGGCCAGCGGTCGCGCGGACTTCAGCCTGGCGGGGCGCGCGTCGCATCGGTGGATGCCGTGGCTCGGTCCGTACTTTCTGCTGGTGGTGCCGGTGATCGCGGGGCTGATTTACGGGCCGTTGATCTACCGGTTCGCCCGCGAGGCACGTGGTCACGGCGTGCCGGAGGTGATGCTCGCGGTCGCGCAGCGGGGCGGGCGCATCTCGCCGATGGTCGCGGTGGTGAAGTCGTTGGCCTCGGCGCTGTGCATCGGCGCCGGTGGGTCGGTCGGTCGGGAGGGGCCGATCGTGCAGATCGGCAGTGCCCTGGGCTCGACGGCGGGCCAGTTGGCGCGGGTGCCGGAGTCCCGGCTGCGGGTGCTGGTCGGGTGCGGTGCCGCAGCGGGAATTTCGGCGACGTTCAATGCTCCGATCGCGGGGGTGTTCTTCGCGCTGGAATTGATTCTGCGCGATTTCGCCACCGAGTCGTTCAGTGTCGTTGTACTAGCGGCAGTTGCTGCGGACGTGGTGTCTCGAGCGTTTTTCGGAGATTCGGTATTCCTGCACCTACCTGCTTTCGCAACCCATCATGTGGCTGAGTACGGGTATTACGCGTTGCTGGGATTGCTCGCCGGCGTGGCCGGAGTGGTGTTCTCCAAGGTGTTGTACGCGATCGAGGACCTGTGTGACTGGGTCTGGCGAGGCCCGGAGTGGCTGCGACCCGCTGTGGGTGGGGTATTCCTCGGTGGATTGCTGCTCGCGCTCCCGGAAATGTACGGCGTCGGTTATCCCGTTCTCGGCCATATCGTCGACGGCCGATACGCGGTCGGTTTCCTGCTGATCCTGTTGATCGGCAAGACCGTGGCGACGAGTCTGACCATTGGTATTGGCGGGTCCGGCGGCGTTTTCGCGCCGTCACTGTTCTGCGGCGCCGCGCTGGGCGAGGCGTTTGGCTTGATCGTGCACCAGATCAGCCCTGGCGTCGTGACCTCGCCGGGGGCCTATGCCCTGGTCGGGATGGGTGCGCTGTTTGCCGGCGCGGCCCGGGCCCCGATCACCGCGGTGCTTATTCTGTTCGAGCTGACCGGCGAATACACGATCATCCTGCCGATCATGCTGGCGGTGGTCGCCGCGACCGCGGTCAGCAAGGCGATCACGCCGGACACGATCTACCTGCTCAAGTTGCGCCGGCGCGGGATCGACATTGAACACCCCGCCGGATCGCCGGTAGGTGCGCGGATCGAGGTCGGTTCCGTCATGGGCGCGATACCGGAGCCGGTCCGAGACACCCTTGGACTGAACGATCTGGTGGACCGGCTCACCGACAGCGAAAGTGGTGCCGTGCCGGTCATCGACGAGTCCGGTGCCTACCGGGGGGTCGTCTCCGCGGTCGCCGCCGAGAGCCAGGCCGTGGACGCTGACACCCGACAGCGAGAGTCGCACGCGATCGACCTGGCCGTCATGCCGGGGACGCTGCACGAAAACGACACTCTCGATCGCGCCGTGGAGCTCCTTGCCAGCACTGACGGCGCCACCGGCGTCCCGGTCCTCGATACCACTGGAAATGTCACCGGCTGGATGACGCATCAACGGCTGCTGCAGGCCCTGCACACCAGACAAACCACCGACGGCGGCAGTCCAGTGGCCATCGGAGTGCCGTGACCCCCGGCCCGTCAGCGGTCCGCGCTGGGAGGATCCCATGACAGAAACCGACCCGCCACCGCCGCCGCCTGCTGCCGCCCGACCTGAGGTTCCGGTGGTGTGGATCGACAATCTGGTGAAACGGTACGGCGATCTCGTCGCGGTGGATCGGTTGTCGTTGCGGGTGCCGCGGGCCAGTGTGCTGGCGTTGCTTGGTCCGAATGGGGCGGGTAAGACGTCCACGGTCGAGGTTTGCGA
>DATAVB010000131.1:0-4797 GCA_036267955.1 Mycobacteriales bacterium | reverse complement strand
GATAACGCCTACCGTCTGCGCCATGGCGACACCAACAGACGTGCATCTGGCCTGGGCCGCGGCTGCGATCGATCCGGCCGCGAGGGTGGCTCGGACAACGAGCCTCCACGACGGAGCGAGCCCGTGGCTGCTTGAGGTTCGTCGTGGTGACCAGACGGACAAGTTCGTTCTCCGGGTAGCCGATTGCGACCGCGTCTGGGCTCCTGCAATTGCGACGGCCGCAGCCGGTTTGCAGATCGCCACCCAGCACAACCTGCCTACCGCCCGCCTGATCGCGCTCGACCTCGACGGGACGATCACCGGGGCACCAAGCCTGCTTGAGACGTATTGTCCAGGCGTCAGCACGCCACCACCTGACCCGAAGGCGCTGTTTTCCGCCGGAGTTGGACTCGCCGCGTTACACACCATTCCCCTCGCAGCGACACCAGACCTACCTGTCCGATGGCACCACACGCCACCTGACGATCATCCCGGAGACCGGCGGTGGACGCATCGCTACCAACAAGCACCAGAATCCGAGCGCCGATCGGTCCTCGCCGAGTTCGTCGAGCAGCACCCCTGGATGTCCCCGGATCGAGCGCTGGACCGTCTCCGGAACACCCCAGTCACCGCACTGCTGCTCGAGGCCGAGCAGCGAATTGGCCACCACCACCGGCCGCCGGATGACGTGCCGGTGTTCCTGCACGCCGACATGTGGTTCGGAAATACGCTCTGGAGCGACAATCACTGCCTCGGTCTCATCGACTGGAAATCAGCTGGAGTGGGCCATCCCGGTATCGATCTCGGCTCATTACGCCTGAATGCGGCGCTCATCTACGGCATGTCCGCGGCCGCTGAAATAACCCGTGGCTGGGAAGAGACCATTGGACGTAAGGCTGACGCGGTCGCGCACTGGGATGCCGTCGCCGCCCTCTACACCCCCGCCGATGTCGGAGCACTACCAGCCCCGGCAGGCCGCGAGATCTCCTCCGTAGAGGCCAGTCGCCGCCGAGATGCTTTCCTGCTGGACGCACTCGACCGGCTCGACAACAACAGATAACCGCGCCGATTGATGTCGCTACGGTCCATCAGTGGCAGTCTGGTGGGCGTGCCGCACACTGCCGGACCGGCAGAAATGAGGCTTGTGCCCTGACTGTCACCGGGTGCAGCATTCACCGGATGCGTCACTGCCATGGTGACCGCAGCCGTGCGTGTGCAGGCGGAGGTGTCACCGGGATTTGACCGTCGTCGATACGACCTCTGCCGCTGCGCGTTCACCGGTCCAGCGAGCCGTAGATTTCGCCTTTCGTTATCGCAATCATGCCCGGTTGCTATGGCAGGTGGCACCGCGGTGGAGCACGGTCAGCCTGGTTGCCACATTCGTCGGCGCCGGCTCGTCGATCGTGAGCATGGTCGCGACCGGTCAGCTGATCGGCGCGCTATATGCAGTCTTCGCCCACCATGCCGGCGCCGCCCAGATGTGGGGCTGGTTCGCGGCGTTCGCCGGCGCGACGGTGATCGGGCAGTTGGTGCAGGCCGTGACGGCGATGTCGAACCCGCGGATCTGGGCGGCGTACCGGGTCCGGGTCAGCGACCTGATTGCCGAAGTCGGCATGCATTCACCGAGCCTCGCCCCGCTGGACACCGAATTCGCGGGCGAACTGGAGAACCTGGCGAACAGCAGTCGGCACTGGCTATTCCGGTTTGGCCTGACCGGCACCTGGCAAATGTTGCAGATCCGCCTGACCGGGGTCGGCGCAGTGATTGTGCTTGTGGGCTGGCGTTGGTGGGTGCCGTTCGTCGTCGCGGCTGCCTTCCTGCTCTCCTCGCGGGCAATGTCCGTCTGGATCGACGACATACTCGATTCGCTGTTCGGCAATTCGCCGCCGATGGAGCGCCAGCAGGCGGAGTATCTCGCCAAGGTCATGATCTCGACCGGGGCGGCCAAGGAACTTCGGCTGTTCGGCATCGTCAGCTGGCTGGGCGATCGGTACCGCCGGCTGTGGGAGTACGGGACGCTGCCATTCTGGCAGCGGTCGAACCGCAGGCTGGTCCCAACCATGTTGGGATCGGCGTTGCTCGTCGTCACACTCGGGGCCGCTCTGACGCTGCTGGCCCGCGACGCGTACTACGGCAGGGTCGGCAGTTCGACCGTGACGACGTACGTCCTCGCCCTGCTCGGTCTGGACGCGTTCGGGATGCAGGGCGACACACAGTCCGGTCTGATCCGGATTGCCGGCATGCTGAAACAGCTTGCCGGTATGCGGGTGCGACTCGGCCTGCCGCCACTGGCCAGCGCGCCGGAGCCGCCGGCGCGGCAGCCGGTGCAGGGCCTGGCCGATATCGCGTTCGACGACGTCACGTTCACTTATCCAACCCGCGCTGACCCGACGCTGCGTCGGCTGTCCCTGCATATCCCGGCCGGGCAGTCCATCGCGATCGTCGGCGTCAATGGCGCCGGCAAGTCGACCTTGATCAAATTGCTCGCCGGGCTGTATCTCGCCGACAGCGGGACGGTGCAGATCGCCGGCAGGGACGCCTTCGGTGACCCTGCCGTACGCGGTGCGGTCGCGGTGATCTTCCAGGACTTCGTGCACTATCCGCTGTCATTGCGGGACAACGTCGGCTTCGGCGCGCTGGAACGCCGATCGGACGCGACGCTGCTGGAGCAGGCCATGACCGATGCGGCCGGGTCAGACGTGCTGGCGCGGCTCGACCAGAATTGGGACACCGTGCTCTCGCACGAATACGACGGCGGCACGGATCTCTCCGGCGGTCAGTGGCAGCGGGTCGCGCTCGCCCGAGCACTCGCGGCAGTGGGTGCCGGCGCGCGGATCCTCGTCCTCGACGAGCCGACGGCCGCCCTCGACGTGCGGGCGGAGGCCGAGCTTTTCGACCGGTTCCTCGACGTCACCCACGGCGTCACGACCGTGCTGGTCAGCCACCGACTCGCCACCGTGCGCCGGGCTGAGCGAATCGTCGTCCTCGACGGCGCCACCGGGAACATCACCGAGGACGGTTCGCACGAGGAACTGCTCGCCCGCGGCGGCGAGTACGCGACCATGTTCGGCCTGCAGGCCAGGCGATTCGCACAGGCCGGCCCGGGCGAGGAAGAGTCATGAAGACCACCCTGCGCGCACTGTGGCTGGTGATCGCCACGACTGTTCGCGCTGCTCCGCTGCAGAGCCTGCTGTGCCTGGTGGAGACTGCGGGTAGTGCGCTGCGGGCCCTCAACCCGCTTTTCTACGGGCTGTTCGCGGTCGGGGCGGTGCACCACGATACGTCCCAACTATTGGCCGCCGT
The DNA here is from genome assembly GCA_036267955.1 of Mycobacteriales bacterium. Taxonomy (GTDB): domain Bacteria; phylum Actinomycetota; class Actinomycetes; order Mycobacteriales; family QHCD01; genus DATAVB01. The sequence continues at coordinate 1,515 of DATAVB010000131.1, read as the reverse complement.
GGTCGGTCTGATCGGTACGACCGGCATCCAGCTGGCATTCTCCGTTCTCGGCTGCAGCGCCAGAATCCGGCAGATGGACACGATCGGCTTCGTTTTCTCGCACCGGATCGCGACGATCATCGCCTCGATCGAAACGCTCGATCACCAGGAATCGCCCGAGCTGCTGGACAGGCTGCAGATGTTCCGGGACTACTCCGGCAATATCGGCGGCGCGTTGAACTCGATGCTCGGCCTGCTCAATACCAGTGTCTGGGCGGCGACGTCGCTCGCCGTTGCCCTGACGGCGGACTGGCGGCTGATTATCCTCGTCGCTCTGGGTATTCCACGGATCCTGCTGACCCGCCGGACGGTCCGCTGGGACAAGGCGGTCGAGGAAGAGGGCAGCCCGCACAGCCGCCGGGCCAACGAGCTGATCGATATGAGCCGGCATCTCGATTCGGGAGCCGAGATCCGGGTCTTCGGTTTGCGGCAGGAGCTGCGGCGGATCATCCGCGAATCGACATGGCGGTGGCAGGTCCCGACTATCCGCTACGCGCGCAAGTACATGCTGCTGGATCTGAGCAACGGGCTGGTGTATTTCGGTGCCGCCGTCGGAATTCTCGCCTGGATGCTGAACGATGCGACCCATGGGCGAGTTACCGTACAGACGTTCACCATCGCAATCACGGCGCTCGGGACACTGCAGAGCCTCAGCGGCAATATCGTCGGCGCGGTCAAGTGGGCCGCTGAATCAGTCCGCAGCGCGACCCGGTTCGTCTGGCTGCAGGATTACGCCGCGGAAGTGCACTGCCGCTATTCGGGCGCCCGCCAGCCGCCCGCGACGCTGCGGCACGGCATTCGCCTGGAGAACGTCAGCTATCGCTACAGCGGCGCCGAGAAGGACGCGATCAGCGACCTCACCCTCGATCTGCCACCAGGTACGGTGGTCGCTCTCGTCGGTGAAAACGGCGCCGGAAAATCCACCCTGGTGAAACTGCTGACCGGAATGTATGCACCGACGTCGGGGCGAATTCTCATCGACGGCGTCGATCTGGCCGAGATCGACCTGACCGAATGGCGACGGCGCTGCTCGGGTGCATTTCAGGATCACGCCAATTTCGAATTCACCGCGGGAGAGTCGGTCGGGGTTGGGCAGATCGAACAGTTCGACAGCGAGCCGGCCATTCTCCGTGCGCTGCACGCCGGAGCCGGCGAGGATGTCCTGCACGCCCTCCCGGACGGGCTCGGAACCCAGTTGGGCACCCGCTGGCCGGGCGGGGTCGAGCTGTCCGGTGGTCAGTGGCAGCGGCTCGCGATCGGGCGCGGCATGATGCGGGCGACTCCGCTGATGCTCGCGCTGGACGAGCCGACATCCGCGCTCGACGCGGCCACCGAGCATGCCCTCTTCGAGCGGTACGCCGAGGCCGCGCACGAGGGTGGCCAGCGCGGTGCGGTCACGTTACTCGTCACGCACCGCTTCTCGACGGTTGCCGCCGCCGACATCGTCGTCGTCCTCGACGGCGGCCGGATCGCCGA
>DATAVB010000130.1:0-15478 GCA_036267955.1 Mycobacteriales bacterium | reverse complement strand
GGTCAGGTGACGCCGAGTTCGCGGGCGATCAGCATCCGTTGTACCTCCGAGGTGCCCTCACCGATCTCCAGGATCTTCGAGTCCCGCCAGTGCCGGGCCACCGGATATTCGTTCATAAAGCCGTAGCCACCGAAGATCTGGGTCGCCGTCCGGGCGTTGTCCACCGCGATCTGCGAGGAGTAGAGCTTCGCCATCGCCGCCTGCTTCTTGAACGGCACCCCGGCATCCCGGCGGGCCGCCGCGTCGTAGTACGCCAGCCGGGCCAGATGGGTCCGGGTCTCCATGTCCGCGATCTGGAACGCGATGGACTGGTAATGCCCGATGTTGTGCCCGAACGCCTGCCGGTCGGCGGCGTAGCGCACCGACTCGTCCACGCACGCCTGAGCCAATCCCACCGCGAGCGCGGAGATCGCGATCCGCCCCTCATCGAGGATCGACAGGAAATTGGCGAACCCCCGTCCCCGCTCCCCCAGCAGGTTGACCTCCGGGACCCGGCAGTCGTCGAAGGCCAGCTCCCGGGTGTCTGAGGCGTGCCAGCCGACCTTCGAATATTTCTTGGAGGCTGAGAATCCTGGCCGCGGCACCGGCACCAGGATCGAGGAGATCTCCGGTCGGCCGTCCGCACGTCGCCCCGTCACCGCGGTCGCCGTGACCAGCCGGGTGATATCCGTACCGGCGTTGGTGATGAAGCACTTCGAGCCGTTGAGCACCCACTCCCCGCCGTCCAACCGGGCGGTCGTACGGGTGGCTCCGGCGTCCGAGCCGCCGCCCGGCTCGGTCAACCCGAACGCCCCCAACGCCGCGCCGGTCACCAACGACGGCAACCACTCGGCCCGCTGCTCCTCGGAGCCGAACCGGTAGACCGGCATGGCGCCCAGCGACACCCCGGCCTCGAGCGTGATGGCCACCGACGAGTCGGCCCGGGCCAACTCCTCCAGCGCCAGGCAGAGCGCGAAGTAGTCGCCGCCCATCCCGCCGTACTGCTCTGGGAACGGCAGCCCGAACAGCCCCATTTCAGCCATCTGCTTGACGATGTCGTACGGAAACTCACCGCTCTCGTCGAACCGCGCGGCCTGCGGGGCCACGACGGTGTCGGCGAAATCCGCGACGGTGGCGCGGAATGACTCCTGCTCCTCGTTGAGCCGGTAGTCAGGCATGCCCATCACCTTCCCAAGCCGGGGGAGGCGGCCGTTTACCGAACCTCCGGTACACCAACCTCCGGAAGGCCATCTTCACACAGGACCTCTAGACTGTCCGGATGACGTTGCTGAGCCGGCTGAGTACGCCGTGGCATGTGCTGGCCAAGGAACTGTCAGCGTTCGGCGTCGTGGGCGCCATCAACTTCGTCGTGGACACCGGAATCTTCAACGCGCTGCACTTCGGCGAGGGCATCGGCGTGCTGACCTCCAAGGTCGCCTCCACCGCGGTCTCCACCACGCTCGCCTACTTCATGAACCGGCACTGGTCGTTCTCGCACCGGGCCCGCAGCGGTCTGCGCCGGGAGTACGCGCTGTTCTTCGGCCTCAACCTGATCGCCCTGCTGATCGCGCTGGCCGTGTTGGGCTTCACCCACTACGTGGTCGGCTACACCGATGAGCTGTCGATCAACGTCGCCAACGTCATCGGCATCGGCCTCGGCACGATCTTCCGGTTCTGGTCGTACAAGCGCTGGGTGTTCGTCTCCGACGACAGGGAACGCCAGACCGCGAGCGTCAACTAGTGCCGGACTGACCGCTAGTCCGCGCGCGAAAGGAAGACCGCGAACACCGGCGGGCTGGCCTTGCGCAACTCCAGCCGCCCGCCGTCGGCCTCGACCAGTGCCCGGGCCAGCGCCAGACCCACACCGGTGCTACCGGTACCGCTGACCCCCCGTTCGAACAGCCGCGGTACGAGGTCGGCGTCGACTCCCGCCCCGTCGTCGCTCACCTCCACCACCACGTTGTGCGGGGTGCCTCTCGTCGCGACCCGGATCGCCCCGGAGCCGTGCTGCACCGCGTTGTCCACCAGCACGCCGACGGCCTGGTGCAACCGCCCGGGGGTGGCGGTGGCCGACAGCCCGCTGGTCAGGGCCAGATCCAGTTTCCGGCCGGCCCGCTGCACCGCCGGGAGGTACTCCTGGGTGATGGTGGTGATCTCCGCGGAGACGTCGACGCTGTGCGCACCCGCGGCCCGCGCATGCCGGGCCTGGGCCAGCAATTCGTCGACCACGCCGGAGAGGCGTTCGGCCTGATCCAGCGCGGCGTTGGCCTCCTCCCGCACGTTGACGTCATCGGAGAGCGCGATCTCCTCCAGCCGCATCTGCAACGCCGTCAGCCGGGTACGCAGCTGGTGCGAGACATCACTGGCCAGGTCCCGCTCACGCCGCACCAGGTCGGCGATGTCCGTGGCACTGCGGTCCAGCACGTCCGAGACCCGGTCCAGCTCAGGGATGCCGTGCCGCACCGGCGAGACCCGGAAATCACCGGCGCCCAATCGAGCGGCCCGGTCGGCCACCACCAGCAGCGGCCCGGACAGCCGGCGGGCCGAGAACATCGCCACCGCGGCGGCAACCGCGGCCGACAGCAACGCCAGCACGGCCACCACCAGGCCGGCCCGGAGCTGGTCACTGTGCAGCTCACTGATCGGCCGTTGCACGGTGACCTTGCCACCCTCCCGGAGCAGCACCGTCTGGACCAGGGCGCCACCGTGCACCGGCGGCCCCGAACTCAGCGTCGATCCGTTGGGCAGCGCCACCTCGATCCGCTGCGACGCCGGCACCAGCCGACCCAGCCGGGACGGCGAAAGCTGACCGTCAGCGATCCGGTCCTCGACGTACGCCTGCACGCTCTGCGCCTGCCGCAGCAGGTCGTTGCGCGCGCCGTCCGCGATCAGCCGCACCGTCACCAGCAGCAGTGGCAACCCCAACGCGAGGATCGCGACCAGAGCGACTCCGAGGGTCGACAGCAGCAGGCGGCGGCGCACCGATCATCCGCGCTCGAACCGGAAGCCCACTCCGCGGACGGTCGACAGCAACCGGGCGTGCTGCGGATCGTCACCGAGCTTCCGGCGCAGCCAGGAGATGTGCATGTCCAGCGTCTTGGAGGCGGTGCCCTCGGTGTCGTCCCAGACCTCACGCATGATGTCCTCGCGGGTCACCACGGTGCCGGCGTGTTCCAGCAGGATCCGCAGCAGCTCGTACTCCTTGTTGGACAGCGACAGCTCCAGGCCGTCCTGCCAGACCCGGCGCGACGGCACCTCCATCCGTACGCCGCTGGCGTCCAGCACGTCGACTCCGCGCCGGCGCAGCAGCGCCCGGACCCGGGCCAACAGCTCGGCGAGGCGGAACGGTTTGCCGACGTAGTCGTCGGCGCCGGCGTCCAGCCCGACCACGAAGTCGACCTCGTCGGTGCGCGCGGTCAGCACCAGCACCGGGACGGTGGAACGCTCGGCGCGCAGGCGCCGGCACACCTCCAGGCCGTCCATCCCGGGCAATCCGAGGTCCAGCACGACCAGACCGATCGTGCCGGACATCGCGGTGTCCAGCGTGGACGGACCGTCGCGACAGATGACGACCTCGTATCCCTCACGCTGCAGAGCGCGGGACAGCGGCTCGGAAATGGCCGAGTCGTCCTCGGCAAGAAGTACGGCAGGCACGGCGCCACTGTATGACTAGTACGGCGGTTGAATCTGCAGATCCCCACGGCACGCCCACGAAACCCGCCGACCGGCTGTTCTTTAGGCTCTGGTCGGCGGGGGTCAAGATCTCTAGGGAACGGCAACAGATGACGTTGTACTTCGAAGACTTCACCGAGGGTCACATCTTCGAGCTGGGACAGACCCGGGTGGATGAGCACGAGATGTTGCAATTCGCCCGGCGCTACGATCCGCAGCCGTTCCACGTCGACCCGGTGGCCGCCGTGGACACCCCGTTCGGCGGCGTCATCGCGTCAGGCTGGTTCACCGCCGCGCTGTTCATGCGCCTCTACGTGGACGCCGTGCTCGCCGACTCGACCAGTCAGGGCTCGCCGGGCGGGGACGAGCTGCGCTGGTTGTCGCCGGTCCGGGCCGGCGACGTGCTCTCCGGCCGGCTGACGGTGGTCGAGACCCGGCCGTCGACCAAGCGTCCGGACCGCGGCAGCGCGATCCTGCGCGGTGAGCTCTACCGGGGCGGGGAGGCGGTCTTCCGTACGACCTTCCGCGGGCTGTTCGGCCGCCGCCCTACAACCTGAGCCTCAGGCGCGCACCAACGGAACCAGCACCTCGTCGACGATGGCGACCAGTTCGGTGTCGTCGATGGGGCCGTTCTGGGCGAGATAGCTGGCGAAGATCAGTGCCGGTCCGACCTCCACGACGCGATCACAGACGGCGGTCGGCCGTACCTCGCCCCGGTCGACCCCGCGCCGCAGCGCGTCGAAGACCATCTGCCGGCGCGGCTCCATCACCCGGCGCTTGATCATGTACTCGGGGCCGTTCTCGTCCAACTGGCTGCGGCCGTGCACACACTCGTTGAGGATGGCATGCATCGCCGAGCCGGCCGGGCTGACCAGGAACGCGGCCATCGCGCGCATCATGGCGAGCAGGTCGTCCCGGATCGATCCGGTGTCCGGCGGTTCGTCGCGCTTGATCTCCAGCTCGTTGTCGAGCGCGTCGACGATGAGGTCGTCCTTGCTCGACCAGCGCCGGTAGATCGCGGCCTTGCCGGTGTGGGCGCGGTTTGCGACGCCCTCCATGGTCAGCCCGGCATAGCCGACGGCCGCCAGCTCACACAGCGTGGCCTGGAAGATTGCCTGCTCCAGCTCGCGGCCGCGGCGGCGCGAGGCGCCCGCCGCGCGGATACACGGCGGGCTCATCCGCAGACTCATTGGCTTCACCATCGAGAAATCCCTCACAGTTCATAGAGAACGCTTGCGTTCCTTAGAACGTGTCCGTAGCGTGGCCCCCGAAATAGTGAACGTGTCCGTACGTTACACCGCTTAATCCGCTCGAAACTAGTTCAAGCCTCATTCATCTCCACCGTCACACCAGAGGATGCCACGATGACCGCAACCGCGGACGTTGCCAGGGCGCAACCCGCCGCACCGAAGCGCGGGCACCACCCGGGCATGGCGCTCGCCGTTATCACCGGCGCGCAGCTCCTGATCGTGCTCGACGCCACCATCGTCAACATTGCGCTGCCGCACATTCAGACGGCGCTCAAGTTCTCCGACACCGGCCTGTCCTGGGTGCTCAACGCCTACACCCTGACCTTTGGCGGGCTGCTGCTGCTCGGTGGCCGGATCGGTGACATTCTCGGCCGCCGCCGCGTCTTCGCGGCCGGCATTCTGCTGTTCATCTTCTCCTCGCTGCTCGGCGGACTCGCCCAGTCCTCGGGCTGGCTGCTGGCGGCCCGGGCCCTGCAGGGAGTCGGCGGTGCGATCGCCTCGCCGACCGCTTTGGCACTGATCACCTCCAACTTCAGCGAGGGCAAGGAACGCAACCGCGCCTTCGGCGTCTTCGCCGCGGTCTCCGGCGCCGGATCGGCCGTCGGGCTGCTCCTCGGCGGCCTGCTCACCGAGTGGATCTCCTGGCGCTGGGTGCTGTTCGTGAACGTGCCGATCGGCCTCCTGCTCGTCGCGACGATCCCGCTGTTCCTGGCCGAATCCGACCGTCATCCGGGTCGCTTCGACATCGGCGGCGCGCTCACCTCGACCGCCGGCATGACGTCCCTGGTGTACGGCTTCATCCACGCCTCGGACAAGGGCTGGAGCAACAGCGTGACGGTCGGCGCGTTCATCGCGGCCGTCGTGCTGCTGGCCAGCTTCGTGGCCATCGAGACCCGGCACGAGCAGCCCCTCGTACCGTTGCGGCTGTTCGCCAACCGGGACCGCACCTTCACCTACGCGATCATGTTCGCCTTCATGGGCGGCATGATGGGGATGTTCTTCTTCCTCACCCAATTCGTGCAGAACGTGCTGGGCTACAGCCCGATCAAGGCTGGCGTGGCCTTCCTGCCGATCGCCCTGATCATCGGCGTATCGGCACAGATCAGTTCCCGGTTCCTGCTGAAGACCGGCCCCAAGCTGTTCATGGTGCTCGGGGCCCTGATGTCGACCGGCGGCCTGGCCTGGCTGGCCCAGCTCTCGGCGAGCAGCGGTTATCTCAGCGGCCTTCTCGGCCCGATGCTGGTCTTCGGCTTCGGCATGGGCTTCCTGTTCGTGCCGGTGACGATGACCGCGGTGGCCGGCGTGCGGACCGAGGACTCCGGCGCCGCGTCGGCGATGCTGAACGTGATGCAGCAGGTCGGCGGATCGCTCGGCCTGTCCATCCTGGTCACCGTCTTCGCCACGGCCAGCAAGCACGAGCAGTCCAGCCAGATCAAGGGCTTCCTGGCCAAGGCGACCCCGGAACAGCGGCAGGCCTTCGCGGCCGGCAAGCTCAAGCCGCCGGACTCGGTGGTGCACGCGGTGTTGGCACACGGAATCTCGGTGGCGTTCTCGGTCGCCATCATCTTCGCCGGGGTCGGGTTCCTGCTGTCTCTTGTCGGGCGGAACGTGACGCCCAAGTCTGACGAGGCAGCGCCGGTTGTCGCGGGCTGATTCACAGCTGTAGCGACACGTCGCCCGGTTCCCGTTCGGGAGCCGGGCGACATTGCTTTTCAGCCGGGCAACGGTACGAGGGGCACCGGTCCGCCGGACCAGTTCGGCCCCAGTACGGCGAGCGCCTGGGCCAGCGCGGCGCCCTGCAGCGAGGCCGGCCTGGCGCTGCCGACCGGTCGGACCGCGCCGCCGTGCCAGCTGACCGGGATCAGCCGGGTCAGCCCGGGTCGGGCCGGAAGCGACCCGACCAGATCCGCCACCGGCAGCTCCGGCAGCGGCCGGCCGGTCAGCCCGGCCAGCAACGGGCCGAGCAGCGTCACCGACGCAACCACTGCCGCATAAGGGTTCCCGGGCAATGCCACCAGCGGTCGGCCGTCCGGCAGCAGGGCCAGCGCCTGCGGATGCCCGGGCCGGCAGGCCACTCCGTCGACCAGCAGCCGCGCCCCGACAGCGTCCAGCACCGCCCGTACGGTGTCCGAACGGCCCACCGAGGACGCTCCGCAGGTCACCACGACATCACCGGATGCGTTACGCAGCGCGGCCTGCAGCTCCTCGCGGGTGTCGCCGAGCCGCGCCACGTCGAGCAGCTCGCCGCCCAGCCCCCGCACGAGACCCGGCAGCAACGGCCCGATGGCGTCCCGGATCTGCCCGTCCCCCGGTAGCCCGCTGGAACGCACCTCGTCGCCGATGATCAACGCTGTGACCCGGGCGGCCCGCCGTACGGTCAGCACATCGACGCCGACACTCGCCGCCAGGCCGAGCAGCGCCGCCGTCACCGCGGTGCCAGCCGCCGCCAGGTCGGCGCCGGCACGTGCCGCCTCGCCGATCCGTCGGATGTGCCGTCCCGCAGTCACCTCGCCGGTTACCAGATCGCCGCTGCGGTCGGCTTTTTCGTACGGCAGGACCGCCAGCGTGCCGGCCGGGATCAGCGCCCCGGTGGCGATCTCGGCGGCCGAGCCCGGGCCCAGCGGCCGTACCGCGGCCGTCCCGGCGGCGATCACGCCGACCACCCGCCACGGTGGGTCACCCGCGACGGCGTAGCCGTCCATCGCGGAGCAGTCGAACGGGGGCATTGCGGCGGCCGCGATCAACGGCGCGGCGAGCGTGGCACCGAGGGTCTCGGGAGCCGGCAGCTCGACCGGTTGCAGCGGCCGGGCGCAGCCGTGGGCGCACCGCCGGGCCGCCGCCCAGTCGCAGCCGTTCACTGCGGTGGTTCGCCCCAGCCCCGCGCGAGTTCGGCGAGCCGTTCGGCGAGTCGCTCGGCGGTCGCGGCCGGGTCATCGGCACGGCCGGCGGCCAGACCGAGCAGGAACGCGGTGACCGGTGCGGCGGGGCGGGCGACGCCGTGCGCGACGTCCCGGGCCAGGTCGAGCACCAGCGTCGTGGCGGTGTCGGCCGGGACCACGCCCTCGATGCCGAGTTCGCGGGAGGCGTCGGCGATCCAGTCCTCAAGTGTGCTCACGCGCTTCCCTTCTCGCGGGCTGTCTTCTCGCGGGCTGTCCAATTCCGGGCGCTGGCCAGATCCTCCTCGGTGTCGCAGTCGAACCACGGCGGCGGGTCGGCGGACCGTGTCGCGGCCAGCCGTTCGACCCGTTCCGGCGGCACCGCGGCGAGCAGCGCGCGCACCGAACCGCCGCTGCGGCCGGCCAGCACCGAACGCAGCACTCCGGTTCGCCAGACCGCGCACAGCAGCTGGTCCCGACCGTCGTCGTCGACGAGCAGCGCGACGTCGAGAGCCGCGACCGCAGCATGCAACCGGTCCACCACTCCGGCGGTGAGAAACGGGAGATCGCCGGCGAGGACGGCGACGAAATCGGCGCTGACCTGGGTGATTCCGGCGGCCAGCGCCGCGACCGGGCCGCCGCCGGCCGGCTCTTCGCGGGTCAGCACGTCCGGGACGAAGCCGTCCGGAGCGGGACCGACGACGATCAGCCGGTGCGCCCCGGCGGCCGCCTTCGCCACCCTGGCCGCGAGCGGGACACCGCCCACGTCCAGCGCGGGCTTGTCCTTACCGCCCAGCCGCCGGGCCGACCCGCCGGTCAGCAGGATCGCGTCGTACCCGCGGTTATACATCGCCCTGTCCATCGCCCTATCCACCGGCATGATCCGCCGCCGGCACCAGGATCCGGTCCGGCCCGGTGTAGACGTTGCAGCGGCGCCCGCGCAGGAACCCGACCAGCGTCAGGCCGAACTGATCGGCCAGCTGCACGGCCAGACTCGACGGCGCCGACACCGACGCGAGCACCGGAATCCCCGCCATCACGGCCTTCTGAGCGATCTCGAACCCGGCCCGGCCGCTCACCACGAGTACGTGGTCGGACAGCGGCAACCAACCGTCCAACAGGCAGCGGCCGATCACCTTGTCCACTGCGTTGTGCCGGCCGACGTCCTCGGCGGCCAGCACCAGCTCGCCGGTCGGGGTGAACAGGCCCGCTGCGTGCAGCCCGCCGGTCGCCTCGAAGGTGGCCTGCGCGGCCCGCAGCCGGTCGGGCAGTTCGTACAGCAGCTCGACGGTGACGGCGGTCGTGCTGGTGATCGGCGGGGCCCCGAGGGTGCGTACGGCGTCGAGGCTCGTCTTGCCGCACACGCCGCAGGCCGAGGACATGGTGCCGCGGCGCTCCAGCCGGCCGAGGTCCGGCGGGTCGACCGGGTCGGCGGTCACGGTGACCACGTTGAAGAGTTGCTCCTCGACGTCGGTGCAGTAATCGATCCGGGCGATTTCCTCGCGATGGCGCACGATTCCCTCGCTGTAGAGCAGGCCGGCGGCGAGGGCGAAGTCCTCACCCGGGGTACGCATCGTGACGGCCACCGGAGTGGTCACGCCGCCGATCTGCAGCCGGACCTCCAGCGGTTCCTCGGTGACGAGCGTGTCCCGGCGGCGGGTCTGCGCGCCGTCGGTGATCGCCCGCACCGGAGCCCGGGTGGTGGCGGACGGACGGGTCGGCATGGCCCAAGGCTACGAGGCACCGGGCCGGCGCGCACCGCCGCGCCCGTTCCGGCCGTCTGGTCGGCGCGGGTTCCGCGGGCGGCTCCGTCAGCCCGCGATCCCGTCGGTCAGGGCGAATCAGCCTAAGGTGGAGCAATGCCCGGATCGGTAGCAGGAAACGGACGCCGGCACTACGACGTGCTCGTGGTCGGGTCGGGGTTCGGCGGGTCGGTGACGGCGCTGCGGCTGGTGGAGAAGGGTTACCGGGTCGCGGTGGTCGAGGCCGGCCGGCGCTTCGACGACTCGACCCTGCCGCGCACCTCGTGGGACCTGCGCAGCTTTCTGTGGGCGCCGCGCCTGGGGTGCACCGGAATCCAGCGCATCCACCTGCTGCGCAACGTCGTCATCCTCGCCGGCGCAGGCGTCGGGGGCGGTTCCCTGGTCTACGCGAACACGCTGGCCGAGCCGATGCGTGCCTTCTTCGACGACCCGCAGTGGGCCGGCATCACCGACTGGGCGGCCGAATTGGCGCCCTACTACGACCAGGCCGGCCGGATGCTCGGCCGTACCCTCAATCCCACGATGACGCCGGCCGATGAGGTGATGAAGTCGGTCGCCGAGGAGATGGGCGTCGGCGACACGTTCCACCGTACGGACGTGGGAGTCCTGTTCGGACAGCCGGCGGGCGAGGACGTCCCGGATCCGTATTTCGGCGGGGCCGGGCCGCGGCGGCGCACCTGCATCGAATGCGGTGAATGCATGACGGGTTGCCGACACGGAGCCAAGAACAAACTCACCACCAATTATCTTCATCTCGCCGAACAAGCCGGCGTCGTCGTCTATCCAATGCGGACGGTCAGCTGCATTCGCCCGATGCAGCAGGGATATTCGGTGGAGACGACCCGGACCGGCTCCTGGCTGCCCACCCGTACCACCGAAAGATTCACCGCCGGTCAGGTCGTTCTCGCCGCCGGCGCACTGGGTACGCAGCGGTTGCTGCATTCCATGGTGGACGGCGGACAGCTCCCGGGGATATCGCCGATGTTGGGTCGCCTCAGCCGGACGAATTCCGAATCACTCGCCGGCGCAATGACCAGGAAATCCACAGTGGACTACAGCCGTGGGGTGGCGATCACGTCGTCGTTCTATCCCGACGAGCACACCCATATCGAACCGGTGCGGTACGGCAAGGGCTCCAACGCGATGGGCCTGCTGGCGACACTGCAGACCGACGGCGGCGGCCCGGTGCCGCGGTGGGCCAAGTGGCTCGGCCAGGCCGCCCGCCATCCCGCACTGCTGGCCCGGACGGTCAATGTGCGCCACTGGTCGGAACGGACCATTATCGCGCTGGCCATGCAGTCGCTGGACAATTCGATCACCGTGGTCCGTAAACGCGGCCTGCTCGGGCGGTCCAGGCTCTCCTCGGAGCAGGGCCACGGCGGGGCCAATCCGACCTGGATTCCGATCGCAAACGACGCGGTACGGCGGATCGCGCGCAAGATCGGCGGTTGGCCGGGGAGCACGGTCGGCGAAATTGCCAACATTCCGATGACCGCACATTTCATCGGCGGTTGCGCGATCGGAGATTCGCCGGAGACCGGCGTGATCGACCCGTACCACCGCGTTTACGGGCACGACGGGCTGCACGTGGTGGACGGCGCCGCCGTGTCGGCGAATCTCGGCGTGAATCCGTCCCTGACGATTACCGCGCAAGCCGAGCGGGCCATGTCACTCTGGCCCAACAGGGGTGAGCCCGATCCGCGGCCGCCGCTCGGCGCGGAGTATCGCCGGATCCCCGCCGTACCGCCGAATTCGCCCACCGTACCGCCCGATGCGCCGGCGGCGCTGCGGCTGCCGATCGTCGAGATCAAGCAGCGGAAATAGCAAACCGGCCCGCCCGTCGCGAGACGGACAGGCCGGCTTCCTTATTTTCTATTCGGCCCCAATGCTGTCGAGGCTGACCTCGTGACCGGCGAGCGCCGACGCGTAGCACGCGTCGATGACCTTGGTCCGGCTCAGCCCCTCTTCGCCCTGGTGCTGATCCCATTCGCCGGAGCGGACGGTCTCGACGAACGAGCGGACGACGGCGAGATGACCCTCGCCCCGACGCACCTCCGGCCGGATCTCCGCCGGGGTGTCGGCGATGTCGGTGTAGATCCGGAGCGTGTCCTCCTGCGCATAGTTCCGAACGTCGATCTGCGCGCCGCCGTCGCTGCCGAACAGCGTGACCCCGAAACTGTCCCCGGTGCCCGCGTATCCGGCCCAACTGGTCTCCAGCAGCAGCGTGCCGCCGCCCTCCAACCGCAGGAACGCGGTGGCGATGTCCTCGACCTCGTACGCCGAGTTGACGTGTTGCTTGGCCGCATTCACCGTGCCCCCGCGGCCCTTCGGCCCGAGCTCGGCATAGGTGGAAGCGCTGACAGACAGCACTTCCGGCTCACCGAGCAGGTGCAGCGCCATGTCCAGGACGTGCACGCCGAGGTCGATCAGCGGGCCGCCGCCGGACATTTCCTTGTTGGTGAACCAGCTGCCCAGACCCGGAATGCCGCTGCGCCGCAGCCAGCTCGCCTTGGCGTAGTAGACCCGGCCCAGGCTGCCGGTGTCGATGTGCTTCTTCAGGATCTCCACATCGCCGCGGCGGCGGTGGTTGAACGCCGTCTCCAGCACCCGGCCGGCCTTCCGGGCCGCCGCCACCATCTGCTCGGCCTCGGCACTGGTCCGGGCCAGCGGCTTCTCGCTGAGCACGTGCCGCCCGCCCTCGAGCGCCGCAATGGCGACCGGGGCATGCAGGAAGGTCGGCGTGCAGACGCTCACCACGTCCAGGTCGTCGCGGGCGACCAGGTCCTCCCAGTCGGCGTACCGGTGCGGCACATTCGCCGCATCGGCGACCTTCTGCAGCTGGTCAGCCTCCTGTCCGGCCAGCGCGATCACCTCGATGCAGGGGATCTGCTGGTAACTCTTCAGGTGCGTCTGCCCGGCGAAGCCGAGGCCGACGATACCGACCCGCAATTTCTGGTCCGTCATTTGCTGAACCAACCCAATTCGCGGTGGTGCACGGTCGGGGTCTGCCGCGAGGAGGCGTCCGGCGCGGCCCAGCCGACACCGTTGGCGATGACCCGGCGTACGTCCGGGTGGTGGTAGATCGGGTACTGCTGGTCACCCGGGCTGAAGTAGAAGATGCGACCCTCGCCGCGGCGGAAGGTCGCGCCGCCACGGAATACCTCGCCACCGGAGAAGGAGCTGATGAAAATCAATTCCTCCGGCGCCGGGATGTCGAAGTATTCGCCGTACGTCTCGTGCGCGGGAATGACGAACGGATTCGGCACGCCCTCGGTGATCGGGTGCCCCGGGGCGACCGTCCAGACCACCTCGCGGTCGCCGTCGTCACGCCAGTCCAGCGAGCAGGTCGTGCCCAGCAGCTTGATCAGGATCTTCGAGAAGTGCCCGGAGTGCAGCACGATCAGGCCCATTCCGCCCAGGACCCGCTGCCGTACCTTCTCCACCACCTCGTCGGAGACGTCCGCATGCTTGGCGTGCCCCCACCAGGTCAGCACGTCGGTTTGGTCCAGCACCTCGTCGGTCAGCCCGTGCTCCGGCTCCTGGAGCGTGGCGGTGCGTACGGTGACCCGGTCTCCGAGATGCTCGGTGATCCCGGACGCGACGGCACCGTGGATGCCGTCCGGGTAGATCTCCTTGATCTCCGGCTGCGTCGTCTCGTGATAGTTCTCGTTCCACACGGTGACCCGAATGGGGTGCCCGGTCTCGCTCATGTGTCTCCCCTGTTTCTCACGGCCGCCCGCGCTCACGGACGCATTGCTACAGGCTGTCAAAGACCACCGACCAATGCTCGCGGTTATGGCGTGTCCTGTCCGGACCTGGACGGTCTCGCCACGATCTTGACGGCGGTGCGTGCTACCGGTTGGCTGTCGGTGACATTGCGTACGAGGAGGCTTCGGTGGGTTCTTCGGTGGCTCGTTGGCGCGCAGGTGCGGCGATCGCGGCCGCGACGGTGCTCTCGGTGGCGGCCATGCCGGGGGTCGGGCAGGCAGCGCAGAGCGGGGCCCTGGCGCCTGGTGTGAGTTACCAGACATTCTCGCTGACCGCCTCGCACGGGGCGGTGCAGGGCTACGCCGTCACGGTCGACCTGCACCGGGCGTCGGTGGCGTTGCTGCATCCGGCGGCGGTCTCTGCGCGGCTCCCGGTGTCGGCGATGGCGGACGCGCAGCACGCGATCGCCGGCGTCAACGGCGACTTCTTCAACATCAGCGAAACCCACGCCGGCGTGCCTGCGACCAATTCCTCGGACGGCCCCGAGGTTTCCGGCGGCCGGGCGCTGAAGGCGGCCGTCCCGGACAGCCAGCGGTTCGGGCCGTCGCTGCCGGCCGGCACCTCGACCCGCGACGTGATCGGGGTCGGCGCGGACGGACGGGGACGGCTCGGCAGCCTCACCTTGCGCGGCAGCGTGCTCGTGCCGGGCCAGCGGCTCGACCTGGCCGGCGTCAACCAGTACGCGGTGAGCGACGGCGGGATCGGCGCCTTCACCTCGGCCTGGGGTGCGACCTCGCGGGCCCGGGTCGTGTGCGGCAGCGACACGTCCCGGCTCGATCCGTGCAGTACGGACACGGCCGAGGTGGTGGTCCGGCACGGGATCGTTGTCTCGGTGGCCTCGGCTCCCGGTGCTGGGGCGATCGCCGCCGGCACGGTGGTGCTGGACGGTCGGGACGCGGGCGCCGATGCGCTGCGCCGGTTGCACGTGGGTGAGCCGGCTCTGGTGAGCTACCGGCTGGACCGCTCGACCCGGATTCCGTTCCGCTTCGCGGTGGGTGGTTTCCCGATCCTGCGGGACGGTGCGCCGCTGCCGGATCTGGACAACACGGTTTCCGCGCCGCGTACCGCCGCCGGGGTGAGCGCGGACGGACGCCGCTTCTTCCTCGTCACCTTGGACGGACGGGCGGAACTGTCCGGTGGCCTGACGGTGCAGGAGCTGGCGCTGCAGTTGCACAGCATGGGTGCGGCTTTCGGGGTCAACCTCGATGGTGGTGGGTCGTCGACAATCGTGACCCGGATGCCCGGCCAGACCTCGGTGACGGTTGACAACAATCCGTCCGACGGCTCGGAACGGCCGGTGGCCAATGGGATCGGCGTCTTCACCCGATGACGTCGCTGGCTGATTATTACGAGAGACGGGCTCCGGACTACGACGCCGTCTATGCGAAACCCGAGCGGCAGGCGGATTTGGGTCGGCTGCAGGCATTGCTACCGCCATTGTTTGCCGACCGGTCGGTCCTGGAGGTGGCGGCGGGGACGGGATATTGGACGCAGTTCATCGCTCCCGTGGCGCGGGAAGTTTATGCCACCGATTACAACGCGGCGCCGCTGGCTATTGCCCGCTCCCGGTCTTACCCGCGGGGGAATGTTCGTTTCGGACGGGCGGATGCGTTCGCGCTTTCTGGTTCCTTCGATGCCGCTTTCGTGGGTTTCTGGTGGTCACACATGATGCGGGCCGACGTGGATCGGTTTCTCGCCGGGCTGTGTTCCTGTCTGCGGCCCGGCTCGGTGGCGGCGATCGTCGACAACCGCTACGTGGAAGGCAGCAATTACCCAATTACCCGTACGGATAATTCAGGGAATACGTATCAGCAACGTTCGCTGCCGGATGGCAGTACGTATGAGGTGCTGAAGAATTTCCCGACCGCGGCAGAGCTTGTCGCGATCGCTTCTCGACATGGTTCCGGAGCGGACGTTGTGGAGTTGGATTACTACTGGATGTTGACGCTGACAACGTAGTTTCTTCTACTGCGTCGGCCTTTCGCATCTACTGGTCCGCCCGCGTCGGCAGCCGTCAGGTTCTCGCATTCGCCGCGACACCCTTTCCACCGCCTCTTTGCCATCGGCTTTCACAGCCCTGTGTCGTGTCCACCTGCCCCGCTCACCGCCGCCGTTTCCACCGGCTCCCGCAGCGCGCCCCGCCCTTTCTGAATTGTTGACCGCTGACCGC
>DATAVB010000129.1:0-7510 GCA_036267955.1 Mycobacteriales bacterium | reverse complement strand
ACCAAAGACCAACCCACCGGCTGGACCGTCACCGGCAACCCCAACAGCACCACCACCTGGACCTCACCCACCGGACACCGGTACACCAGCCACCCCCACAACTACCAAGACAACGACCCACCCACCCGGCCACAGCCAACCGAAAAACCAGACACACCCGAAACACCCACGCCCACGCCCACGCCCACCACCGAAACCACCGCAGGAACCGTCGATGAACCACCCTTCTGACGCAGAGAGGGTTAAAGCGCGCGCGGATTGGGCCGACCGGGTGAGAAGCGTTGACGCCTCGGGTGAGCGGTCATTACGGTAACCGGGGGTCGCTCGGGGCGAGTCCTGAACATCGAGGGGTGCTGTCACATGATCCGGATTCGTTCGCTGCTCTGCATTGCGACCGCCATCGCCGCCGGATTGTTCGGGAGCACCGGCCTGGCACACGGATCGATTCCGACCCGCGAAACCGCGCCCACACAGGCATCCGATGCCGCGACCCACGCATCCGGCTCGGTGTCCGGGTCCGCACCGGCAGCCGAGACGACGCACCGCGACATCAGCTATCACCATTACAGTGGCTTCGGGTTCCTGCAGGGTCGTTTTGCCGGCACCAGAATTACCGACACGTTAAAGATCGCGCGCACCGTCGGCAGCACCGATTACGCCGACCCGTTCGGGTTCGGCACCAAGCAGTACGACTACGCGACCTGGACCTCACGAGAATTCAAACCCGGATTCGGCCTCACCGAGCTGGTTTCCTCGTGGAACGCGCAGACCCCTGACGGCACCTGGCTACAGGTCCAGATGCGCGGCCGCACCAATTCCGGCACCGAGACCAAGTGGTACGTCATGGGTCGTTGGGCCTCCGACGATGCCGACTTCCACCGCACCTCGGTCCCCAAACAGGGCGACGCCAACGGCTCCGTCTCCACCGACACCTTCTTCTCAGCCGACGGCGTCACCCTCACCAGCTACCAACTGCAGGTCACCCTCTACCGCCTCCCCGGATCGCACGCCACCCCGTCGCTCCGCTCCGTCGGCGCCGTCGCTTCGGCCCTGCCGTCCGACACCTCGGTGCCCACCAGCCCGCTCGGCGGCGCCGAAGGCATCGAACTGAATGTCCCCAGCTACGCACAGAACCTGCACGCCGGCCAGTACACCCAGTACGGCGGCGGCGGCGAAGCCTGGTGCAGCGCCACCTCCAGCGCCATGGTCGCGGACTACTGGGGCAAGCGCCCGTCCAAGCAAGACCTGGCCTGGGTCGATCCGTCCTATGTGGACCCCGATGTCGACGTTGCCGCCCGCGGCGTCTTCGACTATGACTACGACGGCACCGGTAACTGGCCCTTCAACGTCGCCTACGCCGCGCACTACGGCCTCGCCGGCGAGGTGACCCAACTCCGTTCACTCAACGAGGCCGAGCAGTTCATCAAGCGCGGCATCCCGCTGATCACCTCGGTCTCCTTCAAATCCAGCGAACTCGACGGCGCCGGTTACTCCACCGACGGCCACCTCATGGTGATTGTCGGATTCACCAAGGCCGGCGACGTCATCACCCGCGACCCGGCCTCCAACTCCGACGCCGGCGTACGTAACGTCTACAAGCGGGGTCAGTTCGAGAACGTCTGGCTGCCGTCGACCCGCAGTGACGGAATCGTCTACGTGGTGCATCCGCGAGGCCTGCCGCTACCCCGCAATGTTGGGAGCCTGCCCGCCAACTGGTAACCCAGAACAGCTTGCACATGCTAGTCATTCGCAAGTAGCGTCATGCCCTGTGCAGATGCAGAAGGTACGGGGTGCGCTGAGTCCGGGTGAGTGGCGTCGGGCCGGCGGCATGGCCGGCGTGATCATCGCGCTCCATGTGGCCGGCTGGTTCACGCTCTTGGCGCTCGTCGTCCCGCACCACTACAGCCTCGGCACCAAGGCCTTCGGCGTCGGCATCGGCGTCACGGCCTACACCCTCGGCATGCGGCACGCCTTCGACGCCGACCACATCGCGGCCATCGACAACACCACCCGCAAGTTCATGTCAGAGGGCAAACGCCCGCTGTCAGTGGGATTCTTCTTCTCCCTGGGGCATTCCTCGGTCGTCTTCGTCGCCGCCGCGATCTTCTCGCTCGGCCTGCGCGCTCTAGCCGGCGCGGTGAGCAACGACGGCTCCCAACTGCACAACGTCACCGGGCTGATCGGCACGTCGGTCTCCGGCCTGTTCCTCTACGTCATCGCCATCCTCAACTTCGTCGTACTGATCGGCATCCTGAAGGTGTTCGGCCAGATGCGGCAGGGCCGGTACGACGAGCAGGAGTTGGAGCACCAGCTCAACTCCCGCGGGCTGATGAACCGCTTCTTCGGCCGGTTCACCCGCGCGATCAAGGCCCCCTGGCAGATGTACCCGCTCGGCGTCGTCTTCGGTCTCGGCTTCGACACCGCCACCGAGGTGCTGCTGCTGGCCCTGGCCGCCGGCGCCGCCGGAAGCGGACTGCCCTGGTACGCCGTTATGTGCCTGCCGGTCCTCTTCGCCGCCGGTATGAGCCTGCTCGACACCATCGACGGCTCGTTCATGAACTTCGCGTACGGCTGGGCCTTCTCCAAACCGGTACGCAAGGTCTACTACAACATCACCATCACCGGACTCTCGGTCGCCGTGGCCCTGATCATCGGCACCATCGAGCTGCTGTCGATCCTGGTGGAGAAGCTCGACCTCACCGGGTCGTTCTGGCACTGGGTCGCCAATCTCGACCTCAACTACGTGGGATACGCCATAGTCGGGCTCTTCGCGGTCACCTGGGCGGCGGCCATGCTGATCTGGCGGGTGGCCAAGATCGAAGAGAAGTGGTCCGCCAACGTGCCCTCAACCCAGGAAGTGACAGACTAGGGACCGACCTCGGTAACTCGACTTTCAGAGAGGATGTCACCGGTGGCGGACTACTCACTTCCTGACCTGCCCTACGACTACAGCGCGCTCGAGCCGCACATCTCGGGCCAGATCATGGAGTTGCATCACGACAAGCACCACGCCACGTACGTAGCCGGCGCCAACACGGCGCTGGAGAAGTTGGCTGACGCGCGTGACAAGGGCGACCTGACGACGGTCAACCTGCACCAGAAGAACCTGTCGTTCAACCTGGCCGGCCATGTCAACCACACCGTGTTCTGGCCGAACCTCTCACCGGACGGCGGCGACAAGCCGGCCGGCGAGCTCGGCGCGGCCATTGACGACGGCTTCGGTTCGTTCGACGCGTTCCAGGCGCACTTTGCCGCCGCGGCGACCGGCATCCAGGGCTCCGGCTGGTCGATCCTGGCCTGGGACACCCTCGGTCAGAAGCTGCTCGTCGTCCAGCTCTACGACCACCAGGGCAACCTGTCGGCCGGCCTCTACCCGCTGTTGATGCTGGACATGTGGGAGCACGCGTTCTACCTGCAGTACAAGAACGTCAAGGCCGACTACGTCAAGGCCTGGTGGAACGTCGTCAACTGGGCGGACGTCACCGAGCGCTTCACCAAGGCTCGCGGCATCCAGCTCTAAGGCACATCCCGCCGTTTCGAGATTTTCATGATCATGGCGTGATCAGACACACTCCGGTGTGCCCGATCGCGCCATGATCACGTCTGGGCTAGATCTCTGCCCGCACCTTCCGGGCGGCCTGCACCATGCCCCGCAGCGCCGGCTCGACCTGCGCGTAATTCCGGGTCTTCAGCCCGCAGTCCGGATTGACCCAGATCCGGTCGGCCGGCAGCGCCTCGACCGTGATCCGCAGCGCCTTCTCGACCTCCTCAGTCGACGGCACGCGCGGCGAGTGGATGTCATACACCCCCGGCCCCACCCCGCGGGCGAAGCCGCCGGCGGCCAGATCGGCCACCACCTCCATCGTGGAACGGGCCGCCTCGATGCTCGTCACGTCGGCATCCAGACCGTCGATCGCGCCCAGGATCTCGCCGAACTCCGAGTAGCACAGGTGGGTGTGGATCTGGGTGCTGTCCGACACCCCGGAGGTCGCCAGCCGGAACGAGGTGACCGCCCAGTCCAGATAGGACGGACGATCCGCGGCCCGCGGCGGCAACAGCTCGCGCAGCGCCGGCTCGTCCACCTGGATGATCCGCAGCCCGGCCTGTTCCAGGTCGCTGACCTCCTCCCGAAGCGCCAACGCGACCTGGAACGCGGTCTCCGCGCGCGGCTGGTCGTCCCGTACGAACGACCAGGCCAGCATCGTCACCGGACCGGTCAGCATCCCCTTCACCGGCCGGTCGGTGAGCGACTGCGCGTACGTCGCCCAGTCGACCGTCATCGGCCGCGGCCGGGAGACATCGCCGTAGAGGATCGGCGGCCGCGTGCAGCGCGAACCGTACGACTGCACCCAGCCGTGCTCGGTGAACGCGTAACCGTCGAGTTGCTCGGCGAAGTACTGCACCATGTCGTTGCGTTCCGGCTCGCCATGCACCAGCACATCCAGGCCGAGCTCCTCCTGCAGCCGGATCACCCGCTCGACCTCGGCCCGCATGCTCGCCGCGTACCCGGCCTCGTCCAGCCGGCCGGCCCGCAGGTCGGCGCGGGCGGTACGCAGCTGCGCGGTCTGCGGGAACGAACCGATGGTTGTGGTCGGCAGCACCGGCAGGTCGAGCTGCTCCCGCTGCAACTTCGCCCGCACGTCGGCCGAGCCGCGCCGCGAGTCCGCCGGGCGCAGCGCGGCGATGCGGTCCCGCACCTGGTTGTTGCGCGGCGCCGCCGCCCGGGCCGCCAGCACTGCCCGCGCCCCATCGAACGCCGCAATCACGCGTCCGTCGCGCGTATCCCGGCTGCCGCGTAGCGCGGCGCCGACCGCCACCACCTCGGCCACCTTCTCCTCGGCGAAGGCGAGCCAGGACCGGACGTCATCGTCCAGCCGGGCCTCGGCCCGCAGCGAGTACGGCACGTGCTGCAGCGAGCAGGATGGGCTGACCGCGACCTCGCCCGCGATGTCGACCAGCGCGCGCGCCCGGTCCAGCGCGGCATCCAGATCGGTGCGCCAGATGTTGCGGCCGTTGATCACCCCGGCCACCACGGTCTTGTCGCGCAGGCCCCCGCAGCTCGGCAGCTTGCCGTGCACCAGGTCGACCCCGATCGCCTCGACCGGGGTCGCGGCCAGGACGGGCAGCGCGTCACCCAGATCGCCGAAATAGCTGGCCACAAAAATGCGCGGCCGGTCGGGGCCGCCGGCCAGCTCGCTGTACACAGTGGACAGTTCCTGGTAGTCCTGCGGCCGCCGGTCATTGACGAAGGCTGGTTCGTCGAGCTGGATCCATTCCGCGCCCGCCTCATGCAGCTGGCCGAGCAGCCGGGAATAGGCGGGGACAAGCCGGTCCACCAGGGTCAGCGGGTCGAAGTCGGGGACGGTCGGCTTGGCCAGCAGCAGGAAGCTGACCGGTCCCAGAACCACCGGCCGGGTCGTGATGCCCAAGGAGCGCGCCTCGGCGAATTCGGCGAGCGGCTTGGTGGCGTTCAGCCGGAAGGTCGTGTCCGGGCCGAGCTCGGGGACGAGATAGTGGTAATTAGTGTCGAACCATTTCGTCATTTCCAGCGGTGTGGCGTCGTCATTGCCGCGGGCCATCGAGAAATACGTGTCCAGCTCGTCCAGCCCGAGCGCCGAATGCCGCGGCGGAATTGCGCCCAGCATCGTCGCGGTGTCCAACACCTGGTCGTAGAACGAGAAGGTGTTGGACGGGATCGAATCCAGCCCGGCCCCACGTAGCGAGCGCCAGGTGTCGGCGCGCAGATCGCGGCCCACCCGGTGCAGCTCGGCGGCCTCGATCCGGCCGGCCCAGTAGGCCTCGACGGCCTTCTTCAGCTCCCGGTTCGGCCCGATGCGCGGGTAACCCAGAACGGTTGTACCAATTGACTGTGCAGTCACAGCTCTCTCCTCGCGAGCTCGGCAACCAGCCGGGGAACACGGGGGAGCGCGCACGACACGGCCGTTTTACGTCCGCTCGTCCGACGCAGGCCCACCCGCGAGGCCCCGGACAGGCACGCGCCGGCGGCGCGTGCACCGGAGGCAGGTATTCGGACTCACGGGCACCAGCCTTGTCCGGCTGACCTACTGGCCGTCGCTTCCCAGACTCGCGTCCAGTGCTGAATGACGGCGGTCGTTCCCGTTCACCGCTGCGGGGCAGTCCCGGAATTTCACCGGATTCCCTGTTGCCTCACCGGACCGTCCAGACGGCTCGGTGAACCACCAGCGTGAGCGAGTCTAATGCGGTGCGGCAATGATGACCATCGGTAGGTGTGCCGGCGACGGTTGAGGGGATCCATGGCAACGACCGGGTACGACGTGGCGGCGGTACGGGCGCAGTTCCCGGCCTTGGCCGAGGGGGCGGCGCATTTCGACGGGCCGGGTGGCTCGCAGACGCCGGCCGTGGTGGCCGGCGCCGTGGCCGGGACGCTGCGTTCCGCGGTGGCCAACCAGGGCTCGACGACGCTGGCCGAGCAGCGGGCCGCGGGCATCGTCCGGGACGCCCGTTCCGCGGTCGCTGACCTGCTGACCGCCGATCCGGGCGGTGTCGTGTTCGGCCAGAGCATGACCGCGCTCTGCTACAAGATCGCCTACACACTGGCCCGCGGCTGGCACGCGGGCGACGAGGTGGTGGTCACCCGGCTGGATCACGACGGCCACATCCGGCCCTGGGTACAGGCCGCGGAGCTAGCCGGTGCGACCGTGCGCTGGGCCGAATTCGATCCAGCGACCGGCGAGTTGCCGGTGTCGGCGGTGACCGAGCTGCTGAGTGACCGGACCCGGCTGGTGGCGGTGACCGCCGCCTCGAATCTGCTCGGCACCTGCCCGGATCTGCCGGCGATCGGCCGGGCCGCGCACGACGCCGGTGCGCTGTTCTCGGTTGACGGGGTGCATTACACGCCGCATTCCGTGGTGGACGTCGGCGCGCTCGGTGCCGATTTCTATTTCTGCTCCGCGTACAAATTCTTCGGGCCGCATATCGGGCTGCTCGCCGCCGCGCCGGAACTGCTGGAGTCGTTGCATCCGGACAAACTCCGGCCACAGTCGGATCTTGTACCCGGTCGGTTCGAATGGGGAACGCTGCCGTACGAACTGCTCGCCGGGGTCACCGCCGCGGTCGATTTCATCGCCGATCTGCAGCCGTCCGGCGGGTCGCGCCGCGAACGGCTCGAGGTGTCGCTCGGTGCGGTGGAGGCATACGAGACGGGGCTGCGGGAGGAATTGGAGGCGCGGCTGGCCGAGATCCCGGGATTGCGGCTCTACGGGCACGCGGCGCGGCGCACCCCGACGTCGCTGTTCACGGTCGCCGGGATCACGCCGCGAGCTATTTATGAAGGGCTGGCGGCGCGTTCGGTCAACGCGCCGGCCGGCACCTTCTACGCGTACGAATGTGCTGTGCGGCTCGGGCTCGCGGACACCGGCGCGGTGCGGGCCGGGCTGGCGCCGTACACGCACGCCGCCGACCTCGATCGCCTGGTGACCGGCGTCCGCGAACTCGTCGCCGGCTGACCCCGTTTCGCGCCAATGTGGCA
>DATAVB010000128.1:0-49554 GCA_036267955.1 Mycobacteriales bacterium | reverse complement strand
TACCGCGGCTGCTGGCACGTAGTTGGCCGGTGCTTCTTCTGCAGGTACCGTCACTTTCGCTTCGTCCCTGCTGAAAGAGGTTTACAACCCGAAGGCCGTCATCCCTCACGCGGCGTCGCTGCGTCAGGCTTTCGCCCATTGCGCAATATTCCCCACTGCTGCCTCCCGTAGGAGTCTGGGCCGTGTCTCAGTCCCAGTGTGGCCGGTCGCCCTCTCAGGCCGGCTACCCGTCGCTGCCTTGGTGGGCCATTACCCCACCAACAAGCTGATAGGCCGCGGGCTCATCCTCAGCCGATGAATCTTTCCACCACCAGGCGATGTCACCAGTGGTTGTATCCAGTATTAGCCCCGGTTTCCCGGAGTTATCCCAGAGCTGAGGGCAGATTGCCCACGTGTTACTCACCCGTTCGCCGCTAGGGCACCTTCCCGAAGGAAGGGCCTCGCTCGACTTGCATGTGTTAAGCACGCCGCCAGCGTTCGTCCTGAGCCAGGATCAAACTCTCCGTAAGTGTCTATTACTTCACCGCCGAAGCGGTAGAAGTGACTAAACGAAGAGCCACTCTGATCGAATGGCTATCAAGTTGGGTAAACACGAGTGCTTACCCATATACAAAGGAACCGTCTTGGTATAGCGTTTGGTCCAACGGACCAGCCGCTAACCCTCGACGGGGTTAGTTGTAGTGCTGGCACTAACTTTTGGCACGCTGTTGAGTTCTCAAGGAGCGGACGCTCACCGTTGAAGGCCTCTCGGCCGTCTCGGGGGCAACCATTCCAAGCTAGCAGCTCCGCAGTCCCGGGTCAAACTCGGGGGTTTGGCGCTTCTTGCTTGGGTTTCGCCATGAACATGGAGAGGCTAGCTCACCGTGTTTCAGGACTTTCACCGGGGGGCCCTTGGCGTTAACTTCCGGGCCCCGCTGGCGACGTGGAGAAAGTTACGGGGTTGCGGAACGGGAGTCAAATCCGGGGTCCCCTTCGCTCAAGTGGACCCCAAAACCCTTGCTACGTAAGGCTTTTCGTCGTGCACTGGGCGGCCGAAGAGGGCCCCGGGCGGTGTTGATCATCCAAACCAGCCGTTGTGACCTGCACCACCGGACCCCAATGACAGGCTCTGATCGCGGGCGGTATGAGACCCCCACACGGCAGCGCCTCCGAACACGAAATGCGTGCTCGGAGGCGCTGCTGATCATGAAGTTGTTGCCGGCTGGTGGTGGCTAGCCGACGAGTCGGACAGCCTTCCGCTTGCCCAGCTGCAGTACCCGTCCGGCCAACTCGGCTCGCGGCAGGTCGAGCACCGCCGCATCGACCCGATCCCCATTCAGCCGTACCGACCCCGCGGTGATCGCCCGTCGTGCCTCCGATGCCGACGCGGCCAGGCCGGCGGCCCGCAACAGCGCCGGAAGGTGCGCCGGATCGTCGCCCGGCAGGCCGAATTCGGGTACGTCGGTCGGCACCTCGCGTTCCCGGAACCTCCGGTCGAAGCCCACTTCGGCCTCGGTTGCTCCCGCCGTCCCGTGATAGAGCCGGACGATTTCCGCCGCTACCCGCCGTTTTGCGGTGCCCGCCCCCGACCCGCCGGCGGCCACCGCGGCGCCGATCTCGGCTAGCTCGTCGGGCCTCAGATCCGTCGCCAGGGTCGCGTACCGCACCACGA
Organism: Mycobacteriales bacterium; assembly: GCA_036267955.1. GTDB lineage: Bacteria > Actinomycetota > Actinomycetes > Mycobacteriales > QHCD01 > DATAVB01. The sequence goes on along the minus strand of DATAVB010000128.1, from coordinate 47,903 downwards.
GCGAGTCCGGGATCGACATCAATTTGCCGAACTGTTCGGCCGCCGGCTCGGTGATGGCGACGTAGTTGTTGAGTGATTTACCCATTTTCTGGACGCCGTCGAGCCCCTCGAGCAGCGGGACGGTGAGCACCGCCTGTTGAGGCTGCCCGTGGGCGCGTTGCAGGTCCCGGCCGACCAACAGGTTGTACGTCTGGTCGGTGCCGCCGACCTCGATATCCGCCTGGACCGCCACCGAGTCGTACCCCTGCAGGAACGGGTAGAGAAACTCCGACAGCGAGATCGGCTGGTGCGCCGCATACCGCTTGGCGAAGTCGTCCCGCTCCAGGAGCTTCGCCACCGTCAGTACCGAGGTCTCCCGGACCACGTCGGCGAGATTCATCGACGCCAGCCATTCGCTGTTGCGTCTGATCTCCACCCGGTCCGGATCCAGGATGCGCATCACCTGGTCGAAATACGTCGCGGCGTTGGCCGCGGTCTGTTCGGCGGTCTGCTGCACCCGGGTCGCCGAGCGGCCGCTGGGATCGCCCACCATCCCGGTGAACTCACCGACGATCAGCACCGCCAGGTGGCCGAGATCCTGGAACTGCCGGAGTTTGCGCAGCACCACCGCGTGCCCGATGGTCAATTCCGCGCCGGACGGGTCGATGCCGAGCTTCACCCGTAAGGGTCTGCCCTCCTGGTCGGCCAGCTGCAGCTTCTCGGCCAGACTGGACTCAGGCAGGATCTCGGCCGCGCCGGCGCGCAACCGTTCGTACCCGGGTCGCAGGTGGTCCGGCAGTTGCGGCGGCCCGTCCTTGCTCGTACTCACACGCTCTCCCAATCCATTGCTTGCCCATCTATCGCTCGCTGCGATCAGTCTGCCGTACTGCCGCCGTCGACTTCGAACGGTTTCGGCGCACGGCCGGGCGGTAGCTGCTCACGGTCGGTTCGCCGTCGAGCCAGAACCGCCAGGGCCAATCGATCGCCGTGCTGATCCCGACCCGCGGCCCGCTCCGTACGGCCGGTTGCTCCACAGTGGACAGTGGTGCGGCGACCACGAGCGGCGCGTGAGGTATGCACAGGTCGGCACCAGAGTCCTCGCCGCGCAGGGCCAGACAGCCCGCCAGGCGAGCGGGACCGCGGGCCAGGTCCCGGTCTGCCTTGCAGGCCGGTCGGCGGGTACGAGCCAGCTCATGGCCGGCAACCACCTCACCCGCGCGCAGCAACACCGCCGATGCCGTGCCGGCCGGACCGCAGACGAGGTTGGCGCACCAGTGCATGCCGTAGGTGAAGTACACGTAGAGAAAACCCGGCGGGCCGAACATCACCTCGGTGCGCGGGGTCGGGCCGCGGTAGGCGTGCGAAGCCGGATCGTTCGGGCCGTCGTACGCCTCGACCTCGGTCAGCCGTACCGACACCGGGCCGTCCGCGGATTTGGTGGTGACCACGCAGCCGAGCAGGTCGGCCGCCACGTCGAGCACCGGGCGGGCGAAGAACGACCTCGGCTGGCGGTTCACCCTCTGGCGGCCCACCCTTTGGCGACTCACCCCTTGGCCCACGCGGCGTGCGCGTCCGCCGCCACCCCCAACGCGGTGATCTGTTCGGCCACCCGGTCTGGCGCGGTGCCGCCGGGAGCGGACCGGGCGGCCAATGCGCCGGGCACGCTCAGCACCGACCGGACCTCCGGCCGCAGCCGGGGGTCGACCGAGGCGAGCTCGCCGTCGTCGACCTCCCACAGTTGCCGGCCGTGCTCGTCGCACCAGGCCACCAGCGCACCGGAGATCTCGTGCGCGTCGCGGAACGGCACGTGTTCCCGGACCAGCCATTCGGCCACGTCGGTCGCGAGCGCGTGCCCGTCAGCCGCCGAACCGGAGACGCGATCGGCGTTGATCCGCATCGTGGCGATCAGGCCGGCCAGCGCGGGCAGTACGAGAAGGAGCTGCTCGACGGTGTCGAAGGCCGGCTCCTTGTCCTCCTGCAGATCCCGGTCGTACGCAAGCGGGAGCCCCTTCAGCGTCGTCAGCAGCGCCATCAGGTTGCCGATCAGCCGACCCGACTTGCCGCGGGCGAGCTCACCGATGTCGGGGTTCTTCTTCTGCGGCATGATCGACGAGCCGGTCGCGAAGGCGTCGTCGAGCTCGATCCAGCCGAACTCCCGCGACGCCCAGAGGCAGATCTCCTCCCCCAGCCGGGACAGGTGCACACCGAGCAGCGCGCCGATGAAGAGAAACTCAGCGACGAAGTCCCGGTCGGAGACGGCGTCGATCGAATTCACCGCGGCCGAGTCGAAGCCGAGCTCCTTGGCGGTCGCCTCCGGATCCAGCGGCAGCGACGATCCGGCCAGCGCACCCGCCCCGAGCGGCGACACCGCGGCCCGCCGGTCCCAGTCGACCAGCCGGTCGACGTCCCGGGCCAACGCATGCGCGTGCGCCAGCAGTTGGTGGGCGAAGAGCACCGGCTGGGCGTGCTGCAGGTGGGTCATGCCGGGAGCGGCGAGATCCCGGTTCCGGTCGGACACCGACACCAAGGCGGCCTCCAGCTCGGCGACGGCGCCCGCCACCTGGCGGGCATGGTCCCGCAGATACAGCCGCAAATCGGTGGCCACCTGGTCGTTGCGGCTGCGGCCGGCCCGGAGTTTGCCGCCGAGCGTGCCCAACCGTTCCAGCAGGCCGCGTTCCAGCGCCGTGTGCACGTCCTCGTCGTCAATCGTCGGCCGGAAACTGCCGTCCTGAACGGCGACCGCGAGATCGGCCAACGCGCCGAGCATCCGTTCCAGCTCGGCGTCGTCGAGCAGCCCGGCCCGGTGCAACACCCGGGCGTGCGCCTGGGAGGAGAGCAGGTCGTACGGTGCCAGCCGCCAGTCGAACTGGACCGACACCGACAGTCGGGCCAGCGCCTCGGCCGGTCCGCCGGCGAACCGGCCACCCCACAGTCGGGTTGGTTGTTCAGTCACGCCGTGACCCTCTCACGGGGCGGAATGCGACCGGGCTCCGACCGCAGCGGACGGATCCGCGACTCAGTCAACGCCCGACTCCAGCGCGACATTGTCCAGCGCGCTCTCGTCCGGCTCGGACCGCGCCTGGCGTTCGGTGTCCGCGGCGATCTGGGCCGCGCCGCCGGTGTCCAGCCCGGCGGCCTCCAGTTCCCGGAACAGGTAGTTGCGGCGCAACTCGCCGCGGGACTCCGCCGCGTACTGCTCGAGCTTGGCCCGCGTGTCGGCGATGTCGAGGTTGCGCATGGTCAGCTGGCCGATCCGGTCGACCGGACCGAACGCGGCGCCCTCGGTCCGCTCCATCGACAGCTTGTCGGGGTGGTACGACATGTGCGGTCCGCTGGTGTCCAGGACCGAATAATCCTCACCGCGGCGCAGCCGGATGACCACCTCGCCGGTGACCATCGAGGCCACCCAGCGCTGCAGCGACTCACGCAGCATCAGGGCCTGCGGATCGAGCCAGCGTCCCTCATAGAGCAGCCGGCCGAGCCGCCGACCCTCGGCGTGGTAGTTGGCGATGGTGTCCTCGTTGTGTACGGCGTTGAGCAGCCGTTCGTAACAGATCCACAGCAGCGCCATCCCGGGCGCCTCGTAGATGCCGCGCGACTTCGCCTCGATGATCCGGTTCTCGATCTGGTCGGACATGCCCAGCCCGTGCCGGCCGCCGATCGCATTGGCTTCCTCGACCAGGGCCACCGCGTCGTCGTAGCCGACGCCGTTGATGGCGACCGGCCGGCCCCCATCGAACCGCACGGTGACGGTCTCGGCCTCGATCGGGACGGCCGGATCCCAGAACCGGACCCCCATGATCGGCTCGACCGTCTCCAGCGAGGTGTCCAGGTGCTCCAGGGTCTTCGCCTCGTGGGTCGCGCCCCAGATGTTGGCGTCGGTCGAGTACGCCTTGTCCGGCGCATCGCGGTACGGCAGTTCGCGCTCGGTCAGCCACTGGCTCATCTCCGCCCGGCCGCCCAACTCCTCGACGAAATCGGCGTCGAGCCAGGGCTTGTAGATCCGCAGCGCCGGGTGGGCCAGCAGGCCGTACCGGTAGAACCGCTCGATGTCGTTGCCCTTGAACGTCGAGCCGTCGCCCCAGATGTGCACGTCGTCGGACTGCATCTCGCGCACCAGCATGGTGCCGGAGACCGCTCGACCCAATGGTGTGGTGTTGAAGTAGACCCGGCCGGCCGAGCGGATGTGGAACGCGCCGCACGCGAGCGCGGCGAACCCCTCCTCCACCAGTTCGCGCCGGCAGTCGACGGCCCGGGCGATTTCCGCGCCGTATTCCTTTGCCCGCGCGGGCACGCTGGCGATGTCGGGCTCGTCGTACTGCCCGATGTCGGCCGTGTAGGTGCAGGGGATCGCGCCCCGGGCGCGCATCCAGGCCACTGCGACCGAGGTGTCGAGGCCGCCAGAGAAGGCGATGCCGATGCGTTCCCCAATCGGCAGGGAAGTCAAGACCTTGCTCACGTGACGTCTTCTCCTGGTGTCTGTCGAACCTGGTTGGTGGCTGTGTTGGTGGCTACCGTGGTGATCCGATGGCTGGGCGGGCCGTCAGCTCATCAGACTTCTTGGTTGCCGCGATGTCCGGCTGGGAGCCGGCCATCGCGAGCAATCGTCGAGCCACGTCGGCGCCGCTGCTGTGGTCGCGGGCGATCACCAGCACCGTGTCGTCTCCGGCGACGGTGCCGACGATCTCCGGGAGCCCGGCCCGGTCCAAAGAGGACGCGAGGAAATGCGCGGCGCCCGGCGGCGTGCGCAACACCACCAGGTTTCCGCTCGGCTCGGCCGCGATCAACAATTCGGCGAGGCGGCGGGCCAGCAGCGTCGGGGCCGGGTCGGTGAGCGCCCGTACCGGTGGCGGTGTGCCGTCCTCCGGGATCACGTACGCCGGCGCGCCACCGTCGGGCGAGCGCAGTTTCACCGCGCCGAGCTCCTCCAGGTCGCGGGACAGCGTGGTCTGGGTGACCGCGACGCCCTCCTCGGCCAGCAGTTTCGCCAGCTCGGTCTGCGACCGGACCGGCCGGTGCGAGACCAGCGCGATGATCCGGGCATGCCGGGCAGCCCTGTTCATGCCGCCTCCGCGGGACAGCGTGCGTCGGCGGTGCTCACGCCGAATGCTCCAGCAGCCAGGTCAGCAACGCCTTCTGGGCGTGCAGCCGGTTCTCCGCCTCGTCCCACACCACACTCGCCGGCCCGTCGATCACCGCGGCGGCGATCTCCTTGCCGCGGTAGGCCGGCAGGCAGTGCAGCACGATCGCCTTTGGATCGGCCAGTGCGAGTGCCTTCTCATCCAACGCGTACGGCAGGAACGGCGCGACCCGCTGGTCGTACTCGTCCTCCTGCCCCATTGACACCCAGGTGTCGGTGGCGATCACATCCACACCATCCACTGCGGACTCAAGGTCTCGATGGTGCGTCACGCTTCCGCCGGTCCCGGTCGCAATCTGCTGTGCCGTGGCGAGGATCTGTGGGTCGGGGTCGTATCCCGCCGGCGAACCGATCCGTACGTGCATCCCCGCCGTGGCACCGGCCAGCGCGTACGAGTGGGCCATGTTGTTGGCGCCATCGCCCAGGTAGGCCAGAGTCAGCCCGGCCAGGGCACCCTTGTGGTCGCGGATCGTCTGCAGATCGGCGAGCAGCTGGCACGGGTGGAAGGAGTCGGTGAGCGCGTTGACGACCGGTACGCCGGCGTACGCCGCCATCTCCTCGATCCGGTCCTGGCCGTAGGTGCGCCACACGATCGCGGCGACCTGGCGGCCGAGCACCCGGGCGGTGTCGGCGATCGACTCGCGGACCCCGATCTGGGCCAGCCGGCCGTCGACCACCATCGGGTGGCCGCCGAGCTCGGCGATCCCGGCGGTGAAGGACAGTTGGGTACGCAGGGTCGGCTTGTCGAAGAGAATCGCGACGGTCCGCGGCCCGGCCAGCGGCCTGTGCTCGAACCGTTCGGCCTTGAGCCGGTCGGCCAGGTTGAGCACCTCGGCCTGCTCCGCCGGAGACAGGTCGTCATCGCGCAGAAAGTGCCGCAGCATCACCCGCTCACCTCCTCCAGTGCCTTGTGTAGCGCCGCCACCCCGGCATCGATCTCGTCACCGGTCACGATCAGGGCCGGCGCGAGCCGGATGACCGTCGGGCTGACCGCGTTGACCAGGGCACCGTGCAACCGGGCCCGCGCCTCGACCTCGACGGCGATCGGCTCGCGCAGCACCACACCACGCCACAGCCCGATCCCCCGGACGAAATCGATCGCCGGATGGTCCAGCGCCGCGGCGAGTTGGGCGCCGCGGGTCCGGGCCGCACCCAACAGGTCAGCGGACTCGATGACGTCCAGGGTCGCGAGCGCCGCCGCGCAGGCCACCGGATTGCCGCCGAACGTGGATCCGTGGTCGCCGGGCTGCAGCGCGTTTCCGGCCGCGCCGCGGGCGATGCAGGCGCCGATCGGCAGCCCGCCACCGAGCCCCTTGGCCATGGTGATGACGTCCGCCTGGATCGTCGGCGCGGTGACCTGATGGCTGAACCAGGCGCCGGCCCGGCCGACGCCGCCCTGCACCTCGTCCAGGACCAGCAGCGCGCCGGTCGCGTCGCAGACCTCTCGGGCCGTCTCCAGGTAGCCGTCCGGCGCCGGAATGACCCCGGCCTCGCCCAGCACCGGCTCGAGGAAGACGGCGGCGGTCTGGTCGGTCACGGCCGCGCGCAACGCCTCGGCGTCGCCGTACGGAACGAAGGTGACGTCCGGCAGCAGCGGCGCGAACGGGGCCCGCTTGGCCGGCTGTCCGGTAATCGACAGCGCGCCGAGGGTACGGCCGTGGAAGGCGCCCTCCGCGGCGATGAGTTGGCTGCGGTCGCCGTGGTGTCGGCGGGTGACCTTGATCGCCGCCTCGACGGCCTCGGTCCCGGAGTTGCACAGGAAGACCCGCGCATCTCCGCCGATCATGGCCGACAGCCGTTCGCCCAGCTCCAGCGACCGTTCGTTGATCATCAGGTTGGAGGTGTGCCCGACCTGACCGATCTGCCGGCTGACCGCCTCGATCACAGTTGGATGGGCGTGCCCGAGCGCACTGACCGCAATACCGGCGTACAGATCGAGGTACTCGGTGCCGTCCACGTCCCACACGTGCACGCCAGAGCCGCGCTCGATCGCCAGTGGCGGCGTCCCGTAGTTCGCCATGAACGCGGCGTTCCAGCGGGCCTGGCGCTCGGCGGTCACCGCGCCGGGGTGGTCGGTTTTCTCAGCCATCGGGCAGCACCATCGTTCCCACCCCTTCGTCGGTGAAGACCTCGAGCAGCACGGCGTGCGCCACCCGGCCGTCCAGTACGTGCGCCTGCCCGACGCCGCCGCGAACCGCCCGCAGGCAGGCCTCCATCTTCGGCACCATGCCGCTGGACAGCGTCGGCAGCAGGCTTTCCAGTTCGCGGGCCTTGATCTCGCTGATCACGCTCTCGGTCGACGGCCAGTCGGCATAGAGACCCTCGACATCGGTGAGGACGACCAGCTTCTGCGCCTTCAGCGCAGCGGCGAGCGCGGCCGCCGCCGTGTCGGCGTTGACGTTGTAGATCTCGCCGTCCCGGCCGCTGGCGATCGTCGCCACCACCGGGATCCGGCCGTCGTCGAGCAGGCTGTGCACCGCTCCGGGATCGACCGCGACAATGTCGCCGACCGCTCCGATGTCGACCTCTTCGCCGTCGACCACCGCGCCACGGCGTTCGGCGGTGAACATTCCGGCGTCCTCACCGGACAGTCCCACCGCGAACGGGCCGTGCGCGTTGAGTTCGCCGACCACGTCGCGGTTGACCTGCCCGACCAGCACCATCCGGACCACCTGCATGGTCTCCGGGGTGGTGACCCGCAGCCCGCCCCGGAATTCCGATTCGATGCCGAGCCGGTCGAGATGCGCATTGATCTGCGGCCCGCCGCCGTGCACGATCACCGGCTTCAGCCCGAAATAGCGCATCAGCACGATGTCCTGCGCGAACGACGTGCGCAATGCCTCGTCGGCCATCGCATGGCCGCCGTACTTGATAACCACAACCGCGCCGTGGAAGCGTTCCAACCAGGGCAGCGCCTCGACGAGCGTTGCGGCTTTGGCGCCGACCGAATAGCTCATGACGAATACGCCGAATTCTCGTGGACGTAGCCGGGGGTCAGATCCGTCGTCCAGATGGACACCTTGTCGGACCCGGCGTGCAGATCAACGGATATCGACACGTCCGGGCCGGTTAGATCCACTGTGGACCGATCGTCGCCGGCCGCGCCGGCCCGGCACACCTGGACCCCGTTGATGGAGACGTCGAGCTGGTCTGGCTCGAACGCGGCCTGGGTCGTACCGACCGCCGCGAGCACCCGCCCCCAGTTGGGGTCGTTTCCGTACAGCGCGCATTTCAGCAGCGCGCTGCGGGCCACCGCTCGGCCGACCTCCAGCGCATCCTCTTCCGTGGCGGCATTCCGTACCGCGATCTCGATCCGCTTGGTGGCGCCCTCGGCGTCGGCAATCAGCTGCATCGCCAGATCGTGGCAGGCAACCCGGACCGCCGCCGCGAAGTCCGCATAGGACGGAGAGACCCCAGAAGCGCCGCTGGCCAGCAGCAGAACCGTGTCGTTGGTCGACATGCAGCCGTCCACGTCGATCCGGTCGAATGTGTGGTTGGTCGCCGACCGCAGCGCGTTGTCCACAGTGAACTGATCGACGGCCGCATCGGTGGTGAGCACGCAGAGCATGGTGGCCAGCGCCGGGGCAAGCATTCCGGCGCCCTTGGCCATTCCGCCGACCGTCCAGCCATTCCCCTGTACGACAGCGGTTTTGGCGACGGTGTCCGTGGTCATGATCGCGGTCGCCGCGTCGTCTCCGCCGGCGCTGTCGAGCGAGTCGACCGCTTTGTCCACACCGGACAGCACGGAATGTATGGGCAGCCGATCACCGATCAGGCCGGTGGAGCAGATCGCGACGTCGATCGCCCCGATACCGAGCTGGTCGGCCGCGTGCTCGGCGGTGGCATGCGTGTCGGCGAACCCGGCCGGACCGGTGCAGGCGTTCGCACCGCCGGAATTCAACACCACCGCGCGGACCCGGCCGGTCTGCAGCACCTGCTCGGACCAGATCACTGGAGCAGCCTTGACCCGGTTGCTGGTGAAGACGCCGGCGGCGACCGCGAACGGCCCGTCGTTGACCACCACGGCGAGGTCGAGGGCGCCGCTGTCCTTGATTCCGGCGGCGACACCGGCGGCGCGGAAACCGGCGGCTGAGGTAACACTCACGGGGCTACTCCGTTGGCCGACAGGCCGGCCTTCTCGTCGAGTCCGAGGATCAGGTTGGCATTCTGCACGGCCTGCCCGGCCGCGCCCTTGCCCAGGTTGTCGATGGCGCTGACCACGATGGCCCGACCGGAGTCGAGGTCCACAGTGGTCTGCAACTGGCAGGCGTTCGAGCCGAAGGTGGCAGCGGTGTGCGGCCAGCGGCCCTCCGGCAGCAGCTGTACGAAATGTTCCGCGGCGTAGGCCTGGTCGAGCGCGCCGCGCAGATCGGCTGCGGTCACTCCGGGCCGCGGCTTGGCGGTGACGGTGGCCAGGATCCCGCGCGGCATCGGGGCCAGCACCGGGGTGAAGGACAGCGACGCGGCGCCGGTCGCCTGCTTGATCTCCGGCACGTGCTGGTGCGCGCCGACCTTGTACGGCGAGAGGTCGCCCATCACCTCGCTGCCGAGCAGGTTGACCTTCGCCGACCGACCGGCGCCGGAGGTCCCCGAGGCGGCCACCACGACGACGTCATCAGGATCGACGAGCCCGGCGGCGATCAGCGGCGCGAGCGCGAGGGTGGTGGCGACGGCGTAGCAACCGGTGTTGGCGATCCGGGTGTCGGCCGCGATGGCGGCCCGTTGACCGGGCAGCTCGGGCAGCCCATAGGTCCAGGTGCCGGCGTGCTTTCCGGGGTAGTACGCGGTCCACTGCGCCGGGTCGGCCAGCCGGAAGTCGGCGCCCAGGTCGACGATCTTCGCTGTGGGCGGAAGCTGAGCGGCCAGAGCGGCCGACTGCCCGTGCGGCAGGGCGAGAAAGATGACGTCAGCGCCGGCCAGCGATTCGGCCGAGGTCGGCTGCAGCACCCGGTCGGCGAGCGCCGGCAGCTGCGGATGCACCGAGCCGAGCAGCGCGCCAGCGCTGGAGTGCGCGGTGACCGCCCCGATGTCGAGATCGGGATGCCCGTCGATCAGGCGGAGCAACTCTCCGCCCGCATAACCGCTGGCGCCGGCCACTGCCGCTGTCAGACCCATGGACATCATTATGCAGATCTCCGCATGGTCATGCAAGAGACATGTCCCCACTCGCGGTGCGGACCTCGCGGATGGGTTATCCGAGAGCGAGCGCCTTCGCCATCACCAGGCACGGATTTCCCGGCCAGAGGTCAGGCAACTCCTCCACCGGCAGAAATCCCATCGCCGCATAGAAAGCGCGCGTCCCGGCGTAGTTCTCATCGACCCGGGACGGGCCGAGCGTCTTGACCTGCAGCAGCCGGACGCCGTCCAGGGACAGCTGCGTCTCCGCGGTTTCGACCAATGCCCGACCGATCCCCTTGCGGTGCCAGGCCGGATGCACCGCCATCAGATACAGCTCAGCCGAGACCGGGAAATGCCGCTTCACCAGCAGCGCGCCGACCACGTGCCGGCACGGGTCGTAGGCCAGATACGACGGGAGTTCCGCGGCGGCCCGCACATAATCGGCCACCGCGGACTCCACCCCAAACCAGTCGGGCAACGCCCGCAGCAACCGCTGCACCTCCTCCGGCCGCGATTGCCCGGCACTGACCTCGATCCGGCGGGTCATCCCGAACGCAGCACGGCACCGGTGCGGCGAGCCGCCTCGGCCACGGCGGCATCCCGGGCTCCGTTCGCCTCCTCGGCGGTGAGGGTGCGGTTCGGCGCCCTAAAGCGCAGTGCGTACGCGAGGCTCTTGCGCCCCGCCCCGACCTGCTCACCGGTGTAGACGTCGAACAGCCTGACCTCCTCGAGCAGTTCGCCGGCGCCCGCCCGCAGTGCCCGCTCCACCTCGCCGGCCGCGGTGTCCGCGCCGACGATCAGCGCGACGTCCTGGCTGGCCGGCGGGAAGGCGGACACCGAAGGGGCGGCGTGCGTGCCGGTCACCGAAGCATCGAGCACGGCGGCCAGATCCAGCTCGGCGGCGACCGAACGCTTCGGCAGGCCGAGGGCCTCGCAGACCGCCGGATGCAATTCACCGGCATGGCCGAGGACCGTGCCGTCCACCTCCAGGGCCGCGCACCGACCGGGATGCCAGGGCGCCTGACCAGCGGGCCGGACCGTGACCGCGACCCCGACCGAGGTCGCGACCAGCCGGGCGGCCTCGACGGCGTCCGACCACGACACCGGACGGCCCGGGCCCCACCAACCGGCCGGCTCGGCGGCGCCGGCCGCGGCTATCGCGACATGCTCCCGCTGCAGCGGCAGGGCGGAATCCAGGACCGCCAGCTCCTCCGGTGTCGGCCGGGTCGTCGCGTCCAGCAGGGCGGCCACCGGACGGGGTTCGGCGGGTTCGGCGAAGACCGAGCCGGTCTCGAACACCGCGACATCCGGCAACCCCCGACCGACATTGCGGCTCAACGTGGTGAGCAGCCCGGGCAGCAGGCTGGACCGCAAATAGCCCTGCTCGGAGGACAGCGGGTTGGCAAGCCGGACCAACCGGCGCCGCGGGTCGTCATCGGGGACGCGGAGCCGGTCGAGCATCTCGGCCGACTGGAACGACATCGACGGCGTCTCGACGAAACCACCGTGGGCCAGCGACCGCGACACGGTACGGCGGTGCCGCTGCCGATCGGTCAGTCCGCGACCAGCCGGGGCCAGCGGTAGGGTGGCGGGGATCTGGTCGTACCCCTCCAGCCGCGCCACCTCCTCGGCGAAATCGGCCAGCTCACGCAGGTCGAACCGCCACGGCGGCGGCACGACGTCCAGCAGCCCGTCACCGTCGGAGACGGTGCACCCGACCTGGTGCAGCCGGTGCCGCACCGTCTCGACCGGATAGTTCACGCCGACCAGGCGACCGATCGCCGCCGGTCCGACCGGCACCGCGGCCGGCAGCCGAGGCGTACCGGCGTCCACCGCGGACTCCGCGGCGACCCCACCGCCGTGCTCGACCAACAGCCGGCTGGCCAGCTCGATGGCGGCCGGCGGCAGAGCCGGATCCACACCCCGTTCGAAGCGCCGTCCGGCCTCCGACAGCAGCGCGTGCCGCCGCACGCCGCGGCTCACGACCTGCGGGCTGAAATGCGCCGCCTCGAGCAGCAGGTCGGTCGTCTCCGGGCTGACCTCGCTGGTGGCTCCGCCCATCACACCGGCCAGGCCCTGGATGCCGGCCGCGTCGGTGATCAGCAGGTCGTCGGGGTCCAGGGTCCGCTCGACGTCGTCGAGCGTGCGCAGCTTCTCCCCCGGCTGGGCCCGGCGGACGGTGATCGGGCTGCTCAGCCGGCCCAGGTCGTAGGCGTGCATCGGCTGTCCGAGCGCCACCATGACGTAGTTGGTGACGTCGACGGCCAACGAGATCGACCGGATTCCCACCGACTCCAGCCGGCGGCGCAGCCACATCGGGCTCGGCGCGGCCGGGTCGAAGCCCCGGATCACCCGGGCCACGAACCGGTCGCAGCCCGCGGCGTCGTCGATCACCACGCCGATGTCGGCGGTCTTCTCCGCCTCGGTGGCGAAGGACGGTTCCAGTGCGCCGGGGTCGGCGTAGTCCACGTCCAACAGAGCCGCCAGCTCGCGGGCGATGCCGCGTACGGACAGCTGGTAGCCGCGGTCCGGGGTCGGCTCGGTGACCAGCACCGGGTCGTTCAGCCCGAGCAGGTCCAGCGCGTCAACGCCGATCTCGGTGTCGGCGGGCAGCACCATGATGCCGTCGTGGTCCTCGCCCAGCCCCAGCTCGCGGGCGGAACAGATCATGCCGTCGGAGACGTGTCCGTACGTCTTGCGCGCGGCGATGGCGAATCCGCCGGGCAGTACGGCCCCGGGCAGCGAGACGACGACGTGGTCGCCGACCGCGAAGTTGGTGGCGCCGCAGACGATCCCGCGCGGCTCGTCGCCACCCAGATCGACCTGACAGAAGCGGATCGGCTTCTTGAACTCGGCGAGCTCCGCGATCTCCTTGACCGCGCCGACGACCAGCGGGCCGGTGATGTCGGCGCCGTCGATCTCCTCGACCTCGATGCCGGCGCCGGTCAACAACGCGGCGACCTCATCGGCCGACCGGTCGGCCAGCTGGGGAACGACCTCCACCAGCCAGGACAGGGGGACCCGCATCATGCCTCCAGACCGAAGTGGCGGGTGAACCGGACGTCACCCTCGGCGAACTCGCGCAGATCGGCGATGCCGTCGCGCACCATGATGCTGCGGTCGATGCCCATGCCGAACGCGAACCCGGAGTACTCGTCCGGGTCGATCCCGGCCGCCCGCAGGACGTTGGGATGCACCATGCCGCAGCCGCCCCACTCCACCCATCGGGCGCCGCCGCGGGCGTTGGGGTGCCAGAGGTCCACCTCGGCCGAGGGCTCGGTGAACGGGAAGTAGTGCGGCCGCAGCCGGGTCCGGGCGCCGGCGCCGAACAGCGCCTCGGCGAACCGGTCCAGGGTGCCGCGCAGGTGCGCCATCGTGATCCCGCGGTCGACCGCGAGCCCCTCGACCTGCGCGAAGACCGGCAGGTGGGTCGCGTCGTACGGGTCGTCGCGGTACGTACGGCCCGGAGCCACGACGTACACCGGAAGCGATCGGGACAGCAGCGCCCGTAGCTGCACCGGCGAGGTGTGGGTGCGCAACAGCACGCCCGCCTCGGGCGGATCCAGGAACAGCGTGTCGTGCATGCCCCGAGCCGGATGGTCGCGCTGGAAGTTCAGCGCATCGAAGTTGAACCACTCGGTCTCGACCTCGGGACCCTCGGCCACCTCGTAGCCCATCGCGACGAAGACGTCCTCGATGAACTCCGCGCCGGTGGTCACCGGATGCCGCGCCCCGACCGGGCGGCGGCCGCCGGGCAGCGTGACGTCGACCGTCTCTTCGCCCAGCACGCGCGTCTCGCGCTCCGCGGTCAGCGTGGCCTTCCGCTCATCGAACGCCGCCTGGATCGCGGCCAGTGCCTCGTTGACCCGCCGGCCCGCGTCGGCCTTGGCCTGCGGCGGCAGCGCACCGATCTCCCGCTTGGCGAGCCGGACCGGGGCCCGGTCGCCGAGATGGGCCGGCCGCAGCGCGCCGAGCGCGTCGAGGTCGGTTGCCTCGGCAAATGCCTTCTCCGCGCTTCGGACGGCGTCGGCCAGCGCCTCCGGCGACAGCGCGGCGACCTCTTTCGGGTCGTACGAGTCATTCGGTCCGGACATCAGCGAGCGTGCTCCTTGGTAGTGGTCAGCCGGGACAGTTTAGAGACGGCGTTGCGCCGGCCATGTTCGTGTCGTGCGAACCGGTCATGCTCAGGCCGATCGGCGGGCCGCGACCGCGGCGGCGAGGTCGGTGAGGACCTGCGCCGTGGTCTCCCAGGACAGGCAGCCGTCGGTGATGCTCTTCCCGTAGACCAGGCCGGTGGGGTCGGTCTGGTCCAGCGGCTGGTTGCCCTCGACCAGGAAGCTCTCCAGCATCAGCCCGACGACGCTGCGGTCGCCGGCGGCCAGGCGCGCGGCGATGTCGGCGGCGACGGCCGGCTGGCGGCGCGGATCCTTGCCACTGTTGCCGTGGCTCGCGTCGACGATCACCCGGCCGGGCAGCTGCGCCTTCTCCAGCAGGGCGACCGCCTGAGCGACGCTCTCCGCGTCGTAGTTCGGCCCGGCGGAACTGCCACGGAGCACGACGTGGCAGTCCGGATTGCCCCTGGTGGAAAGGATCGCGGCGACCCCGTCATCGGTGATGCCGGTGAAGACGTGGCTGCCGGCAGCGGCCGCGACGGCGTCCACCGCGATCTGCACGTCGCCGTCGGTCGAGTTCTTGATCCCGATCGGCATCGACAGGCCGCTGGCCAATTGGCGGTGCACCTGGCTGGCGGCCGTACGGGCGCCGATCGAACCCCAGCTGACCGTGTCCGCGATGTACTGCGGGGTGATCGGGTCGAGGAATTCGCACCCCGCCGGCAACCCGAGCGCGAGGATGTCCAGCAGCAGCTTGCGGGCGATCCGCAGGCCGGCGTTGACGTTGTAGCTGTTGTCCAGGCCGGGGTCGTTGATCAGACCCTTCCAGCCCAGTGTGCTGCGCGGCTTCTCGAAGTACACCCGCATCACGATCTGCAGCTCGCCGGACAGCCGGGGAGCCAGCTCGGCCAGATGCCGGGCGTACTCCAGGCCGGCGACCGGGTCGTGCACCGAGCACGGGCCGACCACGACGAGCAACCGGTCGTCGGTGCCGGCGAGCACTCCGGTCACCGCGTCCCGGCCGGCGACGACGATCTCGGCCGAACCCGGTGCCAGCGGAAGTTCGTCACGCAGCAGCGCCGGAGACACCAGCGGGCGGATCTCGCCGATGCGGCGGTCTCGCACCTGTCTGTCGGCCTCGAGCCTGCTGGTCTCGACGTTCTGTGTTGGGGTGGTCACGACTGATCGATCCTCTCTGGCGCGCCACCTCGATCGAGCCGGCTCGCCCCGATTATGGGCAAAACAAAAGGCAGAGGCGCAATGCCTCTGCCTATGCCGGCTCTGGATGGTGGGTCAGCGCATGTGGTGGCTGCCGGACCCATCCAGGGCCGGCTTGCTAAACCACGAATAACGCTGCACGAGGCGCAGCATACCTGCTCAGCGCTGGGCCCGCGCACTCGCATAGAGACAGACCGCGGCGGCGGCGGCGAGGTTGAGGCTTTCGGCCGAGCCGTAGATCGGGATGCGCACCCGGCGGTCGGCCAGCGCGGCCAGTTCGTCGGGCAGCCCCCACGCCTCGTTGCCGAAGAGCCATCCGGTCGGGCCCGCCAGCTCACCGGCATCGACCAGGTCGTCCAGGTCCGCCTCGCCCGCGCCATCGGCGGCGAGCACCTGCAGGCCGCGGTCGCGCAGCGCCGCGACCGCCTCGTCCGGCCGGACCCGGCGGACGACGGGCAGGTGAAACAGGCTGCCGGCCGAGGCGCGGACACACTTGCCGTTGTACGGATCCACCGCGTCTCCGGCCAGGATCACGGCGTCCGCGCCGGCCGCGTCCGAGCAGCGCAGCACGGTGCCGGCATTGCCCGGGTCGCGCACCTCGGCGAGCAGCGTGACCAGTCGCGGCGAGCCGGACAGCGCCTCGTCCAGCGTTGCGTCCACAGTGGAACAGATCGCGACGAGCCCCTGCGGATTGCTGGTTTCGGTGAGGCCGGCCAGGGCACGTTCGGTGAGTACGGACGCGGCGATGCCGGTCGCCAGCAGCTCGGGATGGCGGGCGCCGGCCGCCTCGGTGTGGAACAGCGTCGCCACGACTCCGGCCGCCAGCGCCTCCCGGATGGCCTGTGGCCCCTCCACCAGAAACGTGCCGGTCTCGTCCCGGTCGCGGCGCTTGAGCAGCCGCCGCGCGGCAACGACCCGAGGCGTCCGCTCGGTGAAGAGCGGGGCCTCGGGTCGTCGGGTCGTCATGTGTTCGCCGCGGTGCTCGGGCAGGCCGCGGCTGGCGGTGGTCAGGCCGCGGCGGCGTCGCCGGAGTCGGTCGCCGGTAGGGCCGCCCGGGCGGTCTCGACCAGCACCGTGAATGCCTGCGGGTCGGTGACGGCCAGGTCGGCGAGGTTCTTGCGGTCGACCTCGATGTTGGCGGCCTTGAGACCCTGGATCAGCCGGTTGTACGTCATGCCGTTGGCGCGCGCGGCGGCGTTGATCCGGGTGATCCACAGCTGACGGAAGTCGCCCTTGCGCTTCCGGCGGTCGCGGTAGGAGTAGGTCGCCGAGTGCAGCAACTGCTCCTTGGCCTTGCGGTAGAGCCGCGAGCGCTGGCCGCGGTAACCGCTGGCTGCCTCGAGGGTCGAACGGCGCTTCTTCTGGGCGTTTACTGCCCGCTTGACGCGTGCCACGGGTGCACCTGTTTCGCTATCGGCGTCGGCTCATGCCGGCGCATGTCTGCAGATGGTCTGGGTACGGCGAGCGGTCAGCGACCGAGCAGCCGCTTGATGCGCTTGGTGTCCGGCGCCGCAACCTCGACGCGGCCGGTGAGCCGGCGGGTCTGCCGCGAACTCATCTTCTCCAGCTTGTGCCGCATCTTGGTGCGCTGGTGGGTCAGCTTGCCGGAGCCGGTCACCTTGATGCGCTTCTTGGTGCCGCTGTGGGTCTTGTTCTTGGGCATGGTTCGCTCTCTAGTCGACGACGTGCGTGATCGCTGCTGGTGCTGCGAGATGTCGGTCCGGTCTGTCCGGTCAGGCGCGGGCAACCTTCTGCGGCTTGCCGGCCGTCCGATGGGGCGCGACCACCATGATCATGTTGCGGCCGTCCTGCTTTGGCGCGGACTCGACGAAACCGAGCTCGTCGATGTCCTCGGCCAACCGCTGCAGCAGCCGGAAACCCAACTCGGGTCGGGACTGCTCGCGGCCACGGAACATGATCGTGATCTTGACCTTGTCCCCCGCCTTCAGGAACCGCTCGACGTGGCCCTTCTTGGTGGCGTAGTCATGCGGGTCAATCTTGGGGCGGAGCTTCATCTCTTTGATGACCGTCAGGGTCTGGTTACGGCGTGCTTCACGCGCCTTCTGGGCGCTTTCGTACTTGAACTTGCCGTAATCCATGAGCTTGCACACCGGCGGACGGGCCATCGGGGCCACCTCGACGAGGTCGAGGTCGGACTCACGGGCCAACCGCAGGGCGTCCTCGATCCGGACGATGCCCACCTGCTCGCCCTCAGGTCCGACCAGACGAACCTCGGGCACGCGAATACGGTCATTGATACGGGGTTCGACGCTGATGGGGCCTCCTCGGGCAACGGGTTCAGTCGAACATCGGACAGGTCGTCGACACGACGAAAAGCCCTGCGACAGTGTGCTCGCAGGGCCCGATCTTGACCGATCCATGTCGTTGGTCGTGCCACTGCACATATCAACGACAAACACCCCGCCGGAGCGGGATGGACCGGACCCGGCCACCATAGGCAGCTCGGGTGGGAGCGGACTCCACTTGCACTCCCCCACGTGAGCGGGGGCGGTCGCGCCACACAGGATAGCAGGCTGTGGCGGCCCGCAGCCCCAGTCAGGTCCTGGGTGCCAGCTCGATGGGCAGACGGGTCGCGGCCGACCGGTACGCGGCGTCCACCACGCGCTGCAGGTCCATCGAGACATCGAGCCCGAAGGCCGGCTTCCCGGCGCCCCGGACGCAGTCCAGGAAGTGGTCGAGCTGGGCGGCGAACAGGTCCACACCGGCCCAGTCCTGGCTCTCGACCACAGCATTGCGGTCGTACCGCACCATCCGGGCGGTCGTCAGCTCGAGGTTGCCCCGGGTGCCGTGCAGCAGCACTTCGAACTGGTCCGGCAGCGCCACGTGGCAGGCGACGGCGGTGGCCACCGAGCCATTCGGATATTCCAGCGTCAGTGCGCCCTTGTCGTCGGTCGTCCAGTCCCCGGCGCTCGCGCGCATGCCGCCGCTCACCGCGTAGACCCGGTCCGGTTGTCCCTGGAAGGCGTGCAGCGCCTCGAGCAGATGCCAGCCGGCGTCGAGAATCGCCGTTCCGCCGGACAGTGCGCGGTCACCGCGCCAGCCCCAGCCCTGGCCGTCCGGACGCCAGGCGTAGGTGATCCGACCCTGCGCCAGGTAGATGTCACCGAGCGAGCCGTCGGCGGCCCGTTCCAGAGCCGCCCGGTAGGCCGGGGCGAAAAACCGCTGGCCGGCCGTCATGAACACCCGGTCGTGGCCGCGCAGTGCGGTCTGCATCCGGTCGGCGTCTTGGAGACTCCGGGCGAACGGTTTCTCCTTCAAAATGTGCAGCCCGGCGTCCACGACAGCCTCGATCGCGTCCGGATAGATGTGATGCGGCACGACGACGATCGCGATCGACGCGTCCTTGGCATGCCGATCGAGCATGTCCCGGTAGTCGGCGTAAACCGGCACCTCGAACGCCGCGGCGGCCGCCGATCGGGCCGGCTCGGCCACGTCGGCGGCGGCTACCAGCCGGCAGTCCGGATGTGCGGACACCGCCCGCATGTGCGCCATTCCGGCGCCGCCGGCACCGATCTGCACCACTCCGAACCCGTCACCGGCCACGGGCGCACCGTTCCTTCCTGCTACTCAGTGAAATGCGGGTCAGCTGTGCTCGCCAGGGTTTTCCCAGTAATAGGTCTCCGGGTCGTACACCGCCGGCGTGGGCAGGCCCCAGGTGTTGACGAACCCGCCGAGCGCGAGGTTTTCCTTCGCCGGCACGTTCTTCAGGTCGGTCTTGACGACCACCACCTGCGGATAGCTGGCGACACAGCCCATGAAGAACGGACCCTGCTCGATGTGGATGGCGATCATCTTCCACACCAGCTGCATCCGTTTGAGCTGATCGGGCTCCACTTTGGACTCGTCGTAGAGCTTCCACAGCTCCTCGATCGGGCCGCCCGGCTCGGGCTCCAGCCGGGCGGGGGTGCGCTTCCACGGATCGACATTCTTCTGTTGGTGCTCCGCGGCGGTCCCGCGGACCGCGTAGTACTCGCCTTCCAACGGCGCCCAGCGGGCACTCTCGATCGGCACCAGCCACTGTGGATAGATCAGGCAGCTGGGGTCGTTGCTGACCTCCCAGTTGGTATGCGCCATGAGCTTTCCCGCCGACCACTGGTCGCCGTAGGACTGCGGGGACACCGGGTTGCGTTTCATCCGCAATCCGATCGCCTTCGCGTCCCGGACGAGCTGGTCGTCCTTGGCCGCCTCGGTCCGGCTGATATCCGCCGAATAGTCGAGCCGCACGGTCAGCGGCGAGCCGTCGGGCATTTCGACATAGCCGTCGCCGTCGCCGTCCTTCAGCCCCAGGTCCGCGAGCAGCTTCTTGGCCTTTTCGGGATCGTGGTCTTTGTACGAATCCCGCCACTGCCGGTAGACCTTCCTGCCCTGCGCATTGGCCTGGAATTCGATCGCCTTCGGGCTCATCGTGCCGGTGGTGAGCTCGCCCATCTCGAAATAGAGGCTCTTCTGGATCTCAGCCCGGTTGAAGGCGTGCGAGATGGCCTGCCGGAATTTTGGCTCCCGGAAGAGCTTGCGCAGCTTGGCGTCCTCGTAGTCGTAGTTGAGGAAGAACATCGAGCCGGTGCCCGATCCACCGTCCCACAGCAGAATGCGGGTGCCGGCCTTCTTGGTGGACTGGGTGATCGTCGAGACGTCGGAGAGATCGATCTGGTTGTACGGGCCGTGGCAGTAGTCGACCTTCCCCTGCTGCACCTGTAATTTCCCGACCTGGGCGTCCTGCACCGTGGCGATACTGATCTCGTCGAGGTACGGCAGTTGGTCGCCGTCCTTCGTTACGGCCCAGTAGTACGGATTGCGTTCCAGAACGACGCCCTTGTTGTTGTCGAACGTCTTGCACCGGAAGCCGATCAGGGTCGGACAGGCCGGATTGCGCATCCAGTCTGACTTGTTCTCCCACAGGCCGCCGACGGTGTCCCAGTTCTTCGGGATCTTCTTGTTGTATTTGGGGTGGAATTGTTTGAGGTAGTGCTTCGGCAGCACCCAGATCGGCCCGTTGATGCCGATCGCGCCCTTCGCCCATTCCGCCAGCCGATCCGCGGTGAGCGGGGTCGGCGCGTCGAACGTCATCGTCAGCGTCGTGGCGTCCGGAGCCGCCATCTTGACCAGCGTGCCCTTGCCGGATCGGCATTCGTCCGAGGGCACCTGCGCGAAATGACCCGGCAGGACGATGTCCTCCCACCAGAACAGCACGTCGTCGGTGCTGAACGGCTGGCCGTCCGACCATTTCAGACCCCTGCGGAAATTCAGCGTCCAGACCGAGGCGTCGGCGTTGGACGACCAGGTCTCGACCAGACCGGGACCGATGTCCTGGCCGTCATTCAGCCAGCGCAGCGGCGAATGCCCGTAGAAGAATTCCCGGTTGGAGTCCGCCGTGGTCGTGCCCTGGCTGGAGAACACGATCATGTTGAGCGTGCCGCCGTACTTCCCGCGCTGGACCCAGTTGTGCGGCACCACGTACGGATGCTCGGGCAACCGCTTGGCGACGGTGGGAAGCGTGCCCGCCTTGGTCTGGCTCGCCAGCGCGGGCGCCTCGGTGAAGCTCGTCGGCGCGGTCAGTGGTTTCTTTGCCGAACCTTTCGCGCCGCCGGCTACCGCGCCGCCACCGCCGCTGCCGGTGTCACTGCCACCACCGCCGCCGCTACAGGCCGCGAGTGCCACGGATCCGGCCGCCAACGCCGTGCCGTACAGAAAGGTCCGCCTGGACAGGTCTCGACGGATTTCCACAATGAGTCAGGCCTCTTTCTCCGCGTGCCGTACTCGGGGTTCGCTGCATCCTGGCCTACTGGGGCTAGCGCCCGACGGTTAGTTCGGTTAGTTCGGTTAGTTCGGTTAGTTCGGTTAGTTCATAGTCTGACCCAACACCCCGACCCGGCCCATACCCGCCGGAGACCGGTGCATGTCTATTCATGACATCGCGCCCCGATTGCGCGGCCGGTCCGCAGCGGTCCGTTCAGGTCCAGCCTTCGGCCGGCGTCACCGGGCGTTCCGGCGCGGGCGGCCGGATCGGTTGGTGGTCGTACTGGGTGGAAAGCACGATGTGGGTACGCATCTCACCGTGGGTGCCGATCCGCTCGGTGAGTCCTTCGAGGTGCGCCAGTGAAGCGGCCCGCGCCTTGATCATCGTGCAGTGCTCACCGCTCAGTTTGTGGATCTCGGTGATCTCCGGGTAGTCCTCCGCCGTTGCGGTGCGCAGCAGGCAGTGTCCGAGACTGCAGCGCAGCTGGATGAAGGCGAGCAGTGGTTGGCCGGCCCGCGTCGGGTCGATCCGGGCGCTGTAGCCGGCGATGACGCCGGCCTGTTCGAGCCGGCGGACCCGCTCCGCGACGGCCGGCGACGACAGGTGGACCCGACGGCCGAGCTCGTTGTAGGACAGCCGGGCGTCGCCCTGCAATTCCGCGAGCAGCTTCCAGTCGACGTCGTCGAGTTTTACCGATCGCGAGGTGGGCACGGGCCTATCCCTTGCGTCCGTCAGGTCAGATCCAATCTCACTATGCCACTGCTCCTGTGTGCCGGCGATCTGGCTGCCTAGCGTGTAACGCATGACGCTGACCGCTTCACCGCCGCTGATCGGGTCGGACCTCGGCCGGCGGCGGATTCTGCTGGCGCTGTGGGCGGCCAGCATGCTCGGTGGTCTCGCCCAGTCGCTGACCGGGCCGGCCGGAACGCTGCTGGCGCAACGGGTCGACGGCTCCGAGTCCGTCGCCGGCCTGCCGCAGACGCTGTTGGTGGTGGGGGCGGCGGCGAGCGGATTGGGGCTGTCCAGACTGACTCTGCGGCGCGGGCGTGGCGTGGCGTTGTGCACTGGAAGCACCGTCGCGGTCACCGGCTGCGGCGTCGTACTGGTCGCCGCGATCATCGCGAATCTGCCGCTGATCCTGCTCGGCAGCGCGCTGCTCGGCGCCGGCAACACCGCCGTGATGCTCGGGCGGTACGCCGCGGCCGATCTCGGACCGGAGACGGCCCGGGCCCGGGCGATGGCCTCGGTGCTGCTGGCCACCACCGTCGGAGCGGTCGCCGGCCCCAACCTGCTCGCGCCGACCTGCGCGTTGGCCACGGCGGTAGGGCTGCCCGCCCTGGCCGGCCCGTACGTGGTGGCCGCGGCCTTCTTCGGCGCCGCGGCCGCGGTCATGGGCCGGCAACCGGCCCGGCTCGGGCACGAACGCGGCCCGGCGACGGGAACGGCCCGGGTACGGCTGGACCGGCCGGCCGTCGCCGGCCTGGTCGTGCTGACCGTTGCCAACCTGGTGATGGTGGCGGTGATGACGATGGCGCCGATCCAACTCTCGAAGGTGGGCAGCGGCCTGGCCGGGATCGGCCTGGTGGTGAGCCTGCACATCGCCGGCATGTTCGGGCCGTCGCCGATCAGCGGGTGGCTGACCGGCCGCATCGGCCAGGTTCCGGCGGCGGCGATCGCGGGCGTACTGCTGGTGTCCGCCTCGGGTCTCGCCGCGATCGGTGCCGCGAGCGGACTCGTGATGACGCTGGCCATGGTGCTGCTGGGAATCGGGTGGAATCTTGGCCTGATCTCCGGCAGTGGACTGCTGACTGCGACCGCCGCGGCGCCCGATCGGCCGCGGCGCGAGGGAATCGGCGAGGCCGCCATGGGGGTCGCGGCCGCGATCGGCGGTGCGTCGGCCGGTCCGCTGATGGCGGGCGCCGGCTATTCGTTTCTCGCCGCCATGGGCGCCATCGCCGCCAGTTTCATCGTATTGACGGTCCGCTGGACCGCCGGCTGACCACACAGAGGGAGAGGACAGATATGACCGCGATCGCGATCATCGTCGGAAGCACCCGGCCCGGACGGCGGGCCGACCGCGTCGCCCGTGTTTTCGTGACGCCGGAGTACAACCACGCCACCTCGGCGGTGTTGAAGAATGCCATCGATTTCCTCTACCTGGAATGGAACAACAAATCTGCGGGCTTTGTCGGATACGGCGCCGCCGGCGGCACCCGGGCCGTCGAGCACCTGCGGCTGGTGATGGGCAAGCTGCAGGTGGCGGATGTACGCGCCCAATTGGGGTTGTCGCTCTTCGCCGATTTCACCGGCGACGAATTCACGCCGGCGAAGCATCAGGAACAATTGGCCGGCTCGATGTTGGACCAGGTCGTCGGTTGGCCGACCGAGCTGCCGGCCGGCGACCCGGACGGGCAGACCGATCTCGCCGCCGGGCTCGACGTACGCGGCACGATCGTGCCCAAGGGCCCGGGCCGGAGCGGTGGCTTCTCCGGCTTCGTACTGCTGTCCAGCGGACTGCCCGACGGTAAGGCCGGCGGTGGCGGCCTCAGCGCGCTGCCCGGGCTGCTCCGCGACGCCGAAGTCGACTCGGTCGTGGTGGCGGGCATCGCCACCGACGTGTGCGTCTCGGCCACCGCCCGCGACGCTCGCCGGCTCGGTTACCCAGTCACCATTCCCTTGCCCGCCACGGCTTTCGTACACGCCCATCCCGATGGGGACGACGCCGCGCTGGCTGAGCTACGCGAAGCCGGGGTCACCATCACCGAGTAACCGACGGCGTCAGTAGCCGGCGGCCTTGTCGACGACGTTGACCAGCGCAGCGCCGTCGACGAACCGGCGGAGGTTGTCGGCGAAGATATCGATCCCGCGCTCCGACGTCTGCGGCGTGGTGGCGCCGTTGTGCGGCGTGATGATCGTGTTGGGCGCTGTCCAGAAAGGACTGTCGGCGGGCAGTGGTTCGACACCGTGCGCGTCCAGGCCGGCGCCGGCGATCCAGCCCTCCTGCAGGGCCCGCAAGAGTACGGCGTCGTCGGCGATGCCGCCGCGGGAGAAGCAGATGTAATGCGCGCTGCTCTTCATGGCACGGAACTCCGGCTCGCCGAGCATGCCGCGCGTCTCGCTGGTCAACGGCGCAGTCACCACGAGGACGTCGGACTCGGCGAGGAAGTCGTGCAGCTCCTCGGGGCGGTAGAGCCGGTCGACTCCCGGCACCGGCTCGGTGCCCCGCCGGAGGCCAACGACCCGCATGTGAAATGCCTGGGCCTTCAGCGCAAGGTCGCTGCCGGAATAGCCGAGACCGAGAATTCCGCAGGTCTGGCCGGCGAGCTCGGGGTGGGTGAATCGCTCCCACCGATGGTCTTTCTGCGCGTCGAGCCAGGTGGTCGCGCTGCGGTTGAGGAGCAGCATCAGCAGCATCGCCTGTTCGGCGAGCGGCACCGCCCCATTGCCTTTCGACGAGGTGAGGACCACCGGGCTGGCCAACATCTCGGGGAAGAGCGAGGAATCCGGCCCGGCCGCCCAGGTGTGCACCCAGCGCAGTCGATCGGCCCTGGCCAGGATCTTCGCATCGACGCTGCCGGCGATGACGTCGGCGACCGCGATTCTCTCGTCGATATCGCCGGCGTCGTCGGCGGTCTCGACGACAGCTTCCGGTGCCCGCGAGCGAATTCGCGCGACGCGTTCGTCGGTCAGCGGTCCATTGAGCAGAAGCACCCGGATGTCATTCACTCGTGGACTCTCCGTTCGTCGGTGTCGCGGATGTGGGACCGGATCGCGCGCTCGGATTTCTGCAGGTGCTGCGCGAGTTTCGTCTGGGCGACCTCGGAATTACCCCCCAGGATGGCGTCATAGATGGCCCGGTGTTCGCGGGCGATCGCCTTCGGTGCCTGCAGGTGGTGCGTCTGTTTCAACACCATGCACAGGTGGGCCTCGCCGATGATCGAGGAGTACATGCGCAGTACCCGTGGACTGCCGACGCTTTCGACCAGAGCCTGGTGGAAGGCGATATCCGAGTCGATGATCCCCTGCACGGAGCCGGCCTTCGCCGCGGCATCGAAGTCCCGAAGCGCGGCCTGCGCCTTGTCCGGCACCAGCCCCTCGGCCGCCAGATGGGAGACGACCATGGTTTCGATCGCGAGCCGGCTGAAATAGAGATCGTGCACGTCCGCTTCGGTCAACTGCGGTACGTGCGCGGATTTGTTGGCCGTACGACGCAACAGGCCGGCGTGCACCAACCGGTCGATCGCCGCTTTCGCGGTGGGACGCGCGACGCCGTACAGCTCGGCGGTCGCCTGTTCGTACAACACCTCGGCCGGACCCAGTTGGCCGGTGAGGATGCGTTCCCGGATCGCGTCGCAGACGGCATCGACGATCGACACCGGACGTAACGTCTCATTCATCGGCGCTCCAAGGTCAGCCGTTGGCGCGGCCGGACAACTGCTCGACGAGGCCGAGCAGAGCAGAATGATCCAGGTTTCCCCGCCCCTGCGCCCGCAGCGCGCCGACAAGCTGGCTCACCGCCGATCCCAGCGGCAGCGCGACTCCGGCCTCCCGCGCTGCGGCCTGCGCGATGCCGAGATCCTTGTGGTGCAGGTCGAGCCGGAATCCGGGCTGGAAATTCCGGGCCAGCATGCTGTCGCCCTTGCGGGCCAGCGCCGTGCTGCCGGCGAGGCCGCCGCCGATCACCTCCAGGGCCGGGCCGGCGTCGACCCCGGACGCCTCCAGGAAGACAATCGCCTCGGCGATGAGTTCGAGGTTTCCGGCGACGATGAGCTGGTTGGCCGCCTTGACCGTCTGCCCGGCCCCGGCCGGGCCGACATGCACGACGGTTGCGCCAAGGACGTCCAGCAACGGCCGGGCGGCGGCCACGTCCTCGGCGCCGCCACCGACCATGATCGACAACGTGCCCTCGATCGCGCCCTGCTCGCCACCGCTGACCGGGGCGTCGAGCACCCGGATCCCGGACTCGGTGCCCGCGTCGGCAATGCGGCGCGAAACGTCCGGTCGGATCGTGCTCATATCGATGAACAGAACACCGCTCTTCGCGACGCTGAACGCACCGTTCTCGCCCAGCACCACGGACTCCACGTCGGGTGAATCCGGCAACATCGTGATCACGACGTCGGCGCCCTCGACCGCGTCGGCGACGCTGCCCGCCGCGCGGCCGCCGCGCTCCACGAGCGCGCGAACCTTGGCGGGGCTGCGGTTGTAACCGACGACGTCGTAACCGGCCGCGACCAGGTTGCCGGCCATCGGACCACCCATGATGCCGAGGCCGATAAAGCCGACCATCTGGGTTTTGGTGGGGTTCATTCTCGCTCTGCTTCCCTGATCCAGCCGAAGCTGGATCCACTCGGTCCGACGGGTCGGTATTCGCACGAGACCAGCCCGGAATAGCCATGCCGCGCCAATTCGGCGAAAACACGCTCGAAGTCGATCGATCCGGTGCCCGGTTGTCCCCGGCCGGGAGAGTCGGCAACCTGGACGTGTCCGATCCGGTCACCATGTCGCTCGATGACCGCGCTGAGATCGTCGCCGTTGTTGATGAGGTGATAGGTGTCCAGCAGCAGCCGTAGATTCTCGCCGCCGTCCGCCTGTGCGACCCGGTCGATGACCGCGACCGCGTCGTCCGCTGTACGCAGCGGATATGCGCCGTTCTCGCCATCGGTGAGTGACTCGATCAGCAGCGTCCCGCCGACCGCACCGACCGCCTTCGCCGCGTAACTCAGGTTGGCCACGGCGGTGTCGCCCTGCACCCCAGGCGACACGTTCTCCAGCCGCTGGCCGTACAAGGCGTTGAAGTGTCGACAGCCCGTTCGGCGGGCGATGTCGACCACCACCTCAACATTGCCGCGGACGTCGGCGGCCGAATCCGGCAGCGAAAGAATGCCCCGGTCACCGCTGGCCATGTCGCCGGCAAAGAGGTTCAGGCTCACCAGGCTCAGCCCGGCCGACTCCAGCGCGTCGAGCAGAGCGGTCACCTGGTTGGCGGCCGGCACCGCCTCAGCGAACGGCCACCACAGCTCAACCGCCTCGAATCCCGCCGCCTGGGCCGCCGCAAACCGCTGCAACAGTGGCAATTCGGTAAACAATATCGACGCATTGACAACGCCGCGGAACCCACCGATCCGCATCCGAGACCCTTTCGTCGGACCATCCAGCGCAGTATGTCATGCGCACATGTCTGACAACCAGGGTCAGCTAGCGGACCCGCTCACACGGAGCCAGGGCCTCGCTCCCGTTCTGCGCCAATGTGACGTTGGGGCAATCTAGTCACCCCAATGCCACATTGGGGCATTGGCGGCCGTGATCAGGTCCGGTGGGCCGAGGCGGCGC
The DNA here is from genome assembly GCA_036267955.1 of Mycobacteriales bacterium. GTDB lineage: Bacteria > Actinomycetota > Actinomycetes > Mycobacteriales > QHCD01 > DATAVB01. The sequence continues at coordinate 20,245 of DATAVB010000128.1, read as the reverse complement.
AGCGGACGCAGGTACGAACCGCGGGACGGGCCGCCAGGCGCTCTGTCCCGATCGGCTCGCCGCACCGCTCGCACACCGGGTACGTGCCGTCAGCAAGCCGGGCCGCGGCCACGTCGATGTCATCGAGATAGGCCCTGGCCTGAGCCAGCAGTGCGGCGACCTGCGCGCGTTCGAACGCGATCGTCGGGCCCTCCGGATCATGTTCGTCGTCGGCATTCGTATCCGCGGAGGCAGCGACGATTCCGTCGAAATCGCCGCTCATCGAGCGAATGCGCTCCAACGTCGCGGCACGCTCCGCACGCAGGAGTTCGTGGGCCCACGACTCATCCATCGTCGCCTTGCGACCGGTGGATTCCCAGGTAGTAGGACAACATCAACAGCGAGGGGCCGTCCGGGATCTGTCCGGCTGCGGCCAATCCCGGCACATCCGCCAGCGGTATCCACTGCACCGTGTCCGATTCGGCCGCATCGGCGGGCGGGCCGAGGTATTTTGCGTCGCGCGCCACGAACGTCGAGAAATGCAGCGTCGAAATCCCGGCCAGCGGGTTATATCCGATCATCGGGTCGATCCGACCCGGGCACCAGCCGGTCTCCTCTTCGATCTCGCGGCGGACCGCCGTCTCGGGCACCTCGCCCGGGTCGATCCAGCCGGCCGGCACCTCCCAGCCCCACTTGTCGGTGATGAACCGGTGCCGGTGCAGCAGCAGGGTGCGATCGCGGTCGTCGACCACCACCGCGCCGACCGAGCCGCGCGGCATATCCAGCACGTGATGCTCGAACCGGTCGCCGCCGGGCACCTCCACATCGTCAAGATGGACGTCGACCCAGGCGCTTTCGTACATCGTGCGGCGGCCGTGCACGGTCCAGCGCACGGCTAGGGCTTGTCGGTGTGCTGCTCGCGCCACTCCTGGAGAATGCGCTCGACATCGAACGGCATCAGATTCAGCGGTGGCCCCGAGGACGGTCGCCTGATCGCCTCGACGATCTGCTTGTTGATCTCCGCCACGATGTCCCGCACCGCACGCTCCGAGGTGGCCGCCATCGCCTCGGCCCGGGCCACCTCGGCGGCCTTGCGCAGCGCGAAGGTCGGATGGGTGAAGGTGAGCCGCTCCCGGCGCATCTTGTCCCGGACCCACCACATTTCGTCACGCCGCTTACCCAGCCCGGGAATCGGCTTGCCGGCGCCCGGCAGATTGTCGAACTCTCCGCGCTCCGTCGCCTCGCGGATCTGCTTGTCGATCCACGACTCAAAATTCATTCCGGCCGGCTTGCGCTCAGTCATACATCTATTCTCCCTCATCTTCGGGGCTGCAGGCCAGCGGTCTCGACCGAACGCGACATACGCGGCGTATCGCCCGCTGTTCGGAAACCCGAAATTCACGCTGAGGTAGAGTCTGCGAACGTGCCCAATGAGCAGCCGAACATCCTGTTGATCAGCACCGACCAGCAGCATTATCAGGCGCTGGGAATGCACACCCCGCTGGTGCGGACCCCGGCGATCGACAGCATCGCCCGGGACGGCGCCCGGTTCGACCGGGCCTACTGCACCAACCCGTTGTGTTCCCCGTCCCGGTCCTCGATCATCACCGGGAAATACCCTTCCTCGCACGGCTGCTGGACGATCGGCACCAAGCTCGACGAGGCGGAGCAGACCGTCGGCGACCTGCTCGGGCAGGCCGGCTACGCGACCTCACTGCTGGGTAAGGCGCATTTCCAGCCCCTCGCGTCACGCCCCGACCAGACCTCGATCGAATGCCAACCCATTCTGCGTGACCTCGACTACTGGCGTGATTTCACCGGCCCCTATTACGGTTTCAACCATGTCGAGCTGACCCGTAATCACGCCGACGAGGCACACGTCGGCCAGCATTACGCGATCTGGATGGAAGAGCACGGATTCACGGACTGGCGGGAGCATTTCCGCCGGTGGCCGGCCGAGCCCGGCGAGCCGGATCGCCGGCACCGGTGGGAGCTGCCGGTCGAGATGCACTACAGCACCTGGACCGCCGAGCGGTCGATCGCCGCGATCGACGCCGCGGTCACGGCCGACCGTCCATTCTTCACCTGGGCCAGCTTCCACGATCCGCACCCGCCCTATCTCGTGCCCGAGCCGTACGCCTCCATGTACGACCCGGCCGACGTCGAACCGGGCCGCCTGACACCCGGCGAGCTCGAACGGATGGCGCCGTGGTTCGCGCTGACCCAGCGGGACAATCCCGATTTCTCCCGCTGGCAGGAAACGCCACATTCCAATCACGGATTCATCGACCACCGCACCACCGAGGAGCAGCTCCGGCGCGACATCGCGGTCTATTACGGCATGATCACCCTCGTCGACGACCAGGTCGCGCGCATTCTCCGGCGCGTCGACGAGCTCGGTATCGCCGACAACACGGTGGTCATCTTCACCACCGACCATGGGCACTACCTGGGTCATCACGGCCTGACGGCAAAAGGCGCGTTCCATTACGAGGACCTGCTCCGGGTGCCGCTGCACGTCCGCTGGCCGGGACGGGTGCCCGCCGGACTGACGACCGACTCCATGCAGAGCCTGGTGGATCTGGCCCCGACCATGCTGGCCGCGGCGGGGCTGCCGATCCCGACGGCGATGCAGGGCGTCGACCAACTGCCCGTCTGGACCGGAAGCGCCGAGCCAGCGCGGGATCATGTGGTCGTCGAGAATCGGCACCAGCCCACCGCCGTACACCTGCGCACCTATATCGACCAACGGCACAAGCTGACCGTCTACCGCGGGCAACCGTGGGGCGATCTGTTCGACCTGGCCGAGGATCCGGGCGAGGTGGTCAACCGGTACGACGATCCGGCGTACGCCGGGGTGCGGAGCGATCTCGCGCTGCGGGCCCTCGACCACGAACTGCAACGGGAGCGCAGCCGGTACGACCGCATCTCGGTTGCCTGACCTCGTGTTTCCATTGCTTTTCCGCCGGTAAACGTTGGCGCCCAACCCCGCCGCCGGTTGAGAACTGTGCTTCCATCGGATCGTCAGTTGGTCAGACCAGGACGGTGGGAGCAGTGGTGCGCGGCTTCGACATCGTTCGCCGGTCCACCAGTGTCAGTGCCGAATTGTCGGAGCATCGATGACCACCGCGGTGCGCCCGCACGTCGAAGCGACGGTGTCCACGACGATGTGGGGCCGATTGCCCTGCGCTGCCGACGATCCCGTGCTCACGGTCAATCCTGGCGATCAGGTCACTATCGACACGGTGAGTCACGAGGGCATCCTGGAGGACCAGGGACGGGATCCGGTCGCATTCTTCGGTCGGCACGGCGTCGCGCCGCGACACGTGCTGGACGATGCCCGGGAGATCGCCGCGGCTGGCATACACCGCCCGGCCGACGGGCCGCACGTCGTGACCGGTCCGATCGCGGTGCGCAGTGCGCTGCCCGGCGATTATCTTGCGGTCCGGGTGGACGAGCTGACTCCACGGGCCGCGTACGGACTGATCTCGAGCCGACACGGGAAAGGCCTGCTGCCCGGGCAGTTTCCCGAATCCGGACCGGTGACGAGTGTCTTCTGCACCGTCGCCGGTCTGGAGAACGGCGTCGACTCCGCGCGCGCCGTCCTCCCGCTCACGGAAGGCGCGGCGAGCGGGCTGGTGCGCTTTCCCCTCGGGCCGTTCCTCGGCGTGATGGGGTTGGCGACACCGGGCGGTGAGCGGCTTCATTCGACCCCGCCGGGTGAGCACGGCGGCAACCTCGACATTCCGCTGTTGCGTACCGGAAGCACGCTCTATCTCCCGGTGCAGGTGGCCGAAGCCGGCTTCTACGCCGGCGATCCGCATTTCGCCCAGGGGAACGGCGAGATCGCGCTGACCGCGCTCGAGGCGCCGCTGCAGGCCACGCTCACCCTCGACGTGCTGCCCGCATCCCGCGCTGCCGAACTCTTTGGCGCCACCCGTGGCCCGATCGTGCGCACGCCGGACTTCCTCGTCCCCACGGGCCTGGACGCCGATCTGGATGAGGCGGTGGCCAAATGCGGCCGGAACGCCGTCGAACTGCTGTCCTCGGCATTCGGCATGGACCCGCACCTGGCCTACGCCTATCTCAGCGCGGCCACGGACTTTGACATCTCCCAGGTGGTGGACGGTGTGAAAGGCGTGCACGCGCGGATCCGACTCTCCGACTTCACCGCTGTCGGCGTGCCGGCATGGTGACGGTCAGCTCCCCCGATCCGTTGCCCGACGGGCTGTTGGACGCCTTCTGGCGCTACGACGCCGCGTTGTTGAGCAACGACCGGGAGACGCTCGACGCATTGTTCGCACCGGGACCGGACACCCTGCGCGGGGACGGCACCACGTTGTTGCTCGGCCACGAGGCGATCGCGGGATTTCGCTCCGGTCGCGCCAAGATCCCGACCCGCCGGGTCGTCGAACTGCAGGTGCGGACGGTCGGAGAGGATGCGGCGCTGGTGCTGGCGGCCACCCGGGACGGTGCCGCGAGGGGGTTGCAAACCCAGCTGTGGCGCCGTTTCAACGGGCAGTGGCTGGTCACGGCGGCCCACGTCGGGATGCCGGCGCCGGCCGCGGCATTCGACCGCACGATCTGGCGGACGCTCGGCGATCCGCTGGTGCCGGCGGCGGAATCGGGTCCGCTCGACGGTCTCGGAATCGCGGTGAAGGACCTGTTCGCGGTGGCCGGTGAACGGATCGGCGCCGGTGTGCCGGCCTGGCTGGCCGAGCAGGCACCCGAAGCGGAGTCCGCCCCAGCCGTGAGTGCCCTGCTCGGAGCCGGAGCGCACGTTGTCGGAATAGCCCGCACCGACGAATTCGCCTACAGCCTCGCCGGTACGAATGTCCACTATGGAACGCCACCGAATCCGGCTGCGCCCGGCGGAATAAGCGGTGGCTCGTCGAGCGGCCCGGCGAGCGCGGTCGCGCTGCGACACGTGCCGATCGGTCTGGGCACGGACACCGGCGGCTCCGTCCGGGTGCCGGCGTCCTACCAGGGCTTGGTGGGTCTGCGCACCTCGCACGGCGCGATTCCGACGACAGGGGTCCTGCCGCTGGCTCCGTCCTTTGACACGGTCGGCTGGCTCACCCGGGATGTCGCCACCTCCGCGGCGGTGGCGGCGGTTCTGTTGCCGGATTCGACGCTGACCGCGCGGCGGACCCTGCGGCTGCCGACGGTCGAGGCGCTGGCCCGCCCCGATGTGCGATCGGAATTCGGCGCCACCGTGGATCGCTTTACCTCGGACGGAAAGCTGCCGGTCTGCGAGGAGATCGTCCTGCCGGCCGAACGGCTCGAACGCTGGTTCACCGCATTTCGTACCGTGCAGGGCTGGGAAGCCTGGCAGGCACACGGCAGCTGGATCACCGCCCATCCCGGCGCATTGGGTGCCGACGTCGCCGGCCGGTTCGCCCAGGCGGCCGGGATCAGCAGCCAGGACGTGCTCGCCGCCCGCGACGTCGTCATCGAGGCGCGACAGGAGCTGACCCGATGGCTGGCGGACAGCGTGCTGGCCATTCCAACGGCTTCCGGGCCGGCACTGGCCCGGACGGCGACCGCATCGGAGATCGAGACGGCCCGCGGCGCCACGTTGCGGATGACCTGCCTGGCCGGGCTCTGCGGAGCACCGGCCGTGTCCCTTCCGCTGCTGCGCGGCACCGACGGCCCGGCGGGGTTGTGCCTGATCACCGCCCCCGGCACCGACCGCGGCCTGCTGCGACTGGCTGAACGGTCGGACCGATGAGCCTCGACCGGCTCGCACCGCTGCGGCACCGCAATCGTTGGCAGCCGACCGGTTCGCCCGGCGACAACGGCCAGCCGGCGCTGATCGACCTCGGCCGCCCGCACCTGCCGCCGCGGCCGGCCATCGTGCCGGCCGAACCGACGTCGATCCAACTCGACATCACCCGTACCGCGCTGGTCGTTGTCGACCTGCAGAACGATTTCTGCACGCCGGGCGGCTGGCTGGACGGCATCGGTGTCGACGTCTCCGGCCTCGCACCCGCCGTCGAATCGACCGCGCGGCTCGTCCCCGCAGCCAGGCGCGCGGGCATTCCGGTGATCTGGCTCAACTGGGGGAACCGCGTCGATCAGGCCAATATCCCACCGGGCGTCGCACACGTCTACGACCCGACCGGCGCCGGCGAGGGTATCGGATATCTCCTGCCCGGCAAGGAATCCAGGGTGTTGCTCAAGGACAGTTGGGGCGCTGCACCGGTCACCGGGTTGACCATCGGGCCGGACGACATCCAGATCGACAAATACCGAATGAGCGGATTCTGGGACACCCCGCTGGACAGCGTGCTGCGCAATCTGCGGGTGGACGCCGTGCTTTTCGCCGGTGTCAATTCCGACCAGTGCGTGTACGCCACGCTCATCGACGCAGCGTGCCTCGGTTACGACGTCGTCCTGTTGACCGACGCCTCAGCCACCACCTCACCCGGTTTCTGCCATGACGCCACCGTCTACAACACCCGGCAGTGCTTCGGTTTCACCACCACGACGCCGGAGCTGCTCGACGCGCTGAAGGAGGCCGACTCGTGAGCATCCCACCCGTACTGCGCCATCTCGACGACCTGACACCGCACCTGATCCCGCCGGTGGAGACGGTGAAGTTGGCCTGTCTGGCCGGTCCGGCCGACGGCACCCCCACCAGTGTGTTCTTCGAGGTATGGGAGCCGGGCGGCGCGCAACCAGACAATTCCCATCCTGATTCCGTCGAGATCTTCGTCTTCCTGTCCGGTCACGGAATTGCTTACAGCGATGAGCATTCGGTCGACGTCGGGCCGGGTGACGTGCTGATACTGCCCGCCGGATCGGTGCACCGGATCGAGAACACGTCGATCAGCGAGCGGATGTACACGGTCACGATCATGGCCGACGATGACGGCGCCCTGCCAGGCGGTTTCGCCGAACTGGTCGCCGCAGGGCCGCCAGCGCTGTGGGACGACGTGGACGAGGCCGCGCTCGGGTCAACAAAGTATCGCTAGCGCGCGTCGTTCTCGCCGTGCGCTCCGGTGTGCACCATCAGCACCCGGGTCGCGGCGGATCCCTTGGCCCGCCAGCGATGCGGAATGTGCCCGTCGTACTTGAGACTGTCCGCCGGCCCCAGCGTGTGGATGGTGCCGTCACCCAACTCGACCTCGATGGTTCCCGTAGCCACGTAGACGAATTCTGTGCCGTCGTGCTCGAACCAGAATTCGCCGAACTGACGGCTCAGCCCGACGAACTCCGTCGGGTAGTACACGCCCGGCTCCGCGATCAACTGCCGCGCGAGGCTGCCGTTCGGGAGCGCGTCATCGGACGAACTGAGCCGGATGCCGTCGCCGGCCCGCAGCAACGCGACCGCCGGACCGCCACCGGCCGGGTTGGCCGCTGTGACCATGAGCCGATCCTGTGTCGTACCCAGTGCCGACGCGATACCGAAGAGCGACTTCATGCTCGGCGCCGCCAGACCACGCTCGATCTGGCTGAGAAACGAATGCGACAACCCGGTGCGTTCAGCCAGCTGTACGAGCGTCAGCCCGTGTGCGTGCCGGAGGCCACGGATTGCCTCGCCCATGCGGGCGGCGGCAGACAATTGGTCTCGGCCCGCCTTTGGTCGCGATCCGCCGCGCCCTGCCACAATTTCAACCCCTGACTGTCACGTCGTGGAAACAAACACTTTCTAGCCTCGATGTTGATGACATCAAAACTAGCTCACCCACCCGCTCCGCGGAGGATGCGGTCGGACTGGTTTGTGGTCCGACCGGTCGGTCACGACGTCTTTGTCGTGTCCGAGCCCGGCCATGTCAACAGCTTCCTTGTACTGGGCACGGATCGGGCCCTGCTCTTCGACTCCGGAATGGGCATCGACCGGATCCTGGACGCTGTGCGGTCGGTGACGGACCTGCCGCTGGTGGCGGTGAATTCACACCATCATTTCGACCACCGCGGTGGAAATGCCGAGCTGGCCGCCGCCGGCATCGAAATCGCCGTGCATGAGGCCGGTGTCGAGCTGCACGACGCGGCGCCGGCGCAATGGCTCGCGGAATACGCGACGGTCGCCGGGAAGATGACGGACGACTTCGCGCGATATGCCGCGCTGGATGCCACGACGTTCTTCCTGCTCACCGACGGTCAGCGAGTCCGTCCGCTGCCCGATCTCGACAGTTGGCGGATCCCCGCGGTCCGGCCCACCCGGGCGCTCGGCGACGGAGAGCGCATCGAGCTCGGCGGCCGCACCCTCGAGGTGCTGCATACCCCTGGCCATTCGCCGGATGGGATATGCCTGTGGGACGAGACAACCGGCTCACTGCTCGCTGGCGACACCGTGCTCGCCGCCGCCTTCTGGGCGCATTTCCCGGAAAGCGAGATCGAGACGTTCGCCCGCTCCCTCGAGCGGTTGACCGCACTTCCGGTACGGCGGGCCCTGGTGGCGCACAATCTGCGTCACCTCCTTCCAGGCAGTGCCGTCGCCGATGCCGCAGCAGCGTTTGCCGCTGTCCGCGACGGCAGCACAAGGCCCGTACGATCGGCCGACCCTTTCGGGAATCCGGTCTGCCGGCACGATTTCGACGGCTTCGCGATCTTCTCGCCGGTTCCGTCCGGAGGACCGCCGTGACACCGATGGGCACCGACATTCACCGGATCACGGGCATTCGACTCGCCAGCGAGGTCGTCTGTGACGTGCGGCTGGTCGATGGCGTGATCACGGAGCTGCGCCTCGCGGATCCCGCGATAACCGGTGCCACCGCGGCCGACCACCTGCACCTGCCCGGCTGGTTGCTGCTGCCGTCCGGTGTCGAGCCGCATGCCCACGTGGACAAGGCATTCAGCTGGTCCCAGGTCGATCAGGTGTACGGGGATCTTGGTGCAGCCATCGACTCCTGGCACGGATATTCCGGGGAAATGACTGAGGCAGACGTGTACGCCCGAGCCCGGCGGGCCTTCGATTGCTACCTCCGCCACGGGATCACCGCGGTGCGTACGCACGTCGACCTGCTCCCCGGCCCGGACCCGATGCGCGGGATCACCGCGGTGCTGGGGCTGCGCGACGAACTGCGCGACGTGATGGACATCCAGGTCGCGCTGCTGGCGTCCGCCGGCAATCCGACCCCGCAACTGATCGACGCGCTGCACCTCGGCGTGGACGTCGTCGGCGGATGCCCGCACCTCACGCCGGACCCGGCGGCGGAGGTCGTTCGGTTGCTCGATCTGGCCGACCGCCTCAACCTGCCGGTCGACCTGCACACCGACGAGCAACTCGGCGCCGACGTATTGTCCATCGAGCCGTTTCTGCGCGAGGTCGACCGGCGCGGCCTCGGCGGGCGGGCCGCGGCGAGCCACTGCGTGAGCCTCGGCTCGCTGAGCCCGGCCGAAATTGCAGCACTGGCAGCGGAAATCCACCGGGTCGGCCTCGGAATCATCACCCTGCCGATTACGAATCTGTACCTGCAGGCGCGCGCTGAACCGGTACGGACGCCGCGCGGTCTCCCCGCATTGCGAGCACTGCTCGACGCTGGCGTCACCGTCGCCGCCGGCGGCGACAACGTCCGGGATCCGTTCAATCCGATGGGCCGGGCCGATCCGTTCGAGACGACCTCGCTGCTCATCACGGCCGGTCATCTCGATGCGGATCAGGCTTTGCACGCGGTGACCGCCGGCGCGCGCCGGATCCTCCGATTGCCGCCGGCCGGCACGGTGATCGGCCAGCGCGCCGATCTCATGGCCGTCCGGGCACCGACGCTGGCCGACGCACTCGCCGGCCCCGGTGACGATCGGATCGTGCTCTACCGGGGCCGGCTGGTCAGCCGCACGACCGTAACCAACGACAGCGCTGTCGGGGCGCCCGCACCGGCGACAGTCCAATGAGAACGACCGCAGCCGAAAGGGAGGCGTGCATGCTGACAGATATCGCCGCAATGCGGTTCACCGGTATCGGCAAGCAGTTCGACACCGGGACGGTCGCCCTGGAAGGGGTTGATCTGACTGTCGCCGCGGGCGAATGTGTCAGTGTCGTCGGCCCGTCCGGTTGTGGAAAGAGCACGTTGCTGCGCCTGGCCTCGGGTCTGTCCCGGCCCAGTGCCGGCGAGATCACGTTGCATTCCGACCGCATCTCCTATGTATTTCAGGACCCGACCCTGCTGCCGTGGCGAAGCGCACTGTCCAATGTGGAATTGGTGGGAGAGCTGCACCGGCTACCCAAGGCGGTACGCCGGGAGAAGGCTCTCGCCGCGCTGACGACGGTCGGGCTGACCGGTTTCGAAAAACAGCTTCCGGCCCAGCTCTCCGGCGGAATGCGAATGCGGGTGTCGATGGCCCGGGCGCTCGTCCTGGAGCCGGATATCTTTCTGTTCGACGAGCCGTTCGGCGCGCTGGACGAGATCACCCGGCTGCGTATGCAGGAGGAGCTGCAGCGACTGCTGCACACGTCGTCGTTCAGCGCGCTGTTCATCACGCACTCGGTCTCCGAGGCTGTTTACCTCTCCAACCGGGTCGTGGTCATGTCCGCGCGTCCCGGTCGGATCCTGCACGAGGTCACCGTGCCGTTCGCCTACCCACGCCGGCCGGAGATCCGCTATGAGGCGGAATTCGGCCGGCTCGCCGGTGAGGTTTCCGCCGCGCTCCTGGAGGGCCACGCGTGAGCATCAACGAGACGCTGGATCCCACGACCACGATCACCCGGGTCGCGGCGGAACCGGTGGCGACAACAGGCACGCCCGGCTCGCGCCGCCGGATCATTTCGCGGCTCGCCTCCGTACTGCCCATCATCGCCGCCCTGGTCGGGGTGCTGGCGGCCTGGCTCATCGTGAGTTACCTGATCCTCACGCCGGACCGCAGGGAGATCCTGGTCCCGCCGCCGCAGGAGGTGCTGACCACCTCGATTCTCGACTGGGCGCACCTGCACCCGATGCTGACCGCGCTGCTGCTGGACATCGAGGTCTCGATGACCGGTCTGGTGATCGCGTCGGTGCTCGGTGTGCTCGCCGCGACCCTGATGAGCCTCGGCAGCTGGCTGGAGCGCAGCCTCTATCCATTCGCGGTGGTGCTACAGACGGTGCCGATCCTCGCCATCGTTCCGCTGATCGGCTTGTGGTTCCAGTACGGATTCAAGGCCCGGGTGATCGTGGTCGTGATCATCGCGATCTTCCCGATGATCGCTAACACGCTCTTCGGCATCCACAGCGCGGATCGGGGCGCGCATGATCTGCTCACCCTCAACCGGGCGTCGCGCTGGCAGCGCTTGACGAAACTCCAGTTGCCGGCCGCGCTGCCGTCGATCTTCGCCGGACTGCGCATTTCCTCGGGTCTGTCGGTGATCGGTGCGATCGTCGGTGACTTCTTCTTCACCCAGGGGAAACCAGGGCTCGGCACACTCCTCAATACCTACCTGCTGCGGGTCCAGTCACCCGACCTTTTCGCCGCCATCATCCTCTCGTCGTTATTCGGAATCGCCGTCTTCGCCGTATTCACCGTCCTGTCCAAACTTGCCGTCGGCTCCTGGTACTCCGGTGCGCAGAACCGATCGCGCGACAACTGATCCTTCCAACGAACTGCCGGGAGTTGCCATGAAACGCGCCCGTACAACCGCGATCGTGCTGACGGCACTGCTGGTGCCCGCCCTCGCCGCCTGCACCGATTCATCGAAGAAACCCGCCGCCAGTCAGGGCGGAGCGACCAGTAACGTGGCGGCCACCGGCGCTGACAAACTGGCCGGGGTCTGCCCGTCGACCGTCGTGGTGCAGCAGGACTGGGAGCCGGAGGCCGAGCATTCCGGTGTGTATTCGCTGATCGGTCGCGGCTACACCATCGATGCGAACAAGAAGCGGGTCACCGGTCCACTGGTGATCGGCGGCAAGGACACCGGGGTCAAGATCCAGGTCCGGGCCGGCGGCTCCGCGATCGGATTCCAGGGCGTGACCGCCGAGATGTACATCGACAAGTCGATCACCCTGGGCGCGGTCAGTACGGACGGTGCCATCGGCAGCTCGGTCACCCAGCCGGTCACCGCGGTCGTATCACAGCTCGACAAGAGCCCGCAGATGCTGATGTGGGACCCGAAATCCCACCCATCCTGGAACAGCATCGCCGACGCCGGGAAATCCGGCTCCACGGTGCTGGTGTCCAAGGGCGTCGACTACGCGTCACTGCTGGAGGAGAAGGGCCTGATCAAGCCGAAGCAGATCGACCAGGGCTACACCGGCGCACCGAGCCGGTTCGTCACCGATCCGAAGATCGTCCAGCAGGGATTTGCCACGGCGGAGCCCTACATCTACCAACACGAGATCAAGCAGTGGGACAAGCCGGTGAAATACCAGCTGCTCGCCGACGTCGGGTACAACATCTATCCTGAGGCGCTGTCGGTGCGCACCGGTGAGCTGTCGTCGTTGGCACCGTGTCTGAAGAAACTGGTGCCGATCCTGCAGCAGGCGCAGATCGACTACCTCAACAACCCCGGCCCGACCAACAACCTCATCACCACCGCGGTCGAGAAATTCAACGACGGCTGGACGTACTCGACCGGCGTGGCCAACTATGCTGCCAGCACGATGAAACAGCTCGGCATCGTGACCGACGACGCCAGCGGTGCCCTGGGTGGGATGGATCTGAAGCGGGTGCAGTCCGCCATCAACACGTTCGGTCCGATTCTCAAGAAGGGCGGCGCCAAGGTGAAAAGCGGGCTGACCGCAGCCGATATCGCCACCGACCGCTTCATCGACACGCACACCAAGCTGGACTGAGCGGAGCATCATGACCCCGAGCAGACCGATACCGGACGACCTGTTGCCATCCGTCGGCGTGGAGCTCACCGCCGAGCTCCGGGTCCGACTCGAACGCGACCTCGGACCGTCCGCGGTGTCGACCGATCCAGCCCGGCTGGAACGGCTGTCGGTCGACTGGGCACACATGTCGCCGATCCTGACCGAACGGCTGCCGGCCGGGCGGGCCGATCTCATCGCCACCCCGACCGGCGCCGAGGAGATCCCGGTCATCCTGCGGCACGCGTACGAACTGCGGATCCCGGTCACGCCACGCGGCACCGGCCTGGGCAATTACGGCCAGGCAATCCCGTTGCACGGCGGGCTGTTGCTCGATGTCAGCGCGTGCCGGGCGGTGCTCGAGACCGGCGACGGCTGGGTACGCGCCGAGGCCGGAGTGCGGATGCGCGACCTCGACGCCGCGGTGCACGCAAGCGGGCAGGAGCTGACGATCTATCCGTCGACAAAAGGCTCGACGCTGGGTGGATTTCTGGCCGGCGGCAGCGGCGGCACCGGCTCGATCACCTACGGCAGCAATGCCGACGGGTTCGTGCATGCGCTCGATGTCGCGCCGTGCGACGGCACCGGCCGCATGGTGACGGTCAGCGGCGACGGGACGGTGCCGTTCGTGCATGCGTACGGCACCACCGGGATCATTTCCCGAGCCACCGTCGCCATCGCCCCGGCCCACGATTGGGTCGGGCTTTATACGGCCTGGGACGAATACACCGCGGCGACCGCAGTCATGCGCGAGCTGTGCGCGATGGACCTGACGCCCCGGCTGATCTCGTTCGACGAGGCGGCCGTGGCCGCGCTCCTGCCGGCGGACCCGGCGATCGACCCGCACCGGATCAGCGTGCGGGCCATCATCCGGGCCGAGTCGACCGACGACGCGCGGCGAATTGTCGGCGCGCTGGGCGGTGAGGTGCTCGCCGCGCGCACCGGAGCCAACGGTGCCGATCGGCTCACCTCGCTCTCGTACAACCACTCGACGTTCCATCTGCAGAAGAAACTGCCGGACTATTTCCATCTCGAGGTGGGCGGCGACCTGTTGCAGACCGATCCCGACCGGGTGCGCTCGGTCTATCCCGACACGCTCTTTCACCTGGAACAATTCACCGGCCGGGTCGGTGGAATGCTGATGGCCCGATACGAATCGCCGGAGCAGGTGTATGCCGGCATGACCGAGCTGGAAGCCATGGGGATCTCGATTCACAGCCCGCACACCTGGATTCTGGAACGGCGGCTGGACCGGGTGCAGGCGGTGCTCGACGAGATGGATCCGCTGCACCTGCTCAATCCCGGCAAGCTGCCGGCCACCGTCGAGGCCTGAGAAGGAGAACCGCATGGTCCAGCGCTTCATCGACCTGTCCGGCCCGGAGTCGGCCCAGCGACTGAGGGCGGATTCGGTGGCCGTGCTGCCCCTGGGCGCGGTCGAACACCACGGCCCACATCTGCCGCTGTCCACCGACCTCACCATCGCGGACACGTTTGCCACCGCGCTGGTCGAGAAGGTCGGCGTCGAGACGGACGCATGGTTGCTGCCACCGCTGGCGTACACCAAATCCGACGAGCACGCCTGGGCCTCCGGGACGATGTGGTTGTCCTGGGACACCGTTATGCGCATTCTCGTCGACCTCGGCAATTCACTCGCCACCAGTCCGGTGCGGCGGCTGGTGTTCCTCAACGCCCACGGCGGCAACTCGGCGCTGCTGCAGGTGGCGAGCCGGGAGTTGCGGCGCCGGTTCGGCCTGCGGACGTTCGTCATGCACCCCGGGCGGCCCGTCGACCAGGGCGGGAAGTCCACTGTGGACGGCGATTTCGGCGAGCTCGGCATGGGGGTGCACGGTGGCCGCGGCGAGACGTCCATGATGCTGCACCTGCGCCCGGACCTGGTGAAGATGGAGCTGGCCGTCCGTTCCGTGCCCGACCAGCTCACCCGGTACGAACACGTCGGATTCGGCAAGTCGGTCAGTTTCGGTTGGCTCAGCGACGATTTCGGCACCGGCGGCGTGGTGGGCGATCCGCGCGGCGCCACCGCCGAGCAGGGCAAGGCCGCCTTCGAGGCAGCGCTCGAGCATTGCGCGGCGGCGATGCGGGAGATCGCGCGGTTCGATCCGAGCGGCTGACGCGGCCCGGCGCCGTCGGTAAGGTTCCCAGGAAATGGGGCGGCGCTATCGAGGGGCAACAACGTGTCCGAAACAGGTCAGCCATTATCGTCGAATGTGCCGGGCGCGCGATTTCCGCGGTTGGAATCCGGCCGGCTGGTGTTCCGCTTCCACGCACCGGACGCCAAATCCGTACGATTGCCGGCACCCGGGGACAGCCTCGGCACCGAGCCGGTGGAATTCGCGCGCGACGCGGACGGCTTCTGGACCGGCGCGATCGACGCTCCCGGGCCCGGATTCCATTACTACCGGCTGCAGATCGACGGGTTGCTGGTGAACGACCCGGGCAGCCAGGCATTCAGCGGGTACGGCCTGGCGGCGAGCGGGGTGGAAATCCCCGAGCCGGGAAATACCGAGGCCGAATTCCGTGACGTGCCGCACGGCGACGTACGCAGCCGGTGGTACCACTCGACCGTCACCGGCGACTGGCGGCAATTGCTGATTTACACGCCGCCGGGGTACGACGCCGCTTCCTCGCGCCGGTACCCCGCGCTGTATCTGCAGCACGGTTCGGGCGAGGACGAGACAAGCTGGAGCCGGCAGGGTCGGGCCGGAGTCATTCTGGACAACCTGCTCGCCGCGTCGGCCGCCGAGCCCATGCTGATCGTGATGGGCTCGGGATATCCGGCACCGCCGGCGGAGCCGGGCACACCACCCTCACCCGAGCGGATCCAGCAGGTCATCGACGGCTTCGGCGACGTGCTGCTGCGCGACGTCGTACCGCTCGTGGACGGGCTGTATCGCACGAAGGCCGACCGGGACAACCGTGCGCTCGCCGGACTGTCGATGGGTGGCCGGCAGGCGTTGGCGGTCGGACTGCGGAGTCTGGAACAGTTCGCGTGGCTCGGCGGGCTGAGCCCGGCCGTCTGGGTGGACGGCACCGCCGGTCGTGGCTGGACGGTCGGACCGGACTGGGTCCAGGAATCACTGAAGGCATCGGGCGAATTCCGACCGCGGCACGTCTTTCTGACCGCAGGCTCGCTGGAGACCCAGTTCGTCACGGCGATTGAGGACCTGGCCGGGATGTTCACCGAGGTCGGGATCGAGCACACCAGCTACGTGTCGCCGGGGACGTCGCACGAGTGGCTGACCTGGCGCCGCAGCCTGGTCCGCCTCGCACCGCTGCTCTTCCGCTGAACCGCCCGGCGTACCTCGGTCACCTGGGGTGGTCCCGTCCCGTCGCGCCCCGTCCGACTCGCCTCGTGCTGTCTCGCCCCGCCCAGCCGGAAATCGTTCTCCCGCGCCGATCTTGCAGATAAAGCCCCGCATTCCGGACATCGTTGGGCGATAACTTCAAGATCGGCGAGTAACAGGCGGCACTCCGGTGCTCGCTGGCCGATCAAAGCGTGCTTTACCCGGCTCTGAGGGCAGTTCTGCCGGGTAAAGCGCGCTTCGATCGACAAGAAGTCGCCTGCCAACACCGATCCCGCGACCAAGCCAACCCGCGACCAAAGCCAACCCGCGACCAAAGCCAAGGTGCGACCAGAGCGAAGCCGTGACAGCGCCAGAAGCGGGGAATGGCTGGTCGCCATTCCCCGCTTCGGACAACGATCTAGGCCGGCGGTCCGGAGGCCAGTTTCACGCTGGCGCTGTGCGACGCACCGGACTGGTCGACCCAAGTGACCTTGACAGTGTCGCCCGGGTGATGGCCCAGCATCACCTTGCTCAGGTCGGTCGACGATTTCACCGTGTCGCCGCCCACCGCGGTGATCACGTCGCCGCCCACGATCCCGGCCTTCGCCGCGGCACCGCCGTTGAGCACGTCGGCGACCGGCGCACCGGCAACGGTCGAGCCGGTCCCGTCGCCGAGCCCGCTCTGACCCGACTGACCCGACTGGCCGGACTGGCCGGACTGACCCGACTGGCTATCAGCGGAGACCGACACACCGAGGAAGGCGCTCTGCCCGACGTGGATTGTGGCGGAGCCGTTGCCGGATTCGATGTCCTTGGCGATCGACAGCGCCTGGTTGATCGGGATCGCGTATCCCTGGCCACCGGAGCCCTGGATCGAATACTGATCGGACGCGGCGGTGTCGACACCGATCACCTTGCCCGAGCTGTTGACCAGCGAGCCGCCGGAGTCGCCGGACTGGATGTTCGCGTTGACCTCGATCAGATTCGACAACTGCTCGCTGTCGCCACCGAGCTCATCGCTGGCGGTGATCGACTGGTTCAACGCGGTGATGGAGCCACCCGCGCTGGACGGCGTTCCGCCGGCGCCGCCCGCATTGCCAATGGCAACGACCGACTGCCCCACCGAGAGTTTGCTCGAGTCGGCGGTCTTGGCCGTCTGCAGACCGGAGGCGTTCTTCAGTTGCAGGACCGCCAGATCGTGGGTGTTGTCGTACCCGACAACGCTTGCGGTGTAGGTCTTTCCGTTGCCGATGTCGGTGACGGAAATCGCGGTGGCGCCGTTGATGACGTGATTGTTGGTGAGGATTTCGCCATTGGACGTCAGCACGATTCCGGTGCCGGCGCCCTGGGCCCCCTGATATCCGAACGTGGAATTGACGTCGACCAGCGCTGGCGAGACCTTGCTCGCGATCGAGGAGACGTCAGCCGGGCCGCCCGCGCTGTTGGAGGTCCCGCCAGAGGTCCCTCCGGCCGTGCCACCCTGCGACCCTCCGCCGGTGCCACCCTGCGCGCCGCCGAATCCGCCACCCGAGCCGCCCTCGGACCCGCCGGACCCGCCCGACCCGCCCTGCGAACCGAATCCGCCCGAGCCGAACGGCGACTGCTCGCCACCGTTGCCCGAGTTGTTGTTGGGAGTCTGCGCGGGCGCCGCGGTGTTGCTCGAGCCGGACTGCCACAGCCCGTGGCCGATACCGACTCCGGCGGCCGCGCCGGCGACGACGAGTGCCGCTGCCAACGCCGCCGGCACCCGGTGCCGCGACTTCGGTGGCGGCGGCGGTGTCCAGCCAGGCCCCCATCCGGCACTGCCGTACCCGCCCTGCGGTGGTTGCGGCGGCGTCCAACCGGGCTGCCAGCCTGCGTTGCCGGGCGGCGGGTACTGCGGGTCACTCCCGGCCTGTGGTGGGTACTGCAGCCCGCTGCCACCCTGCGGCGGGTACTCCGTCCCGCTGCCACCCGGCGGGTACTGCGGCCCGCTGCCACCCTGCGTCGGGTGCTGCGGCTCACCGCCGCCCTGTGGCTGCCACCGGGTCTCCGCCCGCTCAGGCCCCTCGTTCTGCTCGCTCACAACACCCTCCCGCTGATTTCCTGCCTCTTCCAGCAGTCAAGGCCGGTTGTCTGTGAATTCCTTGAGAACGACCTGAAAAGCTGCCGACACTTGTCATGGCTCATCACTAGCTGGCGCCGGCGACCGTGAAGTCGGTGCTGACGAAGACGTGATGCGGCCAGTTGACGCCGATGTAGTGGACCTCGTACTCGCCGTTGCTCAGCTGCACGACCCGGTCCACGACACCGCCCGGATAGGCGGCCAACGCGGCTTCCGTCGCCTTGTTGGCTGTCGCTCCGCTGACGATCGTCCCGGACCCTTCGGTGTAGTTCGTCGGGATCTGACCGATCGTCTTCGATGCGCTCGGTGCACCTTGCTGGAAGGGCACCACGCCGGCCTCCGTGGCCGTCTTGATCGATCCGGTCTCCACGGTGACCTGCGTTGCGGAGATCGTCGTGCTGTCCACCGTCCCCAGTACGAGAACGTTCGCACCCTTGGTGACGGCGCTCGCCGTAGCCGAGCTCGTCCCCTTCGCGTACGTCGTGGCGGACGAATCCTTGACGGTGACCTTCTCGCCCGCCGACGTCGACAGGGTGAAGCCGGAGGTGGACACGGTGCTCACTGTGCCGACCGTTCCGCCCGCGGCCGGTCCGGACCGAGCGTTGGATCCCCCGCCGCCACCGCCGGGCCCGGGGTGCCCCGATGCGGTCGAGGAGGACGTGGCTGTCGTCGAGGGGGCCGTTGCCGAGGACGACGCACCACAACCGGCGGAAAGCCCGATCACCGCGCACATCACCGCGGCGGCCACCACTCGTCCCCTTCTTTTGCTCGACGGCACGGGACGGGGCTCCTGGTGGCCAGTTGGGACGTAATCGTTCATGGTGGCGCTCTCCTCTTTACTCGGGCAACAACACAAAGAGTGCCGGCCGTTCATGTGCGTTCCCTGTGGGCGGCCTGTGCGGCGGCTGTGACCCGCTGCGGCTCTTGATCTCCGCGGATTGTCCACATTAGACAAATCGGGCCGGCGATTATTCGTCGGGCGAATGTAAATCATTTGCGATGCGCTTAAATGTAGTGGCAGTCGAAATCTGGCAAAGCGTGCGCAACAATAACCAGAAGCCGATCGACGGCTGCTGCTCCTCGCCACCCCGGAAAGGACCTGGTTGTCATGACCGCACAGTCCGACCGTACGAACCCGACCACATTCGGCGTGATCGGCAGCGGCTGGCGTTCGCTGTTCTTCCTGCGGCTGGCCCGAGCCATGCCCGAGCGCCTCCGAGCCGTCGGAATCGTCACCCGGACCGGGGAACGCGGAGCCGAGGTCACCGCCGGCTGGGGCGTGCCGACGTTCCGGTCGACGGTCGAGCTGGTCAAGCACGAGCGGCCGGACTTCGTGATCGCCTCCGTGCCGTGGGCGACGATGCCGGACGCCACCCGGGAGATCGTCCAGCTCGGACTGCCGGCCCTGGCCGAGACTCCGCCGGCACCCGATCTGGACGGCCTGCGGGCACTGTGGACGGACGTCGGTGCCGGCGGCCGGGTGCAGGTCGCCGAGCAGTACCTGTTGATGCCCGGCCACGCCGCCCGGCTGACGGTGGTGCGGGACGGGTTGATCGGGACTCCCACCTCGGTGGCGTTGACCTCGACCCACCTCTACCACGCGGCTTCCCTCATCCGCGGCCTGCTCGGCGTCGCCTTCGAGCCGGCGACCGTCAACGCCCGCGACTTCACCGCACCGCTGCTCGACCCGCTCACCCCGGACGGCTGGACCGGCGCCACCGAGCCGAAGCCGGCCAAGACGACGCTCGCCACCATCGACTTCGGCGGGCGGACGGGGTTCTACGACTTCACCGACAACCAGTGGTGGAATCCGTTGCGTACCAGGCACATCACGGTCCGCGGGTCGCTCGGCGAGATATCCGACGACCTGGTGACCCGGATGGCCGACCCGACCACTCCGGTGGAATCCGCTTTGGTACGTCGTCAGACCGGCGTCGATCTCAGCCTCGAGGGCCGCGACCTGCATGCGATCAGCATCGACGGGCGGGTCGTCTACCGGAATCCGTTCTTCGGCTCTGGTCTGTCCGAGGACGACATCGCGGTCGCGGCCCTTTTGGAGGCGACCGGCGCCTGGGCCCGGGACGAGGCTCCCGCGCCGTATCCGTTGGCCGAGGCCTGCCAGGACCACCTGA
>DATAVB010000127.1:0-5830 GCA_036267955.1 Mycobacteriales bacterium | reverse complement strand
GGCCGAATACGTGATGGTGCCGTACGCCGATTTCAACCTGCTGAAGTTCCCCGACCGCGACCGGGCGATGGCCAAGATCCGCGACCTGACCTGCCTGTCGGACATCCTGCCCACCGGCTATCACGGCGCGGTGACCGCGGGTGTCGGGCCGGGTTCGACCGTCTACATCGCCGGCGCCGGGCCGGTCGGCCTGGCCAGCGCGGCGGCCTCGCTGCTGCTCGGCGCGGCCTGCGTGATCGTGGGTGACCTGGTCGAGGAACGGTTGGCGCAGGCGCGCAGCTTCGGCTGCGAGACGGTCGACGTGTCGGCCTCGGCCTCGATCGCCGACCAGATCGAGCAGATTCTCGGTGTCCCGGAGGTCGACTGCGCCGTGGACTGCGTCGGTTTCGAGGCGCACGGGCACGGCGACGCGGCCGGCAAGGAAGCGCCGGCCACCGTGCTCAACTCGCTGATGCAACTGACCACGGCCGGCGGCGGGATCGGTATTCCCGGGCTGTACGTCACCGACGACCCGGGTGGCATCGACGACGCGGCGCGGACCGGCAACCTGTCGATCCGGATTGGCCTCGGCTGGGCGAAATCGCACCACTTCACAACCGGCCAGTGCCCGGTGATGAGCTACCACCGCGAACTCATGCAGGCGATTCTCTTCGACCGGATCAACATCGCCGACGCCGTCAACGTCACGGTGATCAGTCTCGACGAGGCGCCGACCGGCTATCGCGACTTCGACCACGGTGCGGCGAAGAAATTCGTCATCGACCCGCACGGCAGCCTGGCGAAGGCCGGCTGAGGCATGACCAACACCGATGTCGGCGGAAAGCCTTACCAGTGGCTCGAAGACTGGGCGCACCTGCCGAGTGACGAGCACGCGCATCACGGTTGGGCGCATCACGGACTGGCGGTGAGCCGGAGCGGCGACCTGTTGGGATTCCATCCCGGCCAGCCGTCACTGCTGACGTTCAACGCGGACGGCACGGTGGCCAGCTCGACGCCGTGCCCGGTCCGGGAGGCGCACGGGTTGACGCTCGTCCTGGAGGACGACGTCGAATACCTCTGGATCGCCGACAACGGCGCCAAACCGGTACGCCAGGCCGACGGCACCTACAAGCCCGGCCACCCGGACACGGCCGGGCACGTCATCAAGATCGCGCTCGACGGCACCGTCGTGCAGGAATTGAAAACCCCGCCACTACCGGCATATCAGGATGCCGCCTATTCACCGACCTCGGTGGCCGTGGACGAGAAGCGGCACGGCGGATCCGGCGATATCTGGGTGGCCGATGGCTACGGGCGCAGTCTGGTGCACCGGTTCACCGCCGACGGCGCCTACCAAAACACGATCAGCGGCGAGGAAGGCACGGCCGGGGCATTCAATTGTCCGCACGCGGTGTTCATCGACCGCCGCGCCGCCGAGCCGCTGCTTTATATCGCCGACCGCGGCAACGCCCGGGTCCAGGTGTACGGGCTGGACGGCACGTTCCGGCGTTCGTTCGGCACCGATTATCTCAACAGCCCCAGTGCATTCGCGACGCTCGGCGACCAGTTGGTGATCGCCGAATTGTTCGCCCAGCTCACCGTGGTCGGCACCGAGGATGAATTCGTCGGCTATATCGGCGCGAATCCGACGGCGCAGGACCGGCCCGGTTGGCCGAATGCGCTGACCGCCGACGGCGCCACCACCCAACCGCCCGTGCAGGCCGGGAAATTCAACAGTCCACATGGGATCGCCATCGACTGTGACGGCGCCATCTACGTCAGCGAATGGCTGGTAGGCGGGCGGCTGATCAAGCTCGATCCGTCCGCCGTGGCGAGTTAGGACTTAGCCGCCGCGCTCGCGGCTCGCTCCGCGGCCGCGTGCGGTAGCAGCGCCTCGACCGCAACGACCGGCGCCCCGGGCTGGTGGCTGTCGTCGGTCAGATAGTGCTCGGCCACCGCGCGGTTGTAGCGGGTGAACATGTCGCCGAGTGTGCGCAGGTCGTCCGCGCTCCAGCCGGCCAGCAGCTCGCCGGTGCTCTCCAGCCGGCGGGCCCGGGCGACGTTCATCCGGCGACTGCCCTCGGCGGTGGGGGAGATGATGCTGCGGCGACGGTCGGTGTCGGCCGCGGTGCGGTCGACCAGGCCCTTGCCTGCCATGACAGTTACCTGCCGACCTGCCGTCGACGGGTCGAGCCCCAGCGCCGCGGCCAGCGTGCAGATGTCGGCCGGTCCGATCGCCTCCAATGTGCGCAGCAACAGGTAATCGGCCCGATCCAGATCGGTGTAGATGCCGCTGCGCCGGCGGAGCAGCTCGAAATTTCGGACCAGCACGGCCGCGGCCACCTCGATGACCTCCAGTGGATCGGCCTCAGTTTTGTCGGCAGCGTGCACCGGGGTGTGACGGGTCCCGCTCATCGCCCCACCCCAATACCGGTGTCATACCTGCTAATGTCGGTATCATACATCTATATATCGGGAGAGTGGGGCGCACGTGCCGGGCCGGCGGTTGGAGTTCTGGGATCGGATCGTGGCCTCCGATCCGGGGCTGGCCCGGCTGCGGGTCGCCGGTTCGGCGGCGGTGGGGATGTCCAGCGCGATGGCGCTGGAGTACGGATTCGGCACCGCCACGCACGCCGGCACGCAGGGCATTCTGATCGCGATGATGCTCGGCGCGGTCGTGGCGATGATGGGCTCGATGGCGCTGACGAATATCGGAATCTGGGCAAATACCCGTACGGCGCTGTTCTTCCCGGTCGCCATCGGATCGGGGATGCTGGTCGGCGTCGCGGTCGGCAGTCACACCGATCTCATGCTGTCGATGTTCGTGGTGGTGATGTTCGCCGCGGTGTTCATGCGCCGATTCGGCCTGCCGTTCTTCTTTTACGGCTTCATGTTGTGGATGGGATATTTCTTCGCCGCCTTTCTGCATGCCACCATGTCGATGTTGCCCGCCCTGGTGGAGGCGGTCGCGGTCGCCACGGCCTGGTTGCTGTTGTTGTCCATCACCCTGCTGCGTACCAATTCGACCCGGATACTCCGGCGCACCGTCCGTGCCTTCGACGCCCGGGCCCGTGCGGTGGCCCGCACCGGGGCCGAATTGCTTGAGGTGGCCAGGGTGGAGCAGCAGCCGCGCCCGCGACTGCGCCGCCGGCTGCACGCCCGGCAGGCCAGGCTGGCCGAGGTGGCGTTGATGGTCGAGGCCCGGTCGGCCGAGCCCGGTGCCCGGTACGGCGACTGGCCTGCTCCGGCGCTGCGCCGGCGGCTGTTGGATGCACAGCAGGCGATCGACGATCTCGCCGCAGCGACAGACGGCCTGGCAATGGGCAATGCGCGGCTGGCGACTGCGGCCTTCCCGGTGCTGGACCGGCTGGCTCGCCGGGACGACGCCGGCGCGAAGCGGGCGGCCCAGGCCCTGGCCGAGTTGGCCGAACGTGCCGGCCGGGAGCAGCCGGCCGCGAACGACACCTCCGGCTGGTGGCCGGCCCGCCACCTTGCGGTTGCCGCGCTGGAATTCGTCGGGCTCGTCGGGCGGGTCGGAACGCCACCGCAGCAGGAGGAAATCGACGAGTTCGACCCAGCCGTGACATTGGCGCTGGGCAATCTGACCGGCGCGCCCGCGGCGGCCCGCGATGTGCCGGCCCGTGGCACCCGGTGGAATCCGCTGGCACGGTTGGACATGACCACCCGGCAGGCCATCCAGGTTGCGGTCGCCGGCGGCCTCGCCATTCTGGTCGGACGCGAATTGTCGGCGACCCGCTATTACTGGGCGGTTATCGCGGCATTCGTCATGTTCACCGGCACCGGGACCAGATCGGAGACCTTCCTCAAAGGATTCAACCGGGTGGCCGGCACGCTGATCGGCCTCGTCGCCTCGATCGGATTGGCTCATCTCACCGCCGGGCACACCTCGCTGGTGCTGGTGGTGATCGTGGCGAGCATGTTCTGCGGCTTCTATCTCACCACAATTTCCTATGCGTACATGATTTTCTTCGTCACGATCATGGTGGGTCAGCTCTACAGCGTGCTGCACGAATTCTCCGATGGACTGCTGGTGCTGCGATTGGAGGAGACCGCGATCGGTGCTGCGATCGGATTCGCGGTGGCACTCGTCGTGGTGCCGTTGAGCACCCGCGACACGGTACGGACCGCCCGCGACAACCTGCTCGGGGCGCTGAGTGAGTTGTTGACCGCGGCCGCCGAACGCCTCGATGGGACAGCGCCGACCGATCCGCCGGCAGATCTGGACCGGCTGGCGCGCAGCCTGGACGACCGCCTTCGCCAGCTCGCCCTGGTCGCGAGGCCGTTGACCCGCCCGCTGGTATGGGGAAACAGCCCGCCCCGTACCCGTCATCGGCTCACGCTCTACGCCGCGACCGCCACCCACGCGCGGGCCCTGACCGTGGCCCTGCGTCGTGGCGCCGAATTCTCCAGCACCGGCGCGGATGCCTGCCGAGCACTCGTCACGGCGATCACCCAGCTTGTCGAGGCCGCTCCCGGGCACCGTCAACCCGCGGCGGCGGGGCCGCTCGCCGAGGTCGACTCCGCCCTGTTCACCGACCGTCGCGCGATGCCGGGTGCCCGCGCCACCGATCCGGTCCTGCATGCCGTTATCCACCTGCGCCGGTTGCTGCGTGAGCTGGCCGAGCCGGGGACGGTGACCCGGTCTGAGGTGGCACCGGAGTGTGATCGCCCGACCGGTGGCTGCGTTCGCGGCACGGTGCGCGGGCCCGGGGCCGTCGGCCCGCTGGCCGAGATAAGCGTCGCGATGCTCGACGGCAGCGGCAATGTGCTGGCCCGCACCTGCACCGACCGACACGGTCGCTATCAGCTGCCGGCATTTCCGTGCGGTGATTACGTTCTGGTGGTGCTCGGGTATCCGACCAGCACGGTGCCGGCGCGCCTGGACTCCGGCGTGAGCCGCGCCGTACATCTCAATCTCAGCTGACCGGGACTGGGCACGTGCCGCCAGGCGAACTGTGACAATTCTTCGCCGTGCGACGCCCAATTACGGCCAGGTGGTGATGTACGGCCTGACAGTAGGCTCAGGCTGAGTGACCGGGCGTCGGACGGGGGAGAGTTTGCGTAGCGGGATCGAGCTGACGGCGGAGTTGGTGGTCGCCGGGGAAAGTCCCGGCAGGACGGTCCGTTTCCGCTCATCACGCTGGTCCACGGAGGTCCGCACGACCGGTACGCCGACCAGCTCGATCTGGGTTGGTGTCCGTCCGGGCAATGGTTGGCGACCGTTGGATACGCGGTGTTCCTGCCGAATCCGCGCGGCGGGCAGGGGCACGGTTATGCGTTCGCGGCGAGTGTCGCGGGCGAGGTCGGGATGGACGAGTGGACGGACATTCTGACTGGCATCAATGAGTTGATCGCCGACGGTGTGGCGGACTTCGAGCGGTTGGGGATTGGCGGCTGGAGCCACGGCGGTTTCATGGCGGCATGGGCGGTGGGACAGATCGATCGGTTCAAGGCCGCCGTTATGGGAGCGGGCATCAGCGATTGGGGAATGCTCGCCGCGACCGGCGAGGAGGGACCATTCGAGGCTGCGCTCGGTGGCAGCACCGGTTGGGAGGGGACCGGGCCACACCGGCACGACCAGCGCAGCTCGATCTCGTACGCAGCCAAGATCCGCACCCCGGTTTTGATCATGCACGGCGAGAACGACACGAATGTCCCGGTCGCCCAGGCGGAATTCTTCCACCGCGCGCTGTGCCAGTTCGGGGTCGAACACGAGTACGTCGTCTATCCCAGAGAGCCGCACTCGATTCGCGAACGCAACCACCAACTCGACGTACTCCGGCGGACCCGCGACTGGTTCGACCGCTGGCTTTCCCCCTGAAACCGGGCG
>DATAVB010000126.1:0-36596 GCA_036267955.1 Mycobacteriales bacterium | reverse complement strand
CGACATCATTGGACAATTCACCACGATCAATGGCGCATCACCTTCCAGAAAGGCATTCCCTACGTCATACCGCCACCCCTGCTTGACCCCGAGCAACGGCCACGACGCAACACCAGCCACGAACTCCGACGACCATCCAGCGGTGCAGGTCACGACAGGCGATAGCCGACAAAGACTCAGTGGCGCGGAGATAGCCCGCGCAAATCGGTGAGCGCAAACCGAGCGTGCTCAGACAAGTCGAGTGCCGAGAGTTCCGCGGTTGTCAGCCAAGCGGCTCCATCGGTCGAGTCCTCAGCCTCGGCGCGTATCTCCCCGGCGATTTCGGCGATGTCATAAATAAGCCGCACACCATGAATACTGTCGCCATTGCTGCCGCGATAGGTATTCGAATGCACACCGAGCAGACCAGTCACCGTACCTCGCAGGCCGGTCTCCTCGACCAACTCCCGCAACACCGCGTCCTCGGGATGCTCGCCGTGCCGCAGGCCGCCGCCCGGCAGGGTCCAACGCCCGGGAGTCACAGTCGTTGCCGACATCCGGCACAGCAGCACCCGCCCGGCCTCCCGGACAAGCGCATACGCGCCTACCCGCTGCCGTTGACTCACCCGGCGAGACTAGCGCGCACCAAGACGACTGGCGGGGTGACCGATTGAGGCAGCTCCCGGCGCCCGACTCGGCGATCCACACGCACCGGTTACGGTGACGGAATGCAGACCCTCCAGAACGGCCGCGTCACGGTCCTGATCGATCCGGATCGCGGCCTGACCGTCCGATCGCTGCGGATCGACGGCCGCGAATGCATGGCCACGGTCGCCTGGGAGCAGGACGAGCCGGCGGAACGGTCGACCCCGGAACACTGGGTCCGGGCCTGGGCCGGCGGCTGGCAGCCGACGCTGCCCAACGCCGGGTATGCCGCCCCGAACGCAGTGGTCCCGCAGGGCTACCACGGCGAAGCGTCCCAGCAGCCGTGGACCGTGACCGGCCACGATGACCAGGTGATCACCGCGACCTGGCGGGACGCCGGCCCGCTCGAGGTCGAGCGGCAGTTCGTACTGCAGGACGACGGGCTGCTCATGCGCTGCGCCGCCACCAACCAGGCGGCTCAACCGCGACCGATGGTCATTACCGAACACCTCGTCCTCGGCTCCGACCTGCTTGCCGGCGGCGCGAGTGTCGAGGCGCCA
This sequence comes from Mycobacteriales bacterium, assembly GCA_036267955.1. Classification (GTDB taxonomy): domain Bacteria; phylum Actinomycetota; class Actinomycetes; order Mycobacteriales; family QHCD01; genus DATAVB01. Next base: position 35,412 of record DATAVB010000126.1, on the reverse strand, counting down.
GGCGCCACGGTCTATCCACTCAGCCCCGACCAGGAACAGCTGGCGGGCAGCCCCTGGCCCGGAGTGGACGAGCCCGACTGGTCGGTGGCCCGGGCCGGTGAGTCGCCGGCCCGGTGCGCCGCGGTGACCGCTCCGATCGACGGCGTCGTGGTCCACAGCGGCCCGGCCGCCGTCCGGCTGACCTGGGATTCGACTGCCCTGCCGTACTTCTGGCTCTGGCAGGAACTCGCCGCCAACCCGGATCCGCCCTGGGACGGGAAAACCCTGGCCCTCGGCGTCGAGCCGTCCACCACGCCGCACGGTCAGGGCCTGGACGTCGCCGCGCCAGCCGGCGAATGCGCCGTCATCGCGCCGGGCGCGAGCCTGTCCTGGTGGATCCGGATCACCGCCGCATAGAAGGACGGCAGTTCAGGCAGACCACTCGGCGGCGCGCACGTCGCGCATCGCCACCCGGCGGGCCTCGCTCTCCAACCGGTCGACGTACACCTTGCCGATCAGGTGGTCGGTCTCGTGCTGCAGGCAACGGGCGAAGTTGCCGGTGCCCTCGGCCCGGACCGGCTCGCCGTGCATGTCAACGCCCTCGACCGCCGCGTGCCAACCGCGGATGGTCTCGTACCGCAGGCCGGGCAGCGACAGGCAACCCTCGGAGTCGGTGGTCGGCTCGCCGTCGCTCTCCACCAGCACCGGATTGATGATGTGCCCGACGAACCAGTTGTCGTCATCGTCGTGGCAGTCGTAGACGAAGACGGACAGCCCGACGCCGATCTGATTGGCGGCCAGGCCCACGCCCTCGGCCTCGTACATCGAGGCGAACATGTCCTCGACCAGCCGCTCCAGTTCCCTGTCGAAGACGGTCACCGGGTCGGTCGGCGTCCGCAGCACCGGGTCGCCGAGAAACCGGATCGGTCGTACGGTGCCCTTGCGGCGGCGTCGAACGCCCGCCAGTCGTCGTGCCATCGGTCCGGTTGCTCCCGTTCATCGTCGCCTGCGCCGGCTCCATTCTGCCAGCGTCAGCGGTCCGCCGCCCGGGCCCATGTCCACGCGTACCCGCTGTCCTCGCAGGCGAGCCCACCCTGGCACACGTCCAGCGGCCGGAACGTGTCCACCATGACCGCCAGCTCGTCGAAGAACTCCGCCCCGATGGACCCCTCGGCGGCACCCGGCTGCGGCCCATGGGTGAACCCGCCGGGATGCAGCGAGATCGACCCCTGCTCGATGCCCGCGCCCTTGCGCGCCTCGTAGTTGCCGCCGCAGTAGAACATCACCTCGTCGGAGTCGACGTTGGCGTGGTTGTACGGCACCGGTACCGAGTCCTGGTGGTAATCGACCTTGCGCGGCACGAAATTGCAGATCACGAAATTCGAGCCCTCGAAAACCTGGTGCACCGGCGGCGGCTGGTGCACCCGACCGGTGATCGGCTCGAAATCGGCGACATTGAAGGCATACGGGTAGAGGCAGCCGTCCCAGCCGACCACATCGAACGGATGCGTCGCGTAGGTCAATCGGCTCCAGCCCTGCCGATGCTGCACCAGAACGTCCACAGTGGACTCGTCCATGATCAGGGGCTCGGTCGGACCGCGCAGATCCCTTTCGCAGTAGGGGGAGAACTCGTTGAACTGGCCCTTCGCGGTGAGATAACGCTTGGGCGGCCCGATGTGGCCGCTCGCCTCGATCGCGTAGATCCGGATCCGGCCGTGCGGGATCAGCCGGTACGTCGTCGACGTCGGGATCACGATGTAATCCTGCGGACCGAAGTCGAACGCGCCGAACACCGACTCGAACCGACCCTCGCCGGCCTCGATATAGAGGCATTCGTCGCCGATCGCGTTGCGATAGAGCGGGCTCGGGTTTTCCGCCACGACGTACGAGAGCCGGCAGTCGTCGTTGGCCAGCAGGTACTGCCGCCCGGTGACGGCGTCGGCGCCGGCCGCATCGAGTTTGTGGGTCCGGTAATGCCGCGGTTTCAGCGGCAGGTTGGGCGTCCGGGTCGCGGCCTGCGCCTCGTACAGCTGGCTGTCGAGGATCGCGGTCGGCAGGCCGACGTGATAGAGCAGCGCCGAGTCGGCCGAGAATCCCTCGACCCCCATGAGTTCCTCGCCGTAGAGTCCGCCGTCGGGCTTACGGAACGCGGTGTGCCGCTTGTGCGGGATCTCACCGACACTGCGGTAGTACGGCATGCCAACCTCCGAATAGCCGGACCTCGTTGTCCCTGGGGCGAAATGCGCCCTGTATTCGTAGCCTGCGTGGACGCGGTGACGCTGTCAACCGCCGCCGCGTTCGGCTCCGGGCCTCGGTACCCGGCACCCACCAACCCGGGTGATCGTGATCGCGTTGTGCCGGCTATGGGCGGTCCAACGCGATCACGATCATGGGGCGGGCAGGGGAACGCGGCGGCCGGGTTCACCCGGACAGCGACCCCGCACCGCTAAAACTGCGGGAGGTCGCCCTGTACCGCTTCGATGTCGATCTCGACCCGCAGCGTGGTGCCGACCGCGGCGATCCCGGCCTTCACCACCTCGGAGTAGTTGATCGAGAAATCGTCCCGGCGCAGATCGGTGACCGCGTGGAATGCCGCCCGGGTACCGCCCCACTGATCAGGGCCGACACCGAGGTACGCCAACTGCAGCGGCACCGATTTGGTGACGCCGGCCAGGGTCAGCTCCCCGGCCAGCTCCCACCGTTCGGAGTCCAGCGACCGCAGCCCGGTGCTGCGGTAGCCGATCGTCGGAAACTGCTCGACGTCCAGGAAATCGGCCGATCGCAGGTGGTTGTCCCGCATCGCCGTACCGGTGTCGATGCTGGCCGCCTTGATCTCGGCGACCACCGAGGACTGCTCGATCGGGTTCGCGATCTGCACCTCGGCGGTGAACTCGTTGAACCGCCCACGGATGCTCGACAGCCCGAAATGCCGTGCCGTCACGACGATCCCGGAGTGCATCGGGTCAACCGACCAGCGCCCGGTCGGCGGCAGGTTGGCGCCGCCGATCCGGGACAGCTCCACGGTGCCGAGCGACGCCGCACCGCTGCCCGGCACGATCGCCATCTGGGCCACTGGCGCATACCCGGGGGCCGTGACGATCGCGGTGTACGTCTCCGGCGGCAGCGGCCCGGTCCCGACCGCGCCCTCGGCGTCGGCCGGGACCCGGTCCACCTGCTCACCGGCCAGATTGGTCACCGTCAGTACCGCGTCGGGAATCGGCCACCCGTCGCTGGACAGGATCCGGCCGCTGAGTCCACTCATCGACGCTCGTCCGGATAGCCGAGCTCGATGTCGTGCTGCTGCTCCTCGCCGGTGTTGATGTGTACGACACTCGTGACCGGCGGATAGCTCGTCGCGGTGACGGTGTAGTCGCCACTTGGCACGTCGTCGAACGAGTAGCCACCGGACTCGTCGGTCCGCGAGGTGGCGACCACGTTGCCGTCGGCGTCGATCAGCGAGACCCGCGCGTCGGGCAGCGCGTGCTGGTCGGTGCCGGCCCGGGTGGTGCCCTGCAGGTGCGCGCCGCCGATGAGCTCGACGTCCTGCTCCACCTTGCCGGTCGTCGGCACCGTCACCATCAGCGCCGCCGGCCGGAAGCCCGGAGCGGTGACGACGAGCGTGTAGTCGCCGGCAACGAGATCGTTGATGGTGTACGTCCCGGCCACGTTGGTGCTCCGGGTGGTGACCACCTCGCCGTGCACGTCGGTCACCGTGACGGTGGCCCGCGTGATCGGCTCCGCGTTGCCGTTGCGCACCGTGCCCAGCAGGCCGCTGGAGCCGGTCAGGATGACGTCGAAGTCGACCGGGGTGCCGTTGACGTCGATCGTGCTGGCCTGCGGCTGGTGCGAGGCGGCCCGCGCGATGAGCACATAGTGCCCGTTGGCCGGGACGGTGAGCTGGTACGAACCATCCGACTCGGTCACGTGCCGGCCGGCCTGCCGACCCGCCGGATCGATCAGCGTCAGCGCGGCCTGGCCGACGGGAGCTCCGTTGGGCTGCCGGACCCGGCCGCGTACGACGGTCCCGACCGGCGCCGACGCGCCGTTCGATCCGTGTGCCGAAGTGGTGGAGTTGTCGGTCATAACCGACCCTTCCGCGCCGTTGCTGCCGGGCGCTGTTGGAGAGAAGCCATTCATTGTGCCGACGGAATGCCGGCCAGCGTGTCCCCCGACAGCGTTGTCCTGTCCGACGACCGCGCCGGCCCAGACCGGGGCCAGCACCTCATCGGTCTTGCTGGCCGGATCGTCCGGATTGCCAGCCGGATTGTCATCCGCCGTGGCCACGACCGGCTCGGCCGCCGCGGCCGGCGCGACTGGCGCCTCGGGCGCCGGAGCCGCCGTACCGTTCTCGCCACGGTCCGCCGCCGCCGACTGCATGCCCGACTGGGTCCGCAGCGGGATCTCGCGCAGGAACAGCATCAGTACGAAGCCGATGAAGACCACTCCCGCACCGATGATGAACACCAGGTCCATCGACTGGGAGAACCCGACGAAGAACGGGTGCGCCAGATTCTTGTCGGCGCCGTTGAGGAATGCGGTGTTGTTCAGGTCGGAGCCGCTCACCCCGTTGCCGTGCAGCAGTTTGAGGATCGGCGCGTTGTGCGGATTGTGCAGCACCGCCGGGTCTTTCAACGCCGACGTGAACGCCGAGGTGTGACCCGCGTTCGTGTAGGCGTTCTTGATCTTGTCGCCGACCGTGCTGAACAGCACGGACAGGAACGCGGCCACACCGATCGTGGCGCCCACCTGCTGGAAGAACGTGGCCGAGGAGGTGGCGACCCCGATATCGCGGGCCGGCATCGCGTTCTGCACAGCCAGGGTGATCGGCTGCAGGATGTTGCCCAGCCCGAGGCCGAAGACTGCCATGTAGACAGCGGTTTGCCAGAACGGAGAGTCCGCGGAGATGAAGTGCATCGCCGCGAGGCTGCCGCAGAGCAGGATCCCGCCGATGATCGGAAAGATCTTGTAGCGCCCGGTCTTCGAGATCAGCTGACCGGAGGCGACCGAGGCGAACATGATGCCGCCGGTCAGCGGCAGCATCAGCAGGCCCGACTTCGTCGGCGACGCGCCCTTCACGATCTGCAGGTAGAGCGGCAGCAGCTGGATCGCGCCGAACATGCCGGCACCGAAGATGATCCGGGAGATCGCGGTGAGGCTGAAGGTGTGGTTGCGGAAGAACCGCAGCGGGATCAGCGCGTCCTCGGCCAGCCTGCTCTCGGCCAGCACGAATAGCAGCAGACCGGCGATGCCGACGGCGTAACAGACAATTCCGCGGGTGGACGCCCACCCCCAGGTCCGCCCCTGCTCGGCGATGATCAGCAGCGGCACCAGACCGACGATGAGCGCGACCGCGCCCTTCCAGTCGATCCGGTGTTCACGCCGGTAGTGCGGAATGTTCAGGGTGTGCCAGACAACGAAGAGCGCCATCACGCCGATCGGCACGTTGACCAGGAAGACCCAGCGCCAGCCGGAGATGAACAGCAGGCTGTGCTGCCCGGCGAATGCGCCGCCGACCAACGGTCCGATGACGCTCGACGTACCGAAGACGGCGAGGAAGTAGCCCTGGTAACGAGCCCGCTCCCGCGGCGACACGATGTCGGCGATGATCGCCAGCGCCAGCGAGAAGAGGCCGCCGGCACCAAGGCCCTGGAAGGCGCGGAACGCGGCGAGCATGTACATCGAGGTCGAGAACGAACAGGCCGCCGACCCGAGGATGAACACGCTGATGGCGAGCAGGAACAACGGCTTGCGACCGTAGATGTCCGAGAGCTTGCCGTAGAGCGGCGTGGATATCGTCGCGGTGATCAGGTACGCCGTGGTGACCCAGGCCTGCAGCGACAACCCGTCGAGGTCGTCGCCGATGGTCCGGATCGCCGTCGTGACAATGGTCTGGTCGAGCGCGGCCAGGAACATGCCGAGCATCAGACCGACGAAAATGGTCAGGATCTGCCGGTGGGTCAGTGTTCCGGCGAGGGACGGGGGTGGCGCTGACGCCGGTTGGCCGCTCGTCTCATCGACGGCGGCCGGTGCGGAGGTCATGCGTGCTCCAGCTTCGATTGCGGTGGGTTGTCGTTTGGTGTGCTGTCGGTTTGGTGCAGTGCGTCGGAGAAGTCGCTGGCGAAGCGGCCCATCAATATGGCGAAGGTCCGGCGATCGCTCTCGGTCCAGGCTGAGACGACCGAGGCGAGGTATTCGTCGCGCTGCCGTTGCAGCTGGCCGAATACGTGTTTCCCCCGGGCCGTGATCTGGAGAATAGCGGCGCGCCCGTCGGCCGGGTCGGCCTGGCGCTGCACCAGGCCGATCTCGATGACGTGGCTGATCATCCGGGACACCCGGGACGGGTCGAGATGTACGGCCTCGGCCAGGGCGCTGGATCGCAGCGGGCCGTTTTCCATCAGCGGTACGAGAATCACGAAGGTGGACCATTCGATGCCCGGCTCGCAGGCGATCATTCGGGTCTTCGCCCGGCTGGCGGAGCGGAGGAGCTGGGAGAGCCCGCGGCCGAGCTCGCTGGCGATCGCAATCGAGGTCTCGTCGAACTCGTGCGAGTCGTCGACGGCCTCCGCGCTCATCGACCCTCTCCTCAATCTCACTTTGCTTGACTCACGCAACTGCTTGCTTGGGACCAGCATGTGACTGAGGCGGCGTCGATGCAAGTCGGTTTTCTGTGAAGTGAATCTCCCATGAAGTCTGAACCGGCCACATAACGGGCGCAACCCGCTGAGCGAGCGGAGCGGGTCGGCGTGGGTCGGTCAGCTCGAGCCGTACGTCTCCTGGGCGGCGGTGGTGGCGGCCGCCATGATGTCCCGGACCGGTACGCCCAGCGCCTCGGCGGCGGACCGTACGTCCTCGAACTCGACGCTGACGTTCGCGACCACGCCGTCGCGGCGGGCGATCTTCACCCCGACCCGATGACCGCGTACCTCGATCGCCTGCTGCTCGCGGACCAGCGCGACCTTGTCCACCGCGTGCTCACGCAACCCGATGGTCGTCGTGTGGGAGAAGAGCACGGTACGCAACGCCTCGGCCGCGGACGGCGGGCAGAGCACGTGCACGGTATGCGCCGGGCGGCCCTTCTTCATCACGATCGGGGCCAGCCAGGCATCCGACGCCCCGGCGGCCAGCAGCGCGTCGAGCACGCCGGGCCACAGCCGCGGATCGAGATCATCGACGTTGGCCTGCAGGACGAGCTCGCCGGTCACCTCGTCGGAGGTGGTGCTGGCCGAATCGCCGAGGACGAGCCGGATCAGGTTGGGCAGCTCGTCAAGTTGCCGGGTGCCGGCGCCGGTCCCGACGGTGCGCACAGTCATCGCCGGCATCGGACCCCAGGCCGACACGGTGGCGGCCAGCAGCGCGGCGCCGGTCGGCGTACACATCTCGTACGGCGCCGGGCCTGACCACACCGGCGCCTCGGCGTCGCGCAGCAACATGAGCGTCGCCGGGCCGGGGATCGGGATCATGCCGTGCTCGCCCCGGGTCATCCCGCTGCCGAGCGTCACCCGCGACGCCGCGAGGTGGTCGATGCCCAGGTCGTGCAGACCGGCCGCGGTGCCGACGATGTCGGCGATCGCGTCCAGTCCGCCGACCTCGTGGAAGTGCACATGGTCCGGAGTCGTGCGGTGCACGGCGGCTTCGGCGTTGGCCAGCCGCTCGAAAGCGTTCAGCGCGATTTTACGGACCGGCTCGGCCAGGTCGGCCCGCTCGAGCTGACCGCGGATGTGGGTCCAGGTGCGGGTCACCGTTGTCTTCGGCGCGATGACGTCGACCTTGGTCGCGCCCAGGCCATGACGCTCCACAGTGGAAACACTGAGTCGGATCTGTTCGACCGTGACGGCGGCAATCGCGGCCTGGATCGCGTCCACCGAGGCGCCGGCGTCGACCAGCGCGCCAAGCAGCATGTCGCCGCTGGCGCCGGCAGCGCAGTCGAGCCATCCGTCGCTCACGAGTGCTCCTGTCGAATCTGGTCGGCCGGGGCGGCCCGGCGGGCGACCCGGGCGGCGAAGACGCCGGCGCCGAAGCCGTTGTCGATATTGGTGACCACGACGCCGGGGGCACAGGAATTGAGCATAGTGAGCAGCGCGGCCACGCCCCCGAAGGAGGCTCCGTATCCGACGCTGGTCGGCACGGCCACCAGCGGTACGCCGGACAGCCCGCCGACCACGCTGGGCAGCGCGCCGTCCATGCCGGCCACGACGACGAGTACGTCGGCCGCGTCCAGTTCGGCGCGCGAGGCCAGCAGGCGGTGGATGCCGGCGACGCCGGAGTCGTTGACCCGGGAGACGCCAGCCCCGAATACCCGGGCGGTGAAGGCGACCTCGGCCGCGATCGGGCCGTCGGAGGTGCCGGCGCTGACTACGCAGACCAGACCGCGTTCGGCCGGCAGCGGACCGACCGCGACCGCACGGGCGTCGGGCTCCACGGTGACGGTCTCGCCGGCGAATTCGGCCACGATCGCGTCCCGCATCTCCGCGGACGCCCGAGTCACCAGCGCCGGCAGGTCCGGGTGCGCGGCCCGCAGGGTCGCAACCAGCTGCAACGCCTGTGGGGTGGTCTTGCCCTCGCCGTAGACAACCTCGGGATCGCCGGTCCGGGCGGCCCGGCCGGTGTCGACCCGGGCGAATCCGAGGTCGGTGAAGGTGTCGGGATCGTGCTGGCTCACTTGTGCTGGCTCATTGGTCTCGGCTGTGGGGTGAACACGGCTCGAACACTAACCCGGCGCGACCCGGCCGGGCCCACCGCGTGCCGGCCAGCACCTGCCGGACCTGCCGGCCAGCACCTGCCTGACCTGCCGGCCTGCCGACTCGACCCGCTGACCCGCTGACCCGCTGAGCCGCTGAGCCGCTGAGCCGCTGAGCCGCTGAGCCGCCGGATCATGATCGTGATCGGTCATTGGGGCTATACCAACCAAAAACCGATCACGATCATGGAAAACGAGGCGGAGAAGGGCATGCGAGGGCGAGCAATGGACCGGTCCCGAAACCGGGAAACCGCCCATTGACGGCCCGGTCGATGTGTCGGTAACTTCCGGAGCAGGGCATTTCAGTGTTGCTGACTTACGCTGCACGTCTGACCCGGAGAAGGGTGGGCACCGTGCGCAATCGGCCGCCGGGCACCGCCGTACCGCTGCGTGTCGCGAGTTACAACATCCAGGCCGGCATCGGTACGGACGGCGTTTTCGACCTCGACCGGACCGCAGCCGCGCTGCGCGACACCGGGGCGGACGTCATCGGCCTGCAGGAGGTCGACGGGCACTGGTCCGACCGCAGCGAGTTCGCCGACGAGGCCGAGGTGCTGGCGCGGTCGCTCGGGATGAACGTGTACTTCGCGCCGATCTACGCGCTGCCGACTATCGGGGCGCCGGACCGCCGGTTCGGCACGGCGGTCCTGTCGCGCTTTCCGATCGTCTGGTCGCACGATCACGAGCTCACCCGGCTCTCGACCCAGGACGCGGATCCCCGGCCGGCTCCGGCGCCGGGCTTTCCCGAGGTGCGCATCCTGGTGCACGGGGCGATGGTGCGGGTCTTCGCCACCCACCTGGACTACCGCGCCGATCCGGGTATCCGGGCCCGGCAGGTCACCGAGATGCTGCACCTCATCGGGTCGGAGCCGCGTCGTACCGTGCTGCTCGGCGATTTCAACGCTCAGCCGGACGCGCCCGAGCTCATTCCACTGTGGACAACTCTGGTGGACGCGCTGGCGAAATCGACCGACATCGACCAGCCGACGTTTCCGGCCGCGGCGCCCGATCGGCGCCTCGATTTCGTGGTTGTCTCGCCGGACGTCGAGATCGGCCACGCATTCGTGCCCGATTTTGCCGGCGTGCAGGCGTCCGACCACCGGCCGGCCGTCGCGGACCTACGGATAGACAGGTGGTGGTGATGGGGTCCACGGAGCTGCAGACCGGGTTCGCGGTGCTGGCGGCCGACAATTACGGGGCGGTGGCCGGCCGGAAGGTCGGCATCCTCGCCAACCCGACGAGCGTCACGGCCGACCTGCGACACGAGGTCGACGTGATGCGCGGCTCCCCCGACATCGATCTGGTGGCGGTATTCGGGCCGGAGCACGGATTTCGCGGCACCGCGCAGGCCGGCTGGGCGGAGGACTTCTACGTCGACGGCGCGACCGGTCTTCCGGTCTACGACCTGTACGGCAAGGATGTCGACGGCGCCGCGGAGCTGATTGAACAGTCCGGGATCGAGGTGCTGATCTTCGACATCCAGGATGTCGGCGCGCGTTTCTACACCTACATCTGGTCCATGTACACCGCGATGCGGGCGGCCGCGAAACTCGAAACGCCGTTCGTCGTCCTCGACCGGCCCAACCCGCTCGGCGGCGGTCCGGCGGCCGGGCCGGTGCTCCGGCGCGGTTTCGAGAGCGGAGTCGGGCTGGCGCCGATTGCGCAGCGGCACGGCATGACGATCGGTGAATTGGCCCGCATGTTCAACGCGGAATTCGGGCCGGGCGAGACGGCCGGGAAAAGCGCCGACCTGTCCGTGATCGAGCTGCGGGGCTGGCGGCGTGGTGACGACTACGCGGCGACCGGGCTGCCGTGGGTGTTCCCGTCCCCGAACATTCCGACCCTCGATTCGGTGCTGGTCTATCCGGGGACCGGAATGTTCGAGGGCGTGAACCTCTCCGAGGGGCGCGGTACAACGAAGCCGTTCGAGCTGATCGGGGCGCCGTTCGTCGACGGCCGGTGGGCGGCCGCGTTGAATTCTGCGAAACTGCCCGGCGTTCTTTTCCGGGAGGCGTATTTCCTGCCGACGTTCCATAAATTCGCGAACGAGACGTGCGGCGGCGTCGAGCTGCACGTGACCGACCGGCAGGACTTCGATCCGATCCGCACGACCGTCGAGATGTTCATTGCAGCGAAAACGCTGTATCCCGACGATTTCCAGTGGAAACACAATGCGGAGGTGGCGTCCAACCGCTACTGGATCGACCGGCTCTCCGGCTCCGATTATCTCCGGGCCGCGATCGACGCCGGGCAGTCGACCGATGAGGTGACCGCCGGCTGGCAGCCGGAGCTGGCCCGGTTCGAGCAGGTGCGGGAGCGGTATCTGAGCTACTGAAAGGGATCGACATGATGCGCAGACGGTCATTCATCCTCGGCGCGGCCGGCGGGATCGCCGCCGTGGCCCTGCCGGTGTCGGCCGCCGCCGCCACCACCGCCGGAGCCGGCTCGCCCCCAGACGACGTGCTGAAACACCTGATCGGACGGTACGACCGGCAGCTGCGATACGGGTCGGCCCGCGCGAGCGGCCTGATTCCCAGCCATGTCGGGGAAATCGCCCCGGCCGCCGAGGCCGGGTTGGCTGCGGGCACGGGCACCGACGGCCACCCGCTGTATCCGGGCGAGGTGGTCCTGGCCGCCCGCAACGGGGTCATCGTCGAGCATTCCGCCGCCGGCTACAACCTGCGGTACGCCGACCAGCAGGGCACCGAACTGCCGAAGGACCAGTGGATCGCGGCGACCAGTGACACGATCTATGACCTGGCGTCGCTGTCGAAACTCTTCACCTCGTTGGTCGCGACCCAGCAACTCGAGCGCGGAAAGCTCGCCCTGGAGCGCACGGTCGCCTCCTACCTGCCGAAATTCGCCGCCAACGGAAAGCAGGACATCACCATCCTGCAATTGATGACGCACACCTCCGGGCTGCCGGCGGATCCGAGCCCGGGACTGTGGACCTATCCGACGTACGCCGAGCGGGTCGCCGCCATTTATGCGGTCAAACCGCAGAATCCGGCCGGCACGGTCTATCTCTATTCCGACCTGAACATGATGACGCTCGGCAAACTCGTCGAACTGGTCACCGGGAAATCGCTCGATGTCGTCGTCCGCGACGGTGTCACCGAGCCGCTCGGCATGCACGACACGATGTACAACCCGCCGGCCTCGCTGAAACACCGCATTGCCGCCGAGGAATACGAACTGGTGCCCGACCGGGGCCTGGTCTGGGGTCAGGTGCACGACGAGAATTCCTGGGCGTTGAATGGCGTCGCCGGGCACGCCGGTGTTTTCTCCACCGCGTACGACCTGGCGATCCTCTGCCAGACCGTCCTGAATGGAGGACGGTACGGCCGGGCGCGGATCCTCTCCACCGACTCCGTGATCAAGATGATGACCAATTACAACCAGGCCTTTCCCGGAAATGACCACGGGCTGGGATTCGAGCTGTACCTGCACTGGTACATGGGTGCGCTCGCGACGCCGTACACGGCGGGCCACACCGGATTCACCGGCACCACGGTGGTGATCGACCCGACCACCCGGTCGTTCGCGATCTTCCTGACCAATCACGTGCACCCCAACCGGAACTGGGGATCGAACAACCCGCAGCGCCGGGCAATCGCCGACGCGGTGTCCCGCGGGGTGGCGGTCCGGCCGACTCGGGGCGAACGGACGGCCTGGTACGGCGGCATGGCGGACCAGACGACCGCGACATTGACGCTGCCGCTCACCCTGGCAGCGAAGACCCGGCTGGAATTCGAGCTCTGGTACGACACCGAGCCGGAGTCGGATTTCCTCTACCTGGAGTCCACTATGGACGACGGCAAGACCTGGAAATCGGTGCCGTTCGACCTGCGTGGGCGCGACTATTCGGCGACCACCGATGGATCGGTCCAGGGATATGACGGCCACCAGTGGCTGCAGGCCGCCGCCGATCTCGGGTCGCTCTCCGGCGCGGTGTCGCTGCGCTGGCGGTACACCACCGATCCGCTCTATCACGGCCGCGGTGTCTATGTGGATGCCGTTCGTACGACCGCCGGCGGGCGGCGGACCTTCGACGACCGGATCCCGCGGGACGCCGCGCTTTTGCAGCCCGACGGCTGGACCCGCAGCGCGGACTAATACTCTCGGTGCCATGAAAAGCCGGTTGGCGTTCCTCGGTCCGGAAGGGACATTCACCGAGGCGGCGCTGCGCACGCTTCCCGAGTCCGCGGATGCGGAGCTGCTGCCGCAACCGTCCGTGCCAGCCGCGATGGCGGCGGTCCGCAGCGGCGCGGCCGACGGGGCCGTCGTGGCGTTCGAGAATTCCGTCGAGGGTTCGGTGCCGTCCACGCTGGATGAGCTGGCCTACGGCGATCCGCTCGTCGTGGTGCGGGAAATCGTGCTGCCGGTGAACTTCTCCTTCGTCGCCCGGGACGGCCTGACCCTGGACGAGGTGCGGACCGTCGCGGCGCATCCGCACGCCGAGGCGCAGTGCCGCGGCTGGTTGCGGGACACGGTGCCGGCCGCGGAGATCTCGCTGGTCGGCTCCAACGCGGCCGCCGCGGTCGCGGTGGCCGAGGGCGCCTACGACGCCGCCATCACCTCGCCGATCGCGGCCGCGCACTACCGGCTCAACGAGCTCGCCGCCGAGGTGGCCGACACCACCGGCGCGCTGACCCGGTTCGTCCTCGTCGCCCGGCCGGACCGGTTGCCCGACCCCACCGGCAGCGACAAGACCTCGCTGGTGGCGTTCATCCGGGACAACCACACCGGCGCGCTGTTGGAGGTCCTGACCGAGTTCGCCGCCCGGGGGGTCAACCTCACCCGGATCGAATCCCGCCCGACCAAGGATCTGCTCGGCAAGTACTGCTTCTCCCTGGACTGCGAGGGGCACATCGCCGATGCACGGGTCGGCGACGCGCTCGCAGCGCTGCACCGGATCTGCGCCGACGTACGGTTCCTCGGCTCCTACCCGCGGGCCGAAGGCGACGGAAAACCGCTGCCACCAGGGCGTTCCGACGGCGACTTCGCGGCGGCCGCCGACTGGCTCGCGGCGCACCGGTCTGGACGATTCACGTGAAACGGCTGCTGCTCGTCCGACACGGCGAGAGCGAGGCCAACGTGATCCACAGCCTCGACTGTGCCGTACCGGGCCCACCGCTGTCCCCGCTCGGTCACGAGCAGGCGCAGGCCCTGGTCGACCGGCTCGCCGGGCTGGACGTCCGGCAGATCTACGCCAGCACGATGGAACGGGCCGCGCAGACGGTCACGCCGCTGGCCCAGCGACTCGGGCTGCCGATTATCCGGCGGGACGGGCTGCGTGAATTCGACGTCGGCGATCTGCACCCCCGCAACGACGCGAAGGCGCACGCCGCGTTGGACGAGCTGATGATCAGCTGGCTGATCACCCGGGACAAGAACGCGGCCCGGCCGGACGGGGAGAGCGCCGCGGAGGTGGTGGCGCGGTTCCGGTCGGTGCTGGTCGACGTGGTCGCGTCCTACGACGACGGTGTCGCGGTGGTCGCCGCCCACGGCGGCGCGCTGCGGTTGGTCGGGGCGGTGCTGTTCGACGAGATCGGACCGGGATTCACCTACGACAACCACGTGCCCAACACCGGGATCATCGACGTCGAGGTCACTCCGGAACGGCTGATCTGCCGGAGCTGGGCCGGAATTCCGTTATAGCCGTAATTCCGTTATAGATAGAGCCCGGTCGACGGCTCGACCCGCTCGGCCGCAATGGCGTGCAGGTCACGCTCGCGCAGGATGACGTAGTCCTCGCCGTGCATCTCGACCTCGAACTGGTCCTCCTCGTTGAAGAGGATCCGGTCGCCGGCCTTGACGGTGCGGACGTGGTTTCCGACCGCCAGCACCTCGGCCCAGGACAGCCGCTTGGCGACCTGTGCCGTGGCCGGGATGAGGATGCCGCCGGACGATTTGCGCTCGCCGTCCTCTGGTGAGTACTTCGCCAGAACGCGGTCGTGCAGCATTTTGATCGGCAGGCGGGAATCAGCGTCATTCACGTGCGATGACGCTACCTTCCCGCGCTGGCTCAGCCCCAGCCGAGGTCGTGTAGCCGGGCGTCGTCGATGCCGAAGTGGTGGGCGATCTCATGCACCACCGTCGTGGCGACCTCGGCGACGACCGCTTCCTCGGTCGCGCAGCTGCGCAACGTCGGCAGCCGGTAGATGAAGATCCGGTCCGGCAGCATGCCGCCGTACTCGTGCCCCCGGTTGGTCAGCGCCACCCCGTCGTACAGGCCGAGCAGGCGCGGCTCGCCCGGCGCCTCGTCCTCGACCAGGATGACGACGTTGTCCATCAGCCGGGTCAGCTCGGCCGGCACGTTGTCGAGCGCGTCGGCCACCAGTCCCTCGAACCGGCGGACCGACATCTCGATCATGTCGAGCCGCGCTTGCGGCGGCGTTGGTCGAGACTCCAGCTGAAGAACCGGATGATGCCGTGCCCCATCCGGCCACTGTCGGCGGCCGGCCGGTGTTGCTGCGGCTCGGCGATCGTGTCCCGGCCGAGCTGGTACGCCGCGGCGGCCTCGGCCGGGGTGACGCCGTCGGCGAGCCAGCGTTTGACCTGCAGGTCGTGCCCGGCCAGGCCGGTGTCCGCCTCGAGTTGGGTGGCCAGCCGCAGCAGCGTGGTGAGCATCTCCAGCCGCTGGTCGCCGTCGTACCAGAACGGGATCGAGACGGTGACGTAGTGCTCGGCGCTGACCGTGATGCCGGTCCGGTCGTCGGTCAGCTCGTGGCAGGACGGGTCCAGCGAGGTGGTGCGCAGGCCGCGGACCACCCGGCGGGCGTTGTTCTCCAGATCCCGCCAGCCGGCGACCAGTTTCGGGTCGAGGTCGCAGTCCTCGTCCAGCGGCAGCCGGGCAATGGTGTCCTCCAGCCGCTCGGCACCGATCCGGGGCAACAGCGCGATGTCGTAACTCACGAGGCGGCAGGGTAGCCGGATATCCAGTACGGCCGGTCCACGGGCCGCCGGTAGCCTGAGCGCGTGATCGACCTACGCCTGGTCCGCGAAGACCCCGACAGAGTTCGTGCCTCCCAGCGTGCCCGGGGCGAGGACGAGTCGTCGGTCGACGCGCTGCTGGCCGCGGACAGTGCGCGCCGGGCTGCGGTGTCCCGGGCCGACGACCTGCGGGCCGAGCAGAAGAGCTTCGGCCGCACGGTCGGTAAGGCGAGCCCGGAGGAACGGCCGGCGCTGCTCGAGCGCGGCAAGCACCTCGCGGCCGGCGTGAAGGAGGCCGAGCGCGAGCAGGCCGACGCCGAGCAGATCCTGCAGGACGCCCACCGGGCCATTCCCAATGTGATCATCGACGGCGTCCCGGCCGGCGGCGAGGACGACTTCGTCCTGCTGGAGACGGTCGGTGAGCGGCCGACGTACGACTTCGAGGTCGCCGACCACGTCGACGTCGGCGAGCGGATCGGCGCCTTCGACACCGCCCGCGGTGCCAAGGTCGCCGGCTCCCGGTTCTATTTCCTCACCGGCCCCGGCGCCCTGCTGGAATTCGCGCTGATCAATCTGGCGATGGCGCAGGCCACCGCGGCCGGGTTCACCCCGATCGTGGCGCCGGCGCTGGTCCGCCCCGAAACGATGGACGGCACCGGCTTCCTCGGCGCGCACGCCGAGGAGGTCTACCACCTGGAGCGCGACGACCTCTACCTCGTCGGCACCTCCGAGGTGGCGATGGCCGGCTTCCACTCCGGCGAGATCATCGACCTCGCCGACGGGCCGCGGCGCTACGCCGGCTTCTCCGCCTGCTTCCGGCGCGAGGCCGGGTCGTACGGCAAGGACACCAAAGGCATCTTCCGGGTGCACTGGTTCGACAAGGTGGAGATGTTCTCCTACTGCCCGCCGGAGCAGGCCGAGGAGGAGCACCAGCGGCTGTTGGCCTGGGAGAAGGAGTTCCTGGACAAGCTCGAGCTGCACTACCGGGTGATCGACACCGCCGCCGGCGACCTGGGCTCCAGCGCGGCCCGGAAGTACGACTGCGAGGCCTGGTTCCCGGCGCAGGAGCGGTTCCGCGAGCTCACCTCCACCTCCAACTGCACGACCTTCCAGGCCCGCCGGCTCGGCATCCGGCACCGCGATGCCGACGGCAAACCGCAGCCGGCGGCCACCCTGAACGGCACGCTGGTCGCCGTCACCCGGACCATCGCCTGCCTGCTCGAGGCGCACCAGCAGGCCGACGGCTCGGTGCGGGTGCCGGAGGCGCTGCGGCCATTTCTCGGCGGGATGGACCGGATCGAGCCGGCCAAGAAGTGACGTCACCCATTCGGTTGGTCGCCACCGACCTCGACGGCACCATCGTCCGTACCGACGGCACTCTGTCCGAGCGCACCCTCCGGGCGCTGAAGGACGTCGAGGCCAGCGGCCGGCTGGTCGTCCTGGTCAGTGGGCGGCCGCCGCGCTGGATGCACGAGATCGCCGACGCCACGGGCCACACCGGTCTGGCTTTATGCTCGAATGGCGCGCTCTGTTACGACCTGCACACCGAGCGCATTATCTGGACGGAATGGTTGAGTCCGGAAACGATGGCCGACATAGTACGGCGGTTGAGCGCCGGAATTGCCGACCTCGTCTGGGCGGTCGAATACGGCGACGGTTTCGGGATGGAGACGGGATACCGGCACCATTACGACCTCGGCACCGAGGCGACGATCGGTCCGGTGGAGAAGCTGATCGAGATGCCGGCGGCCAAACTGTTGGCTCGGCACCCGTCGATCGACGCCGACACCCTGATGGCGCAGGCCATCGAGTTGGCCGGTGACATCGCCACCTTTACCCACACCACATACTCCGGCGGTGGGCTGCTGGAGATCTCGGCGCACGGCGTGACCAAGGCCACCGGATTGGCCACGCTGGCGCGGGAGCACGGGATCGCGGCGGCCGAGACGATCGCGTTCGGCGACATGCCGAACGACGTGCCGATGCTCGCCTGGGCGGGCCGGTCGGTGGCGGTGGCGAATGCCCACCCGGCCGTCCGGGCGGCCGCGGATGAGGTGACCCTGGCAAATGACGAGGACGGCGTCGCCGTCGTACTGGAACGCCTGCTGCTCCCCTGAGTCATTGGCTCGCCGCCCTTTTCGAAACAGTATGTGTTTGCGCAATTGCGCTCTGCATTCAATTCCGGTGAGAAAAGAAACGCTTTCCGCAACGGGCCTGTTAACGTCAAGTGCTCGTCTATACTCCTTAATGCCTGGCCGTCCGATTTATTTGTGGCGGCTGACAGCGGGAGGTGCGGCATTCATGACTGATATCGAGCCACGCGTGGAATCCGACCGGGCATCCGTGTCCTATGTGGACAGCATATTCTCCGGACGGGTCACGGCCGGTGGCGCTCCGATTTCGGGGGCGGTGGTCGTGCTCGTCGACACCGCCGGGCAGGAGACCGCCCGCAGTCACAGCGCGGCGGACGGCACGTTCCGGCTGCAGGTTCCGACGCATGGGCGGTACCTGTTGTTCGTCACGGCGGCGGAGCACCAGCCGGTGATGGATCTGGTCGAGGCCGGCCGCGGTGGCGGGCTCCGCGAGATCGTGCTGGAGCGGCTCGACAACGTCATCTCCGGCGTGGTGACCGACAGCCGGTTCGGCCGTCCGGTGGCCGGCGCGAGCGTGGCGCTCACCGACGAGCGCGGCGTGGTGGTGCAGCGGGTCGTGACCGGCGCGGACGGCCGCTATGCATTTCCGGCCCTGCTGGCCGGCGACTATTCGATCGTCGTCTCCGGTCATGCGCCGGCCGTGAGCTCGGCCAGCCTCACCCCGGGGCAACGGGCCGAGTTGGATCTCACCCTGCCGCAGAGCGCCTGAATATTCGATTTCGGCGGCGCCGACCCCGCTGGTACCGTCGCCGCACAGCATTGACGGAGACGAGTAACGCCGGACCCCGGGGCCCAGAGAGTCGCCGGTAGCTGCGAAGGCGGCGCCCGGCCCGGCGTGAAGACCCTCCCGAGCGCGGGGAAAAACGGGCGACAGTCGCCTCAGTAAGCCCCGCCGGCCTGCCCCCGTCACCGGGCCGAATGAGGCCGCCGTCCGGCGGTGAAGTGCGGTGGCACCGCGAGTCCCTCTCGCCCGCACCCCCAGGGGTCGGCACGTGAGGGAGCAGGCAATGGAACGCACCTGGGTGGCGGCACTGCCGGAGCAGACGGGCCGTACGGTCCGGGTCTCGGGTTGGTTGCACCGGTCCCGCAAGTTGGCCAACATCGCCTTTCTCGTGCTGCGGGACGCAAGTGGACTTGCGCAGGTCGTCAGCACCGATCGGGCACACGCCGGAATTCCGGAGGAGACGGTCGTCGAGGTGACCGGCCTCGCCACCGCCAATCCCAGGGCGCCCGGCGGTGTCGAGATCACCGAGCCACGTTTGCGGCTGCTCTCCGACCCGGCCCCGGGCCGAAACGCAGACCCGGCACCCTCCCGTTCGACCTCTTCCGGCCGAGTCTGAAGGCCGGGCTGCCCGCCCAACTTGACCAGGCCCCGCTGGCACTGCGGCATCCGACCCGGCGGCGCGCCTTCGAATTGGCCGCGGCCTCGGTGGCCGGGTTTCGGCGTGTCCTGGACGCGAAGAAATTCATCGAGGTGAGCACCCCGAAAATTGTCGGCTCGAGCACTGAGGGCGGCGCGAACGTTTTCGGCATCGACTATTTCGGCCGGCCCGCATTTCTCGCGCAGAGCCCGCAATTCTACAAACAGATGTTGGTCGGCGTGTTCGAGCGGGTTTACGAGGTCGGTCCGGTTTTCCGGGCCGAGCCGCACGACACGACCCGCCATCTCGCCCAGTACACGTCGCTGGACGTCGAATTCGGTTTCATTGACGACCACCGGTCGGTGATGGCGGTATTGCGTGACGTCGTCGCCGGAATGCGCGCGGAGGCGGCCGAGCGGGTCGGCGGCGAGTTGCCTGAGGTGCCGGCGGAGATTCCGGTTATCCATTTCGCTGAGGCGCTGGACCTGATCAGCCGGGCGACGGGTGAGGACGTACGGGCCGAGCCGGACCTGGCGCCGGCGCATGAGCGCTTTCTCGGGGAATGGGCCCGTACCGAGCACAATTCGGAGTTCGTCTTCGTGACCGGATATCCGATGGCGAAGCGGCCGTTCTATACACACCCCGACCCGCAGCGGCCGGAATTCTCCAACAGTTTCGACCTGCTGTTCCGCGGGGTCGAATTGGTGACGGGCGGGCAGCGGCTGCACAACGAGGCCGACTACCGTGCCGCGCTCCGGAGTCGGGGCGAGGACGCGGCGCCGTACGAGTCGTATCTGCAGGCGTTCCATTTCGGCATGCCACCGCACGGCGGATTCGCGATCGGGCTGGAACGGTGGACCGCGCGCCTCACCGGGGCGGCGAATATTCGCGAGACGACATTGTTTCCACGCGACCTGCACCGTTTAACACCGTAGAAACGCCGCACCAGGCCAGTACGATCGCCGCAGAAGGAGGCGGCGATGAGGCTGGCCCGGTTGATCGGCAGGCGGTTGATCGGTGTGCTGCTCGGTGCCGTGGTGATCTCCGGTTGCACGGTGCGGCCCACCGGCCACGGGTCGGTAGCCGGGACGCTCCCGTCCGCGCTCTGCCCGAAGGCCGAGCTCGATGCCGGGTCGCTGGTCGACTGTGTCTCCGCGGACGTGTCGACGTTCTGGACCAACCGGCTGCACCGGCCCATCAATGAACCGCTCTTCGTCGACCCGCGGCCAGCAGCGGTGCCACGCGCCTGCCGGCCGTTCCTCTCCTTCGGCACGGCGTTCTTCTGCACCAACAATTCGACCGTCTACCTGACCCACAAGGCCGTGACCCGCGACCAGAAGACCTTCGGGATCTTCCTCCCGTGGGCGTTGGCAACCATCGTGAGTCACGAGATCGGGCACGTCGTGCAGCAGGCAGTGCAGCAGCCGGGGTTCGACAGCCGGTCGGACGCCGTCTCCCGGAAGCTCGAGCAACAGGCCGACTGCCTGTCGGGGGTGTGGGCGTACGCCAAGGTCAAGGCCGGTCAATTGGATGCCGCCGGATTCCGGCTGACCGAGCGTCGCGAGCTGGAGGCGGTGAGCTCGCTGCCCACGCCGGGCGATCTGTCCGGCTACAACGAGGTGCGGACCCACGGCACGGTCGCCGAGCGCGTTGCCGCGCTGTCGAAGGGGCTGGCCTCCGGCGACCCGGCCAGCTGTGACCTGGCCAAACCACTGGGCAGCTGAGCCGGATCGGAGGTACGGGCGCCTGGAGGTACGGGCGCCTGGAGATATTGGTGACTAGAGGTACTGACCGGTGTTGTTGGGCTGCTGCCCGGATTGCGACGCTCCACCGGGCAGCGCGCGCCGGCGTATCTCGTCCAACTGGTTCCGGGCCGCCATCTGCTGGGCGAACAGCGCCGTTTGAATGCCGTGGAACAGCCCCTCCAGCCAGCCGACGAGCTGGGCCTGGGCGATCCGCAGCTCGGCGTCACTCGGGACCGCGTCCTCGGTGAACGGCAGCGAGAGCCGCTCCAGCTCCTCCCGGAGCTCCGGCGCGAGGCCGTCCTCCAGTTCGTGCACCGAGCTGGCGTGAATGGCCTTGAGCCGGGCCCGGCTGGCATCGTCGAGCGGCGCCGCCCGGACCTCTTCGAGCAGCTGCTTGATCATGGTGCCGATCCGCATCACCTTGGCCGGCTGCTCCACCATGTCGCTGACGTCGGGCCCGTGTTCGTCCCCGCCCATCGGCATCGGGAGCTGGCCGACCGGTTGCCCGTCCGGACCCACGACAATGACCTGATGCCCCTGCTGTTCTGTCATAGCCCCATCCTGCCGGTCGAGCCCGCCGACTGCACGCCCGGGCCCCGGCGCCGCCATTACCGGTACAGACCAACTCTGTTAATAGAATGCCGTCACTTGACAGTGAGTCATGCATCCGTGTCCCGTTGTGACCGTTTTCGGGGCCGCCGAGGGTGACCGTGTAAGCGATTCGATAATTTGCCGGCCCAGGCCTTGATTACCCTCCGATAACCCCTAATGTTTGTGACCATGGCGTTCGATGTCTTCCGGGTCCGCGGACTTTTCCCGGCGCTCATCGACGGCTATGTGCACCTCGACAGTCCTACTGCGACACTCGTGCCGGAAAGCGTTTCTCGCGCCGTCGCCGAGGCCATCCGCGTTCCGTACGCTCCGCCGGAGGGGCCGTCCGTGGCGTCGGCCCGGGCCGCGGCGGTGCTGACCGCCGCCCGCCGCGCGGTCGCCGATCTGACCGGCGGTGATCCGGCCGGCGTAATTCTTGGGCCCGATCCCACAACCATCACGTACACCCTCGCCAGGACCCTGGCGAAGACCTGGCGGATCGGTGACGAGATCGTGGTCAGCCGGCTCGACCACGACGCCAACATCCGCCCGTGGGTGCATGCCGCGTCCTACGCCGGCGCCACGGTCCGCTGGGCCGAGGTCGACGTCGAGACCTGTGAGCTGCCGACCTGGCAGTACGAGCAGCTGATCAACGAACACACCAAGTTCGTCGCTATCACCGCTGCCAGCAGTGTCGTCGGCACCCGGCCCGAGGTCCGCAAGATCGCCGACATGGCACACGCCGTGGGCGCTCTGGTGCACGTGGACGGTGTGCACGCAAGCACTCACATGCCGATCGACGTCGCCGATCTCGGGGCCGATTTCTTCGTGACCGCAGCCAACACCTGGTGCGGCCCGCACATCGCGGCCGCCGTGGCCGCGCCGGAAGTGCTCGACCGGTTGCACCCGGACAAGCTCGTGCCCACCCCGGACAGCGTGCCGGAGCGGTTCGAGGGGTCGCCAATGGCGTACGAACTGCTGGCCGGGTTGCCGGCCGCGGTCGACCACCTCGCCGCGCTGGACCCGGCCGCCACCGGCAGTCGGCGGGAGCGCGTGCTCGCCTCCATGGCGGCGGTCGAGGACTACGAGCGCGGCCTGTTCGCCCGGCTGGTCAGCGGCCTGCGCTGGCTTTCGCCGGTGACGTTGATGGGTGATGCCGGCACCTCGAAGCGGGCGCCGACGGTGGCCTTCATGTTTTCCGGACACAAGCCGCGGGCCGTCGTCGAGGAGCTGGCCCGGCGCAAGATCAGTGCCTGGGACGGCGATTGCTATGCGCACGAGTTGATGGAGGCCGTCGGAGCGGCCGAGCTCGGCGGCGTGATCCGGGTCGGGCTGGCGCACTACACGTCCGCCTATGACGTGGACCGGCTGCTCGACACGCTGCAGGATTTCCACTGACGATCGGCTATTCCGTCCTCGTCTTTGCCGACCCTTTCCGTGGTCATGCCTTTCCGCCCTGCTTTTCCATGATCGTGAGTGGATTTGGTACCGCTAGAGGTACAAAATCCACTCACGATCATGAGAACGGCGGAGGCCGCCGGGGGGCGCCGGTCGCCCAGATGCGCACGGTCGGCTAAAGGCCGCAAGGTCACCAGACGCGCAGAGGACCCCGACGGTCAGTGATCGCAGCCGCCGCCGCGGTCCTTGCGTACGCCCGGCTTGGCAATATCCTGCGTCCCCTTGTATGCGTACGGGTCGGTGCCGGCGACGAGGACCACGTCCCGGTAATCGGCCTTGGCTGTGTGCACGCCCTTCACCGGTTCGCCCCACGGCAGCAGGGACTGCGCGCTCATGTAGTGATTCGCCAGTGCACGGCGGAATCCGTGCTTTCCGCTGTTGGGCAGTGACCGGTGCAGCAGGTAGCCGTTGAAGATCACCGCCGAGCCGGTCTCGAGCTCGACCGGAACGGCGTCGTCGTCGGAGTACGGAAAGTCGAACAGCTCGACCGTGCAGTCGAAACGCTCGTCGTCGTGTTCCCGGTCGGGATAGATGACGCCGCGCTTATGCGAGCCGGGCAGGATCCACAGGCACCCGTTCTCCACCGTCGCGTCGTCCAGCGCGATCCAGGACGCGGTCAGCGACCGGTCCCGGCTCGGGATGAAGAATTCGTCCTGGTGCCAGGCCTGCCCGGGCTTTCCCTCCGACTTCATGAACAGCATCGACTGCATCGCCTTGACGTCCGGCCCGATGATCCGGGTCAGCGCGTCGACGATGGTCGGCTGGCTCAGCGAGCCCAGCATGACCTCGGACAACTTGTGTGGATGGTGGATGCACAGGTAGCGGCGCATCACGTCCTCGTCGGACTCGGCCGGATCGGCCGGTGTGATGCCCTTGATCGGGCCATGGTCGCCGCGGCAGAGCGCGGCGCCGTCGGCCCGCAACTCCGCGACCTCGGCCGGGCTCAGTGCGTCGCGGATGACGACGTAGCCGTGGGTGTCGAAGTCGGCAATCGATTCGTTCAGCTCAACGTTGGCTGATCGTGTCCCGTCCAGCGCCGACGCAGTCATCGTTCCTCCAGAGGAAGGTGCGGCATTGCCTTCCAGCCTGCGTCACCAGGCTCCGGATGCCCATGTCGATGCGGTACGAGAAGATGGCGAATCATGTCATCACTTGCCACGAACCTCGAGCCGCGGATGCGCCTGGCCTCGATGGTGGACTACCCGCCGGGCGCCACCTTCGGACCGCGGACGCTGGACGACTTCGAGCTGGTCTGGCTGCTCAGCGGCAGTGCGCTCTGGCGCTGCGGCGACACGGTCGAGGAGCTCGGACCGGGTTCGCTGCTGCTGGGCCGGCCGGGCATGCGGGACAGCTATACCTGGGACCGTTACCGGACGACCCGGCACGCCTATGTCCATTTCGCCCTCGACGGTGATCGCAGTGATGGCGCCGACTGGCCGCTGGTCCGGCATCTCGTACACGACGATCCGCTGGCCGGGCTGTTCCGCTATCTGCTGTGGCTCGGCGGCGCCACCCCGGCCGGCTGGCGGGAGCGCGGCAACGACGTGCTGCGGCTGCTGCTGGCCACCTTTCTCGACGGTCCGCTGCCGGAAACCGACGACGTGCTCCCGCTGCCGGTGCCGATCGAGGCGGTGGTGGAGCATCTCCGGCAGGCATGGAGCGCGGGCGTGACCCGGCCGCTGTCGCTGACCGAGCTGGCCTCGGCCGCCTCGGTCTCCGGGGTACACCTGAGCCGGCTGTTCCGGGCCCGCTTCGGCGTCGGCCCGGTCACCGCGGTGGAACTGCTGCGGCTCGGCCGGGCCGAGACCCTGCTGCTGCGCAGCAACTCGCCGATCGCCAGCATCTCGGCCAACTGCGGATTCGCCGATCCGTATCACTTCTCGCGCCGGTTCCGGGCGGTGTACGGGGTGCCGCCGAGCGCCTTCCGGTCCGCGGGTCTGCCGGCCGCGCCGCCGTCGCCGGTGGTGGCCCGCGGCCTGCTGCCGCTGGAACGGCAGATCTGGCGGCCCCTCTAGCCAGCCCGCTCCGGGCAGCCTGCTCTAGCCGACGTGCAGGGTCAGCGTCCAGGAGCCGGTGGCGGTCGGTTGCGGGGTGAGGGTGATGCGCCAGAGCGCCTCGCCCCAGACCGATTGCAGGCGCCGGTCCTCCAGCTCAATCCGTTCGAAGGTCGCGTTCAGACCGTCGCTCAGACCGATCCGCAGCGGCCGGGTCCGGGTATTGACCGTGATGGCGCCGGGCCCGATGGTCGGCTCGGCTGAGGCGAGCAGGTGCAGCACGACGCTCTCCGGATCGTGGTCGAGCTCCCAGCGGTCCTGCAGCGTCAGCCGTTCCGCGGTGCGGTCCAGCTCGATCCGGCGGCGCCAGCTCCGGACCCCGGCCTCGGCCGGGTACGCCGCGGCGAGGTCCAGCGACATGACGGCCGCGGTGTCACTCAGCTCGGTGCTGAGCTCGCGGGCGGCAAATTCGCGGCCCGGCGGCTGTTCGTACCCGTCGATCGCCGGCACGTTGTGGAAGTCGCTGCGCAGCGTCCAGATCTCGTACCGGTCCGGGCCGAAATGCTTCGCGGTGTACTGGGCGACTCCGGCGTCCACCAGCACCGGGTGACCGTCCAGCGCCACCAGAATGGTGCCGACGTCGTTGTGGTTGTGGTCCTCGGCGTTGTGGCCGCCTTTGAGCGATACGAAGAGGCCGTCGGCCGTGCCGGCGTGCTGCCGCGCGGTCAGCAGTTGGGTGTCCGGCAGGTACGTCTGCCGGAGTCGCGGCGCCTCGACGGCCGGAGCCGCCCGCCAGGTGTCGTCGGCGAGGGCGAGCAGAGTTCGGCCGAGCGAACGGCCGAGCTGGGCGCCGGTCTCCACCACCGGCCCGTCGCCGCGGATCGCCCGGCCGTGCGCGCTGACCGCCTCGTCACCGATTCGCCGGCCGAGCAGCCACGGCAGGTACGCGGAGGCGTTGAGCCGGTCCAGTTTCGCGGCGCCGTCGGCGACGTTGACGTACCAGTCGCCGTCGAGATGCACCCGGTGCAGGTAGCGGATCATCTCGCCGATGACCGGCAGGCCGAACGCGTCGAGCCCGGTGACATCCCGCAGCGTCTCCAGACACTCGGCGAGGGATGCCCCGGCCCGCCACCAGTAGACGGCGCCCTCGTCACAGCCGCCGTCGTCCGGGTAGTCGCGGAGGAACACGTCCAGGCCCTCGACGGCCCGCTCCACACTGGTCAGGATGTCGGCGGCGGAGTCGTCCAGCAGCAGCGAGCAGACCAGGACATTGGAGTTGATCCAGGGATTCCAGTTGTTGACGTGCGGCTTGCTGCGGCCGAACCAGACCCAGTCGTCGACGGTGCGCTGCGGCACCAGAACCCGTTTCCGGACCTCACGGACGAGCCGGGGCGGCACCGCCGGCGCGAGCTCGTGCAGCCGGTCCTTCAGTACGGCGTACGTCCAGGCCAGCAGGGCGCCGGTTTCGGCCGCGAAGAGGTCCAGACTGGGCCGGTCCGGATCCGGCAGTACGCCGCCCTGGGACGCGTACCCCTCGTGCGGCGGAATGCACCACGACGTCTCCTCCAGCAACAGCCAGACCCCGTCCAGGACCTCGTCGTGCCAGCGCGGATCGTCGGTGAGGCAGGCCGCTACCACGGCCGCAGCCAGCCGGTCGCGGCGCCCGAAATACCGATCCTCGTAGTGCACCCGGTTACCGGTGCGGGTGTAGTCCAGCCAGAGCGTGGCGGGCAGCTCCGGCCACGGTTCGCCGCGCTGCCGTTCCGCCTCGGCCAGCAGCCCGTCCCGTGTGCTGGCATCGATCCCGGTCCAGAACCGGCGGTTCGCGACGGTCGGCAGCGGGCGCCACGTGCCCGGCTCGGGCAGCCGGCGGGCGAGCTGGTCGGGCCCGAAGATCGACGCAAGCTCGTGCGGCGAGCGGGGCGGTCTCGGCGGCACGGGCACGGACGGTGACGCTGACGCGCCGGGCATGAAGATCTCCTGGGTCGCTGCTGTCCGGGCTGGCCCGGCGTCTGAGGCGGCGTTGGGAAGCGCTTTCCAACAGTTGATCCCGAACGCTATACCGGATGGCGAAATCAGCCAACAGTTTCGGCCGGCGGAATTACAGCCTGGCAACTCTGTGCGGCAGCCCTTGACACGTCGACAGATCTGCGCTGAGACTGTGGCACTTGAAACGGTCGATCGGCCGGTCCGCCCTGGGTTCGTCGCGCAAAGCCGCCCGACGCCGGTACAGCGTGCCCGTACGATCGCGCGATAGACCGATCCGGAGAGCGCTTTCCAGCGTTGCCGAGGCCAGGGAGGGTGGATGGCTGTTACCGAGCACCAGCCAGGGGATCTCATGCAGTCGAGCGCCTCCCATGGCATTGCTGCCAGTAAGCGGCTGACCCGATTGCAGCGGCTCCGCCGGGACAAGGGCCTCGTCTTCTTCGCGCTTCCCGGGCTGTGCGCGTTGCTGCTCTTCCACTACGTGCCACTGCTCGGCAATGTCATCGCGTTCCAGGACTACCAGCCGTTTCTCGGCATCACCGGCAGCGAGTGGACCGGATTCGCGAACTTCTCGGTCATCTTCAACGGCGATCCGGCGTTCCTGCACGCCCTGGAGAACACGCTCGTCCTGACGATCCTGCAGGTCGTGTTCGTCTTTCCGGCGCCGATCTGCCTGGCGTTGCTGCTGAACTCGCTGGCCCATGAATGGGTGAAGCGGGTCGTGCAGTCGATCCTCTACCTCCCGCATTTCCTGTCCTGGGTGATCGTGGTCGCGCTGTTCCAGCAGGTGCTGGGTAATGCCGGCCTGATGAACTCGGCCCTGCGTTCGCACGGCCACGGCACGATCTCGATCATCGGCAATCCGGGATTGTTCAAGACGCTGATCACCTCGCAGGTCGTCTGGAAGGACACCGGTTGGGGCACGATCCTGTTCCTGGCCGCGCTGTCCCGGATCGACTCGGCGTTGTACGAGGCGGCCGACGTCGACGGCGCCTCCCGCTGGCGGCAGATCTGGCACGTGACCCTGCCCGGCCTGCGGCCGCTGATCGTGCTGCTGGGCATCCTGCGGCTCGGCGACGTTCTCACCGTCGGGTTCGAGCAGATCGTGTTGCAGCAGGGCCCGGTCGGCACCGATGTCAGCGAGGTCCTGGACACCTACGTCTACAACAACGGCATCCTCGGCGGTAACTGGGGCGTTTCCGCGGCAGTTGGGCTGGTCAAAGGCGTCGTCGGCGTGGCTCTGGTGCTCGGGGCCAACAAACTCGCACATGTCTTCGGTGAGCAGGGGGTGTACCAGTCATGACCGACACCTTGGTCAGAAGATCAACCGTCACGTCGCAGGCGCCGATCGGCCGGTTTTCGGCGCTGAGTGCCAAGACCGTGGTGCTGGTCATCTGCTGCGCCGTCGTGATCCTTCCGTTCCTGTCCGTGGTGTCGACGAGCATCGCCGACCAGAAACAGATCACCAACGCCGGCGGGTACGTGCTCTGGCCGAATCACCCGTCGCTCAACGCCTACCGGGCGATCTTCAACGGCGGTGTGGTGACCCGGGCGTTGATGGTCAGCATCACCATCACGGTGGTCGGCACAATCCTCTCGCTGGCGGCCACGACGGCACTGGCGTACGGCCTGTCCCGGACCGGATCGTTCGCGCACAAGCCGATCCTGATGGTGGTGCTCTTCGCGCTCCTGTTCGGACCCGGCATCATCCCCAATTACCTCGTCATCAAGGAACTGGGGCTGCTCAACTCGTACTGGTCGCTGATCCTGCCGACGCTGATCAACGCATTCAACGTGATCGTGATCAGAGCGTTCATCATGAACATTCCGCAGGACCTCATCGACTCGGCGAAGATCGACGGCGCCACCGAGATGCAGGTGCTGCGGCGGATCGTGCTGCCGCTGTCGAAAGCCGTCCTCGCCGTCGTCGGGCTGTTCTTCGCGGTCGGCTACTGGAACAACTTCTTCAATGCCCTGCTCTATATCAACGACACCACGAAATGGCCGCTGCAGTTGGTGTTGCGGACCTACGTCGTGAACAACGCGCCGCTGGGGTCGGATCAGCTGCAGGTCAGCGCAGAGGCGTTGCCGCCGCCGCAGTCGTTGCAGATGGCCATTCTGGTGATCTCGCTCGTCCCGATTCTGCTGGTCTACCCATTCCTGCAGCGGCACTTCTCCAAGGGTGTCATGGTCGGGGCGGTCAAGGGCTGACCTCGCTCGTTTTGAAAGGGAGAGATTCCGGTGAATTCGAAGGACCCCGAACATGCTATGCGGCCGCCGTGCTGCTGGCGCTGTGGTCGCACCGCTTGTTTCCGGGTCGACGAACCGAACCGAGGATGTCTCGACTACTGCCGGGAGCATTTCCACCGGCTGTCCCATGTTTCGCCAGGTAGCGCGGTGCGCCTGATCGTCCCCAGACGGCATGAGCCGTTCACCCGCGCCTCCTGATCTGACGGTGGTCGGTAACGTCGCCGCCGTGAGCAGCGAGGAGCGTGCGATGGCTGACATCGAACGGGCCGTGGTACGCCCGGCCCGGGTCGGACTGGTGTCCGGCGGTCTGGGCGCGTACTGGCCGCAGTTCCCGGACCTGTTGCCGCAGTTGCGCCGCAGCGCCGACCGGGTGGCCGAACGGCTGCGCGGGTCGGGCGCGGAAGTCGTCGACGCCGGCTTCATCTCCGACGAGAAGTACGGCGCCGCGGCCGCCGACCGGCTGCGGGCGGCCGACTGCGACATCGTGGTCAGCTTTCTGACCACGTACATGACGGCGAGCATGCTGGTGCCGATCGCGCAGCGGTGCGGCGCGCCGATCCTGGTGATCAACCTGCAGCCGACCGAGGCGATGGACCACGCCACGTTCGATACCGCGAAATGGCTCGCTTATTGCGGTGGTTGCGCGCTGCCGGAAATGGCGAACGCCTTTGCCCGCTGCGGTATCCCGTTCCGCTCGGTATCGGGATATCTGGAGGACGAACGGGCCTGGACCCGGATCGGCCGGTGGATTTCCGCCGCCGGTGTGCGCGGCCGGCTGCGGACCGGGCGGCACGGACTGCTCGGTCATCTGTATCCCGGGATGCTCGACGTCGCAACCGATCTGACCCTCGTTCCGGCGCAGCTCGGCGGCCACGTCGAGGTGCTGGAGATCGACGATCTGCGGGTCCGGGTGGAGCAGGTCGACGAGGCCGCGGTCGACGAACGGGTGGCGCTGGCCGGCGAGGTCTTTTCGCTGGACGAGTCGGTGGATCCCGACGAGCTGCGGTGGGCTTCGCAGGTGTCGGTCGGGTTGGACCGGCTGGTGGCGGATTTTGAACTCGACAGTCTTGCCTATTATCACCGCGGCCTCGACGGCGAAATGCACGAGCGGCTCGGGGCCGGTTTCATTCTCGGCGCGTCCCTGCTGACCGCCCGCGGAATTCCGTGTGCCGGTGAGTACGAGCTGCGCAATTCCTTGGCCATGTTGATTTTCGACCGGCTCGGTGCCGGCGGCTCGTTCACCGAATTGCAGGCCCTGAATTTCCAGGACGGCGTGGTCGAAATGGGCCACGACGGGCCGGCGCACCTGGCGATCAGCGACGGCCGGCCGATGCTGCGCGGGCTCGGGGTTTATCACGGAAAGCATGGCTGGGGCGTATCGGTGGAATTCGACGTCGCGCACGGTCCGGTGACCGCGTTCGGCATCGGTCAACTGCCCGACGGGCGATTCCGATTCATCGCCTCGGAGGGGACCGTTGTCGGCGGCCCGCTGCTGCGGATCGGCAACACCACGTCGCGGGTGGATTTCGGCTGCGATCCCGGCGAGTGGCTCGATGCGTGGAGCGCATCCGGCGTGAATCACCACTGGGCGCTCGGGACCGGGCACCGAGTGGCCGAATTGCGGGCGCTCGGCGAACTGCTCGACATCGAGGTCCGCGAAGTCCGCGTCCGGTAGGGCGCGTCCCGCCTGCCCGCTGCGTGCCCGCCTGCCCGCTGCGTGCCTGCCTGCCCGGGTGCCTGCCTGCCCGGGGCGCTCGGCCGAGTCTGCGTTTCGGCCCAGAGCCGCGCCGCTCGCCCCTGTCCGCGTCGATCGGAGTCGCCCGCTACCCCCTCCGCGTCGATCTTGAAGATAACGCCCCATATACCGGACATTGATGGGCGATAACTTCAAGATCGGCGAGAGATCGGCGAGAGATCGGCGTGTCGGGCGACGTAGCGCCGGGTTATTTGGCCCGTCCGGCCCGGTTCTTCTCCGATCGAAGTGCGCTTTACCCGGGACGGCGGGTGTCCTGCCCGATCGAAGTGCGCTTTACCCGGGAAATACACGGAAATCGCGGTCAAAGCGCACTTCGATCGGACGGTGGCGCGCGGGGAATCGAAGGGTGGCGCGGGGATCGCAGAGTGGCGCGGGGAATCGGAGGATGGCGCGGGATCGGAGTAGGTGCCGACGGTTTAGCAGCCTGTATCAGGTGAAGGTGAGGACGATCTTGCCGACGTGGCGGCTGGACTCCAGGACCCGGTGCGCCTCGGCTGCTTCGGCGATCGGGATCAGCCGGTCGATGACCGGCCGCACCTCGCCGGACTCGATCGCCGGCCACACGTTCTCCACGACCGACGCCACGATGGCCGCCTTGCCGTCCCGGGTCCGGTTGCGCAGCCGGCTGGCGGTGACCGATCCGCGTTTCGTACCCAGAGCGTCCAGGTCCAGTTCGCCGACCCGGCCGCCCTGCAGGCCGATGACCACGAGCCGCCCGTCGTCGGCGAGCGCCTCGACGTTCTGCCGCAGGTAGGCCCCGCCGACGATGTCCAGGATGACGTCCGCACCGTGCGCGGCGGTCTCCTCGGCGATCCGGTCGACGAAGTCCTCGGTGTGGTACTCGATCGCCACCTCGGCGCCGAGTTCGCGGCACCGGTTGACCTTCTCCGGACTTCCGGCGGTGGCGAAGACGCGGGCGCCGTACCGCACCCCCAACTGGATCGCCATCGTGCCGATGCCCGACGCACCGCCGTGCACCAGCAGCACCTCGCCGGGCTGCAGCCGACCCGCCGCGAACACGCTCGACCAGACCGTGCAGGCGACCTCGGGCAGGCTCGCGGCCTCCACCAGCGAGACACCCTTCGGGACCGGCATCAGCTGGCCGACCGGAACGGTGACCCGCTCGGCGTACCCGCCACCGGAGAGCAACGCGCAGACCTCGTCGCCGATCTTCCAACCGCTGACCCCGGCGCCGAGGGCGGCGATCCGGCCGCTGCATTCCAGGCCGAGCAGAGTCGAGGCGCCGGGCGGCGGGGCGTAGCGGCCCTGTCGCTGCATGATGTCGGCCCGGTTCACGCCCGCGGCGACGACATCGACCAGGACCTCGCCGTGTCCGGGCTGCGGATCGGGCGCGTTTGCCCAGGTCAGAGCCTCGGGACCGCCGTACGTCGGCAACGTGATGGCGCGCATGAGAGTGCAGCGTACGGAGCGTTCGGGCGTTCGCACAGGTCTACGCTGAGTGATAACGATTACCGAGCGGTTAGATCACACCACGTACCGGCTATTACGGATAAATCGCGCTATCCCAGATGGACTGCCGCGGCCGGGAGTGTGGCGCTTCCCACGGCGTGGAGGGCTGTTTGGTGCCCCGATGGTTGACACACTCAGGACGTGCCTGCCGTGCGTGATCTCACGCCTTATGTCGAACTGAGCCGATCCCAGTGGAGGGCTCTGCGTGCCTCGACCCCGTTGCGGCTGACCGCTGATGAGCTGACCAGGCTCCGCGGACTGAACGAGGTCGTCTCGCTGGAGGAGGTCGCCGACGTCTACCTGCCGCTGTCCCGGTTGGTGAACCTGCAGGTCGCGGCCCGCCAGCAGTTGCACGCCGCCACCACGACGTTTCTCGGCGAGTCGACCGAGCAGGTGCCGTTCGTGATCGGCATCGCCGGCTCGGTCGCGGTCGGGAAGTCGACGGCGGCGCGCGTCTTGCGGGCCCTGCTGGCCCAGTGGCCGGAACACGCGAAGGTCGACCTCGTCACGACCGACGGGTTCCTGTTGCCGAACGCGGAATTGACCCGCCAGGGCCTGATGAACCGCAAGGGATTTCCGGAGAGCTACGACCGGCGTGCGCTGGTCCGCTTCGTGGCCGACGTGAAGGCGGGCAAGGAGGAGGTGTCGGCGCCGGTCTATTCGCACCTGGTGTACGACATTGTGCCCGGGGCCGCCGAGGTCATCCGACGGCCGGACATTCTCATCGTGGAGGGTCTGAACGTGCTGCAGCCGGCCTCCCGGCTGGCGGTCTCGGACCTGTTCGATTTCTCGATTTACGTGGATGCGCACATTGACGATATCCGGCGCTGGTACGTGGAGCGGTTCCTCAAGCTGCGGCACACGGCATTCGCCGACCCGAATTCCTACTTCCACCGCTATGCATCGCTGACCGACAGCGCCGCGGTGGACCAGGCGACCCAGATCTGGTCGGAGATCAACGAGCCGAACCTGGTGCACAACATCCTGCCGACCCGGCCGCGGGCCGATCTGGTCCTGCAGAAGGGGTCGGACCACTCGGTTGACCGGCTGCGACTGCGCAAGCTCTGAGCGGTCGCCTCGTCGGCGGCCGCCGGGCCGGCCGGTAGGCTCCGGGCGAAACTCGCCTGGAGGGGATGCTCGACATGCTGCACGGGAACCGCTCGCTCCGGCTTGGTGGCGCGATCGCGATCGCCGCGCTGCTGGCCGGCACCGCTGGCTGCCAGTCCGGGAAACAGGACAAGGCGTCCACACCGAAGACGAATACGAGCACGTTGCCGTCCGCCGTCACCCCGGCGCCCTCGTCCGGTCCGTCGGCGTCCGGGTCTGCCTCCCCGTCGGGTGACTCGGCGCCCTCGTCCGGCGCGTCCGGTTCTTCCAGCTCCGCGGACTCGTCGGTGGAGCCGTCCGTGACCCCGAAGCCCTCTACGGTGGCCGGGCTGGACGATCCGTGCTCGCTGCTGTCGAAGGACGCGATCGACGCGGCACTGGGTGTCGAGTCGGGCGTGGGTACGTCAAATTCCGGCGCGGCCTTTGTCGGCTGCAGTTACGGGTTGAAAGGTTCGGCGGGGACCGGTTCGCTGGTGCTGCATGTCGCCGCCGATCGGGCCGAGCAGATCTACGATGCCGTGGAGACCGGCGGTGGGTTCAGCGATGTGGCCGGCGTCGGTACGAAGGCTGCCTACAATTCCGAGGACGGACGCTTTATTGTCCGCACGGACAAGGATTTCGTGGAATTGACCCTGCCTTCCGATCTGAAGGGCGCCACCAGTGCCAGCCCTGCCGGCGCCAGGAAGGCCGGGACGACGTTGACCGAGATGGTGCTTTCCGAACTGGGGTGAGTCGGCATGGCGTTGCGGACGACAGTCGTCGGATCTTGGTGGTGGCCGAAGGATCGGTCCGATGAGCTGAGAAAGTTCCATGACGGCGGGCTTTCCGAGGCCGCTGGCGAGGCACTGCTGGTCGATTGCGCCGCCGCCGCCGTACGGGAACAGACCGAGCTCGGCCTGGACGAATGGACCGGTGGGGAGTTCTTCACCGACGATTTCCTCGGGCAACTCGTGGGGCGATTGACCGGCCTCGAGGTCGTGGCATCCAAGCAACCCGAGGTGTTCGACTACGACGACCAGGCGCACGCCCGGGTGGTCGGTGAGATCGCGGCGCCGCGTGGCATGGGTTATGTGGAGGCCTATCTGCGGGAGCGTTCGGTGCCCGGTGGCATCCGTAAGGCGACCGTGGTCAGCCCGCTGGAGCTGACGGTGACGGCGTTGGCCGATCGGGACGCGCTGTGGGCGCAGATGCCGCAGTTGATCAAGATCGTCAACGCCGAACTGCGCGGACTGGCCGAGGCCGGGTGCCCGCACGTCCAGCTGGACGCGCCCATTCTCGGCATCGAGGTCAACAGTGGACGGATGACGGCCGACGAGGCGGCGGCGGTCATCGCGCCATGCTTCGAGGGCGTGCGGGCGACCCGCGGACTGCACCTGTGCAACGGGAATCTCAAGGGCCGGCCGATGTCCGGCGTGCTGCGGAACGCGCCGTGGGTGGACATCCTGAAGGCGCTGACCGGGGTGATCGACGTGGCGACCTTCGAGTCGAGCTATTTCAATCAGTGGCTGGAACGGGATGCGTTCCGCGGCCTGCCGGACGGGATGCAGCTGGCCGCCGGGATCGTGGACGAGGCGAACTACTGGGTCGAGCCGGTGGCGAAGATCCGCGGCCGGGCCGAGGACTGGGCCCGCGTGGTCGGCGAGGAACGGCTCTGGCTCGCGCCGTCCTGCGGCTTCGGTCGGCACCCGCACCGGGACGAGCCGGTGCTGCGGGCCAAGCTGGAGAACATGGTCGAGGCCGCCCAGACGTTCTGACTCCGACCGATACGCGGCCGCACCGGTGCGGTAGATTTGGCCTCCTGGAGGGCTCGCATAGAGGCCTAGTGCGGCGGTCTTGAAAACCGCTATGAGTTCACGCTCATCGTGGGTTCGAATCCCACGCCCTCCGCC
>DATAVB010000125.1:0-6700 GCA_036267955.1 Mycobacteriales bacterium | reverse complement strand
GATGCCCGCAACACCCGGTCGATCCGGGCGTTGGAGAAGGCCGGCTTCCAGCGCGGCCACCTCGCCCGGGCACCGGGTCAGGACGCGCCGGAACAATTCTGCGTGCTGGACCGAGCGCGGGTCTTCGGGCCTTAGCGGCCCCTTAGCGGCCCCTTAGCGGCCCAGGACGTAATTACCCGCCGGGGTTCCGCCGGGAACGGTCGGGAGGCCGATCGCCTGCCAGCGAAGGAAACCGCCGACGACGTCGGTGGCCCGCCACAGCCCGAGATCCTGCAGGCTGGCCGCGGCCAGACTCGAGGTGTACCCCTCGGAGCAGAGCACGATCACCCGGAGCGAGTCGTCGGCCGCCTCGGGGATCCGGGCGCTACTGGTCGGGTCCAGCCGCCACTCCAACACATTGCGTTCGATGATCAGCGAGCCGGGCACCTCGCCCTCGATGCGGCGCTGCGCCTCGGGACGGATGTCGACCAGCAATGCGCCGGCCCGCTGTTCGGCTGCGGCCCGGCCCGGCGACAGGCGCTCGATCCGGCGCCGGGCGGCGGACAGCACGGAGTCGATCCGGGCGGCGGTCGGCGCGGTCACAGGCTCACCTCGGGCTCGCGGGTCGGCACGGTGCGCAGCGGCTCGAGGCCGCCGGCGACCGGTTGGTAGAACGTCATGCTGCGCAATGGCGGGGAATAGGCGTGGATGCTGACCGCCGGGGGAGCGTCGACGTTGTAGACGTCGTGCACCGCGTCGGGGGCGAGCCAGTGGGTCGAGCCGAGCGCCAGCGAGTGGTCGTCGAGCCGGCCGGAATGGTCGGCATGCCGTTCGTGCAGGTTGCCCTGCACGACCTGGATCGCGGCCGCCGAGCCGCCATGGTCGTGCAGATCGGTCGCCTGACCGGGCAGCCAGGTCAGCAGCCAGATGTCGACGACGTCGTCGGAACGCAGCAGGTGGAAGTACCGGGAGACCGGGTCGAACCGGACGTGCTGCCGCCATTGTTCGCTGTCGGCGGCGGTGTTTCGTACGAGATCAATCAGCTCGCTGAGCGAGAGTCCTGCGAGAGTGGGCATGTTGCCGTCCTTTGCCGAACGTGAAGTGACCGAGCGGTGGTGCGGCTCGGGCAACAGCAGGTGCCGGGCGGGACGTTGCGGTGGGCGAAGAGGTGGCGCCGGATCTCGACGCTGGCGGAATGGCTCATGACTGGGCCCGCCTCATGATTGGGCCTGCCTCATGATTGGGCCTGCATCGCCGGCCCGCGGTGCCGCAGCCCGACGGCGGAGCCGGGCTGCAGGGCGAGTTCGTCGGCGACATCGCTGGTGACCTGAGCCCACAGTTCCTGGCCGTCGTGGTCCAGCGCGATCCGGGTCTCGAACCCCAGCCGGGTGACACCAAGGACCGTGGCGGTGAGGTCGCCGGCGCGCGAGTCGGTGCTGAGCTGCAGGTCGTGCGGCCGGATCAGCCGGTCGCCGAAATTCGTCACCGGGCCCAAAAAGGTCATCACCCATTCGTTCACGGGGTGGTCGTAGATCTCCTGCGGCGCGCCGACCTGGGCGACCTCACCGTCGGACATGACGACGACCTCGTCCGCAACCTCCATCGCCTCCTCCTGATCGTGCGTGACGATCACGGTGGTGACGTGCAGGTCGTCGTGCAGCCGGCGCAGCCAGGCCCGCAATTCCTTGCGTACCTGGGCATCCAGCGCGCCGAACGGCTCGTCCAGCAGCAGCACGTTGGGCTCGACGGCCAGCGCCCGGGCCAGCGCCATCCGCTGGCGCTGACCGCCGGAGAGTTGGGCCGGATACCGGTCGGCGAATTTCTCCAGGTGCACCAGGGACAGCAGTTCCTCGACCCGGTGCTTGATCTCGGCCTTCGGGCGTTTGCGGATCGTCAATCCAAATGCCACGTTGCGGGCCACGGTCATGTGTTTGAACGGCGCGTAATGCTGGAAGACGAACCCCACCTCACGCCGCTGCGGCGGGAGCCGGGTCGCGTCGGCGCCACCGATCTCGACGGTGCCGGCGTCCGGGTTGTCCAGGCCGGCGATCACCCGCAACAGCGTCGATTTCCCGCTGCCACTCGGCCCGAGCAGGGCGGTGAGCGAACCGGTGGCCACCTCGACCGTGACATCGTTCAACGCCGTGAATTCGCCATACCGTTTGGTGACACCGCGGGCGATGATGCTCATCTCGGGCTCCTCATTTCACACTTCCGGCGGGGCGCAGCCGGCGCGCGACGAGCAGGCTCAGCACGGCGACCAGGGCCAGCGCGAACGCCGCCGAATAGGCGGCCGGCTGGTCGAAGTTGTCGAACCGTTCCTCGACGAAAAGGGTGATGGTCTGGGTCTGGCCCACGACCCGGCCGGAGACCACGGCGACCGCGCCGTATTCGCCAAGCGACCGGGCAAGCGCGAGCACAACGCCGTAGGCGACGGCGCCGCGGATGGCCGGCAGGGTGACGCGCCAGAAGGTCTGCCAGGGCGAGGCGCCCAGCGTGTACGCGGCCTGCTCCTGTTCGTCGCCGATTTCGTTCAATACCGGCGCGACGGCCCGTACGACCAAGGGCAGACCGACGAATATCGTCGCCAGCACCATTCCCGGCAGGCTGAAGATGATCTGCAGGCCGTGCCTGGTCAGCCAACCGCCGACCGGCTCGTGCGCGCCGTAGATCAGGGTGAGCGCCAGGCCGACCACGACGGGGGAGACCGCGACCGGCAGGTCGATCATCGCATCGAGCAGTCGGCGGCCCGGGAATTTGTGCCGGACCAGCAGCAGTGCGGTGCCGACACCGAAAATGGTGTTGGCCACGACCGCGACACCGGCCACGATCCCGGTGATCTCGAATGCGTGCGCCGCCTGCGATCCGGTAAGCGCGTCGATCACCGGCTTCAACCCGTTGGCGAAGGTACGCCGCACCACAAGGGCCAGCGGAACGATCAGCAGGATGAGCAGATAGCCGAGCGCGACAAACCGGATTCCGTACCGGGCCGGCCGGGAGGTGGTGCTAGCCATGCCGGGCCGCCCACCGGCGTACCACCTCGAGCAGCAGCATGACCACCAGCGCGATGACCAGCAGCGCGGTCGAGAGCGCTGCGGCGCCCAACGTGTTGTCGGTCTGGATCTGGTTGAAGATATTGACCGCGGCGACCTCGGTCTTGAACGGCAGGTTGCCGGAGATCAGCACGGTGGAACCGAATTCGCTGACGGCGCGGGCGAACGCCAGCGCGGTGCCGGCGAGCATCGCGGGCAGCAGGTTGGGCAGGATGACCCGCCGTACGGTGGCCCACTGGCTGGCGCCGAGAGAGGCCGCCGCCTCCTCCATTTCGGTGTCGAGCTCGGCCAGTACGGGCTGCACGGTACGCACCACGAACGGCAGGGTGACGAAAAGCAGGGCGGCGACCACACCGGTCTTGGCGTAGGCGATGTTGACGTGCACCGGGCTGTTCGGGCCGTAAAGCGCCAGCAGCACCAGGCCCGCGACAATGGTCGGCAGCGCGAACGGAAGGTCGATCAGCATGTCGATGAAGCCGATGCCGCGGAATCTCTCGCGCACCAGCACCCAGGCGATCAGGGTGCCCATCACCAGGTTGATCGCGGCGACGATCAACGAGGAATAGACGGTCAGCTTCAGCGCGGCCCAGGACTGGGACGAGGTCAGCGCGTTCCAGAAGGCCGAAAAGCCGTTCTCCTGGGACGTCCAGACCACCGCGCCGAGCGGGATGAGCACGATCAGGCTGAGATAGATGACCGCGAAACCGAGCCCGACCGGTGCACCCCATTGCCGGCGCCGCGCAACCATGGCCGGTGTCGGCTCTGCCGCCACCGGGACCACGGTGCCCGCCGGGATTACGGCGCTACTTCTTGGCAACAGAGACACCGAGCTTTTTCTCGATCGTGGCGACACTGCCGGTGCTCGGATCGAAGAACTTCTTGGTCACGTTGGGCCAGCCGCCGAAGTCCTGGATCGTGAACAGCCCGGAAGGCCTCTTGAATTTGCCCTTGTCCACGGACGGATCAATCGGTCGATAGCCGTTGTCGGCGAACAACTTCTGCGCCTCGGCCGAATAGAGGAATTTCAGGAACGCCCTGGCCTGCTTGGGATGCTTGCTGTCCTTGGTCACGGCGACCGGGTTTTCGATGAGCAGCGTCTTGTCCGGCACGATGTAGTCGACCGGCTGATTGTTCTGCTGGGCGAAGATCGCCTCATTCTCGTACGAAATGAGCACGTCACCAGTGCCGTTGGTGAAGGTTTGCAGTGCCTTGCGGCCCGACTCGTCCTGCACCACGGTATTGGCGAGGACCTTCGAGAGAAATGTGTTCGCCTGAGCCGGGGTGTCACCATTCTTGATCTGCGATCCGTAAGCGCCCATGATGTTCCACTGCGCCGAGCCGGAGGAGAACGGATTGGGAGTGACGACCTTGATTCCCTTGCGGGTCAGGTCGGACCAGCCGTTGATGTGCTTCGGGTTTCCCTTGCGTACGACCAGGGAGACGACCGAGTCGGTGATCATGCCCTTGTATTTCCCGCTGTCCCAGGACGACGCGACGATGCCGTCCTTCACCAGCCGGGTGATGTCGGGGGCCAGCGAAAATGCGACCACGTCGGCCTTTTGTCCACTGTCGACCGCTCTGCTCTGATCGCCCGACGCGCCATAGGACTCGCTGAACTTCACATTCTTGCCGGCCGCGGTCTTCTGAAAAGCCGCGATAATCTTCGTGTACGCCGCCTGCGGCGTGGAATAGGCCACGAGTGACAATTCGGTGCCGCTGGAGCCACCGGACGAGCTGCACCCGGCCACGCCGAGGGACGCCAGCGAGATGCCGGCAAGAAGCGATATGGCGCTACGACGCATTGTTTCGGGTCTACTTCCGGGGTGCAGCGGCGGTCACGACGGCATGAGCCTGACGGCGCGTAGTCGCGCGTCAGACTGACGTGAATCGACAGCTTGCCGACGAGACCCGACGCAGGTCTACGTGCAGCCGCTGCACAAGGTGGACCCCAACCATGCCGGTGAGCTTATCAGCCAAATTCGGTGGGGCAACCGCATCTATCGAATGCAGTAAAGGTCGGTCAACGACATATTCGCAATCCGATATTGATTTCGGTGGTCAGCCCAACCAGCCCGGCGTGACCAGTCCGGATTCGTACGCCAACACCACCAGTTGGGCGCGATCGCGTGCGGCGAGTTTGATCATCGCCCGGCTCACGTGCGTCTTTGCTGTGGCCGGGCTCACTACGAGCCGGGCGGCGATGTCCTCATTGGACAGGCCTTCCGCTACCAGCGCGGTGACCTCTCTCTCCCGATCGGTGAGCCGGTCCAGTTCCTTGTTCGGGCGGGGCTTCTTGGAGCGGGTGGCAAACTCGGCGATCAGCCGGCGGGTGACGCTGGGGGAGAGCAGGGCATCCCCGGACGCGACCGACTGCACACCGCGGATCAGATCGGCGGGCTCGGTGTCCTTCACCAGGAATCCGCTGGCGCCCAGGCGCAGCGCCTCGAAGACGTACTCGTCGAGTTCGAACGTGGTGAGGATGACGATGCGCACCTCCGAGAGCCGATCGTCGGCCACGATCCGCTGGGTGGCGCCGAGCCCATCGAGGCGCGGCATCCGGACATCCATCAGGACCACGTCCGGCCGCAGGCTGGTGGCCAGGGCGACTGCCTCCTCGCCGTCCTTCGCCTCACCGACGACCTGGATGTCGCCCTGCGCGTCGAGCAGCGCCTTGAATCCGGCCCGCACCAGCGCCTGGTCGTCGGCCAGCAACACGTCGATCATCTTTCGCCTCCCAGCGGCAGAACGGCCTTCACCTGATATCCGCCGCCGGGACGGCGACCGACCTGCAACGATCCGCCGAGCGCGGTGGCGCGCTCCCGCATGCCGGCGATCCCGTTCCCGCCGGGCGTCGGCGACTCCCTGCCGCCAGCGCCGCCGGTTCCGTCGTCCTCGACGGAGATGGACAGTTCGCGGGCACCGTAGACAAGCGTGATAGTGACCGTCGCCGGCCCGGCGTGCTTGGCGACGTTGGTCAGCGATTCCTGCAGGATCCGGTAGGCGGCGAGGTCGATACCCGCCGGGAGTGGCCGTGGCTCGCCGGTGCGTTCGGCGTGCACCGTCATCCCGACCGCCTCGGCCCGTTCTAGCAGTTCATCGAGCCGTTCGAGGCTCGGCGCCGGGGCCAACGGCAGATCCTCGTCGACCTGTCGCAGGACGCCGAGCACCGACCGCAGCTCGCGCAGGGTGTCCTTGCTGGCGTCCTTGATCGTCTGCAGTGCGATCTTGCCCTGTTCGGGGTGTTCGTCGATCAGGTGCAGAGCCACCCCGGCCTGCACGTTGATGAGCGAGATGTTGTGGGCGAGCACGTCGTGCAGCTCGCGGGCGATACGCAGCCGCTCGTCGCTGACCAGCCGCCGGCTCTCCGACTCCTGCGCTTCGCGCCGTTCGGCCCGGCGTTCGCGGCGTAGCGAGAGGCCGGTGGAGACGGCCAGCAGCACCAGCACCC
Source organism: Mycobacteriales bacterium (assembly GCA_036267955.1). GTDB lineage: Bacteria > Actinomycetota > Actinomycetes > Mycobacteriales > QHCD01 > DATAVB01. The sequence continues at coordinate 220 of DATAVB010000125.1, read as the reverse complement.
AGGCGGCGACACCCGCCGCGGCGGCCGCGGACGGAGTCGACTCGCGCCCGGCCAAGGCGGGCCCCCACAGCAGGGCGACGTAGCCGGCGGCGACCGTGACCCAGCTGACCCAGCGCGGGCCGAAGATCACCTCGGTGACGAAAGCGATGATCAAGGTCAGCCACAGCGGGCCCTGGGCGTAATCGATCATCCGGTAGGTGAAGGTGACGACGAAGACGAC
>DATAVB010000124.1:0-92874 GCA_036267955.1 Mycobacteriales bacterium | reverse complement strand
GTGATCTTCCCGCTGTCCTCCTTCCCGACCACGGCCCGCACGATGCTCGGACTGCTGCCAACCTCCGCGCTCGCGCACGGACTACGATCAGTGCTCCGCAACGGCGCCGGACTCTCCCTACACGACACCCTCACCTTGCTGGCCTGGGCAGTCCTCAGCCTGACACTCGCCGCCCGCCACTTCCGCTGGGAATAGCGCCCGACGGAACATAGATGCGAGTCACGCGGCAAATACTGGAGCGATTTCTCGCGGCCGGCTCAGCCCGGAGTAATCGAAAGGAAGTGGTCCGAGCGAGGTCATGATAAAGCTACAAGATCACTCATGTCGCATTCCGCGGCGACTTGCCGTGGTTTTGATGGTGATGTCCACGGCCATCGTCGGTTGCGGCAACGCCATCCACAGGGTCGCGCCGCACGATTCGCAAAATCCAACCGCCATGTCGAACATCATGACGATCATCGATGCTGTGGAGCAGGATCCCTGCTCGGAAGAGCGCACTCCGATCGGATACTCCGGCTGCGACGGGCGCTATCTCACTCAGGTGCAACTGATCGCCCGGACCGCAGCCAGCCTGGCTGACGCCTCGGCCGACCCGGCGCGTGTGACATCTGCGGCCAACGGTCTAAGCAGCACCACTACGGTTCTGCAGCATCTGTCCTGCCACGGCACCGGCCAACACGGGTGCGCGGCGGCGCTCAGGGCCGTCGGCAATTCTCTCCGCGGGCTCTCCGCGGTTTTAACGCCCGCGGACCCGACGACGGGGACGTCGTCATCGTAGCCATTGGTTTGGGTGGCTCAACGACTGCCGCGTTCCCGTTGAATGAAGGGAGTTCTGCTCGGTCACCGCTCGTTCGGGATCGAGGCAGTTGGCCGCCGAGCCTGGCATAGCGTGCGTAGCTCGCGCGGCCGCCGCCAATACCAGCGTGGGTTGCGTGGCTCGCCGACGATCAGCAGCTGCGCGCCGGCGCATTCGAGCGGCAGTCGGGCCGCGGGTCGAACCGCTCCTGTCGCTGACACATCGGGATAGCGGCTGCGCCAGGTAGCGAGTTCGTCGAACAATAATTCTTCGGTCGCGTACCAGGACGCCTTGTTTCGTTGCGCATGTGTCCACCAACCGGTGGGCTGCCACCGCACCACGCGTAGCCGGGTGTTGTAATGACGCGCGTGCTCGAAACCGTAATTCAACGCCGGTCCGGCAGGATGATCAAATCGGCTGAAGACCACGATAGGTGCGCGCTCACCAGCTGGTAGGGGTTCTTGTTGGACCAGAATGACGGGCTTTCCGGCGTGTGCCGTGAGGGAACGTGCGACGGGATCGACGCTGTGAAAGCCCATCAGGCCTGTGGAGCGGGCTCCGATGACCAGTGAATCTGTGTCGGGTGCGAGATCCAATAGGACTCGCACCCTGTCACCCTCGATCGTGCCAGCTTCCATGCCGCATAAGGGATAGCAACGGCCGATCCATTCGATAGCCTCCGACAGGAGGTCCTCCGCCAACCGCCGGTCGGCGCGACCTGCCTGCTCCCACGCCGAGTTGTACATGCTGCCGTAAGTAGAGACGATTCGCGGCGAGTAGCTACATATCAACTGGAGTGGGAGCGACCGACGATTGGCCTCGCTCGCTGCCCAGCGTAGCGCTGACCAACCAGCGTTCGATCCATCAATATCGACGAGAATCGGCCGACGATGTGTCACATCTGCAAAGGGATTCACGCAGGATCGCCGATTCGACAAGGGATGACTGTGTTGCCCAACAGGTTGGCGGCTTTGCCGATACTCTCACGCGCCAGTCGGCTATGAGACAGGCCTCTGCCGGAGTCCGTGGTTGTTCCGTGCTCACCAGGCAGTTGTCCCACTTGGCGCGGCCACGAATCCAGGTGTGCCGGTAACAGTTCGGCCGGGTGGAACATCGTGCGCTCCTTGGCGATGGAGGTTCGCGGTCCTCCATCATCGTCTTGTAGGAGCGTCGTGGACCTGACGACTGACTGACACTTTTGGGTGCCTCGGTCGACCCGATGGGGCACACTGCGGGAACTGGGCCAGCCGGTCCAGATGTCCGGAGCAACGCGACCTGGTCGTGGCAAAGTCGCCCCGGCGGCGCTGCGAGTACTCGCCCACAGCGCAGATGAAGAGCGTCTCCCAGCGCTGCCGTGGCTAAGGAGTGGCCCGTTGCCCGCTTGCCGTACTCGTCGGAACAGTGCAGTCCACGCCCTCCGATGGTTCTGGCGACCGCCGACTGGCAGGCGGTGTGGGGCAGTCACTGCGTTGTATTCGCGGTGTCGGATTCACCGTCTGGGTTGGACGATCGATTTTCGTTGGTTTTGACTGGGTGGCAACGCCACAGCCCGAGAGTGCGCAGGCTGCGGTCAGTACGGCAGCGGTGAAATTCCAGGTCTTCAAGATTGATACCTCGGTATTTCGATGACAAAGCGAGCGCCTCCGGTTGGGCAGTCTTCGACCCACGTATGGCCTCCGTGATCGCGAGCATGTTGGGCGACCAGCGCGAGGCCGAGCCCGGACCCGGCGTCGGACGATCTTCTGGTCGCAGGTGAACCGCGGGCGAAGCGCTCGAAGATGCGCAGTTTGTCCTCGTCCGGCACGCCAGGACCGGCGTCGTCGACCTCGATCCGGACGTTGTCGGCACCGCCGGCGCGGACGGAGAGTTGGTGCAGGCCACCGCCGTGTTGTTGTGCATTGACCACGAGATTCGTGATCGCTCGCTCTAGGCGCCGACGATCGCCTAATATCATCATGCTCCGGCCAGTCGTCTCGACGACCGCGCCTGCCGGGATTGGGTAGTGCCGCGCGATCTCGCCGACGACCGCTCCCAGGTCGACCGGTTCTGCCTTGTCAGCACTCCCTGAGTCGTCGGCCAGCGAAATCTCGAGCAGATCATCAACAAGGTGCTGGAATCTTGTCAGATCGGACGACAGAAGATCGAGCGCTTGCCGAGCATTTCCGGTCAACTGACCCCGCCGGTGGTCCAGAACGGCCATCGCATTGACCATGGTTGTCAGCGGGGACCGGAGTTCGTGACTCACATCCGCGGCAAACCGTGCGTCGCGTTCGACCCGGGTCTGCAGGGTCTCGGCCGTGTCGTTGAAGGCACGTGCCAGCGGCGCCAGGTCAGGATCCTCGCCCACCGGAAGTCGTACGGCAAGGTCCCCGGCCGCGGCCGTGGCGACCGCCGAGTTCAACTTGATGAGTGGCCGAAGTGCCTGGAGCGCGGCCCACCTACCCAGTAGGGCGCCAGCGAATCCACTGATGATGACACCAAGGACGAGAATCCAGCTGAGGAATCTAAACGTCCGGTCGAGGTCGCGCAGCGGGAAGACCTGTACGTAGGTAGCCGCGCTCGTCGGCAGGGGCAGCCCGACCGCTAGTACGGGCGTCCCGCTCAGAACAGTGCGTTGCCGCGCGGGTTGGCCAGCGGCGACCATCGACACGAATGCGCGCGGGAGTTGTTTCGGATCGATCTGATTGCCGCTGCTGATCCATTGCTCCCGGTTGACAAGGAGTACCGCAGACTCGGCCTCGGATCCCAGGCCGGTCAACAATGCGGCGAGCCCGTCCGATCCGTGCCGCAGGCGGGATTCCGCAAGTCTGGCGTTGGCTGACGCCTGCCGCACAGCGCTATCGGTCCGTTGATTCAACATATAACTGCTGGACAATGTCCAAGCCAAAACGGCAAGTAGGCCGGTAACGATCATCGATACGAGGCCGAACGCGGTCATTACCCGCACTCGCAACGGATACCGTAGACGTGACGTCCTCCGCCCCGAAGCGCCGCCCCAAGGACGCTGCCTCACGACATCACCAAACGGTAGCCGTGACCGCGGATCGTCAGAATGTATCGGGGTCTGCTGGGATCTTGCTCCACCTTGCGACGAAGCCGGCGTATATGTACATCGAGCAGTCGCGTGTCGCCGAAATAGCCGTAATTCCAGACTCTTTCCAGTAACCGCTCCCGGCTGACTACACGACCATCCGCATAGGCCAACTCGCACAATAGGCGTAGCTCGGTCTTGGTCAGATGAACCTGGGTCGGACCACGCGCCGCGCGTGCCTGCTCCGGCTCCACCAGCAAATCGCCAACGGTGAAGGACGTCGCTCGATCGGTGCTGCGGGCACGGCGCAGTAAAGCGTGGATGCGCGCTACAAGTTCACTCGCCACGAGGGGCTTTGTGACATAGTCGTCAGCACCGGCCTCGAGGCCCGCGATAACATCGGCGCTGTCGGTGCGTGCAGTTACCATGATAATTGGCAGGTCGCCCAGTTGCCGTATCTGACGACACACCTCGAAGCCGTCGAGGCCTGGCAACATCACATCGAGCAGAATGATATCGACCGAATGCGCTGGTCCGGACAATAGCCTCAGCGCATCTTCTCCGGTGCCTGCAGGTATGGCCCGGCACCCTTGATCATTGAGCGCGAGCGACAGGGCCTGCCGGATGCGCGGATCGTCCTCCACGAGCAACACTGTCAATTGCGGCTTCGTCTGGTCGTCTGGTCCTACAGCGCCTCCGGGATCCGAGGCCGGTGACGGCTCGCCCGGTGACATCGCGGGCACGTTCGCACCTTCGCAATCCGGCGACAAAACGCTGCTCCTGTGTGCATCGACGATGTCGGTCCACTGGTGACACTACCCGCGGAGGTGAATGTTGACGTGGAATCGACCGAATGCATTATCAGGGCTGGTTCCGGTGGCGGAGCCCGAATGGAAACTGGCTCAGATGGCGCCGACCGGCGGGCGTGGTCACCACGAAATAGTGTGCCATTTCGACTCTGACAGTACCCAACGATCCGCGCCGCACCCCTCGGACGCGGCCGGTATCGCTGTTGGCCCAGACGCCACGCACGCACCTGGTCCGGTCCTGTCAGGCCCCCCGGTGTCGCGCCCGCCGGTCTGTCGACATTCTCTCGATCCGACTGCCCCGGTCGTCGCGTAAGTCACCAGTTGTCAGACAGTCGTTAGGTTCCGGACGCGCGATCAGGAGTAAGGATAGACGTCGCGGTGGTGCAGAGATCGAGGGAGTCGTGGTCTTGTGTCGAACGATCGGCAGCTGAGCGATGTGGTTGTGCGGCTGCAGATGTCCTACGCGGGCTCTGTGTCCGCCGACGCTGTCAATACGGTAGTTAACGGCGCTGAGCGGGAGCTCACGGGTCAGGCGCCGTCTGCGGCGTTGCCGGAGCTGATCCACCGGCTGGCGAGCGAACGACTCGCTCGCCTTGCCGAGGATGTTTGGGTCCACGGTCGACACGAGCACGTTCGCGTGGCGCAGCCGCGGGAAGATGTAGGCCTCCGCTAGGCCTTCGTGGAAGCTTTCGAGCCCCTGCAGTCGAGCGCGAGCGGTCCGTCGTCACAGCTGACTCAAACAGTTGCGTGCCGAAGGGGACCGGTCAGCCGCCGCTGCGCACCCGATATCGCACCGACTCGGCCGGCACGGTCAGGTCGATCCGGACCAGGCCGCAGAGGCCGCGCCGGTTCTCGTAGCCGTGCGGCAGATCGAGGATGGATTCGATCGCCGCGTCGGTGCGGACCTCAACCCACTCATCGCCGAGTTGCAGCCGAATCCCGTCGTCGAGGAGGCGTACGGCGGTGGTCGGTCCGGACCCGGGATCAAGCAGGTACGGCACCAGAATGCTCTGGTACGTCGCCGTTCCAGGGGTGGACTCGGTGATCTCCGCGCCGTCGGTGGTCGGTCGGACCGCGAGCCGGTGGGCGTATCCGGCCCGCTCGCTGTCGGCTGCCACCTCGCTGATCAACGTGAGGACGCCGTCGCCGTCCTCGATCGGCTCGGCGACCGTGTGTCTCCGGGCGGCCACCACGTCGAGTCGGGATCGTCCGGGCCGGGAGCGCAGGGCCAGTCCGAGATTGACGAAGTCACCGGACTGTCCGTGACGGGCGCTGGAGGAGAAGTGCAGCAGTCGGCCGGCCCCGAACGTGAGGTCGGTGATGCCGAAGCCGTCGTACGCCCCCGCCGGAGCGCCGTTGAGCTGCAGGCTGATCCGGCCGCGATGGGCCACCGCTCGGCAGATCGGCGCCGGATCCACCCGGGTCGAGGAGGCGCGGTCGTCGAGCTCGTCGGCCCCGCCGCGGAAACCGTGCCACACTGCTCCGGCCAGGAACGCGAGGGCGAGGTTCGCGTAGTGCGCGTCGGCGGTGTAGCCCTCGTAGCCGACCCGGCGGGTCGGCGGCAGCACGTTGTGTACCGGGCTGAACGGGCCGTTCGGTCGTTGCCACCGCGCCAGCGAGGCCAACGCCCGCTGCGCGGCCACTTCCGCCTCGCTCGCGGAATCGGGCAGAAGCCTTGCCGCGCAGGTGAAGTAGCCGATCTGGACGCCGTCGGTCCAGCTCTGTCCCGTGCTCCGGTGCGCGGAGGCGAGCGCTCCATCGGACAGTTGCACGGCCAGCGACCGTTGCAGCCCGGTCCGCGCGAGTTGCTCCAGTTGCCCGCGCATCCGGCCGTCGTACCCCTCGATGAGCAGATCGGCGAGATGGAATCGGGTGAACAGGTCGTAGGAATTCGGTCGGCCGGGTTCTTCGTACCAGCCGAGGTCCGGGTTGATGCGTACGAAGAATTCCTCGATCCACTGGTCGATGGTGTCCTTCGAGTACGGCGAAATGCCTTCCTGGAAGCGGATCCATTCACCAGACAGCCAAACCGAGGCCCAATTCGACGGCGGTCGGGAATGAAACGATCGCGCAATGTCTACTGTGGATATTCGCTCGCGGATTTCTCCGGTTGGCCGCCCGCTGTCGCGCAGCAGTCGGAAGGTCTTCAGGATCGGTGGCCAGGTGAAGTCGCGGTGATTGCCGCTGCTCCGGACGGTGCCGGTATCCCGTTCGAATCCCGATGCCGTCGCTGGCCGGCTGGGGTCGGCGGTGTGCCGCAGCGCCGCGTCCAGCCCGCGAAGGGCCCGGTCCGCGTGGTCGGCCCGGCGCGACTCGTCCCCGACCGCAGCGAGGACGGCGTTGGCGTAGGCGTGGTAGGCGGTGCCGTATTGGGTGGGGACGCCGAAGACCGGGTCGTGCAACTCGCCCGAGTCCTGCAGGTAGGGCGCAAAACTGTCGGTGCCGTGGGCCAGCACGGCGATCGGGTCGAGGCAACGTGGCTTTGGGAAAGCGCTTTCGCGGATCATCGCACCGCTGCTCCTATACCTCGGGAACGCCTCGGGAGCGGCCCGGAGGCCACCTCTCTGGCGGTCCACGATATCCGGGGGCGCAGCGGATCGGCGAACTCACCGGACTGCACATCGACGAGCTGCGCCGTCTCGCCCCGCTCCTGGGGCACCTGGCCGGCGAGACGGAAACGGCCGGCTGAGGCCGATCACCGGCCGTGCCAGGACCTCCACAGCGCCGCATAGCCGCCGCCCGCCGCCACCAGTTCGCGGTGGCTGCCCACCTCGGTGATCGTGCCGCCGTCGATCACCGCGATCCGGTCGGCGTCGTGCGCGGTCTGCAACCGGTGAGCGATAGCGATCACCGTACGACCGTGCAGCACGGCGCCGAGAGACCGTTCGGCCTGGCGTGCGGTCGTCGGATCCAGCATCGCGGTGGCCTCGTCGAGGATCAGGGTGTGCGGGTCGACCAGGACGACGCGGGCGAGCGCGAGTTGTTGCGCGGCCGCCACGTCCAGCACCTGGCCGTTGCCGCCCAGTTCGGTGTCCAGCCCGTCGGCCAGCTCCCGTACCCAGTGCGCCTCGACCGCGTCCAGTGCGGCCAGCAGTTCGTCGTCATCCGCCTGTGGCGCGGCGATCGCGAGGTTGTCGCGCAACGAGCCGAGGAATACGTGGTGCTCCTGGGTGACGAGCACGACCAGGCGGCGGAGTTCGTCGGCCGGCACCGCGTCCAGGGGGATGCCGCCGAGGGTGACGGTGCCGCTGCCCGGTGTGTCGATGCCGGCCAGAAGCCGGCCCAGGGTGGATTTGCCGGCGCCGGAGGGCCCGACGATCGCGAGCCGTTCCCCTGGCCGTACGGCGAGATCGACGCCGTGCAGCACGTCGTGGTGGCCGTCGTACGTGTAGTGCAGGGCGGTGGCGACGAGCCGGTCGTCGGCCGGCTCCCTTCCCATGGCCGGCTCGGTGATCGCGACCTGGCCGATCCCCTCCAGCCGGGCGAGCGAGGCCCCGCTCTGTTGCAGCTGTTCCATCCACTGCAGCGCGATGTCCAGCGGGTCCACCAACTGTCGCATGTAGAGGGTCGCGGCGACCACAGCGCCCAGCGTCACGATGCCGTGGACATAACAGAGACCGCCGAGGAACAACATCACCGCCACCGGGAGGGAATGCGCGAAGTCGATGACCGGATACAGCACGTTGCGCAGGAACAGGGTGCGCAGCTGGGTGCCGTAGCCGGCGACGATCCGTCGGTTGCCGGAGTCGACCCGGCGCCGCTGCAGCCGCAATGCCTCGACCGTCCGGGCGCCGGCGACGGTGCCGGCCAGATCGTCGGCCAGCGCCGATCTGGCCGCACCTTCGGCGAGATAGGCGATCCGTGATCGGTTTAGATACCACCGGGCGACGAGCCACATCATCGGCAACCCGACCAGGCCGCACAGCCCGAGGAGCGGGCTCACCACGAACACCGCGACCAGGATGAAGGCGACCTGCAGGGCGGCGATGAGGACGTCCGGCGCGGCGTATCCGACCGCTGACCCGACCGCCGCCACATCACCGGTGCTGCGCATCATCAGGTCGCCGGTGCCGGCCCGCTCCACCACGGCGGTGGGCAGCGCGACGACTCTGTCCACAAAGGACGCGCGGATTCGGACCAGGGCCCGTTCGGCGAACCGGTGCGCGGCGTACCGGGCGAATCGGACCAGGACCAGCTGCAGCACGGCGAAACCGACGATCGCCGCGGTGAGGGAATCCACCGAACCGGCACCGTCCCCGGCCCTGACCCGGTTGATGATCTGACCGAGCAGCCACGGTGGGGCCAGCCCGGCGGCGACGGCGAGCGAGCTGAGTAGAAGGAGCCCGACCATTGCCCGGCCATCGGCCCGGATCAGCCCCCACGCCGCGCGCCGAACGGCGGCGCGGTCGGCCACCGGCAGCTGCCGTGCGGTTTCGGTGCCGGCGGTCACGGTGCCGAGTCCGCCGCGTCGCGGAAGACGAGGGCCCGGTAGTCGGCGTCGCTCGCAAGCAGTTCGTCGTGGGTGCCCGTCGCGGCGATCCGCCCGGCCTGCAGGAACGCCACCCGGTCGGCCCGGTCGAGCAGCAGGGGCGACGTGCTGACCACGACGGTGCTGTGACCGCGGCGGACCGCCGCGAGCCGGTCGCCGATGAGCGCCTCGGTGTGGGCGTCGACCGCGGCCGCCGGCTCGACCAACAGCAGGACCTCGGGATCGGCGAGCAGGGCCCGGGTCAGCCGGAGCCGCTGTCGTTGCCCACCGGACAGATTGCGACCATTGGTGTCCACGATGGACTCAAGGCCGTGCGGGAGACCGTCGACGATGTCGTCGGCGACCGCTGCGTGGACCGCCGCCGTGAGCTCCTGATCGGCGTGATCCGCCTGCGTGGCAACGGTTTCGCGAAACGGGCCGGCGAACAGGAACGCGTCGTTGTCGGCCACCACGATGCGCCGGCGCACCTCGTCCAGCGACACCTCCGACAAGGCGTGCGCCCCCCACCGGACGTTCGCGTCGACGTACCGGCCAAGCCGGTCGATCAGCGCGCTGGCATCGGCCGGCCGGTCGCTAGCCAGTGCGGTCAATTGCCCTGGCGGAACGACGAATCCGGACGCCGGATCGTGCAGGCGGGCCGGGCCGTCCGGGCCGGGCCCGCCGGCGTCGGAGAGCTCGGGATCCAGTTTCAGGAATGCGATCACCCGGCGCGCGGCCACGAGTCCGCGGGTGAGGTCGCCGGCGCCCTCGATGAAGGACGCCACCGGGGTGACCAGCACGGCGACGTACCCGTAGACCGCCACCAGCTGGCCGACGGTGATCTGCCCTTCGGCCGCCATTCTCGCCGCCAGCCAGGTGACGGCGGCCAGGAACAGCGCGGGCAGCCCGACCGCGAGCGCCTCGATCCAGCTGGTCACGGCGCCGACCCGGTAACCGGTGTCCCGCAACGCGCGCGAGCCCGCCCGGTAGCGGCCGGCGTACAGCTCCTTGCCGCCGATCCCGCACAGCACCCGCAGCCCGGCCACGATGTCGCCGGCCCGCGCGGTCAACGTCGCCTGCTGCTCGCGGTAGTCGGTCTGGACATCTCGCAATCGGTGCAGCAGCGGCCCGAGCAGCCCCACCAGGAGCGGTACGCCGATCAGCACGACGGCGCCGAGCAGTGCGGAGACCGACAGGAGCAGTACGGCCACCACCGCGTAGGCGATGACGGCGCCGACGCCGGGCCCGGTGATGGTGAGCGTGGTGCTGATCGGATAAACGTCCACGATGCCGATGGTCACCACCTCGCCCGACGAGACCTTGCGGGGCAGCGTCGCGCCCAGCCGGGTGGCGTGCCGGATCAGGACGGTGATGGTGCGGTAGGAGGCGTCCATCCGGATGAAGCTCATCGTGCGGTGCCGCAGCCCGGCCAGCGCCGCGGTGAGCACGCCGACGCCGAGAATGGCGGCTGACCACCGGGCCAGCACCGCCAGATCGCGTGGCCGCAGCCCGTCGTCGATCGCCCGGGAGATGAGGTACGGCGGGAGCATCAGGATGACCATCCACGCCGTCCCGTAGAACGCCCCGATCAGGCAGCGGACCCGCTGGCTGACAACCAGCCACCACAGATACCGGCCGGGCCCCCGGGTGTCCGGCGTACCGGGATCGCTGAACGGAACCCGCAACGCCATGGCCCGACGCTACCGGGACGAATTCCCCTTATGCCGGGCGGGCGGTGACCAGTCCGGACTCGTAGGCGAACACCACGAGCTGGGCCCGGTCGCGGGCGTGCAGCTTCGTCATCGCGCGGCTGACGTGGGTCTTGGCCGTCGTCGGGCTCACCACGAGCCGCTCACCGATCTCGTCGTTGGACAGGCCGTGCGCCACCAGCGCCACCACCTCGCGTTCCCGGTTGGTCAGGGCGTCCAACCCGGCCACCGACAGCGCGTCCGGCGGTCGGGCGACGAAGGCGCTGATGAGCGTGCCGGTGACCGCGGGGGCGAGCAGCGCATTGCCCCGGGCCACGGTCCGGATGCCGTGCAGCAGGTCGGCCGGCTCGCTGTCCTTGAGCAGGAATCCGCTCGCACCGGCCCGAAGCGCATTGAAGACGTACTCGTCCAGGCCGAAGTTGGTCAGGATGACGACCCGCACCTCGGCCAGCCGTTGGTCCGCGACGATCTGCCGGGTCGCCTCGATGCCGTCCATCACAGGCATCTGGATGTCCACCAGAGCCACGTCCGGCACGTGCCGCGCGGCGAGTGCGACACCCGCGCAGCCGTCGGCCGCCTCGGCGACGACCTCGATGTCGTCCTCGGCGTCGAGCAGGGCGCGCAGCCCGGTCCGGATGAGCGCCTGGTCGTCGACGAGCAGGACCCCGATCACGTCGGCAGTTCGGCGTCGACTGTGAAACCGCCGTCAGGCCGTGGCTGTGCCCGCAGCCGCCCACCGAGGGCGACGACCCGCTCGCGCATGCCGATCAGCCCGTGCCCGGGAACCGGTGCGGTGTCGGGATCGGCGCAGCCGTCGTCCTCGACGCGCACGGTCAGGGTGCGCCGCCCGTACGCCAGGCGGATGGACGCCGACGCCGGTCCGGCGTGCCGGCTCACGTTGGTGAGCGACTCCTGCACGATTCGGTAGGCGGCGCGGTCAACCTCGGCGGGCAGCGGGCGTGGGATGCCGGCGACCTCGACCTTCGCCGGCAGGCCGGCGGCGCGGGCCCGAGCCACCAACTCCTCGAGCCGGTCCAAACCGCTGGCGGGGCCGTGACCGGGCGACGGTGCGTCGTCGCGCCGAAGTGCACCGAGGGTCGAGCGGAGCTCCCGGGCCGCGTCCGCGCTCGCCTCCTGAATGGCCAGCAGCGCGTCCGGCACCGGCTCACCGCGCTTGCGGGCCAGATGGATCGCCACTCCGGCCTGCATCTTCACCACCGAGATGCTGTGGGTGAGCGAGTCATGCAACTCGCGGGCGATCCGCAGCCGTTCCTCCACCGCCCGCCGCCGCGCCGTCTCCTCGCGGGTCCGCTCCGCATCCATGGCCCGCTCCTCGCTCTCGTGCACGCGCCCCTTCCACTGCCGATAGGCGACTGCCGTGACGGCGCCGTTGACGATCCACGCCGCGAGATAGAACCGCTTCCAGCCGCGATCGGTACGCATGAAGGCACCGTAGTCCAGCGCCGCCGCGGGCACGTCCTGCTTCGGGAGTGCCCGCGGCGTACTCCCGGTGCGGTAGTGCCACATCGCGGTTGCTTCCCCTGCGGCACAGGAAGAACGGTCTTGCGGTACGACGACCTGCGGCGCCGGGCCGGTGAGGATCGGAGTCGACCAACCCGCCGATTTCGGAGGCCGACGAGATGAGACAACTGAGCGACTACGAACTGGTGCAGGCAACCCGGGCGTTGCGCAGGATCCTGGACGGCGCGATGTTCCTGCCGGGAGAGGAGTGCTACGACATCGAGCGGCTGTCCTGGAACCTGGGGATCGATCCGCGGCCGGCGATCGTCGCCGAGGCGGCCGGGCCCAGGGACATCCGGGCGGCGGTACTGGTGGCCCGGGCGCACGGCCTGCCCTTCGCGGTGCAGGGGACCGGACACGGCACGATCGTGCCGGCCGACGGTGGGCTGCTGCTGAAGACGTCCCTGCTGTGCGATGTCGAGGTGAATCCAGAGCGCTGTACCGCCCGGGTCGGCGCGGGTGCGCTCTGGTCGGACGTCATCGCCGCCGCCGCTCCGTTCGGCCTGGCGCCGGTGTCCGGGACGGCGTCGATCGGCGTCGTCGGTTACACGCTGGGCGGTGGCGTGGGGTGGTTGTCGCGCCGGTACGGCTTCGCCGCGGACAGCGTGCTGCGCGCGGAGGTGGTGACGGCGGACGGCCGGTCGGTGGTCGCCTCGGCCGAGGAGAACCCGGACCTGTTCTGGGCGTTGCGCGGTGGTGGCCCTGGCTTCGGAGTGGTGACCGAGCTGGATTTCCGGCTCTATCCGGTCGCCGAGGTGTACGCCGGCATGGCGCTGTATCCGATCGACCGGGCCGGCGAGGTGTTGCGCCGCTATCGGGACTGGGCCGCGACCGAGCCGGACGACGTCACGACGGCGGTGACGTTGCTGCGGATGCCGGCGGCGCCGCACCTACCGGAAGCGCTGCGCGGCAGGCGAATGCTGGCCATCCGCGCCCTGAGCACCACCGGCGACGGGCCGCTGCAGCCGTTGCTGGCGGCGGCCGGCGAGCCGGTCAGTGGCGGCTTCGGGATGATGTCCTTTGCCGACACGACGGCGATCACCGGCCCGCCGCCACCGCCGATGGCCACCCTGCAGCGCTTCGACTTCCTCGACGAAGCCGGCGACGGCCTGCTCGACGTGCTGCTCGAGGCGGAGCTGCCGGCGGTGGAGCTGCGCCATTGGGGCGGTGCGATGGGCCGACCGGGACCCGACGCCGGACCGGCCGGTCACCGGGATGCGCCATTCTCGGTCATGGCTGTGGCGCCGTACGACGTCGCCGGTGGGCGGGCCGGCGCGAAGTCCACTGTGGATGCTCTCGCGGCGCGGCTGCGGCCGTTCGTCAGCGGCGGCTCGTTCCTGAACTTCCTCACCGACGCCGGGTGCACCGAATCGGCTTTCACGCCGGCGAATTACCGTCGGCTGGCTCAGCTCAAGGCGGTGTGGGATCCGGATGATTTCTTCAGCGTGGGGCACACCGTGGTTGGGGCGCGAGCCGCCGCTCTGAGTGCCGTGAAATGACTGTCGCGAAATGCCTGTGGCGTGCCGGCGGGGTGCCGGTAGGGTATTCGGGGATGACCCCGGTTGACTCGTCCCCGAATCCGCCGACCGACCCGCCGGGCCGGCCGCGCCGGGCCGATGCGCGGCGCAACTACGAACTGCTGCTGACCGCGGCCCGGGAGTTGTTCGACGTACGCGGCGTGGATGTGCCGCTGGACGACATCGCGCGGCGGGCCGGGATCGGCAACGCCACGATGTACCGGCATTTCCCGACCCGGCAGGATCTGATCGTCGCGGTCTATGCCGACGAGGTGACTGCCCTGTGTGCACACGGCGAGGCGCTGCTGGCGGACGATTCGCCGGGCGACGCGCTCTTCACCTGGCTGGGGGCGTTCGTCGCACATGCCGCTGCCAAACGGGATCTGGCCCTGGCGTTGTCCGGCGGCGCCCGTCGCTCGGCGCTGTTCGACACGTGGCATCGAGCCATGCACGACACCGCGGCCGCGCTGCTCACCCGGGCGCAACGCAGCGGCGCCGTACGGACCGACATCGACCACAGCGATCTGGTGTCCCTGGCCAACGGCATCGCGCTGACCGGCCCGGACCCGGACCGCGCCGAACGCCTGCTGGGCATCGTCCGCACCGGCACCGGCCCCTGACCGGGCCCACCCCCGGCTTCCATGATCGTGATCGGATTTTGATTGGTATAGCCCCAACCACCGATCACGATCATGAAAGCCACGAGCCCAGGAGAGCCGGTCGGGGGCGGGGTCAGTAGCCGCGGGAGAGGTCAACCAGGCCCTCCAGCGGCTGGCCGGAGACGTACCTGCTGACGTTCTCGTGCACGCGCACGGCGAGCTGCTTCATCAGCAGATGGCGCGGATTGGCCGAATGCGGTGTGATCAGGGCCCGTGGCTCTGTCCACAGTGGATGTCCGTCGGGGAGGGGCTCCGGATCGGTCACATCGAGGCCGGCGCCGGCGATGGTGCCCGCGGCCAACGCAGTGACCAGGGCGTCGGTGTCGATCAGCGAGCCCCGGGCGATGTTCACCAGATATGCGTCCGTGCGCATCAACTCCAGCTCGCGGGCGCCGATGAGGTGCTGCGTATCCGCGGTGGCGGGAGCGCCGATCACCACGTACGACGACGAGCGGAGAACGTCGTCGAGGTGGTCCGGTGTGAGGGTGCGGGCGGCGCCGGGCACCGGCGTCCCGGACCGGGTGATGGCGAGAATGTCGGCCCGGAACGGCCGCAGCAGGTCGATCAGCGCGCGGCCGATGCCGCCGCAGCCGACGATCCCGACGGTCGAGTCGAAGAGCGTGCCCGAGGTGGCCCGGCCCCAACTCTGCCGCCGCGCCAGCTCGGGCAGTTGACGCGCGCCGGCGATCATGAGGGCCAGGGCCTGCTCGGCCACGGTCTCGGCGTACGTCCCCGCCGCGCAGGTGTACGTCTTCCCGTCCCGCAGGGCGCCGGCGGCGAACCACGACTCGATCCCGGCCGAGGGCAGCTGGACCCAGCGGATGCCCTCGTGGTCGATGGCGGCGAAGTCCTTCGGTGAGCCGCCGAACCAGACGATCGCCGAGGCGTCGCCCGGATCGTCGGTCACCCCGGCACCGGCGGTGGATACCGCGTCGAGCAGTGCCGGGTCGGTGGTCGGGCCTACGTAGATCCGCGGAGTCGTCATTCCACGATTATCTCTGGCACCGAGCCGACTGCCGCAACGGGCTCAACGCCAGACGGTCCGCAGCTGGGTGGTGACGGCGAACGGATCCGCCCCCCGGAAGAGATCCAGTACGGCCAGTCCTTCCGGCGAGTCGGCGGAAGGCGGCCGGGCCGGGTCGACGTGCCGTTCCCAGGCGGCGATAAAGATGCGCAGCCAGCGGGCCCCGGCGGCCGACCAGTCGGGCACCGCGTGCACCCAGTTCCTCCACCACGGCGCGGACCAGTGCGCCCCAGGCCTGCAACAGGTGATGGCATTCGTCGAGCACCAGGGTCCACGGAGCCAGCTCGACGGCCCGGTCGATCAGGTCCCGGCCGTTGGGATGCAGCAGGTCCAGCAGCGCGGCCCGGTCGGTTCCCCGGACCGCGTGCCGCCGGTCCGACCGGTCACCGTTTCCCGGTCCAGCACTGCCAGCGACTGATAGGTCAGGACGGTGACCGGACTCGCGAGCGAGCGGTCCGCGCCGCACACCGCGTCCGGGCCCGGCCCGAAGTCGCGCTGCCAGGTCTGGGCCCACTGATCCTGCACCGCCGTATTGGGGGTGAGCACCAGGATCCGCTGGCCGAGCCGGCGCGCGGCCTCCCAGCCGACGACCGTCTTGCCGGCGCCGGGCGGGAGGACCAGGTAGTTGCGTCCGTCGGTGGCGGCGTCCAACGCCAGCTGCTGGTGAGTACGCAATGGATGCGCGAAAGCGCAGGAGCGCAGGGCATCGGCCACCGGATCGCTCACAGCGGTCACCCTACGGTCTGCCGATCGTGACGCCCGCGGGCGCGTCGATCAGGACAGGGTGAACGCGTCGGGCGGCGGCTCCGGCGAGCGGGTGGCAGCGGCGTCGGTCACCGGATCGGCGCCGTCGACAATCCGGTCCAGTGCGTCGCCGTGGACCAGCCGGGCCGGGAACGGATCGCCGGCGAGGGCACGGCCGAGGGCGTCGAGCGGCAGCTCCCGGCGGGAGCCGACCAGGACGATGTTGCCGAAGCGGCGGCCGCGGAGCACCGCTGGCTCGGCGATCAGGCAGACGTGCGGCAGCACGGCCCGTACGGTCGCGATCTGCCCTCGGGCGAAGTCGAACGGCGCGGTGTCCGCGAGGTTGGCGGCGTAGTGACCGTCCGGCCCGAGGACCCGGGCCGCCGCGGCGACGAACTCGACGGAGGTCACCTGGGCCGGCACCCGGGCACCGGCGAAGACGTCGGCCACCACGAGATCGGCCGAGCCGGCCGGCTCCCGTTCGAGGCACAGCCGGGCGTCGCCGACCGCGACCGTCAGCGCTACCGTGGCCCACGGCAACTCCCGGCGCACCAGGTCGAGCAGCGCGGCGTCGAGCTCGACGGCCCGTTGGACCGAGCCGGGCCGGGTGGCCGCGATGTAGCGGGGGAGGGTGAACGCCCCGCCGCCCAGATGCAGCGCCCGCACCGGTGTGCCGGCGGCCGAGGTGAGGTCCACCAGATGCGCGAGTCGCTGGATGTACTCGAACTCCAGGTATTCGGGATCGTTGAGGTCCACATAGGACTGTGGCGATTCGTCGATGGTCAGCAACCAGCCGCCGGGTCGGTCGAGGTCCGGCAGCAACGCGGCCATTCCGTGATCGACCGCTCGCCGCAGCGGTCGACGTTCCGGCGTCACCGCGTCGCCGGCCGGACGCTGATCGCGCCGTTCGCCGTGTGCACCGAGATGGTCCGGTCGGATCGGCCGTTCTGCAACGCGGAGCTCACCCGGACGGCACCGTTCTCGCTCCTGGCGTCGATGGCGTAGCCCGTGCCGTGCGGAACCGCGACGATCACCCCGCCATTGGTCGAGGTCACGGCGGCGGACTTCGGCGGTTCGGTGAAGTACGCCTGCACATTGCCGTTTGCAGTCTGCACGGTCAGGGACTGCGACCGGGCGCCGACGATCCGGATGTCGCCATTGGTCGAGTTGACGGTCAGCGGTCCGGCCGGATCGGTCAGGGTGACCGGACCGTTGGTGCCGTGCAGATCCAGTGGCCCGGTCAGGTTGGCGGCCGCGATCTCGCCATCGGGTGCGTCCACCCGCAGTTCGAGGTCGGCCGGCACGGTCACGGTGACACCGACCGTGCAACTGAGCTGGTCGTGGCGCGGACAGTTGGCCGTCAGGGTCGAGACGTCGCCGTCCCGGGTCAGGGAAACCACCGGTTGATGGCTGGTATACCGACCGGTCACGTTAGCGTGGATGCGGCCGTCGGTGCCGGGGCTCAACCGGACGTTGCCGGAGTCGTCGTTGATCCGCAGCAGCCGGGCGCCGCCGGCCGACATGGAGCGGCTGGCGGTGAAGTCGTGATGCCCGGGCAGCGCCAGGACGATGAGCCAGGCGGCGGCGGCACAGCTGACGGCCAGCAGGCCCAGCCCGCCGCCGATGACCCAACGACGGACCCGCGGTGACGGCTCGACTGTCCCGCCGACCGCGGGCTCACTTAGCTGAGGCGCAGTCATTTCGGGCCTCCCAGGTAACGCAACACGGCCAGCACCCGGCGATGCTCGCCGTCCTCGGCGCGCAGGCCGAGCTTGAGGAAGATGTTGCTGATGTGCTTCTCCACCGCGGCGGCTCCAATGACCAGCTCGGCGCCGATGCCGGCGTTGGACCGGCCCTCGGCCATCGCGGCGAGCACGTCCCGCTCCCGCGGAGTGAGCGTCGCCAGCGGGTCCTTCTTCCGGCTGCGTACGAGCAGTTGCTTGACGACCTCGGGATCCAGCGCGGTGTCTCCAGCGGCGACCCGGCGTACCGCGTCGATGAATTCGTCGACGTCGTCGACCCGGTCCTTGAGCAGATAGCCGACACCGTCGGGGTTGTCGCCGATCAGGTCGGTGGCGTACCGCTCCTCCACGTACTGCGACAAAACCAGTACGCCGGTGTCCGGCCAGCGCCTGCGGATCACCAGCGCCGCACGCAGGCCCTCGTCGACGAACGTCGGCGGCATCCGTACATCGACCACGCACACATCCGGCCGGTGCTCGGCCACCGCGCGCAGCAGCGCCTCGCCGTCGGCCACCGCATCGACGACGTCGATGCCCTGCTCGGCCAGCAACCGGCGCAGGCCTTCCCGCAGCAGGGCCGAGTCCTCGGCGATCACGAGTCGCATGGCAGCTCCACCTCGATGCTCGTCGGCCCGCCAGCCGGGCTGGTCACGTGCAGCGACCCGTCGACGCCAGCAACCCGGTCGGCGAGACCGGCCAGGCCGGTGCCGTGCTCGGGAGTGGCGCCGCCACGGCCGTCATCGCAAATGGTCAGCAGCAGCCGGTCGCCCGCGCGCCGGATCGTGACCCAGGCCCGCTCGGCGGCGGCGTGCTTGGCGACGTTGGTGAGAGCCTCAGTGACGACGAAATAGGCGATTGCCTCGATCGTGATCGACGGCCGCGGCTCGACCTGGACGTCGACGGTGACCGGGACGGGTGCCCGGGCGGCGATGGCGGACAGCGCCGCGTCGAGCCCGCGGTCGGTCAGCACCGGTGGATGCAGACCGCGGGTCAGGTCGCGCAACTCGCCGATGGCCTGTCGCGCCTCCCGGCGGGCGTCGTCGACCAGTGCCAGACCTTCCGCATCGCCGGCGGACTTCATCCGGGATCGCAGCCGACCCAGCGTCATCTGCATGGCGACCAGTTGCTGCTGGGCGCCGTCGTGCAGGTCCCGCTCGATGCGGCGCCGTTCCTCCTCAGCCGCGTCGAGCACTCTGGCCCGGCTCTCGGTCAGCCGCTCGACTCGTTCGGTGAGCGCCTCCCGCGGTGGCGCCGCGAGCAGTCGCCGGGCCAGGAACACGTCCACCGCCAGCAGAGCCCGGACGACGAGCGGTGTGCCGAGCGATCCGATCAGCAGGGCGACCGCAGCGACCGCGATTGCCGACCCGGCGTTGGTGATGGTCAGCGGACCGACGTCGGCCCGGCCGGAGGGGAGCTGGCGGTAGTAGAACGGCAGGAACAGCAGCGTGAGTGGCATGGCCCAGGCCAGTACGACGCCGACGAAGGTGCCGCACGCGACCGGTACGAGCAGGACGAAGTAGCCGGCCTGCCGCCAGGTCGCGCGGGCGGTCAGCAGCGCCACCGACGCGCGGCCCGGTGACTGGGTGACGTCGGGCCGGCGCACCGGTGGCAGGTACAGCCGGCAGGTGACGGCAAATCGGGTCCGTTCCAGGTCGCCGAGCAGGAACAGCAGCGAACCGCCGGTCACCCCCAACGGCACACCGATGAGCGCCAGCGGCACCAGGCACACCGCGATCAACAGGAGGAGAATTGCGCCGAGACCGGCCAACCCGGCCACCGCGTCGGTCGCCAGATGGGCGCAGCCACGCCATAGTGCCGCCGAGAAGAGCGCGCGCAACGGGTTGCCGGGCACCGGCTCGGGACCGCGGTACTCGGCGCGCCGGACGTCGCCGGACGGCGTCGCATCGTCGTCAGTCCGCACCCGCCCGATCTCCTCTCCCCGTGCTCCGCGGCTGACAGTATGGGAGGTGGCGGCGTTCGCGACATCGGGCCGACCCACGAGCCGGTGGTAGGGCTAACCCACTGGTCGATTCGGGGGGTCGTAGGACCGACAGCTGGCCGGCGGCGCGGCAGGCTTTTGCCATGACCGCAGGCAATACACCCGACCCCGGCCGCTTGGTGTCCGATGTGGACACTGGACTGTCCGTGGATATTGGCGAATTCCTCGACCGGTACGGCGATGCGATCGACGACCGGATGGCCGAGATCCTCGAGGACGTCGTCGCCGAGCTCGTCGCAACGCGGCTCCGGTCCCGGCAGCGGATCTGGCTGCCGCTGGCGTCGACGCTCGCCGCCGTGACCGGGATCTCGGTGCCGCTGCGGCATACCCCATTCGCCCTCGTCGTTTTGTGGTTGACGACCGCTGCCGTTTGCGGCTGCTGGTCGGTTCGGTTCCGCCGCAACGACGCCGTTGGAGGAGTGCACTCATGACTACTCTGGAGTTGCGTCGAAGTCCCACCGTCGAACGGATCGAGCTCCCGCGCCGGCACCGGCACGCCCTCCTGATCGCCGGCGCGGTGGCCCTGGTCCTCGTGCCCTGGTGCGTACTGCTCTCCCAGACCCTGCCCGCCGTGGCGACCGTTCAACACTGGTCGGCGGCCTGGGTGGGGCTCGACAGCGGCGAGGCGATCGCGGCGATCCTGACCGTACTGCTGATCCTGCATCGCGACCCACGGGCCGCGCTCACCGCGACGGCGGGCGCCGCCTTCCTGTTGGCCGACGCCTGGTTCGACATCTGCACCTCGGCCCCCGGATTCGACCAGGGGACCGCGATCGTGGAGGCCGCGATCGTCGAGATCCCGCTCGCCGTGGCGGCGCTGTGGTTCGCCAGCCGAAATGTCACCCGCGCCTGAATACCCGCCTATGCTGTCGGGATCCGATATCGCGCTGCGATAGGAGGAGCCCGTGACCGTCTCGGTCCGCTATATCGTCGACGATGTCGACGCAGCTCTGGAGTTCTACACCCGGCATCTCGGCTTCGACATCCAGATGCACCCAGCACCCACCTTCGCCGCCCTGACCCGGGGCGAGCTGCAACTCCTGCTCAGCGCGCCGAGCCGACAGGGCGGCGGTGGGCAGATCACCCCGGACGGCCGCAGCCCAGAGCCCGGCGGCTGGAACCGCTTCCAGTTGCAGGTGGACGATCTGGCCGCGACCGTGGCCGAGCTACGGTCGGCCGGCGCCACCTTCCGCAACGAGATTGTCGTGGGCGTCGGCGGTGACCAGATCCTGCTGGAAGACCCGTCCGGCAACGCGATCGAACTGTTCCAACCCGGCGGCTGAGCCGGTCAGACCCACGGCACGTCCAGCTCGGAGAAGAGCCGGAACTCGGTCGAGACCCGTTCCAGGACGCTCTCCACGCCGGGCAGCACCCGGTGCTGTTCGAGCCCGGCGCCGACGACGTCCTGGCGCTCGTCCGGAATCGCCAGCGGCTCGGTCACCCGGATGGCCTGCACGACCTCGGTAAACGCACCGGTGCGTTCCAGCGGCGCGATCAACTCGGCGGATTCGCGTGCACGGTAGGCGATCAGGTCGGTCAGCAGGTCGGTCCGGCCGTACTCCCTGGTGGTTTCCGCGTCCTTCGTCGCGACCAGCATCCGGTCGCGGGTGTACCAGAACACGGCCCGTCCGTCCTCGCCGTGCACGACGATGTACGGGTCCTGGTCCGCCCGGCCGCAGAGGGTGAGCCCGATCGCGATCGTGGTGCCGCGGTTGGTGGTGATCCGCACGCTGGAGGTGTCGTCGGCCTCGATGGGGTTGGCGTGGAAGAGTTCGGCCTCGACCCGGGCCAGGTCGCCGAGCCGGTCGCTGCCGTCGATGCGCAGCGCGGTGGCGGTGGCGTGCGCGAACGGGTTGGTAACCGCCCCGTCGACCACGGCGTGGCCGTCCAGCATCCGCCGCCCGGCCCAGGCCGACCGCTGCCAGTACGCGGCCGCGCGGACCCAGGCGCCGAACACGCCGATCCCGTGCACCGGGCCGATGGCACCCGTCGCGATCACCGAGCGCAGGTGGTCCACCGCCTCGGATCCGAAGCTCTGGAAACCGACCTGGCAGACCCGGCCGGTTTCCCCGGCCACCGCGCCGAGCTGCCGAAATTCCGCCGTTCCTGGGACCGGTGGCTTCTCCAGCAGCACGTCGGCGCCGGCGCGCATGGCCAGGTCGGCCAACCCGAGATGGGTGTGGATCGGGGTGCATACCACCACGATGTCGGGATCGAGGGTGGTGGCGAATTCCGCCGCGTCACTGCCCCACGGCACACCCTCAGCCAGCGTCGCGGTCTCGCCGTGCGGTCGCTGCGTGTCGCACACGGCGACAAGCTCGGCGACGGACTGCTCCTCGAGCCGGCGGATGTTGCGCAGGTGGGAAATACCGTGACCGTGGGCTCCGACGAGCAGGACCCGGCTGGGTCTGCCGGTGAGCGCCATTCCGCCTCCTGTGTTCGCCTGTCCGGGCACCCGAATTATCGCTGGTCGACCGCTGTTTCGGGAGCCTGCTGCCGGAGTCGGCCGGTAGCTGTGCCTGCCGCCGCCCGCGCCGTAGCATGAGCCGGTCAGCTCGCGGCGTTGGTTGGGGGTCCGCGACGGCACGGACCACGGAGGTGCGGCTGATGGCGCAACGGCGTGACATTGATGCACTGATTTCCGCGATGACCCTGCAGGAGAAGGCATCGCTCTGCTCCGGTCGGGATTTCTGGACGACGCAGAATGTGGACGCGCATGGAATTCCGGCCGTGATGTTGACCGACGGTCCGCACGGATTGCGTAAGCAGCAGGGAGCGTCTGACCACATCGGGCTGAACGAATCGGTCCCGGCGACCTGTTTTCCGCCCGCGGCGGCGCTCGCGTCGACGTGGGATCCCGTTCTGCTGAATCGGATCGGCGTCGCGCTGGGCGAGGAATGCCGTCAGGAAAACGTCGCGGTCCTGCTGGGGCCCGGCATCAATATGAAACGGTCGCCGTTGTGTGGCCGCAATTTCGAGTATTTCTCCGAGGACCCGGTGCAGGCGGGTGAACTCGGCGCGGCATTGATCGCTGGAATTCAGAGTCAGGGCGTCGGGACGTCGGTGAAACATTTCGCTGCGAACAACCAGGAGACCGACCGGCTGCGGGTCTCGGCCGAGGTGGATGAGCGGACGCTGCGCGAGATCTACCTGGCGGCATTCGAGCGGGTGGTCACCGGCTCCGCGCCGTGGACGGTGATGTGCTCCTACAACCGCATCAACGGCACGTACGCGTCGGAGGATCCGTGGCTGCTCACCTCGATTCTGCGCGAGGAATGGGGTTTCGCCGGCGTCGTCGTGTCCGACTGGGGCGCGGTCAATGAACGGGTCCCGGGATTACTTGCCGGGCTGGATCTGGAGATGCCCGGGTCGGGGGGAGCGACCGATGCCGAGATTGTCGCGGCCGTCCGGGCCGGGACCCTGGACGAATCGGTGCTGGACACGGCCGTCGCGCGCATTCTGCAACTCCTCGAGCGGGTGCGTCCCGGGATCGAGGCCGGCGGCCGGTACGATTCGGCCGGCCACCATGAGCTGGCCCGCGAGGCCGCCGGACAGTCTGTCGTACTGCTGAAGAACGACCGGAGCGCGCTGCCGCTGGACCCCTCGACCGTCGGTTCGCTGGCCGTCATCGGGGCCTTCGCCAAAGCGCCGCGTTATCAGGGCGCCGGCTCGTCACAGGTCACCCCGACCCGTTTGGAGCACGCGCTGGCGGGGCTCCGGCGCCTCGCCGCCGGCGTCGAGGTCAGCTATGCGGCGGGATTCTCGATCGACGACGAGGCCGACGATCCGGCGCTCGTTGCGGAGGCGGTGGCCGCCGCGACGGCGGCGGAGCGGGTGGTGCTCTTCCTGGGACTGCCGGCCCGGTACGAGTCCGAGGGTTTCGACCGGACCGACCTCGACCTGCCGGCCAACCAGCTCAACCTGTTGCGGGCGATCGTCGACACCGGCCGGGATGTGGTCGTGGTGCTCGCCAACGGCGGCGTGGTGTCGCTCGAGCCGTGGCACGACTCCGTCGCCGCGATCGTCGAGGGATGGCTGGGCGGACAGGCCGGCGGCGGCGCGATCGCGGACGTACTGTTCGGCGTCGTCAACCCGTCCGGAAAGCTCGCCGAGACCATTCCGTTCGCACTCGCCGACACGCCCTCGCACGTGAATTTCCCGGGCGAGCGCGGAAAGGTTCGTTACGGCGAGGGCGTCTTCATCGGTTACCGCTGGTACGACATGCTCGGTCGGGACGTGCGTTATCCGTTCG
Source organism: Mycobacteriales bacterium (assembly GCA_036267955.1). Taxonomy (GTDB): domain Bacteria; phylum Actinomycetota; class Actinomycetes; order Mycobacteriales; family QHCD01; genus DATAVB01. Next base: position 68,603 of record DATAVB010000124.1, on the reverse strand, counting down.
GCCACGGGCTGTCCTACACCACCTTCTCCTACCGTGACCTGGTTGTGCGGGCCGTCAATGCGGACGCGGGGCAGGTCGAGGTGCGGTGCACGGTCACCAATACCGGAGCGGTTGCCGGGTCCGAGGTGGTCCAGCTGTATGTGGGCGATCCGGAATCCACCGTGCGACGGCCGGTCCGGGAATTGAAGGCTTTTGCCAAGGTGTCCCTGGACCCGGGTGCCTCCGAGACGGTGGTCCTGACGCTGGCTGGCCGCGATTTCTCCTTCTACGACGTGCGACTCGGCGGCTGGAAGCGGGAAGGCGGCGTGTTCATCCTGGAGGTCGGTGCGTCGTCCCGGGACATCCGGTTGTCCGGTGCGATCGAGCTGCCCGACGACGGCGCCACCGTTCCGCTCGACCACGGCTCGACGCTGGGGGAATGGCTGGCCCATCCGGTCGGCGGTGATCTGCTGCGCAGCAGGGTATTCGCCTCACTGAACGGTGATGCGGAGAGTTTGTCGGCGGAGATAATGCAGATGCTGGCCTCGATGCCGCTGACCCGCTTCAGCCGCTTTCCCGGCGTGGATCTGACCGCCGCCGCCCTCACCGCGCTGCTCGCCGAGGCGAACGCCTGATGTCCTCAGGAACCGTGCTGTCGGTGAGTCGGGACGGGTCACACCGGTTCAGCAAACCGGTCGCGCCGGAGATCACACTCATCGCCGGCATCGGCGTGGCCGGGGACGCGCACGCGGGGGAGACGGTGCAACACCGGTCCCGGGTGGCCGCCGACCCTTCCCAGCCGAATCTGCGCCAGGTCCATCTCATTCATTCCGAATTGCACGACGAGTTACGTGACCAGGGTTTCGAGGTCGCTCCGGGACAGTTGGGCGAGAATGTCACGACCAGCGGGATTGATCTGCTCGGTCTGCCGCGGGGGACCATTCTGAGTCTGGGCGAACAGGCGGTCATCGAGATTACCGGGCTGCGTAATCCCTGCGGTCAGATCAATGGGCTCCAAACCGGGTTGATGAAAGCGGTATTGGGCCGTGACGCCGATGGCGAGGTGATCCGCAAGGCCGGCGTGATGGCGGTCGTGGTCACCGGCGGACCGGTCCGGCCCGGTGACCCGATCACCCTCACTTTCCCGGACGGTCCACACCGATCGCTGGCGTCGGTCTGATTCCGTACGACCATTCGACCCCACAACTATTCCACCGCAAACCTTGATCATGGGGTCGTTGTACCCGGTCCGCTGGGTCCGGCGGCCCCATGATCATGAATACGGGCTAGCTGCCGAGGAGCTGCGGCACCGACCGGATGACCAGGTCATCCACCCATTGCGGCGGCTTCTTCCCGGCGCCGAGATGCCGCCGGGTGGCCGCGTACGGCAGGTCGACCAGCGCCAGTGTCACCGCGCCGAGCTCCGGGGCGCCAACCCGGCCGTACCGCTTGCGGGCGTGTCGGCGTATCGCGTCGAGCACGTCCGTGTTCAACGTGGCCAGCTCCTCACCGAGGGCGGCTGGCCAGCGCTGGGCGAGGTCGTCCTGGCGGTGCAGCAGCAGCACCCTGGCCTCGGCGAGGTGTTCGCGCGACCACCGGACGACGTGCAGTGCGGCCTGCTCGGCGGCGACATCCAGGTCGTCACCGGCGAGGGCCTGAAGAAAACCCTGCTGAAATCGCTGTACCGTCCGGATCCAGAGCCGCGCCAGCAGCAGGTCGCGGGAGGCGAACCGGTGATAGACCGAACCGGTGGGCGCGTCCGCCAGGTCGGCGATCGCAGCGATGGTGGCCGCGCCCGGACCTGCTTCGGAGATCAGCCGCATGGCGGCGTCCAGGAAATCGTCATCGGTGAACTGTGCGCGGCGTCCCATGAGCACATACTAGTTTCATAAAACTAGAGTGCGTGTTCTAATATAATTCTGACAATTCGGTGCGATGCTGAGGAGGAGACATGGTTGGCCGACCATCGAGGTACTGGAATGTGCGACCGGAGGATCTCGACGTCGCGTTGCCCTGTGACGGATACGTGACCGGTGACGTCGCGGTCCTGCTGCGGGCGATCGACGTCGCGGCGCCGGCCGAATTGCTCTACCGCTGGGTCTGCCAGATCCGGGTTGCGCCGTACAGCTACGACCTGATCGACAACCGCGGCCGGAAGAGTCCGGATCAGCTCACCCCAGGGGCGGAGGAAGTGCGCGCCGGCGACCAGTTTCTCGTCTTCACCGTCGTCGATGTCGAGGCCGGCGTGCACATCTCCGGGCTGAGCACGCCGGCGGCCAGGCGCCTCTACGGCCCATTTGCGATCAGCTACGTGGTCCTTCCGATCGATGCCGAGCACAGCCGGCTGCTGGTCCGGATGTGCTGTGCTGCCCGCGGTCCGGTGCAGCGGCTGCGGCGGTGGCTGATCGAATACGGCGACCTGGTCATGATGCGCAAACAACTGCTCAATCTCCGAGCACTGGCCGAGCGCGACGCGATGGTGGGAACCTTTCGGCGGTGAGCGGCCCCTTCCTCGATGACCGACATCGAGAGGGCGTTGCAGATGACCACGATCAGCCCGGCGTCAGCGCCGGCGACCCCATGGCCGGAGATTCCAGGGGTGACCCACCGGTTCGTGCCGACCGCGCGGCTGCGGGTCCATGTCGCGCGGTGCGGGTGGCCCGCCGGCATCGGCGGGACGTCGCCGACGAACTGACCGAGGTGCCCGAGCGCGGCGACCCGCAGTTGGCCGTGGACATCGGTGCCGTGCTGGATCGGCTGTCCCCGCAGCACCGGGCGATCCTGGTGCTGCGGGATCTGGAGGGCCTCGATGGGAAGGCGGTCGGCGAACTGCTCGAGGTCGAACTCGGAACGGTGAAATCGCGCGCTGCGCCGCCTGGAGGCGGACATCCTCCGGCGTTGACCGCGGTCAGCCGGTGAACTGATCCAGCAGCGCAGCGGAGTCACGGTCCAGAAAGAGATCTGCATTGGGATGTTCGCGCAGAACGGTGGCCGGGCAGGCATTCGACACCGGACCGGTGAGGGCGGCCCGCACCGCCTCGGCCTTGCGCGCTTCCGGGGCGGTGACCTGCACGGCGGCCGGCGCCAACAACGCCGGCACGGTGAGGCTGATGGCCGACCGTGGCACGTCCTGCACCGTACGGAAATGGCCCTCGCCGACCTGCTGTTTGCGCGACCGGTCGTCCAGCTCAATGACCCGGACCCACCGCTCATCGGCGAAGTCCGCCTGAAACGGCTCGTTGAAAGCGATGTGGCCGTTCTCGCCGATGCCCATGCACACCAGATCCAGCGGCGCCGCCCGCAAGAGTTTCTCGTACCGCAGCGCCTCCTGCTCCGGGTCAGCGGTGTCACCCTGTAGATAGTGGACAGCCGCCGGATGGAATCTGTCGGCAACATTGCCGCCGATCCAACGCTGGAAGCTGGCCGGGTGATCGGCGTCGACTCCGACGTATTCGTCCATGTGAAACACCGTGACGGAATCCCACGGCACATTGGATTCCGCGCGGAGCGCCGCGATGAAGGCGAGCTGGGAATTGCCGGTGGCAAGGATGACCCGGGCCGCGCCCCGTTCGGCGACCGCGCGCCGAATGGTCTCCGCGGTTGTCGCGGCGGCCGTTGTGCCCACCTCGGCCACGGATCCCAGAATGCGGACCCGCAACTTGTCGACCGTGAACTGGATCGCTGCCATGCTGACCCTTCCGGCTCGCTAGAGGCTGTGTGCCAACGATATCCGGCCGCCCGTGCCGGTGGGTGCGGTAGGGTCCGGCCATGCCTGAGCGCGTGCCGACCATTGCCGTTGTCGGAGCCGGAGGGCGCGGTTCGACGTACGCATCCTGGATCCAGGAACATCCCGACCGCGCCCGGGTCGTCGCCGTGGCCGATCCGAACGAGTCCCGGCGCGAGCGCCTGGCCGATGCGCACCAGGTGCCGGTCGAGGGTCGTTTCCGGTCCTGGCAGGACCTCGTCGCCGCCGGGCGCGTTGCCGATGCCGCCATTGTGGCGACCCAGGACGCCGACCACGTCGGACCGGTCGAGGCGCTGGCCGACGCCGGATACCACCTGCTGCTGGAAAAGCCGATGGCGCCGTCGGTCGAGGGCTGTGAGCGGATCGTCAAGGCCGCCACGTCGGCGGGCGTGATGTTGGCCGTATGCCACGTGATGCGCTATATGCCCTACACCCGGCTGCTGCGGAAAGTGCTGGATTCCGGGCGGATCGGTGACGTGGTCAATGTGCAACATCTCGAGCCGGTCGGCTATTGGCATCAGGCGCATTCCTACGTCCGGGGCAATTGGCGGCGCGAGGACGAGGCGTCATTCATGTTGCTCGCCAAGTCGTGTCACGACATCGACTGGCTCCGTTACGTCGTGGGACGGCCGATCAATCGGGTTTCCAGTTTTGGCGGCCTGGCCCATTTCCGGTCCGAACACAAACCGGACGGTGCGGGCGATCGCTGCCTCGACTGTGGAGTCGAGGCCGACTGCCCGTATTCCGCGAAGCGGTTCTACCTCGGTCGCCTGGGGCGAGGCGAGACCGGCTGGCCGGTCTCCGTGATCACCGAGGACGTGACCGAGCAGGGCGTGCGACAGGCGCTGGCCGACGGTCCGTACGGCCGGTGCGTGTATTCCTGCGACAACGACGTGGTGGACCACCAGGTCGTGGCACTGGAGTTCGACGGTGGCGTGGCCGCGACGTTCACGATGACCGCCTTCTCCCAGCACGGGCACCGCCGCACCCAGATCTTCGGGACGCGCGGCTGCATCGACGGCGACGGCGAGAAGATCGTCGTGTCGGACTTTCGCACCGACACCGAGGAGGTCCTGGAGATCTCGTCGCTCGGCTCGGACGCGGGCGCCGGACACGGCGGCGGCGACCAGGGACTGGTCGACGCGTTCACCGCGGCGCTGCGGGCCGACGATCCGAGTCTGATCCGATCAGGCCCGCAGGAGTCGCTGGAGACGCACCTCGCGGTCTTCGCCGCCGAGCGGGCCCGACGATCGGGGACCGTCGAAACCGTCTGACCTCAGGCCGACACGCCGCCGAGCACCGGCTTCACATCGACCACCGGCGTGCCGTCGAACGCCTCCAGGTTGCGCACCCGCAATTCGAGCCCGTCGACCGCGACCACATCCACGACGTGCAGGCCGATCGGGTTGGGCCGATCCGGCGAGCGGGTGCTGAAGACGCCGCGTTGCGGCTGCGACCGGTCGTCCCGCGGATGCACCCGCAACACCGAACGGTCAGCCCGGTGCAGCCAGGTCAGCACGATCAGCTGGTCGCCAACGCCGACGTCCGCGAGCCCGTCGGCCACCGCGGCGTCGAAAATGAGCACCGCCTCCGGCGATCCCTCGTGCCCCTGCTTGGGCGCCGAGCCGCGGTCGGACAATGGCGAACGTACTACGCCGATCGGGCTGAGCTGCGGCTCGGTCATTCCAGAATCCCAGTCACAGTAGGGTCTTGCGCTGTCAGAGCAACGAGCTCGGGTCGGCGGGTACGTCGACGGCGTACTGCCGCAATAAGTGCAGCGGGATGATGTCGACCGCGCGGGCGTGCGTGGCGGCGAGCACCACGGGTGGCGCCACGCCGGCTTCGTACGCCTGCAGCCAGCGCGCGGCGACCACGCACCAGCGGTCCCCGACGCCCAGCCCCGAGAAGTCGTACTCCGGGATCGGCGTGAGGAGGTCGTTTCCGGCGAGCCGCTGCTGCTGCAGGAATTCCGAGGTCATCACGGCACAGACGGTGTGGCTGCCGACGTCCTCCGGCCCGGTGCCGCAGCAGCCGTCCCGGTAGAAGCCGGTCAGCGGCTCCGTGCCGCAGACGCCCAGCTTCCCGCCGAGCACATTCTGTGGCCTGCTCTGTGGCTCAACCATGACACCCCGACAATGCTCGTCCACCGTCCGCGTTCGGGAAGTGTGCCACATAAGGGTCGCCGACCGCCGGGCATCACGGCGTAGCGTGGCGCTACCGACAACCACACACTACCGATAGGCACCCTGCCGATATGCCGATCGGACCGCGAAAGGAAGCGATGAGTCCGCAGTTGCCCCCAGCCGCCAGGGCGATCGCCGCTGCCATCACGGAGGCGGAACGATGCGCGAGCGCGGCCGAGCCGGCGTCCTTCGCCGAGGCGGCCGGGACATTGGCCCTGCTCGACCAGTCACAGGTGCGAATCGTGCTCGGCGACCTGGTCCGGATGCTTCTGGAAGAACGGCATCCCGACGGGCTCTCGACCGACGACATCCGCGACCTGCTGGAGCGTTGCAGCCGGTCCGCGGCGCCGTGGTTTCCGGCCGTCGACCCGAATGTCCTGGTCGTGGTGCTCACCGGCGCGCTCGGGATGCAGGACCCGGAGGCAGCCGGCGCGCCGCCGTTGGCGGTCGCCCAGCACGCCACCTTGCTCATCGCCGACCTTCGCGCCGTCGCCGGCCGCCCGCTACAGGGCTATCTCGACAGTGCCCTCGCCGAGATCGCGCGGGCCGAGACGATCGAGATGCCGTGACAGTGATCTCCGGGATTCCGGCAGACTGACCGGCGTGGCAGCGAAACGCAGCGCGGGAATTCTGTTGTTCCGCCGGGTGAATCCGGCACTCGAGGTGCTCATCGGGCACATGGGTGGCCCGTTCTGGGCCCGCAAGGACGCCGGCGGCTGGTCGGTGCCCAAGGGCGAGTACGGCGAGGACGAGACGCCCGAGGCCGCGGCCCGCCGGGAATTCACCGAGGAGCTGGGGCTGCCGGTGCCGGCCGGCGACCTGATCTCGCTCGGCGAGCTCCGGCAGTCCGGCGGCAAGGTGGTGACGATCTGGGCGCTGGAGAGCGATCTCGACCCAGCCGCCGTGGTGCCCGGCACGTTCGACCTGGAGTGGCCCCGGGGATCCGGCCGGTTGCAGGCATTTGCCGAGCTCGACCGGGTCGAGTGGTGCGAGCTGGAACAGGCCCGGGACCGGTTGGTCAAGGGTCAGCGGCCGTTCCTCGACGTCCTCAGCAACCTCCTCAGCGACCGGCTCAGCGACGGGCGGCCCGGCTGACGGACGACCGGTAGGACTCCAGCCGGTCGGTCAACTCGACCGGCCGGCTCAGCGCCACCGAATGGCTGCCGTCCATCTCATCGGGCCACACGCCCAGCCGGTCGTGCGCCACCCGGCGCATGAAGTCGATCGGGAAGAACCGGTCGTCGCGGCACACCAGCAGACGGGTCGGCACGTCCGGCCAGCTCGGCAGCGGCCACGGCTTCGCCATTGGCGCTCCGGACTGGTCCCGGACGTGAGTCAGCGCCGTCGCGGCCAATGCGGGCGGTAGGTCGTGCATGTGCAGTGCGGTCGCGTCCGGCGGCGTCCCGTCCCGTTCGCACCGCTCGCGCCAGGCCTGCTGATAGCTGGTGTTGGCCCACCAGTCACCGGGTGCCTCGCCCGGCTGCGGGATCATCCCCGCGACCAACACCAGCAGGTCGACCGGCACCCGGTCACAGACCAGCGGTGCGGTGAATCCGCCCAGGGAATGCGCGACCACGACGAGCTCGCGGCGATCGCCGATGGCGTCGACCACGGTGTCGACATAGTCGACCAACTCGGCGGAATCGTCGTCGCACGGCAGGTCCGGAGCCAGCACTTCGTGCCCGCGGGCGCGCAACTCCGCCGAGACCAGATGCCAGAACCAGCCGCTGTTCGCGGCGCCGTGGATCAGGACGTACGTGCTCATGTGCGGTCTCTCCTCAGGTCTGGCGGTTCTGTGGGTCTGGCGGTTCTGTAGGTCTGGCGGATTCTGTCTCCCCGACGAACGGACCGGTGATTAATCGACAACACCGGTGATTAATCGACAACTCAGTGTCGTCAGTCCGGCAGCATCGGGACCGACAGGCCCTGATCGCGGCCGAGTTGCACGGCGCGGGTGACGGCCGCCGAGCCGAACCGCTCCCGTACGTGATCCAGGGCCGAGTCCAGCGCACTTGCGCTGTGCTGATCGAACGGCAAGGTCAGTTGGAGCGCTCCGTCGTCATCCAGATTGCCGACCGCCACGCCGATCAAGGTGATCCCGCGACTCTCGATCATCGGCTCGGCGTCGTGCAACAGGCGCCGCACCGTGTCGAGAACGAGCTGCGTCTCCGCCGTCGGCCGGGCCAACGTGTGGGATCGGGTGGCGCGGGAGAAGTCGTGGAACCGCAGCCGGAGCACGACCGTACGGCCGATCCGGCCGGCGTCCCGCATCCGTCGGGTGATCCGGTCGACCAGGCCGAGCACGATCGCGTCGAGGTCGGCCGCCGACCGTGGCGCCCGGCCCAGGGCGCGCTGCGAACCGATGGAATGCCGGCGCTGCCCGACCTGCACCGGCCGAGGGTCGCGGTTGTGGGCCAGAGCGTGCAGGTGCCGCCCGGACGCGCGGCCGAGCATGGCGACCAGCGCCGACTCGCCGAGCCGGGACACCTCGGCGACGGTGCTGATGCCGCGGTCGTGCAGCTTGGCCGAGGTGACCCGGCCGACACCCCAGAGCCGCTCGACCGGCAGCGGGTGCAGGAAAGCCAGCTCGGCGTCGGTCGGCACCACAAGCAGCCCGTTGGGTTTGCCCACCCCGCTGGCCACCTTGGCGAGAAACTTCGTCCGGGCCACCCCGACGGTGATCGGCAGGCCGACCTCGCGCAGCACGTTCGCCCGCAGCCGGGCGGCGATGGCACTCGGTGCGCCGGCGATCCGCCACAGGCCGCCGACGTCGAGAAAAGCCTCGTCGATGGACAGCCCCTCCACCAGCGGGGTGGTGTCGCGGAACACCGCGAACACCGCCTTGCTCGCCTCGGAGTAGGCCGACATCCGCGGTTGAACGACGATCGCCCGGGGACACAGCCCGCGCGCCTCGCCGCCGCTCATCGCGGTCCGGATTCCGTACGCCTTGGCCTCGTAGCTGGCCGCGAGCACGACCCCGCCGCCGACGATGACCGGCCGGCCGCGCAGCCGCGGGTCATCGCGCTGCTCCACCGACGCGTAGAACGCGTCGAGATCAGCGTGCAGGATCGTCCCCTCGGCGGACACGAACATATGTTCGCATGCCGGTCGGACAGTGGGAATGCCCCGCGACACTCGCTACCGCAACGATTCGACCGTCTCGACGGTGAGTACGGTGAGTCCGGACAGATCGGTCAGTACGACATCCGCCAGCTCGAGTGCGTCCGCCGCCGGGGGATACCGGGGGTGCGGCACCGCTATCACCCGCAGTCCGGCCGCCGCCGCGGAGCGCAGGCCGTTGCTGGAATCCTCGACCGCCACGGCTGAACCGGCCGCGACGCCGAGCCGCTCGGCCGCGACCAGGTAGACGTCCGGAGCCGGCTTTCCGGCAGCCACCTCCTCGGTCGAGACCGTCAACGTGAACAGGTCGGCCCAGCCGGCGGCGGCCAGCACGGTGTCGATCAGGGGCCGGGCCGACGAGCTGGCCAGGCCCAGCGGCCAGCGGGCCGCGAGCCGCTCCAGTGCCGCCGTGGCGCCTGGTATGAGCGGAAGTCCGGCCGCGTACCGGGCCGCCATCCGTTCCACGACGAGGGTCGCCACCTCCTCGGCCGGCAGCCCGACGCCAAGGTCCTCGCCGAGGTACCGCGACCACTCCCGCGTGCTCATGCCCATCAGCCGGGTCTGCGCGTCGGCGGCCCAATGCCCGCCCCGTTCCGCGACCAGGCCGCGGCGTACCTCCTCCCACACCGGCTCGGAGTCGATCAGCACACCGTCCAGATCCAGCACCACAGCATCGATCACAAACGCCATTCTTCGCCCACCGCCCCGGTGATCATGCAGAAAGGGCTCGTCCGTACGGCGTGTCGCGAGCCCTTTCTGCATGATCACCGGGGCGCGGAGGCGGGCGTCAGTGCCTGTGCAGGACGGCCGCCTGGGCCCGGGCGTCCCGGACGGCGGCGGTCAGTGCGTCGATGTCGTAGGCGCCGAAATGCCGGCGGCCGTTGACGAAGAACGTCGGGGTGCCGGAAACGCCGCTCAGGTCGGCGCTGTCGACGTCCTGCGCGATCCGGGCCGAGCCGGAGTGCCGGTGCAGGTAGTCGGTGAACCGGTCGACGTCGAGATCGAGCTCGCCGGCATAGCGGACCAGGTCCTTCGGACTGAGCGCGTCCTGACGGGTGAGCAGCAGGTCGTGCATCAGCCAGAACGCGCCCTGCTCGGCCGCCGCCTCGGTCGCCTCGGCCGCGAGCTGGGCCCGGGGATGGACGTCGGTGAGCGGGAGATGCCGCCAGACATAGCGCAGGTCGCCGAAGCTGGACAGCAGCTCGCGCACGATCGGCTCGGCCTGACCGCAGTACGGGCATTCCAGGTCGCCGTACTCGACCAGCGTGATGGCCGCGTGTTTCGGCCCGCGCAGATGATCGGTGTCCGGGTCGACCGGGTCAGCCAGGTCCACAATGGACTCCGAGGTCCCGAACAGCAGCCGGTTCCGCAGCTTGTGCGGCAGCAGATCGGTGAGCCGGAAGACCACCCAGCTGGCCACCGAGGCGACCAGGGCAGCCGCCAGTACGCCGGCTTTCGCCTGCTGCAGCTGGGTTCCGGTGAAGGCCAGGGACGCGATCAGGAGCGACACGGTGAAGCCTATTCCGGCGATCGCACCGCCGCCGGCAACCGCGGCCCAGCCGACCGGCGGGCGCAGCCGGCCCTGGCTGAGTCGGGTGGCGAGATAGGCGGTGCCGACGATTCCGACCGGTTTGCCGACGACATAGGCGAGCAGAATTCCCAACGTGATCGGCGAGGTGAACGCATTTCCGAGAAATCCGCCGCCGACCGGAATTCCGGCATTCACCAGGGCGAAAAGCGGCACGATCGCGTAGCTGGTCCACGGGTGCAGGTTCTGTTGCAACCGCTCGTTGGGTGAGAGCGCCGAGGCAACCCCTTCCCGAGCCAGCCGGGCCAGCTCAGGGGTCGGCTGCTCGCGGAACAACCGGAACCGTTCGCTGGCCTGCTCCAGGTCGGTGCGGGCGGCCGGATACGCAGTGGTGAGCAGGCCCATCGCGAGGCCGATGACGACCGGATCCACACCGGAATGGAAGAGCGCGATCCAGACGGCGACCCCCAGCAGCGCGTATGGCACGCCGCCGCCGACCTTCAGCGCCCGCAGCAGGAGCACGCCGGCGAACAGGGCAATGGCGGCAAGCAGCGGCCAGAAGGCAATGTCACGCGAGTAGGCGACTGCGATCACGACCAGAGCGACGAGATCGTCGACCACGACGACGGTCAGCATGAAGGCCCGCAGCCGGTCGGGCAGCCGGCGGCCGACCAGCGCGAGCATGCCCAGCGCGAACGCGGTGTCCGTCGACATCGCCGTTCCCCATCCGTGCGCGCTGGACCGGCCTGCGTTCACGGCCAGAAACAGCAGCACGGGCACGATCATCCCGGCGAGCCCGGCCAGGAACGGCAGCGTGACCCGCTGCCGTTCGCGCAGCTCACCCATGTCGAATTCGCGCCGCGCCTCCAGGCCCACCACGAAGAAGAACAGGGTCATCAGCCCGTCGTTCACCCAGCCCCGCAGGTCCTGGGTGACCCCGGAGCCGCCGAGCCGGACCGCGAGGGTCGTGTGCCAGACCGACTCGTACGAGCCCGCGTCGACGTTCGCCCAGATCAGCGCCGCGGCCGCACCGGCGAGCAGCACCGCGGCACTGCCGGTCTCGGTCCGCAGGAACGCGCGGTACGGGGTCGACAGGGCGCGGGTCCAGGCCGTGCGGGCCGAGAAGGGGGCGGCTGCTGGGGTCTGGCTCATATCCGGTCTCCGCACATTGAGTGTCCGCACATTGACTCGTCGACCGGCTGGAGCCGGGACGCTGCTTGCCAACAGTGTGCCGGTCGCGATTCATCCCGGTCGTCGTTCACCCCGGGCCCAGTTACCGGTCGACCGCGACACCGGGCATCCTCGACCACGGGGCCCAACCGAATCACGGGGAGCTGCGATGCAATTCGGAATCTTCAGCGTCGGCGACGTCACCACCGACCCGACCACCGGCCGGACGGTCAGCGAGCACGAGCGGATCGCCTCGATGGTCGCGATCGCCCGGAAAGCCGAGGAGGTCGGGCTTGACGTCTTCGCGACCGGTGAGCATCACAACCCGCCGTTCGTACCGTCCTCGCCGACCACGCTGCTTGGATATGTCGCGGCCCGGACCGAACGATTGATCCTCTCGACGGCGACGACGCTCATCACGACCAACGATCCGGTCAAGATCGCCGAGGACTTCGCCATGCTGCAGCATCTCGCCGACGGGCGGGTCGACCTGATGCTCGGTCGCGGAAACACGGCGCCGGTCTATCCGTGGTTCGGCCAGGACATCGAGCAGGGCATCCCACTCGCCGTCGAGCACTACCAATTGCTGCACCGGCTGTGGCGCGAGGACGTCGTCGACTGGGAGGGCCGGTTCCGTACGCCGTTGCGGGCGTTCACCGCGACCCCGCGACCGCTCGATGACGTGCCGCCGTTCGTGTGGCACGGATCGATCCGGAGTCCGGAAATCGCTGTACAGGCGGCTTTTTATGGCGACGGCTTCTTCGCCAATCACATTTTCTGGCCAAAAGAGCATTTCATGCGACTGGTTGGTTTCTACCGGGAACAGTTCGCGCATTACGGCCACGGGACCCCGGAACAGGCTTATGTGGGCCTCGGCGGGCAGGTATTCATGCGCAAGAACTCACAGGACGCGGTGCGCGAATTCCGGCCGTACTTCGACAACGCGCCGGTCTACGGGCACGGGCCGTCGCTCGAGGAATTCATGGCCGAGACGCCGCTGACGGTGGGCAGCCCGCAGGAGGTCATCGACCGGACCTTGACCTTCCGGGAGACCTTCGGCGACTACCAGCGCCAGCTGTTCCTGATGGACCATGCCGGGCTGCCGCTCAAGACCGTGCTGGAACAGCTGGACCTGCTCGGCGGCGAGGTCGTACCGGTGCTGCGCACGGAACTCGACCGGCTGCGGCCGGCCGACGTTCCGGACGGTCCCACGCACGCGGCCCGCCGGGCGGCACTCGTCCCGGCTGGCTCAGGCGATTCGGCGACACCCCAGTAGTCCAAGGCTTCCGCGGCGCCGGTGGTCGCTTCAGCCAGATAGTGCTGGTCCGTAGAGCTTCCGGCTCCAGCCGAGGTAGCCCCGGTCGTGGGTGATCAGGTAGAGGTGCCCGGCGGGCTCGGTGCCAAGTCCGGCTGGCCGCCGCCCTGGTTGTAACTGAGGCTCTGTTAACTGACGACGCTGAGCCGGACGCCGGCCAGGGCCGGCTCGGGCTGGCGGGGTCGGGGGATCACCGCATCGGGCTGCCGCGCCGCTCGCGGCGTCGGGTTGAGCTGCGCCAGCTCGATCAGGCGGCGGGCCAGGGCGGTCGACCCGGTCAGGGTCACGGACCCGCCAGCAGCACGGGCGGCGGCGGTCGCCCGGCTCAAGGCAGCAATCGCGGTGCAGTGGACGGCGCTGAGCCCGGTGCCATCGATGGTGATGTGGGGGCGGCGGTCGCGGCACAGCCAGCCGACAACGTCCTCCAAAACCAGGCTGGAAGGCCCGTCGAGCCCACCGGCGACAGCGACGGTCGCACCGTCGGAGCGGTTGGTGATCGTGACATCGAACGGACAGTGGCCAGGCACTCGTAATGCCATAACCGTTTCAGCGGACATCACTGTCCCCCTGATCGCCGGAGAGATCCCACTCAATGACGGGTCCTGCCGCCGCAGAACCCCGCGCGTGATCACACCGATCTAACGAGGGGGTCTCGGATTCCCAACACTCTAGGCCGCCAACCCACTCGAAGGAACCCCCTCGGCGACGACAATTACCAACCGTCCAATGACTGGAATTAGGCAGAATCCACCGGGCCGAATTCTGCTCCGCGACGAGCGAGATTCGGCAATTCACCGCCGGCCGATGATGACACATTCGCTCGGCGGTCGTTGGGCCGGCACCATTATCGGGTGAGAGCGTGCAGCATTGCCGACGCGTGCGGTCGCACGGGCATCGTCCAGTTGGCCCGACGCCCGAGCGATGCCTATTTCGCCGGTCAGCCGCGATGACCTCCGACGGGTCGGGACGGATAGGCTCCGGTGGTGCTGAGGGCTGATCTGGTTGTCGCTGCACCGGCGGCGCTGAACGATTCCGCGGACTGCCGGTGAGGCTGTCTGCCGCCCGCGAGTTGGCGGCTCCGGCCGAGCGGGCCTGGTCGTTGCTGGTCGACTGGCCACGGCAGGGCGACTGGATGCCGGCGACGACGGTCCGGGTCGCCGGCACAGGGTCCTCCGGGGCCGGTACGCGACTGCGTGCGGTGACCGGCGTCGGGCCGCTGCGGATCGTCGACACGATGGAGATCACCGACTGGGACCCGCCGGCGCGTTGCGTGACACGGCATACCGGGCGGGTGCTGCGCGGTGAGGGCATCTTCGAGATCCGGGCGCTGTCGACCGACCGCTGCCGACTCACCTGGACCGAGGACGTGCAGGTGCTGAGACTGCTCGACCATGCACCGGTCGGATTTCTCGCGCGACGGCTCGGTGAACCGTTTCTGGCCCGGGCGCTGGCCCGCTTCGCCCGCATTCTCGCCAATTCCACGCCATCGATGAAGGGTGACAGGTGAACGAGCTCGACGGTCATCGGATTTCGTCAATCGAGGAGCTGACGGTCCTCAGCCACTATCCACGTACCATCGGCCGCAACGCGCGACTCGGCTCGCACGGCGCCGGCCCGACCAGCACGGCGGTGGCGCTGCGGACTGATCAGGGGGCGTCCGGGTGGGGGCTGGCCATCGGGCCGCTCGACGACATCCGGTCCCTTATGGGGCGGCCGGTCGGCGATCTCATCGACCCGGCCATCGGCGTGGTCGACGATGCGGCCTTGCCGCTGGACTATGCGCTGCACGACCTGGCCGGCGTGATCCTGGACCAGCCTGCGTACGAACTGCTCGGCGGCCGCGGCGAGCCGAGCACGACCTGTTACGACGGAGCTATCTATTTCGACGATCTCGATGTCGAGGCCGGCCAGGAAATAGACACCGTGTTGGCGAATTGCGCAATGGACCACGCCGCCGGATTCCGCGCGTTCAAAGTGAAGATCGGTCGCGGCCATCGCTGGATGGAGTCACGTGCTGGAATGGCGCGGGACATCGAGGTCACCAGAGCGGTCCGCGCCGCCTATCCGGATGCGAACATTCTCGTCGACGCAAATGACGGATTCAGCATCGACGACACGGTGCATTTTATGGAGAATGTGGCCGACTGCGGATTGTTCTGGATTGAAGAGCCTTTTGCCGAAAATCGGGAAGACCTGACCCGGCTCCGCGCATTTCGGCGGGAGAGCGGCTCGGCGACCCTGGTCGCCGACGGAGAGGCGCACCCCGATGTCGCGTCATTGCTGGCGCTGGCGGCCGACGGGTTGATCGACGTTCTCCTGATGGACGTCGTCTCCTACGGACTGACGGCCTGGCGGAAGATCATGCCCGCGTTGCGCGAGGTTGGCGTGCAGGCCTCACCCCATGCCTGGGGCGAACCGCTGAAGACCCTGTATGCGGCGCAGATCGGTGCCGGGCTGGGAAATGTACTCACCGTCGAGGGAGTGCCGGGCGCCGTTGCCGGAATCGATACCAGCGGATACCGGTTTGACGCTGGCCGGCTCGATGTGCCGAAGTCGCCGGGTTTTGGAATTCCGGTGCCGACAGACGGCGGCTCATCAGCGCAGCGGTAATGCCGTGCGGCGGCAGCGGACCTTTGGGGGTGGTCCGCCGCCACCGGACGGTGGGCGCGACGCTGCGCCCAGATTCCACGACATCCCGACCGGCCGTGTTGGGGAGCGCCCGGTTTCATCGAGCTGCCGTGCTCTTGGGTGTCAGCGCCAGGCGCGAGGCGGCACTACGACACGTACTGGCCCGACTGCGTGGCTTGAGCGGGCAACCGCATCAGCGACGGTCTGGTCCGCGGTGCTCCATTGGTCTATCGCCACGAGTATTGTTCGCCTGCGCCGTCCGTCGTGCCAGAGCACCTGATAAACCCCGGATTGCCCGGCGAAACGCTTGATGGAGTCCACTGTGGTCGGTGCTGTCCCGGTTCCTGGCGACGCGATGGTCGGCGAACGGCCCAACTGCCAGTCCAACATGACTTTCCCCCCGTGCTGTCACTCTGTAGTGGAGTGCGTGCGTTGAGCATCGCAGCATTGAGTCAGGACTTGACTACGCTGCGCGCAACCTTGCGCCTTTCTTGAGGTTGTCGTTCGGTGACCGGCGCCGGACGGCGGTCCAGAGTGGACGATCGCGGGCGGGCCGTCCGGTCGAGCTGTGTCCTAACTGGACTCCGGACGCGGCGGTCGGCCTGGCTGGCAGATTTCCGGGCCCTCGACGTCATATTTTCGCTCCGCGGGCGCTGCAGCGAGCACTCTCCGCATACCAGGCATTACTCTGAGCATGTGCATGAACAGGACAGTCGGGCCCTCGTGGTCGAGGAGCAGGCCGACGTACGCGAGCTGCTGGTCGAGGCGCTCGGGCAGGCCGGCTTCTCGGTACAGGCGACGCCGTCGGGCCGCACCGGGTTAGAGCTCGCCCGGAAGTTCAGCCCCGATCTGGTCACGCTGAATATGGGTCTGCCCGATGTGGACGGTGTCGAACTCTGCCGGGAGCTGCGGGCACACAGCGATGCGTACGTGATCATGCTGTCGTCGCGGTCGGAGGACATCGGTCGGCTGGCCGACGAAGAAATCGGCGTCGACGACTACCTCACCACCCCATTCAGCATGCCGGAACTCCGGGCCCGGGCCACCGCGATCCTGCGCCGCCAGCGGCGGGTGCAGCAGCCCCCGCCACCGGCTGAGCCGACCGCGGTGCGCCAGCTGGGAGCGCTGGAGGTCGACCTCGAGACCCGGGTGGCCACGCTGGCCGAACGCGAGCTGGACCTGACCCGCACCGAGTTCGACCTGCTGGCGACCCTGTTGAGCAACCCGCGCCGGGTCTGGTCGCGCGACGCGCTGCTGCGTGAGGTGTGGAGCACCGAGTGGGTCGGGGACGGGCACCTCGTCGAGGTGCACCTGGGCAACCTGCGGCGCAAGCTCGGCGACGACTCGCGCAGCGGGCGGTGGATCCGGACCGTGCGCGGCGTGGGCTACCGGCTCGGGACCGGATAAGGACAGAACACCGGTCGTGAGCCGAGCGGACCGGGCTCGTGCCAGTCAGCCGTGTCACAGTCTTTCGTGCCGCGGACATCGGGTCACTATCATTAGTGCGTGAAACTATGGGGCGAGCCCTGATCCTGTCCACCTACAGCCCCGCACTCGGAATGGGACGGCTAGCGAATGTCGGCGCCATCACTGCGGGACTCGTCCACACCGTCGAACACGCCGCACGGTGCCGCCGGCCGGAATGACGACCCACTGCCGCGGCGCCGGTTGGTCTTCGCGATCGTGTCGCTGGCCCTCTTCATGGCGTCGGTCGACCAGACGATCGTCTCCACCGCGCTCAACGCGATTCAGCATGACCTGCACGCGCGGATCAACTGGAGCGGTTGGACGATCACGATCTACTCGCTGGGCCAAATCGTGGCCATGCCGCTGGCCGGCCGGATCAGCGACCAGTACGGCCGCAAGAAGATCTTTCTCGGCGCCGTCGTGCTGTTCACCACGACCTCGCTGCTCTGCGGATTCGCCAACAGCATCTATCTGCTCCTACCGCTGCGCGCCCTGCAGGCGCTCGGCGGGGGAGCGTTCATGCCCTCGGCCAGCGGGATCGTCTCCGATCAGTTCGGCCGGGACCGGGACCGGGCGCTCGGCATGTTCACCAGCATCTTCCCGATCGGCGGCATAGTCGGGCCGATCATCGGCGGTGTCTTCGTGACCTACTGGTCCTGGCGCGGCATCTTCCTGGTCAACGTGCCGATCGGAATCGTGCTGCTCGTTCTCGGGTCGCGCTTCATCCCGCACAGCGACCGCAAGGTCGCTGCCAAGACCGACCTGCCCGGAGTGCTGCTCCTGGCGCTCTTGCTGATCACCGCCATGTTCGGCATCACCTACCTGGGCACCGGCGGCCGGCCGATCTGGGACCCGGTGTTCCTCGGTTGCGAGGCCGTCGCGATCGCCGCCATCGTGCTGTTCATCCGGCACGCCCGGCGGGCCGCCGAGCCGTTCATCCCGATCCGGCTGCTGCACGGGAAGGGTTTCGGCGTGATGAACGCGATCAACTTCCTGTACGGCAGCGCCGCGCTGGGATTCGGCGCGCTCGTCCCGCTGTATGCCGAGGAGCGCTACCACATCCACACCCTGCAGGCGGGCACCCTGCTGACCGCGCGGGCGGTCGGGATGATCTGCGTCGCCGGGTTGGCCGTGATGGCGCTGCGAAGAACCGGTTACCGGCTGCCGATGATCGTCGGTTTCCTCACGGTGGGGGTCGGTCTGTTGTTCATGGCGATGCAGCCGCACGGGCTGTCCGCCTACATGTGGCTGGCGGCCACCGCGGCCATCACGGGTATCGGCATGGGGCTCGGGATGCCGGCGGCGAACAACGCCAGCATGCAGTTGGCGCCGGACCAGATTGCCGGGATCAGCGGACTGCGCGGCATGTTCCGCCAGTGTGGGTCGATCATGTCCGTGTCGATCACGACCGCGATCCTGGCCCGCAGCGCCAATCCGGGCATCGCGCAGGCCCATGTGCTCATCGCGTTCGCCGTCATCATCGCCTTTATCGTCCCGTTGATCTTTCTGGTGCCCGATCACCGCGGCGGCTGGTAGGTCGACGGCGACAGCAGCGAGGCCGGCCCCGAGTGGGACCGGCCTCGCTTTTCGTTACCTCGACCGGCTCAGCGGCCCAATAGGACCACCGTTCCCGGGCCTTCCGCACCGGCCGCGGCTGGCGCGGTCGAGGCGTAGAGGTGCCCGTTGGCGTACTCGACGGCCACCACACCCGGCAGGGACAGCACCGGCTTCGGCTGGCCGTGCCAGATCGTCGACAGCCGTCCCGCCGAGATCTCGGCGACGTAGATGGTGCCGCGGTTGTCGATGGCCAGGTTCGTCGCTCCGGCGAATCCGGTGGCGATGCGGTGCGCGGTGCCCCAGCGATCAATCGTGTAGACACTGCCCGGGTTGCCGCCTTCCGGACCCTCGGGGCCACCCGGCAGGGTGGTCACGTAGAGCCGTCCGCGGGGTCCGGTTTCGACGTCGGTCGGCACCGGCTCGAACTTGTACGTAACGCCGATCACGCAGTCCGGCAGCTTGTTTGCCGCGGCGAACGCGGCCGAGATCTTGACCGGCTGGCTGGGGAGCACGGAGATGAGCGAAACATGACCGTGGCGATCGACCCTGACGATGTCGTTGGCCCCGGCATCCGCCACCGCCCATGCGCCGTGCCCGATCGGTGTGACCGAGTACGGATGCGAGTCCAGGGTGCCGCGGTAGGAGGCCGGAACATCCTGGGCGGCAAGCGCATCCGAGACGCACTTGCTCGGATGCCGGACGCCGTACTGGACCCGGCCGTCCGGGTTGTGCCGCTTCTCGAATCCGGACAGGTCGGCCACCACCGGACGTCGGCCGTGCTGCAGGATCGTCAGCTTCGTGCTCGAGTGGTCGCCGTTCGACGATGTGTACGCGAGCGCCCGGCTGTGCGGATCCACGGCGACGCCGGCGAGGTCCCCGCCGGTGCTGGGATCCGGACCGGTCGCCAATGGTGCGCTGCGGCCGATCAGGTTGAGCGTTGAGGTGAATGAGTCCGCGACAAATACATTTCTGCCGGAAACGGCGAATTGCAGCGGGCCGACGAAATTCGACGATAGAGTCTTGATTACATGGAGTGAATGGCCATGGTTATTCGGTGCATTCGCGAATGCCGGTGAGGCTGCGAATGGAATGAGCGCTGCCGTGGTCACAGCGACCGCGGCGCCACCCTTTGATCGGATGATGCGCACTTTGTCACCAACTCCCCCGAGAGTACTGACTTTCCTGATGTCCGTCACTGAGAAGCATGGCATGGACCCCGCGCGCCGTCAGGAGTGCTAACGCGGGGTGCTAACACTAGGGTGCGGCCACTGATAAACCGTTGAATTCCTCAGGAATAGTCATTCGATAACCGGTGCAGTTCGCTATTGCCGGCCCATGATCATGGTGCCGGCATACCCACCATGCTGGGCTCAACTCCGCCATGATCAAGGTAACGGGACAGGATTGACGACGCGCCGGGTGGGCCGTGCTCTTGACTGATTCCAGAAAGAGGCACCACACTGGGGACATGCCCACGAGGTTGGAAGTCGAGCAGCTGCTGCGCGGCGCGGCCCTACGCGTCACGCGTCCCCGGGTGGCGGTGCTGAGCGCCGTGTATGACCATCCGCATGCCGATACGGACCAGATCATCGGTGCCGCGCGGGCGGATCTCGGCGAGGTGTCCCACCAGGCCGTTTACGACGTGTTGCGAGCGCTGACGGCCAAAGGCCTGGTGCGGCGCATCGAGCCGGCGGGCTCCGTGGCCCGCTACGAGTCGCGGGTCGGGGACAACCACCACCATGTCGTGTGCCGGTTGTGTGGTGCCATCGCCGACGTCGACTGCGCCGTCGACACCACCCCGTGCCTGACCCCGTCCGACAATCACGGCTTCGTGATCGACGAGGCCGAAGTCACCTACTGGGGCCTGTGCCCCAACTGTTCCAACACATCCAGCACATCCAGCACATCCAACACATCCAGCACATCCAACACATCAAGTACCTCCAGCGCACCCAGCTCCTGAGCACACCCCTGATCTGGAAAGGATTCCCGTGCCTGAGAACCATGATGCAGTCGTCGGAGACATGAACTCGGAGGAGAGCGAAGGTCTCTGTCCGGTCGCCCACCGCGTCACCCATCCGACCGAGGGCGTGGGGAATCGAGTCTGGTGGCCGAACCACCTCAACCTCTCGATCCTCCGGAAACACCCGGCCGTTGCCAATCCCATGGGTGCGGACTTCGACTATGCCGCGGAGTTCAGGACCGTGGATCTCGACGCCCTGGCCAGGGACGTCGACGCGACGCTGACCGCGTCGCAGGATTGGTGGCCCGCCGACTTCGGCACCTACGGCCCGTTCATGATCCGGATGGCGTGGCACAGCGCGGGCACGTACCGGATCAGCGACGGCCGCGGCGGCGCCGGTGCCGGCATGCAGCGGTTCGCTCCGCTGAACAGTTGGCCGGACAACGCGAGCCTGGACAAGGCGCGCCGGCTGCTCTGGCCGGTCAAGCAGAAGTACGGCCGCAAGGTCTCGTGGGCCGACCTGTTGATCTTCACGGGCAACCGCGCGCTGGAGACGATGGGCTTCAAGACGTTCGGCTTCGCCGGCGGCCGGGAGGACGTCTGGGAGCCGGACGAGGACGTCTACTGGGGCCCGGAGGACACCTGGCTCGGCGACGAGCGGTACACCGGTGACCGGCAGCTCGAAGATCCGCTGGCCGCCGTCCAGATGGGCCTCATCTACGTCAATCCCGAGGGCCCGAACGGCACCCCGGACCCGCTCGCCTCGGCTCGGGACATCCGCGAGACGTTCCGGCGGATGGCGATGAACGACGAGGAGACCATTGCGCTGATCGCCGGCGGGCACACCTTCGGCAAGACCCATGGCGCGGCCGACCCCGACCAGTACATCGGCCCCGAGCCTGAGGGCGCACCGCTCGAGCAGCAGGGCCTCGGTTGGAAGAACACGTTCGGCAGCGGCAAGGGTCGCGACACGATCACCAGCGGCATCGAGGTCACCTGGACCCCGACGCCGGCGAAGTGGAGCAACTGGTTCTTCCACAACCTGTTCGAATACGAGTGGGAGCTGACCCAGAGCCCGGCGGGTGCGAACCAGTGGACGCCGAAGGACGGAAAGGCGAAGAACACCGTTCCGGACCCGGAAGATGGCACGCTCAACCGCGCCCCGGGCATGCTGACCACGGACCTCGCGCTGCGGTTCGACCCGATCTACGAGCCCATCTCGCGCCGGTTCTACGAGAACCCGGAGGAGTTCGCGGACGCGTTCGCCCGGGCCTGGTACAAGCTGACGCACCGCGACATGGGCCCGATCGAGCGCTACCTCGGGCCACTCGTGCCGCAGGAGACGCTGCTCTGGCAGGACCCCGTGCCGGCCATCACCCATGAGCTCGTCGGAGCGGCCGACATCGCCGCACTCAAGAGCAAGATCCTCGATTCGGGACTCTCCGTCTCTCAGCTGGTGTCGACGGCGTGGGCGTCCGCATCGACGTTCCGCGGCAGTGACAAGCGCGGCGGCGCCAACGGGGCTCGCATCCGTCTCGAGCCGCAGCGGGGCTGGGAGGTCAACGGTCCCGACGAGCTGGCGACCGCACTGAGCGCGTTGGAGCGGATCCAGGAGGACTTCAACGGCGCCCAGACCGGTGGCACGCGGATCTCGCTCGCCGATCTGATCGTGCTCGGCGGGTCCGCGGCGGTCGAGCAGGCCGCCAAGAGTGCCGGCCACGACGTCCAGGTCCCGTTCACCCCGGGACGTACGGACGCCACGCAGGACCAGACCGACGTGGAGTCCTTCGCGGCGCTCGAGCCGACTGTGGACGGGTTCCGTAACTATCTCGGGAAGGGGCACCGGCTGCCGGCCGAGTACCTCCTGCTCGACCGGGCGAACCTGCTGACCCTGAGCGCTCCCCAGCTGACCGTGCTCGTCGGCGGTCTGCGGGTCCTGGGTGCGAATTTCCAGCAGTCGCCGCTGGGTGTCTTCACCTCGACGCCAGGGTCGCTGACCAACGACTTCTTCGTGAACCTGCTCGACCTGGGCACCACGTGGAGCGCGACGGCCGGCGATTCAGCCGACGCGGACCGCTCATCGACCTTCGAAGGCCGCGATTCCGCCACGGGCGAGCTCAAGTGGACCGGCAGCCGCGTTGACCTCGTCTTCGGCTCGAACTCCGAGCTGCGGGCACTCGCGGAGGTCTACGCGAGCGACGACGCCCGGGCGAAGTTCGTGCAGGACTTCGTGGCCGCGTGGGACAAGGTCATGAACCTCGATCGGTTCGACCGCTCCTGATCCCGGTGTTCGGGCCGGCCGCTCGGCGGCCGGCCCGAACATCCGATCTTCGCGGTCGTTACTCTCCGGATCGACGTACAACTCATCGCGAGTCGGGAGTAGCTGCCGTGACCGATCCCGCCGCGGATCCAGAGGTCGAAGCCGCCCAGCGGGTGATCTTCTTCTCGGACGCCGTGGTCGCCATCGCGATCACGCTGCTTGCGCTCGCCCTCCCGGTGCCGCATACCACCGATGGCACCAGCAACATCGATTTCCTGCGCGCACTGCACGATCAGTGGAGCGAGTATCTCGCGTTCCTGATCAGCTTCCTGGTCATCGGGAACCACTGGTCCGGGCATCGCCGCACCTTCCGGTACGTGGCCCGGTTGGGTGGCGCCGTCGGCCGGCTGAACATGCTCTGGCTCCTGATGGTGGTTCTGACGCCGTTCGCGACCCGAATACTGACGAGCGACGGCGGCTTCGGTGTCCGCTTCGGCATCTACGCGCTGATCCAGGTCATCGCCTCGGCGTGCCTCATGCTGCTGAACCGTGAGTTCAGCCGCCTGGACCTGCTGCGTCCGGACGCCCCTGAGGCGGTCCGTCAACCGGACAACGTGCGTGGCCTCGTCTTCATCGTCGTGTTTCTGATATCCATTCCGGTGGCATTCGCCACCGCCTGGGCGTTCGTGCTGTGGGCGGCGGTTTCGCCGCTGAGCCTGCTGGTGCAACGACGCCGGGAAAAGCGGCCGCCGCGGATATCTGAGGTGCCGAGATGACCCGCTACGTGATAGACGCACCGACGCTGCTGCACCTTGTCGCCAATGATGTTCAGGCGACTATCCGTACGGGCCGGCCGGGAGAAATCCGAGCAGGCGCTTGAGGCGCGGGTTGGCATAGACGTAGTACGGCGGCTCGTCCTGATGCCAGCTGGATATTCCCGGGCCGGGCCGGGTCCGGAAACGAATTGTTGTGGATGACATGGACGTGATCGGCGCCGAAAGCCGGCCGGTCGTCCCCGATAAGGCGTTCGGCGAAGGTGACAATCGGCTCGCGGTCGAAGAGGCTGAGGTTGGCCCGACTCGTCTCGAACATCCGCAGCTGTAGCTCGGCCTGCGCATCGGGCTGGTGGTTGACGCCGAGACTGCGGTCGAGGTCGTCCCGCAATTCATCGACGAGGTCTACCGGCAGTACGTCTTTCGTCACGGCACAAATGCCCGGCGGCTGTGCTCGCGGAAGGCCCGCGGTGAGATGCCGTGGGCGGCATGAAAACACCGGGTGAAATAGGACGGGCTGGAGAAGCCGCAGCGGTACGCGATGGCGGTGACGGTCGCCGGTGTCGTTGTCAACAGCGTCGCCGCGAGGCCGAGCCGCAACTGCGCGACGAACTCGCCCGGCGTTATCCCGTAATGGGTTCTCATGCAGCGGGACAGGTGTGCATGACTCACGTTGCTCAATGTCAGCAGCGTCGGAATGCCGCCGCGTAAATTCTCCGGGCGGTGCATCGCTGCGTGTGCCTCGGACAGCCAGTCGGGCACGCCCGTGAGCCGGCTTACCGGGCCGCTGTCCTGTCCCGGCAGCAGGTCGACCAGATCGACCCAGAATCGGACGAGCTGAAGCACCGATGGCCGGCGGTGGAAGTCGTCCAGGACGCGGCGGAACAACGCCATCATCCGGTCCGCGTCGGCTCCGCGCAGCCGGACGAGCGGCGGCAGGGGAGCACGATCCCAGTCCCCGGCCGAATTGACGCCCGTCAGCTTGAGAAATTCGCGCCAGGTGGAGATGGGAAAGGCGATGTTGATGAACTCCATGCCGTGCGGGGGAAGACCACTGATCGCGTGCTGGTCACCGGGTCGCACCAGCGCGACGTCGCCCGCCCGCAGCTCCTGGGAGCCGGTGACCAGGTGCTGCTCGCCCCGTCCCGCGACGATGCCCATCAGCTCGTAGAAGTCGGCGTGACCGTGCCGGTCCGACCCGATCGGTCGCACCGGCATCGGCACCAGCGCGGCGTGGTACGGCCGGCCGGCAGCCGTCCGTTGGAACTGCAGGAGGTTGGTAGCCACATCAAGAAATTACATGTTCTGGTGCGGCCTGTGCTATCCCTGCGGCTGCCCTGTCCCGCACGATGACAGCGAGACAGATTGACTGGAGGCAACCATGACCGTTGAGACCACGGACAAACACGCCGGGCTCGACCAGTTCGAGCGCGACGGCTATGTCATCTTCCGGGACGTCATCGACGCGGATCTGATCAACGAGGTGAATGATCACGTCGCGTGGCTGCAGGAGCGCCACCCGGACGTACGGCCGGAGAATCTCGGCCACATCTACCTGCGTGACGATCCGTTCTGGGTGCGGTTGATCAGCGACGACCGGCTGGTCGACATCGCCTCGCTGTTCGTCGGCCCCGAGATCGCCCTTTTCGCCTCCCACTACATTTGCAAGCCGGCGTTCTCCGGACGGCCGGTGCTGTGGCATCAGGACGGCGCATTCTGGCCACTGGATCCGGTGAAGGTGGTGAGCCTCTGGCTCGCGGTCGACGAATCCAACCCGGACAACGGCTGCGTCCGCGTGCTGCCGGGCAGCCACAAACAGGATTTCGCCCCAATCCGCAAGACCGCTGCGCAGGACAATGTGCTCGGGGCGGAAATCGCCGTCGAGGTGAACGAGACCGAGGCCGTGGACATGGTGCTGCGGCCCGGAGACGTCGAGGTGCACCATCCCAATATCGTGCACGGCAGCAACGCCAACACCTCGCCGAATCGGCGCTGCGGACTCACCATCCGGTATATCCCGACTTCGACCCGGATCGTGGCCGACGAGCAGCCCTATCCCAGTGCATTCCTGCTGCGCGGCGATCCGGGCGTAAACACCTATCAGCCCAGGCCGCGATATCGGGCCGGTGAGCATTTCGCTTTCCGGGATGCCGCAGCGTGGGTTGACTAGGCCGCTCGGAGGCGTGCTTGCGGCACCACCCGGCTACCCGGCGGGTACCCGCTGGGCGGCCGGCGCCGCCACGGTCTGGCCGGTGGCCCGCGCCTCCTGCCGGGGGAGGAGCAGCCCAATGACCGCCCCGGCGAGGGCCAGGGTTGCTGCCGTCGCGATGGCAGGACCGAAGCCGTCGCTGAATGTCCTCGCGGAGTCGAGCCCGCCGTGGGTGGTGAAAACCGCTGTGGTGATGGCGATCCCGAAGGCGCCGCCGAGCTGGCGAACGGTGTTGAACGTGCCCGAGGCGGCGCCGATCGCTGTCATCGGCACCGCCCCGATGACGGCACTCTGCGCCGACGGGATCGTCAGCGCGATGCCGATACCGGAGATCACGAACGGAAGAATCAGCGGCGGATAGGTCAGTCCGGGGCTGGCGATCAGGGCGATCCACCCGAATCCGACCGCCTGCAGCAGCAACCCGGTCACGACCAGCGGACGCGCGCCTATCCTTTGTATCTGTCTACCCGCGATCGGCGCGACCACGAAGAGGGCCACCGTCCACGGTGCCAGCAACAATCCGGTGGCCATCGGATCGTGCCGCAGTACGACCTGTAGAAATTGGGCAAAGAAGAACGCGCCGCTGAAGACGGAGGCGAACAGGAGGAACCCGGCTGTATTGCCGGCGGAGAAGGCGCGCGACGCGAACAGGCGCATCGGTACGAGCGGAGCGACGGTACGCAACTCCCAGCCGACGAAGACGACGAGAGCGACCGCGCCACCGGCCAGCGCCGCGATGACCTCGGCGCTGGTCCAACCCGATCCGTTCCCCCTGATCAATCCCCAGACCAGCCCGAACGCTCCCGCGCTCACCAGCCCGATCCCGCCATAATCCAGACCGCGCGGCGAACCCGAATCCCGCTCGAGCCGTGCCAGCACCAGGGGGATCAGCACCGCGGCGATCGGTACGTTGATCCAGAAAATCCACTGCCAGCTCAGGTTCTGCACAATCGCTCCGCCGACGAGCGGCCCCCCGAGTGTGGCCAGCCCGGTGATCGATGCGAACAGACCCAACGCTCGGGGCCGCTGTTCGGGCCCGAACACCGCTGACAGCAGGGACAAGGCGGTCGGTGCCACCGCGGCGGCGCCGACGCCCTGGATCGCGCGGGTCGCGATGAGCCAGCCGAGGCTCGGTGCCAGCGCACAACCGGCGGAGGCGATTCCGAACAAGGCCAGGCCACCCACCAGAAATCGCCTGCGGCCGTATCGTTCGCCCAGGGCCGCGCCGGCCATGAGCAGCACGGCAAACGGCAGGGTGTAAGCGTTCACGGTCCATTCCAGATCGGCAATGGAGGCATGCAGATCCAGCGCGATCGCATGCAGGGCAGTGGTGACGACCAGTGCATCCAGCGAAATCATCAGCGACGCAGTCGATGTCAGCGCCAGCACCCAGCGTTGCTTTTCCGTCATGGTCATCGGGCGGACCGGTAGGTGAGCAGGACAAGGCCGCTGCCAACGATGCGGGAGTCAGCCAGGCGCATGGACTTCCGATCGCTGGTCTCGCCGAAGAGTCGCTCGCCGGCTCCCAGCACGTACGGATGGGTCATCAGCCGCAGCTCGTCGACGAGGTCGTGCTCCATCAGCGTCTGCACGAGCCGGCCGCTGGCGTAGACGACGATGTCGCCGTCCACCTTCTGCTTCAGCTTCGAGATCTCAGCGACCACGTCACCTCGCAGGATCGTCGAGTTGTCCCATCCGAGCTCGTCAAGCGTGGTGGACACGACGTACTTGGGCAGGCTGCGCAGCCGGTCCGCCCACTGGCCGGGCCGGGAGGTCCAGCGGGCGGCGAACCACTCGTACGTTCGTCCGCCGAGCAGCAGCGCCGCGGCGTTCAACGCCTCTTCGAATTCGACCTTGGCCCACGCTTCGCGGTCTTCCGCGGTGGTCGGGTCGAACCAGCCGCCGAATGTGCAGCCCTCATCACCGGTCGGGTCCTGTACGACTCCATCCAGCGTGACGTTCTCACTGATGACGATGTTTCCCATATCGATTCTCCTTTGTTGGCGTTGCCACTGATCTGGACGCCGCGACGCCAGCAAAGGGGGCGTTCATCGACCGCCCCGTTTTCTCTCCGGTCGGCGTCCATACAGGATGGAAAGGCGACTAGGTTGAGGAATGAGGTGGCGAGGGTGGAATTGGTGAGAGCGGACCTGATCAGCCGGTCCCGGGCGGGGGACGGCGATGCGTTCCGAGCGCTGACCGAGCCGCATCGCCGTGAGCTGCAGGTGCACTGCTATCGGATGCTCGGATCTTTCCAGGATGCAGAAGACGCGCTCCAGGACACCTTGTTGGGCGCGTGGCGGGGCCTGGGTGGGTACGACGGTCGCGCCTCGATCCGCACCTGGCTCTACCGGATCGCCACCAACAGGTGCCTCAGCGCGCTTCGGGCGGCCAGCCGACGCCCGGCCAAGGAGTGGGACATCCCCGGTGTCGAGCCGCCCGAGCCGACCCGACTCGGCGAGGTCGTCTGGCTCGAGCCGTATCCCGACGCTCTGCTGGAGGGTGCGATAAATCTGCCGCTCGGCCCGGAGGCCCGATACGAGCAGGCCGAATCCATTTCGCTGGCGTTTGTGACCGCGGTTCAGATCCTGCCGCCTCGCCAGATCGCCGTCCTGATCCTGCGTGACGTCCTCGGATTCCATGCGGCCGAGGTGGCCGACATGATGGACACGACCATCGAATCGGTCAAGAGTGCCCTCAAGCGGGCCCGAGCCGGCTTGCAGCGTGGACGGTCGACGATAAGTGAACCGCCTCCCGCCGCCGACTCGTCCGCCGAGGGTGCGATCGTGGCGAGGTTCGTCAGTGCGTGGGAGTCTGCCGACGTCGCCGCGTTGGTGGCCCTACTGACCGATGACGTCTTCATGTCCATGCCACCGCTGCCCCTGGAATATGAGGGCCGGGACACCGTCGGTCACTTCTGCGCTCGCCTTTTCGGCGCGGGTCGGAGATTCGACCTCGTGCCGACGCGAGCCAACGGTCAGCCGGCGTTCGGCTCCTATTTGCGGGCTCCCACGGGCATCCGCCACGGGACCGGCCTGTTCGCCGTCACCCTCGCCGGCGACCGCATCAGCGCCATGATCCGCTTCGAAAACAGCGTGCTCGCATCGTTCGGGCTCCCGCGATCGCTCCCTCCCGCCTGATCAGCACCGGCTCTGGCCTTGGTGGCCGATTGGAAGGTTGTTTATGTCTGCCCGGAATCGATCCGCAGAGCCGGCCGCCGTGGCGATCGCCGCCGCGTTCGATCTCGGCCGGCCGACGGCGCCGCTGACATTGGTGCAC
The DNA here is from genome assembly GCA_036267955.1 of Mycobacteriales bacterium. Lineage (GTDB taxonomy): Bacteria > Actinomycetota > Actinomycetes > Mycobacteriales > QHCD01 > DATAVB01. Next base: position 39,427 of record DATAVB010000124.1, on the reverse strand, counting down.
AATCAGGTAGCCCGCAGCTGGCGGTTGGACACGACGACCGGATCGTTCCACGTCAAAGAATTCTGGCCCGACGAGGACCCATTCTGGGCGCCGCAACTCATTGACCGGATGGACTTCGAGCGGCGCGCGCTGGAAGCCGGAATCGCTACCGTAGCGCCGATCCCGCCGGTCGTACCGGCCTATGCTTGGGCTGGCCGGGTGGATGGGCGGGGGTCGTACCGAGTTTATGAATGGATCGACAACCGGCACCTGAGTGCTGATGATGACGTCACGGACTGGCTCGGGACCATGCTCGCGCGGCTGCATGAACTATCGCCGGTAACGACACCACCGGAGTTGGCCTGGAGGTGGTTCGTTCATCATCCCCGGCCGACCTGGGAAGGGTGGATCGCGGCCGGGCATGAACATGCGAAGTCCTGGGCGTCGATTCTGCAGGACAATCTCGACGTTATTCTTGAGCTCTGCGCCCGAGACGACAAAGCGTTCATGTCCGCGGCCGATCATGTCATCACCCATCGGGACGTCGAGCCGTACAACGTCATCATCAGCAGCAGCGGTCCGCTGCTGATCGACTGGGATGCCGTCGGGCCGGAGAGCGCCACCATCGAGACCGGGCACGCCGCCGTCACTTTCGGCTATAACGACACCCAACGCGTGCACCGAATCCTCAACGCCTATACCGAGGCCGGCGGTCGACTCGCACCCCTGGGTCCAGACCTGCTCATCCGCACCGCCAACCGCCAGCTCAGCAATATCACCGGCCTCATCCGAGCCACCCTCGGTGAGCGCCGGCCGGCAGCCTGGATGGACCAGCTCGATGACGGGGATCGACACATCACAGGCTGGCTCAACGACCTTCCCGGACTCCTCGCGCACCTCGACTCGATGGCCGCCTCGTTTGCGGTCTGATGCAGCACCATCCGGGTTACCCCGGCAACTGACCGTTGGCTACCTGGCGGTCGGCGTGTAGGTGAGCAGCACGTTGCCCGAGGCGAACGTATTGGTGTCCCTGAGAGTGAAGTGGATGCGTTTGTTGGTGGTGTTGAACAGCGATTTCCCGCGGCCGAGAACGATCGGGTTGAGTAGGATCCGCAGCTCATCGATGAGCCCCAACTCCAGCAGGCTGACGGTCAGGTCGAAGCTTCCGAAGATCGCAATGTCCTTGCCTGGCTGGCCTTTCAGCGCGGTGATCTCTTCGGCGACGTTGTCCCTGATAAGCCGGCTGTTGTTCCATTCCACCTTCTCCAGCGTGCGTGACACGGCGATTTTGGGGTAGCTGTTCATCCGCTGCGCGGTCGGGTCGTCGGCCGGAGCGGTGGGCCAGTAGGCGGCCATGCCCTCGTAGGTGGCCCGACCGAAGAGCAGCGTGTCGGTGTTGTCCAGCTGGCGCACGGACCAGTCGTGGAACTCCTCGTCGGTGTTTGGCCAGTCGAACTCGTCGTTTGGTCCGGCGTAGTAGCCATCGAGCGTGAGCATTTCGAACGCATAGATGGTGCGCATGACGTCTCCTTCGAGGCGGTGTGGATCTGAACGGGCTTGTCGCCGGGCAGTCGTAGCCCACGGCACGTTCTTGACATGGCCGGCCAGAAATCTCTGGTCAGGATCAGGCCGTTGTGACGGTCACGCCGGCCTGGCGCAGCGCATCCAAGGCATCGGGATCGATGTCGCCGTCCGTCACCAGGTCGCTCACCGCGGAGATGTCGCAGATCCTGGCGAAGGTGACCTTCCCGATCTTGCTGCTGTCGGCGATCACCACGTTCTGCCTCGACTGCCGGATGAAGGCCAGGTCGGTGTGCGCCTCCATCTCGTCGTGAGTGGTGCAGCCCTCGGCGACGGTCAGGCCGTCAACACCGATGAAGGTGATGTCGAAATGGTATTCGGACACCATTGCCTCGGCGGTCGGGCCGACGAGTTCGTACGAGGCGTGCCGCGCCTTCCCGCCGGCCACGAGCAGCCGGATGTTGGGCCGCAGCACCAACTCGGCGGCGATGTTGAGGGCGTTCGTGACGACCGTGACGTTCTGCCGCTCGGGCAATGCCCGGGCGACCTCGGTGGCCGTGGTGCCGCCGGTCATGCCGATGACGGCGCCGTCCGTGACGAGTTTCGCGGCCCGCACCCCGATGCGGCGCTTCTCCGGATGGTGGTGGGAGGCCTTGTACCGGATCGGCAACTCCAGGCCGACGTCGTTGGTCATCGCGCCGCCGTGGGTACGGACGAGCAGACCCTGGTCGTGTAGTGCCCGCAGATCCCGCCGGATCGTCGCGCCGGAGACGCCGAGCCTCGTCGCGAGCGCCAGTACGTCGACGGTGCCGTGCTGAGCGAGGTCGTCCAGAACTGCATTGAGTCGCTCCGCACGCATGCGCACCATCGTAACCGCGCTGACACATATGTGTTCACTTGGACAGGCGGCGGCCGGGCCGGTCGGTAGCGGCCCAGCGGTTGTATTCGACGTCATGCCGCCGTATATGTCCGATTGCCATCTGATCATTCGTGGAAAATTACTTCCAAAAATGAGTGACATCTCAAAGACTGAGGTTTATCGTGCACAGATACGCGGCCAAGTGAGCAAATTTGCGCATCACGGCCTGTCTCGCGGAGAGGTGGCTCCATGGATCGCGGGTGATCTTCGCCCCGTCATCGCCGCCGGGAACCCGACCGTAGGTCGCGAAAACCAACCGAGAGGAAAGCACCGCCATGCAGTCCGATCAGTCTCCGGCGCCCGCTCCGGCGTCAGTCACGTCGAGGGTCACGCGGCGCGCCGTTCTCACCGCAGTGCCGGCAGCGATGTTCATGACGGCCGCCGCGTGCAGCAAGTCCTCCAGTGGCTCGTCCATCGAGTCCGAAAAGAGCCACAGCGGCCCGGTGACGTTGACGTACGGCCTGTGGGACGACACCCAGTTGCCCGCGATGAAGCAGATCATCGCCGAATTCGAAAAGGCCAATCCCAAGATCCGGATCCGTACGGCCGTGACGCCGTGGGACTCGTACTGGACCAAATTGCAGACCGCCGCAACCGGTGGCAGCGCGCCTGACGTGTTCTGGATGACCCTTGCGTACTTCCAGTTGTACGCGTCGAACAAGGTCATCCTGCCGCTCACCAAACCCGTCGCCGACGCCAAGATCGACATGAGCCAGTACGAGCCGGCGATCACCCAGGGATACACCTGGGGCAAGGACATCTACGCGCTGCCGAAGGACATCGACAGCATCGCTCTCTGGTACAACAAGAAGCTCTTCGCCGAGGCGGGTCTGCGTGCGCCGGACGCTTCGTGGGGATGGTCCGATGTGCTCGCCGCCTCGAAACGCCTGACCAAAGGCAACGTGCACGGAATCGCCGCCACCCTGTCCGACCAGCAGACCTACTACAACACGATCCCGCAGAACAAGGGCTTCGTCATCTCCGCCGACGGAAAGAAGTCTGGCTACAACGCCACCGAAGCCATCGAGGGCCTCCAGTTCTGGACCGACCTGATCAACAAGCACCACGTGTCGCCGACCCTGCAGCAGATGACCGACACCGACCCGCAACAGATGTTCGGCTCCGGCAAGATCGGTCTGTATTACGGCGGATCCTGGGAGTCGATCGCCTTCAAGGCCCTCCCGTACGCGAAGAAGTACGTCGATGTCGTGCCGATGCCGCAGGGCAAGGTGCGCAAGACGGTGAGCAACGGGTTGGGTAATGTCATCTTCGCGAAGACGAAGTACCCGAAAGAGGCCTGGGCGTTCGTCAAGTTCCTTGGCTCCGCCCGGGCGGCGGAGATCCAGGCCGAGACCGGCGCGGTCATCCCGGCGACGAAGGACAAGCAGGCCGCCTGGGTCAAATCGACGCCCGAGTTCCATCTGCAGACGTTCGTCGATGAGTTCCAGGACAACTATTCATTCCCGGTGTCGGTGAACACGCCGGTCTGGCGTGACTATGCGACCAAGACGCTCGCCGACGCCTGGACCGGAAAGCGATCGACCGCTGACGTGGCGAAGGACATCGCCAAGCAGATGGATACCGCTCTGGGCAAAGAGCCGAGCCGCCCGTCATAGCACGCCCGACATAGCAGCACGCCCGACCGTCAGGGGAGAGGCACGGCAATGGTGGTAGTCACCGAACGGGTGCAGAGCGAGAAACGGCCGGGCAAATCCGGCCGGCGGAGCTCGCCGCGGAAGAGGCTCGAAGCCCGCTGGGGATGGCTGTTGATTGCCCCGAGCGTGATCGGCCTGGGAGTGTTCTCGATCTGGCCGATTTTCCGGACGCTCTATTATTCGTTCACGCTGTGGGGTGCATTCGGCGGGCACACCTGGAATGGCCTGACCAACTATCGGACGCTGTTCTCCGACTCGGAGGTGCTGCACGCTCTCCGTAACACGATCGTCTTCGCCGCTTTGTCGCTGTTGAGCGTGCCGATCGGCATCGTCGTCTCGGCGCTCCTGAACCGCCCGGGCCTGCGAGGTCTGGGGGTGTACCGGACGCTCTATTTCATTCCGGTAATCACCCTGCCGGCCGCGGTGGCCCTGATGTGGAAGTTCGTCTACAACGGCGACTACGGCCCGGTCAATCAGGTGCTGAAGGTCTTCGGCGTGCACGGTCCACACTGGACTTCAGACCCATCGACGGCGCTGTACGCGGTGGCGATCGTGGCCATCTGGTCATCCGTCGGCTACAACATGGTGCTGTTCCTCGCCGGGATGCAGACGATCCCGCGTCATCTCTATGAGGCCGCCGAGATCGACGGCGCGGGACGGATCCGGCAGTTCTTCACCATCACGCTGCCGATGCTGTCGCCGACGATCTTCTTCGTCACGGTCATCAGCGTCATCAACGCGCTGCAGGCGTTCGACCTGATCTACGTCATGATCGGCAAGAACAACCCGGCTCTGGACAGCAGCGAGACCATCGTCTATCTCTTCTACGACAAGGCCTTCGTGCAGTCCAACGGTGGCTATGCCGCCGCGATCGCGTTCCTGCTGCTGGGCATCATCATCGTTTTCACCGCCGGCCAGTTCTGGCTGCAGAAGAAATGGGTGCATTATGAGTAGCGTTGTCGCGGCGTCAGCGGTGCGACCCCGCCGGCGCCAGCGAGACCGCTCCGGTCACCGGGTCGTACACATCATCCTCGCGGTGGGCGCGCTGCTCATGATCGCGCCGTTCCTGCTGGAGTTGCTGATCTCGGTCGAGACGTTCGCCGAGTCGACCAGCGTCCCGATGACGTTCATCCCGAGCACCTGGCGATTCTCCAACTACACCGACGTGTTCAGCGCCATGCCGTTCCGGCAAATGCTGGTCAACACGGTGCTCATGACCGCCGCGCGCACCGCGGGCCAGCTGATTTTCTGCTCGCTCGCCGGATATGCGTTTGCCCGGCTCCGGTTCCGTGGCTCGGGCCTGGTGTTCGGGCTTTTCCTGTCCGTGTTGATGGTGCCGTCCCAGCTGTTCCTGATCCCGCAGTACGAGATCATCCACGACCTGCACCTGCTGAACAGTCTGCCGGGTCTTTTCCTGCCCGGCATCTTCAGCGCGTTCGGTACATTTCTGATGCGGCAGTTCTTCATGCAGCTGCCACGCGAGGTCCAGGAGGCCGCCTACATCGACGGCGCCGGGCCGTTCCAGACCTTCTGGCGGGTACTGCTGCCGCTGGCCCGGCCCGGTCTCGTCGCGCTGGCAATCCTGGTGATCATCTGGTCCTGGAACGACCTGCTGTGGCCGCTGGTGGTGAACACCGATCCGTCGAGCATGCCGGTATCGGCTGGCCTGGCGACCCTGCAGGGCCAGTATCTGACCAACTATCCGGTGCTCATGGCGGGTTCGTTGATGGCCAGCCTGCCGCTGATCATCATCTTCATGCTGTTCCAGCGCCACTTCATCGAAGGCATCGCTTTCAGCGCGAGCAAGGGCTGACCGCGGTGCACGCCGAGGCGGGCGCCACGATCGTGGGGGCGCACGGACAGCGACGCGAATTGCTGGCGAAGGGCCACGAGGACGCCAGGCAGCAGACCGGCGTGGCACCGGAGCGGTGGAAGTTCGTGAAGTTTCTCGGCTCGAAGGCGGCGGCCGACATTCACGCTCGGACCGGGACCGTCATCCCCGCGTACCGGGGCGAGGAGTCCGCGTACGCGAGGTCGATCCCACAGTTCAACCTGCAGGCCATCATCGGTCAGTTGCCGAACGCACGGACGTTCCCGTCCTCAGTGCACACGTCGGTCTGGAACGACAACGCGCTCAAGGTGTTCGCCGACCCGTGGAGCGGAAAGGAGGCTGTGCCGCAGGCGGCGAAGAAGATGTCCACACAGATGAACAGCGTGCTCGCAAATGAACCTCATTAGGGTGGTCCATCGTGCGGAATAGTTGTAAAGGAGGCTCATGACCGACGTTGTGGTTGTCGGCGCTGGAATAGTCGGGTTGGCCGCCGCGTACGAGGTGACCCGCCTCGGGTACACCGTGACGATCGTCGACGCGAACCACCAGGGACGAGCGACCGACGCCGGGGCCGGCATCGTCAACCCGCTCGACCTGATCGGGGAGCGGTCCACGGCCGAACGGGAGCGGGTGGAGCTTCGCGGGGCCGATTACTACCGCGACCTGCTCGCCGAGTTGGCCGACGATGGCGAGACCGACCACGGCTATGCCGGCGTGGGACAGGTCGTGGTCGCCACCAATGACGCGCAGGATGCCGTCCTGGAAAGGCTTTCAGCTCGGCTGTCCAGTATGGACGCGGGCTCCCTGGCCGACTACGTCGGCACGGTGCAGCGGCTGAGCACTGGCGAGGCAGCCGGTCTGGTGCCGTATCTGCTCGACGGTGCGCATGCCCTGCTGCTTCCGGGTATCGCCCGCGTTGACGGGCGCCGGCTCAGTGCGTGTCTCGCGAGCGCGCTGCGCAAACGAGGTGCGGACTTTCGGCCGGGCATGGGCGAACTCGTGACCAGGGCGGAGGCGGTGATCGGCGTCCGGATCGACGGAGAGCAGATCGACACGGATCGGGTGATCGCCGCCCCGGGCGCGTGGTCGGCGACGCAGTGGCCGAGCATGCTGGGCGACGCGATCACGCCGATCCGCGGTCAGATCGTGCACCTTTCCTATCCCGGCGGCAATATCGCCAGGACGCCGGTGGTGAGCAACATCGGCGGCCCCTACATTCTCGCGTTCGAACCCGACCGGGTCGTCACCGGCGCCACCCACGAGGATGTCGGCTTCGACTACCGGGTCACGGCGGGTGGTCTGGCCGAAGTCCTGAACACGGCGCTGCGGTTCGCGCCCGGGCTGGCCGGTGCCACCATGCTGGAGACCCGTGTCGGTTTCCGGCCGGTGAGTCGCGACGGGCTGCCGATGGTGGGACCAATTCCAGGAATCACGGGTGCGGTCCTCGCCACCGGCCTCGGCGCGCACGGCCTGACGCTGGGGCCGGCAGTCGGAGCTATCGCCGCGCGCATCGCGGTGGGAATGGATCCCGGACACGATCTCACCGCGCTCCGACCGGACCGGTTTTCTGTTGAGTGCTGATGTGCTGAAACCAAAGGAGATGTGAATGGAGCCCGCAGAGGCGTCCGAGCTACGGCTACGAGATTTCACGCCGCGACCCATGGTCAAGCTGCCGAGCAATTACGTTGACCGGGCGGCCGCACCCGCAATCGATGTCCACAACCACCTCGGCAAATGGCATGGCGGCGAGTGGTCGGCGCCGCCGATGGACGAGCTGCTGTCCATCATGGACAGTTGCAATGTGGCCGCGATCGTCAACCTGGACGGCGGTTGGGAGGGCGAGCTCGAGGAAAACCTGGACCGCTACGACCGGCCGCATGCAGGCCGGTTCGCCACATTTGCCCGGCTGGACTGGAAGCTGACCGCCGAGGCCGGATGGCCGGAGAAGCTGGTCAAGAGTCTGCATGACTCGGCTCGTCGCGGCGCGGCCGGCGTGAAGTTGTGGAAGGACCTCGGCCTGCACGTCCAGGACGAGGACGGCAAGCTCATCATGGTGAACGACGAGCGGCTGTCGGATATGTGGTCGACATTCGGCGCGCTCAACCTGCCGGTGCTGATTCACACTGCCGACCCAGCAGCGTTCTTCGAGCCGCTGGACGGAAACAATGAGCGGATCGAGGAGTTGCTGCGACACCCGGACTGGTATTTCGGCGACGAGCGGTTCCCGCGGATGCAGGCGCTGATGGACGCGCTCGAGGACGTCGTCGCCGCGCACCCCGACGTCACGATCATCGGCGCCCATGTCGGGTGCAACGCCGAAGATCTCGGCTGGGTCGGCCGGATGCTCTCGACCTACCCGAACTTCAACGTGGACATTGCCGCCCGCGTCGCCGAGCTCGGCCGGCAGCCGCGGACCACCCGCGCCCTGATCGACCAGCATCCGGACCGGGTGATGTACGGCACCGACTGCTTCCCGCCCGACGCCGAGTCGTTCCAGCGCTATTTCCGGTTCCTCGAAACGAACGACGAGCATTTCTCGTACTCCGACTCGAATCCGCCCGGCTCCGGGCGCTGGACGATATCGGGTCTCGATCTCGATCAGGAGTCGTTGCGGCAGGTGTACGGAGCAAATGCCGCGCGGCTCATTCCAACGCTGCGTGACACCATCAACTGACCGCCGGGGAGCTGCCGGACCTGTACCTGATTTCCGGTGGCGACCCGAATTGGCCTCCTCCGGCCAGTAGCCTGTCCGGAGGAGGCCATGCCGGAGCGCCCAGGCTGTGACCGCGGCCATAAAGGTCGCACCCGGCGAACCGGTCCCGCAAGATGGGGTGCGGCGCGGTGCCAGTCAACATCATGTGCAATCTCGAAGGAGAAGGTCGAATGCTTGAGACATTCGAGGATCAGGGATACGCCGTCTTTCCTGAATTCCTGGCAAAGACGGAGATCGACACGCTGAAGGCAGCCGTGGATCGGCACACCTCGGCCGACCCCCGGCGGCACGCGTACCTCGACGAGGAGATCGGTGCGCTCGTCTGGCACCCGCGGGTGGCGGAGCATCTCGACGAGCTCATGGGCGGGCCGTACGTCTTCCATCACATCCACGCCGCTCGGCACGACGCCGGCCAGAAGGGCGTGGCCTGGCACCAGGATTACGAGCAGTACCCGCAGACCAATCGCTCGCACCTCATGGTGCACGTGTTCTTCTACCTCGACGGGCTCAACGGCACGATCGGGGATCTCCTTTTCGTGCCCGGCTCCCACCGGCATGCCGTGGAGAGCCGCGCGCTGACGTTCCTCGGCGACACCGACCTTCCGGGGTCGATCGCGGTCAACGACGTGCCGGCCGGATCGATGCTGATCGTGCACTCGGGATTGTGGCATGCCCGGCGGGCCAAGCCCGGCGGCGAGGGCAGCCCGCGGTTCTTCATCGACGCCTCGTACGGCCGGTCGGGGGTCAGGTGGCCGTCGTACCGGGTGCCGGGCATGCTCGCCGACCTGCGGGACCGTCACGAGGCTGCGGGCGGCACCCGCTCCTGGCAGTTCGATGAGGAGCAGTTCTTCGACACCGCCCGTGCGCGGGAGTTGTCAGATGGCCTGCAGGGCAGCGTGATTCTCGATCTGCCGCAGTGGCAGAGTTCGTGAGATTGCTCGTCACCGGAGCCACCGGCAAGGTGGGCCGGACCCTGATCGACAAGCTCGCCGGCACCTGCGAGATCCGCGCGCTCTGCCACAACCGGCCGCTCGACGTCGACGGGGTCGAGTGTGTGTTCGGGACGATCGCCGACCGCGAGGCCGTCCGGCGGGCCATGGCGGACGTGACGCACGTGGTGCATCTCGCCACCTGCAAGGAGACGCCGGACGAGATCATGGACGTGGCGGTCAAGGGCCTGTTCTGGCTGCTCGAAGAGGCTAGGGAAAGCCCGACCTTCGAGCGGTTCGTCCTGGTCGGCGGCGATGCCGCGGTCGGTCATTTCGTCTACAAACACCCCGGCCCGGTGACCGAGACGCAGCGGCACACCGCCTATGAGGGGTGCTACGCGCTGTCGAAAGTCCTCGAGGAGGTCATGCTCGAGCAGTACCAGATCGCGTACGGCCTGAACGGCACCTGCCTGCGGGCACCGTGGATCATGGAGCGGGACGACTTCCGGTACACGCTCTCGTTCGGTGCCGACCAGTTCGGTGGGCCGGCGTGGCGCGAGCTCATCGGCGGCGACGTCCCGGCTGGCGCTGTGCCATTGGCGCTGGCCGCCGATGGCTCGCCGCTGCAGCGGAACTTCGTCCACGTCAGCGATCTGGTCGAGGCGATCGCCATAGGTCTGGAGCATCCAGCCGCCGTGGGAGAGACCTTCAACATCAGCATGGATGAGCCGGTCAATTACCGGCACGTGACGGATCACCTTGCCAAGACGCAGAGCCTGCCTGTCCTCACGGTGCCCACGCCGTACCACTCGACCTGGCTGGACAACACAAAAGCCAAGCTGCTGCTCGGCTGGCGGCCGCGGTACGACACCGAACGCCTCATCGATGACGCCTGGGCCTACCAGCGAAGCCCAGACGACCCGCGGAACGTCTGGTATCCGGGATAGCTACTCAGCCGCCGACCGCCTCGTGGGCGAACGTGTCTCCGTGCAGTGCGCGGCCGGGCCGTAGCCGTGGCGCGGTGGGCATGACGACCGCACGCTGCCGTGGGCTGAGTCGGGCGATAAGTTCCTCGGACGGGATGTAGTTCATCCGTGGAGCCAGCAGGTGCGGCGCGTAGCGGTAGATCAGTACGCGCCGTTCGCCGGCATTGATCCGGGGCAGCGAGCCGTGGCAGAGGCCGTCGGTGAACATCAACGCGTCGCCGGCCTTCAGGTGCACCTCCCGCATGCCGATTGCCTCGTCGCCGGCGACGCCGGCCTCCCAGTTGCGTTGCGGATGGCTGACGTCGCTCTTGTGGCTGCCGGGCACGACGGTGGTCGCCCCGTCGCCAGGGCCGATATCGGTCAGCGCCATCAGGATGTTGATCTGGCCGACCGCCCAACTGCCGCTGTGCCAGCGAAAGAGGCCGGAGAAGCGGATATTATCCCCGCCGGAATGGATGGGGATGTAGCCGCCGGAACGGCGAATGTTGAGGAAACACTCGTCGATGCGCAGGTGATGGGCGCCGACCGCGATGTAGCGGCTCACCTGGTCGAACCAGGCCGGCTGGTCGATCAGTTCCTCGAAGATCGGTCCGCCCTCGATGATGTTCTGGAAGTTGACTCCGTCCTGCTTACCGTACGTGTGCACCTCCACGTCGCCGATCCACTGGCCGGGGCGCAGCGCGTCGATATCGTGCCCGTCGACCCAGCCGTTGATCGCCGCCAACTGTTCGGGGGCGAGGGCGCCGTTCAGCACGCGGAATCCGTTCAGGTCGAACAGGTAGTCCTGTTCCGCGTCGCTGAGCCGGCCGCCATCAGGCGCAGTCACGTCGGCTATCGGGGCGATGGTCATCTGGTAACCTCCACATCGGTCAAGCTGGGTGGCATACTCAATTATCGTTCGGATTTGGCTCCGGCGCATTTCGTCCGGTCAGGCAAAGATTGCAGCTGGTAATGAGATGACGGACGTCGATCCCGCGGAGGACCTGCACGTCGATTCCGCCCGTGGCGGCTGGGTGCGTCGGTACGGCGGCACGGGTCAGCCGCAGATGCACCGTGGGCACCGGCACAACGAGCTCGAGGCCAACATCGTGTTGCGCGGGTGGGTGGAGTATCTGATCGGCGACCGCCGGGTACGTTTTCCCGGTCAGGCACTGGGTTGGCTGTTGCCGCATCAGACGCACCGGCTCATCCAGTCCTCGCCGGACGTGCAGATGTGGATCGTCGTGTTCAGCCCGCGGTTGGTGACCGAGCTCGACCGGGCCGACGCCGGCCCGCCACGCCGGTGGCTGCGCGACGACGCCGACACCGGTCAGGTCCGGGTTGTCGGCGAACACATCGGGGAGCTCGACCGGCTCTGCGCGCTGTTGAGCGACCCGGCCGAACCAGCCGTACGGCACTGGCACGGTCTGGCCTGGTTGTTGTCGGAGTGCTGGCGGGCGTTCCGCCGCTCTCCCGGTGCACCGGACGGGATCCGGCTGCATCCGGCCGTGCAGGCCGCGGCCCGGTGGCTGCACGACCACGCGGCCGAGGTCGAGGCCGATGATCTGCCCGCGCTGGCCCGCCGGTGCGGCATCAGCCGGCCGTGGCTGTCCAAGTTGTTCTACGAGCAGCTCGGCGAATCGCTCACCGATTACCGCAACCGGCAGCGCTTTTATTGCTTTCGCGATCTCATCGCCCAACCCGGCGTCGGATCCACGACCGCGGCCGCGCTGGCCGCCGGATTCGGCAGCTATACACAGTGCTTTCGGATAGTGCGCCAACACACCGGGCTGTCGCCGCGCGCCTTGGCGCAGCGGGTGCACGAGTCGTCGGTGTGAATCCGGGCTGGCCGGCCAGCGGGTCCGCTGTAGGTGTGGCGACGTCGTTGTCATCCCGCCTGATATTCGCTACCGACGCGGCACCCGGGCTGGCAAGGTACGCCCCGTGAACGGATCTACGGAGCGTGGACAGCTTTCGCCGGGTGCCAGCCGGTTCTTCGACGGCGCGGACTGGGGTTGGCGGCGCCTCTGGCTGTCCCGCGCGGAGGTCATTGAGGCGTGCGGCCGCCTATTCTCGGTACCGGCGCGCGCAGCCACCCTTCTCGCCGAGGGAATGCTCAACCAGACCTGGCGAATAGCCGGGCCGGATCGGGACCGGGTACTGCGAATCAGCCGCGCGGAACGTACGGCGGAACAGTTGGAGTACGAGCGGACCATTACCACTGCCTGGGCGGCGGTCATACCAGAAATCGTGGTCGCTGAACACCCCGACCGCCCGGTCGTCAACGGCCACATCTTGACGCTCTTTCCTTATGTCGAAGGAATTTCCGGGACGGCCGTGCCGGCGCCGCAACGGGCCCGTTCGGTGGCACCCGTAATGGCCGCAATGCATCGGGCGGCACTGGATCTGCGGCTGTCGCAGCGGCCGGGATTTGCCGCCACTGACGATTACCCACGCTGGTATGGCTGGCCCGAAATCCGCGATGGGATTGCGCTGCGTTTCGGGTCGGGAAAGGACGTCACTCGACCGGCCGATATCGTGCAGCGGGCCATCGACGAACTCGACGATCGGCTGGATCGGTGGCAGGCCAGTGGTCGTCTCGCGCTGCGCGCCACCGTCCACGGCGATCTCAACGCGCGAAATCAGCTCTATCGCGACGAGCGTCTCGTTGGCATCATCGACACCGATGATTGCCGGGTGGAGCCCCTGATCTGGGAGGTCGCCGGGCTCGCCTACAGCGATAGCTCGGTCTCGCCTGGCGCGGTGTGGCGCGACTATCTTGCCGCCGGCGGTCCGTTGGATGCGGCGGACGAGGAACTCCTTGTGCATTTCGCCCGCATGGGTGCATTGACCGAGCTGGTCTGGCTGACCGACGATGACGGTGCCGCCACCCATCTGGCACTGCGCAACCTCACCGACCTCGCCGAGCAGCTCACCGGTGGCGTCAGTCGGGGATGATCCTCCGCCGGTACGAGCCCGGGGACACCCCGTAGTCACGCTTGAATGCCTTACCGAACGCGAATTCGGATGCGTACCCGACTCGCCGGGCGATGGCCGACAGGGGTGCGTCGCGGGTCTGCAGTTCTCGCCCGGCCAGCGTCATCCGCCACCACGACAGGTACGCGAGTGGCGGCCGGCCGACCAGTTCGTTGAATCGGCCGGCGAAGGCGGCGCGCGACAGGCCGGATCGAGCGGCGAGTGTCGCAACGGTCCATGGTTCGGCGGGTTGCGCGTGGATGGCGTTCAACGCGGCGGCGACGGCCGGATCGGCGATGGCGATGCCCCATCGCGCCGGTCTCCAGCGTGGTGTTGCTTTCGTACCAGGTTCTGAGGATGAAGATGAGGAGCATGTCCAGCGTCGATGCCACGACGGCGGCGCCGCCGGGTCGTGGTTGGTCGAGCTCGGCGGCCAACAGGTCGACGGCCGTACGCAGCGGGCCGTGCCGGCCGATTGTCGCCGCAATGTAAACGAGCGGCGGCAATTCTTCGATCAACGGGTGTGGGCGGACGCGATCCATGACGTACGCGCCGCACAGCAGGGCAGTCCGTCCCGGACCTGCGGACGACTGTGCGTTTTCGCTGTCGGTCAATGTGTGTCCGATCGTGCCGCTTCGAGTGCGGCCGCCCGCGACGCACCGCCGCACGGCAAATGGGCCGGGTTGATCGGATATCGAACGAGGAGATCCATGAGGGTCGCGGTCTACGGAGCGTATGGGTATCAGGGCAGGCTCACCGTGCCGGAGTTGATCCGCCGCGGCATCGAACCGGTACTGATCGGCCGGAATGGCGACCGGCTCCGGGCTGCCGCCGAGGTACCGGATATAGCGGACGCCGATGTCCGGGTTGCGGCGATCGACGATCCCGGGGGGATGGCGGGCGCTTTTGCCGGCCTCGACGCCGTCATCAACTGCGCCGGGCCCTTCACTCTGTCCGGAACCGCTGTCGCGCGGACAGCGATCGCCGCCCGCTGCCACTATCTCGACACTTCCGGCGAGCAGCTGGCCATCCAGCGGATTTACGACACGCTTTGCCGCGACGCGGAAATAGCGGGTGTGGCCGTGATACCGGCCGTGACCGATGCGGGCGTGCCGGGAGATCTCGTGGCGCATCAATTGTTTGACCTCCTGGGTTCGCTCGATGAGCTGATCAGCGCGCACGTCTTCGCCGGTGGCGGCATCTCGCGTGGCTCATACCGCTCCTTTGCGGCGATCAGCGCCACGACACAGAGTGGGGGACTGAGCTTTTTCGATGGCGAGTGGATCCTCGATGAACCGGCGCGCCGTACCTCGATCGTCTTTCCGCGGGCGACAACCGCCGTTCCAGTGGTGAAATTCGCCCTGCAGGAGGTCGTCAGTGTCCCGCGGCACGTCCAGGGTGTCGGTGACGCCGAGTTGGCGGCGCAACTCGCAACCGAGGTTCCGCCCGGCTTCATCGAAAACCTGCCCGAGGGGCCGGATGACGAGGCGCGCAACGACCAGCGATTCGCCATCGTTCTCGAAGCCGTGGCGACCGACGGCGCGACCGCCCGCGGCGTGATCGAGGGCAGCGACTCCTACGGCACCACTGCCGTTATTGCGGCCGAGGCCGTCCGCCGGCTCGGCACCGACGGAGCCCCCGCGGGCGTACTGGCTCCGGCTCAGGCATTCGACCCGAAATCGTTTCTGGCCGATCTACAGAAATTCGGTATCGAGACCGATATCCGACGCTGACCCTGCTGGCCATTGCCTCGTCGCGGTCGGACCCGGATCCAGGGCGGCGTCCGGGTGTGGTGAACGCCGCGGCTGCTCTGCAATTGGATGACCATCAGCATGGAGTGATCCTTTGCGGTCGTCGATGATCAGGAGTCGGGTGCCCGAGTTCTGCCGCCGAGTAAGGCCATCGGACCGGTGGTGGACATATTTTGGATCCATTCGGAACTTCTTGATCTTCGTCTTTGCTGGGCGCATCTCAGGGCTGCCTGCGGAATGCGGGCAGCCCAGAACGCCGCGCGTCGATACGCACGGTCGGTGTCTCCTTTGACCGTTAAGAGGGAGTGAGAGTCCCTCCGGCGCTGGAGAAGGCGGATGCGCCACGTCTCATGGACGAGGCTTAATGGCCTATGCGGTAGGGCTTGCGGCCATCGACGCGCCATCGCGCCAGAGGGCGGGATGGATCGCGGATAACGTCATGACGGACCTCCTAATGCGAGCAATGAGGAAGGGCCGCGGCGGCGTGTCGTTGTGCGGCCGGCGCATCGAACGTGTCGATGCGCCGGCGGCGTTGGTCAGCGCCAGATCACCGCGGAGGTGACTGCAGAGCGTGCCATTCGCATGGTGTCTGGTCTCCTCTCGCATCCGTCCGTGATAGGTCGCGCCATGGTCGCAGTCGGAGGAGCGAGGCGTCAACGCAATTTCTGCGGCGGTGGATCGACCTCTGGATGAGGCCGGCCGCCTCCTGGTTCATGATCGACATCCGCTTATGGTCGCTATAGCAGCCATAAGCGGATGTCGATCACGGGTGGTGGCGGGATTTCTTCTGGGGCCTCCGGTGGCGGGCGGGAACTGTCGGACCCTTATTTTCTGGTTGTGTCATGAGTGGAGCTGCCGACCTTACGGGGAAGTGGTTCCGTGGTGTTCGCGGGCCGACTCCGACGGGGCCGGGATTTCTTTTCGCGAGGTGTCGGTGGCGACCTCAAATTGTCGTACCCTTGTTTTACGGTTGTGGCATGAGTTCGACGACAGAGGCTCCTCCGGATGTGGCGTCCGCTGCGCTGAAGTTGATCGAAGCTGCGACGACGTTGTTACTCAACGCGAATGTTTGGCAGCTGACCGGTCAAGCCCAGGCGGACGCATTGGCTGCGGCGGAAGGGATTTCGCGGCGATTGGACTACGGGAAGCTGCGGTTGCTCGCCGAATTTCACCGCCGGGATGTTGCGGGTGCGCAGGCGGGGCTGTCGACCCGGCAGTTTTTGAAGGCTCGGTTGCATATTTCGTCGGCCGAGGCGATCCGGCGGTTGCATGCGGTGCGCGAATTGGTGCCGGGCATGTCACCCACCGGCGAGACCGCACCCGAGGAGCTGCCCGCGACCGCTGCCGCGGTCGCGGTCGGTGACATATCGAGTGAGCATGCGCAGATCATCAGCAGCGCGATCCGGCACCTGCCGACCAGTCTGGACCGAGACGTCGTCGCCGAAGCCGAGAAGACTCTCGCCGGGCACGCCCGGAAGTTGGATCCCGCCGATTTGCGGACCGCGGCCCAGCGACTGCATCTGCATCTCAATCCGGATGGGAACCTGCCCGATGACAAGCCGTCCCGCAGGGAGCTGACCTTTCGGCGCGATGCCTACGGCATGGACGTCATTCGCGGGCGTCTGGACGCCGAAGGCTCGGCGACGGTGCAGGCGGCGTTGGCGCCGTTGATGCGGGCGCGCTCCGCCGAGGATGGAATCAAGGATCCGCGATCTCCGGCCCGGCGGTGCGCCGACGCCCTCGTCGCGTTAAGCGAGCAGGCATTGAGTCGAGGTGAGCTGCCGACTGTTGCCGGTGAGCGGCCGCATGTGACGGTGACCATGTCGCTGGACGATCTGCAAGCGGGCACCGGCCACGGGACGCTCAACACCGGCGCACCGATCAGCCCCGAGACGGCTCGGCGGATCGCCTGCGACGCCTCGATCATTCCCATCGTCCTCGGCAGTGACGGCGAGCCGCTGGATGTCGGTCGCGCCACCAGGATGATCCCACTAGGGATCCGGCGCGCAGTGGTGGCCAGAGACATCGGATGTGTGCACCTCGGCTGCGACGCGCCAGCGCAACGCTGCGAAGTCCATCACGTACGACATTGGGCCAATGGTGGCTCAACGGCGGTCGGCAATCTGGTCCTGTTGTGTCCTCAGCATCATTGGACCATCCACCACGAAAACTGGCAGATCACCTTCCAGAAAGGCATTCCGTACGTTATCCCGCCGTCACTCATCGACCCCGAACAGCGACCACGACGCAACACCATGCACCATTTGCCAGGCGGTTGACGCCAGCCGTTCGAGGAGCGATCGCAACGACTGGAAGACCGACCTCCCAGAGTTTCTTGATGTCCCACCGCCTGGTTGGTCGCTACCATCGCAGTTGTGGAATCCAAACCGCGAGGCTGGGATGCGTCATACGGTGCGTGGTTCGGCCTCGACTCCGTTGCAGAGCGATATCACCTGCGCCCGCCGTACCCGCCAGACATGTTTGATGTTTTGGTCTCGCTGCTTGATCTGGACCACCGGCAGGTGCTTGACGCGGGCTGCGGGATCGGGGATCTGGCCCGCCCGCTTGCTGCGCGCGTCGATCGCGTCGATGCGGTCGACCCCTCGGCGGCCATGCTCCACCAGGGTCGGGCCATGCCGGGGGGTGATTCCGCCAACCTGCGGTGGATCCGCGGAGGCGTCGAGGATGCGCCGCTGGACCCGCCGTACGGTTTGATCGTCTGCGGCGACAGCGTGCACTGGTTCGACTGGCCGGTCGCCCTTCCACTCTTCTCGAGGTCCCTCACCGCTGGCGGTCAGCTGGCTCTCGTCCAGCGCAGCTGGCTCAATGAGCCCGGGCTGCGTGAGCTCGTCGTCCCGATATACCAGCGGCATGGCGCCAATCCAGATTTCGAGCCCAGGGGACCGGTCCAGGAACTGGAGCGCCGGGCGCTGTTCCACCCGGTCGGTCAGCGGTCGATCGGTCCGCTGCCCTGGCGGCCCACGATGGCGGCGCTGCTTGACTGTCTGCATTCCCAGAACGGCTTCGTCATCGAAAAGATGGCTGACCCGGACGGCTTCGACCGCGAGATAGCCAACGAGGTGGATCGATCCGCCGCGAAGGACGCGAGCGGGGCGTACGAGCTGACCATGAGCGTGACAATCACCTGGGGGCGACCGCTCAGCCCTTGATCCGTCCTGACCGCTCGCCCGGCGAACGTATTCCGCACGGATCTCGGCGGCAATCCGGAGCTCGAACACGCGCGAAAAGACGGTCCCCTCGTCGAGATAGGACGACGAGGGGACCGTCCGTGAAATTGAGCGGTGAAATTGAGCAGTGAGATTATGTGGTTTAGCAGGCCGTCAGAAGGTCGAGCCGATGCGGACCAACCGATAGCCCTCGTGGTAGTACTTCGCGATGTCGTTTTCGAAGGTTGACTGAGTGGCCGTCCACACCTGCTGGCCGCCCTTGCCCGGACGCCAGACGCCGGTGTACAGGGTGGAGCCGAGGCCGGCCAGGCGCAGCCCGTCCTTGTAATAGCCGGCGACGTCGTTGTGCCAGACGGTGGCCGAGGACGTCGTACGGACCTCGGCGGAGCCGGAGCCGTGTTCGAAGACGCCGATCCAGTTGGCTACGCCGGACTTCTTGTAATAGTCGGCGAATGCCGGTCGCAACCCTGCCTTCGCCAGCGTCTGCAACCTGCTCTGGAAATGGGCGGTGGTGAGGCGGACGACGACGGTCTGCGCTGGTGTGCCGCTGGCCCTGGGGCGCCAGACAGCGGTGATCGAGTGGCTCGTGTCAAGCGACGTGAGCTTGAGCCCCTTCTTAGCGTAGGACGCGTTGTCGGCGACGAACTGGCTCGAGGTCAGCCCCAGCTTGACAACCTGTGTGCCGGTGCCGGGCCGCCAGACAGCGGTGTAGTCCGTGCCGCCGGGGGAGACCCGCAAATCCTGGATGCGCAGGCTTTTGCCGACGTATGTGCGGTCCCAGGTGCTCAGTGACGTGGCGGACATCTTCGTCCGCCAAACCTGTGAGCCGCTGCCGGGCGCCCACACACCGGTGAACAGGGGAGCCTTGGTCGCAGCCGGCCGAGCGTCGACTGCGCCCGCCGGGTGCTGACCACTGAACACGACGGTGACAGCAGTGGCCGTCACAGCCAGCGCACCGACCAGGCCGAAGCCGATCCAGCGCCCCTTCGACGTATTACCTTTCATGAACTCTCCTTGGACGATTCGCCCCCACGATGTGGCTTCGCAGGGCTGTGCGACGACATGCGGCTCAGGGAGATATGGGCGGCCGCGGTCCTTGCGTCGCCTGAAAAATCACCCCGAAACGCCCCGAACTATAACCACTGCCCTAAACGTGGCATTGCCGAGGGTTATCCGCGTGCTAGCCGCTGACGTACCACTGGCCGTGCTGGTACTCCATCGTGCTGTCGCCCAGGTCCTCACTGGTGAAGGTGACCGAGGCCTTGACCGCGGTGACTGGAATGAAGATCTCGTGCGGCGATCGCACGGTGATGCCGGCGCGGTCCACGGTTGCCGTCTTCAGCGCCGTCCGCTGTGCCGGCGAGATCATCTGGAACACGACTCGGAACGCGGTCGGACATGGGCCGATGCCCTCTGCCTCGGCTTTTTTCATTGCGGGCCCGGCGATCTCGCAGATTGTCGTGGTGTCGCTGTTGCCGAGCGCGTGCAGGAATTTCACGTAACGCGCGAGCGCCGCGTCGGTGGTGGCTGGCGAGCCGGACGGCTGCCTCGACGCGGACGCTGGCGGCTGTTGCGGCGCGGAGGAGGTCGTGGTCGGCGATGCCGGCGATTGCGTCGGTGGGGTGGTGGATGGCTGACCCGCACCGGCCGGCGGAGCAACGGCGTCGGTGACGTTGGTTGCCAGCTGTATGGCGCTTCCGCCGCCGGGCGTCGGGCCGAACGTGAGGTTGTACTCCTGCGCGTTCGCGGTCGGCTCGAGATAGAGCCCCTCGCCGGATGACCAATGGTGCACTTCGGTGCGTTGGTCGGCGGACCGTGACCAGTGGGCGGCGGCCGGATCGGCGGCGGTGCCGGTGCCCATGGTCGGCCGGGGCACCTCCCAGTGCGCCGGCGGCCATGGCGGCTGCGCGGCGCATAGTTCGCTGTTGTGTTGCATTGGCGCCCAGTCGGCTACGACCTTGTCGCCCTGGAAATGAACGTTGAGCGCCTCGCCGTCGCCCGTCGGACCCTTGATGTTGGCGGTCGTCTCGGGGTGGTTCAGGTCGGCGACGCCCAACTGGGTCGTCTGATTGCACACCCCCTGCATCGACCAGGCCACCCAGCGGTGATCGTCGGACAGGAAGATCCGGTCCACGCCCGGGTCTTCTCCGCGGCCGAGCAGGAACGCGGTGCCGTCCGCCCGTACCCCGAACGCGCCGTAGCCGGCGGATGCAAACCGCCCGTTCACCAGGGTCACGTCGCCGGCCGAGCCCTCGACGCTCATCGACATGAAGGTCGGCAGACCGGTGCCGCTGGTATTGCGGGCCTGCACGCCATGCAGCTTGCTCGCGGTCGCCGGTTCGTACGTCGCGATCACGTCGCCGTCGGCGGTGAGCACCTGGCCCTTGTCGTTGAACGCGACGCCGGTGCAACTGCAGTCGATTGTCTCCTGCCGGCGTGATTGCACGTTGACGAAGGCCAGGTGCGCGCCGTCCGCCGCGGCGAACCAGGTGCCGTCGCGGCTGAACGCCAGGCGCGCGGGGGACTGGCCCGACTCGACGCCGCCGACCGGGATCTTGGCGCCGGCGGCCGTGGTCAACCCGACCTTGTGGTCGGCGCCGACGTAACCGGCGACGATCGCATCCGGCGCGACACTGCCCGAGCTGGTCGGATCGGGGAACGTGCCGCCAGGGTGCTGGTCCAGGTAGGCCGCCGCGGCAACCGGATCGAGCAACCCGGTGCCGAATTCGTCGGAATGCACGCCCGTCTCGTGACCGGGAGCCGGGCGGGTCGAGCGGATCAAGGCCTCGCGGATCGCCGCCGGGGTCGCGTCGGGGTGGCGCGCCACCAGCAGCGCCGCCGCTGCGGACACGTACGGCGTTGCCATTGACGTGCCGCTCGCCCGGCAGGTCCTCAGGTGAGCTGCCGCATTGTCGGTGCAATTGAAGTCGTGCGGGCTGGGCCACTCGGTGTGCGGCATGAGATTGGTCGACAGGATGTTGTCGCCGGGCGCGGCGAGATCGACGGTTTCATTGGCTGTCGAAGTCGCTGATCGCTTGTGATGCCTGTCGTAATTGGCGACCGACAGCACATTGGCGTTGTACGCGGCGGGGTAGCGGACCTCACTGACTGAAGTGCAGTGATTCAGTTTGTACGAGCCGTCGTCGCCGCAGTTTCCGGCGGCTGCGACCGCCACGACACCGGCCCGCTCGGCATAAAGGAGCGCTGCCTCCATCGTGTCGGACGCAGTGCCGCTGAAGGACATGTTGAGCACCTTGGCGCCATGGTCGACCGCCCAGCGGATGTCTTCGCCAACGTCGGCGAAGGGACCGGTCTGATCGTTGTTGCGGGCCGGGTTCCAGTACTGGACATCGAGCAGCTTGGCGCCCGGCGTGAGCCCGAGCACTCCTTTGCCGTCATCCTTTGCGGCAACAATTCCCGCGACATGCGTGCCGTGGAAGTCGTCACTGTCCTTATCGCCGTTATAGATGTGTGACCACGGCGCTCTCTCGACCACCTGCCCGGTGAGATCGGGGTTGCTGTCGTCGACGCCTGTGTCGATAATCGCGACCCGGACGTCGTCCCTCCCGGCCGGCCATAGCCTGCGCACCTGGTCGGCCTGCAAGTCGTCTACGGCCCACCGCCCGGTGCGGGTGCGCTTCGGGCCTGTCGTCGGTCTGGCGGGCTCGACCTTCGCCGGGAGGTCGGCCGCCACCACGCCGGGATCGGCCCGCAGCTTCGCCAGCCGAGCCGGCACCGCGCTCGAGGCCACCACCTCACCGCGAAAGGCGAGGCAGTGATTGACGACCCGGATGACGCTGATCAGCTTCTGGCCGGCCTTGACGGCTGGCGCTGCCGGTGCGTTGGGGCAACTGGGCCGGGGTTTCACCTGAGCGAGGAGTGCGGTACGCACGCGTGTCTCGGCGCCGGCATGTGGCCGTCCGGCGACCTTGTCGCCGGCGTCGCGAGTGACGGCCCAGATCCCGACCGCGGCAGCCAGCGCCACCACAGTCGCGACGGCCGCCACCTTCCACCATCTGCGGTCGATGCCCGACATACCGGAATTAGCGGTGTTCACGTCGGCGAGTCTAGAGTGTCGCGTCAATATCTGGTCCGTGATTCGACCGTCGAATTCCAACTCGCCGATCTAGGGGCCGATCATCCGTCGGCGTCAGAAGCGGAAGCGGGTCAGGCCGCCTGACTCTGCCGACGACACCACGGTCGCCGAACGTGGCTCGATGCGATACACGCGCCACGGTGGTGGCCCCTGCGTCGGCGCGTTGAACGGGGCGGTGATGCCCGCTCCACTCTCGTCGGGTTCGACCGGCCAACCGCCGTCCGCCCACGCCTTTGCCGCGCGCGCCACTGCGCTTGGCTCGGTCACCCGCGCCGCGTCGCCTTCCAGCACGACGTCCGCGTCACGAATCGACACCGCGACGGAGCACCGCGGATCCCGTTCGACATTGCGCCCCTTGCGGGTATCCGCGCCGGTCTGGAACCAGAATGTGCCGTCCAGCCAGATGGCGCCGACCGCAGTCACATGTGGGCTGCCGTCCTCGTTGACGGTGGAAAGCCATGTCGTGCGGGAGTTCGTCCCGTCGGGAGCCGGCCCCGATCCGGTATCGAGCTTCTCGACAACGACGGCCCAATCGACCGGCGGCAACCCATCCGCCTTACCCAGATTGATGGTCTCCATTTACCGACTGTACCTGCGCTGCGTAGCAGTGCTCCAATCTCATTGGATGTTGGCGCGCTTGTCGATTCGTACGGCCGGACCGGCGACTTCCTGCTTTCCGCTGCCGGTCAGTAGGCCCGCTTTCCTGTGTCTCGGCGTTAATTGCTGCACAACGAGACGGGGCCGGGTGCGCTCGATCAGGACGACTCGACCAGGTAGACCTCGAGCGGGCTCGGATCCGGGTACGGCGGCTTGCTGACCGGCGGCTGAAGGCCTTCGTAGCGGAGCAGATACTTCTGTGTCGGCGATCCCGCAGAGCCGATGTCGCCGCGCAGCTCGACGACCATGTTTGGGAAGGTCGACCGGACCGTGGTCAGCTCAGCCGGCGCGCTGGACGGCGTTGGGGCTTCGGTGAACGGGTGCAGCGTCTTGGGGTCGATGATCCAGGTGCCCGAATAGCTGGTGTCTGCCGATGGGGTGTAGGAATACGCCATCTGCAGGTTCCCGTCCGGGAGCGCCGAGACGGCCGAGATGGACGGTTGTGGGGGAATGGTGCCAATGCCCTCCGCAAAGTAACGGCCGGTCCAGGAGCTCGCTTGGATAACCTGCCAGCTATTCTTATGTGTGGGACGCGCGATGTATACCTGGGTGTTCAGCTTCTTGTCCAGCTTGTAGTAGCTGATGAGCACCCGTTTATCGGCGTCGAATCCGATAGCAGGGACGCCGTTCAGCAGCCCGTTGTACATGGGGATCGGGTCGATGACCACGCCCTTGGTCGACTGGACGATTGGAAGGCTCAGCGGGTCGCCGTCGACCGTCTCCCAGTGCACCATGTCCTTGCTGCGGGCGTAACACAGATCGTGGTTGGTGGCGGCATCGCCGGTGGCCCGCCACACCCATACCATGTGGAAATAGCCGTCCGGGCCAAGTGTGGGACTCGACGGGTACGAGTTGCCGGCACCCTGCCCGTCAAACAGCGGCTGGTCCAGTAGCCGGCTCCAGGTCTTGGTCGACTCGTCATAGATGTTGTAGTAGGTAGCTCCGCTGCCGCTGACACCGCTGCGGTAATTGTAAATAAGCGCTCCGTCGGCGTTGCGTAGGAAGACCGGGTAGGTCTCCGACTGCTCGGTCTCCGGGTCGACCATGGACGTGATCCGGGTCAAGCTGGTGACATCGCCAGCCGTCGACGTCCGGAAATAGATGAGCGGCACATTGTGCATGTTGCCGGCGACATGTAATTGGCCGTCGCGGTCGAGCGCACATCCAACCGCATTGTGGCCATCGGTCCCGACATAGTTCTGCAGCGGCTGCCGGACCCAGGTGTCGCTGTCGGTCGAGCGTTGGGCGACGGTCATTTCCTTGTCCGCGGCATAGTAGGCAACATACTGCGTGGTGCCGTTTGTCAGTAGCGCCTGCCCGATCGCAACCTGCGACTGAGTCTGGTCGACGAGGCTGGAATTGACGACGCTCCACTGGGTGCCGGGCAATTGATAGGGCGGGCCCTGCACAGGCGTGCAGACCAGAGGCACCGCCGCTCGTGGCGGCGGCGGCGTGGAGGGCAGGGTTGAGCTCTGCGCATTGATGCTGTGCACCTGGAATGTGCCGTCGGCGTTGCCGGCCTGTGAGTAGAGGCCGAAGAAGCCCCCGGCGAGTTGCGTGTCGAATGGGTCGAGGTCGACCGGCTCGGAGACCAGCACCGTGCTGCCGTCGAGGATTGTCACGTGGAACGAGCCGTACCGGGAGACGGTCGCCCGCAATGTGTACGGCTTGCCGGCCTCGATGTCGATTACCTTGAATGCGGGTAGGAATCGTTGCGAGGAGTTGACGATGTTGAATAGCGCCCAGATCGACGGAGAACCGTAGGAGAGAGTCAGCGCGTAGGCGCTCTGGTTTCCGTTGCCCAGGTCGTGAATGTTGAACGCGATCCCGTTGTGCACGCCGCCAGGCGCGTTCACGCTGACCGTCCCCTCGACCGTGAAATCGCGGCCGAGTTCGAATGCCGTCTGTGCGATCTGCATCTGCGCGGTATTGCCGGTGGGTTGCAGGGTCTGCGAGACCAGCGACCAGCTGCCACGCAGTTTGACCCATCCGTCGCCGACGACGGTGCTGTCCGGGCGCTGGAAATTGTCCGAGTAGGCCAGCTTCCGGGCGGCAGGTTCGGCGGCCCCCGCCGTGGCCGGTTGGAGCAGGCCGCCGGCACCGGCCGCGACAGTCGAGCTGAGCAGCGTTGCCCGGACCAGGAACCTCCGGCGCGAGACATCATGAGTCATATCGACGATCACCGATCCTTTGTCCAGCGGACATGTCCTGTGGGATGGCCGGCGTCAGAAGTTCCGCGGGGCGATTCGCCTGAGCGGCGTCCGTCGGCCGCGCGATGCTGCCTGACACTTACCCGCATTGATGCGCTAAAGATTAGGTGATGCGCACGCCATTGGCAATAGTCAAACATCGTCGGCCTGACCGGTGGATCGGGAGCGACGCAGTCTGATCAGTCGACCACCACACGCAAATGGCCGGGCGCGCCGGCCCGGGTTCGGACTTCAATGGGCAGGATTTTGTGCTGCACGTCCTGGTAGGGCTCGGGACTCACGATGCGCGTGTGCAGCAGCTGCATCGCGTCGTACCCCATTTGCCGTGAGGGCAGCACTCCCGCGACAGCGGTGAGGGGGAGGATGTCAAACGGGCCCGCGTCGTCCATTCCGGCCAGGTCGACGGTCCCGGGAACGCTCATGCCCATGGCGACCAGGTCCTCCGCGACCCGCGCCAGGACGTACCCGTTGCTGCACAGGAGCATCGTCGGCGGACTGGCCATTTTCAGGAGCGTTTCGACGGTCCCGTCGCGGGCGGAGTCCGACCCGGGGACGTACGAGCGCAGGACGGTGAGCTCAGGTCGCACCGGTACGCCGTTGTCCTTGAGTGCATGAATGTGGCCGGTGAGTCGATCCCGGACACTCGTGCACTCTGTTTCGTTCCACAGCGTCGCGATACGTTCGTGGCCAAGCTGAATCAATTGTTCTGTTACCTGGTAACCAACGGCTAAATTGTCCGCGACGACGGCGTCGGTCGGAATGTCTGGCCGGTACCGGTCAACCATCACGACGGGCACTTGTTGTCGGCGCACCTCGGCGAGCATGTTGAGGCTGGCCGAGCCATCGACGGGGTAGAGCACGATGCCGCGCACGCCGGATTGCATGGCGCTGCGAAGGGCTGCCTCCTCCCGGTCTGGCTCACCGTCGCTGTAGCTCAGGAGCATGCGGTAGCCCAGCTCCGTGCTCGCGTCCTTGACGCCGTCAAGCAGCCGTGTCTCGTGGCGCCCGTGGGCCTGCAGGATGCAGGCAATCGTCTTATCCGAACGGTCTTCAGGGCTGGTATTGGGGGAGTCCGCGGCGGAAGCAGGCTCGGCGACGAAGGTGCCCCTGGCCCGGTGTCGGACCAGGACACCCTCCGCTACCAGGTCGTTGAGAACGCGCACGGCCGTGGTGGTGCTGACACCGAACTGTTCGCACAGCTTGCGCTCGGTGATGAACGGCGCCCCCGCGGTGAACTCGCCTCGGCCGATGGTCTCCAGCAGGGCCTGTCGCACCTGCTGGTGCAGCGGGATGCCCGTTTTACGCCCGTCCTTCATCGACGCCCTCTCGCACATCTCGACCATGACTCTGCCGTCATCGGCCCTCCTTCGGATGATGCCTTGACATATTGAAGCATTAATTCTAACGTCTCGGGCAAATCGAGGTGACGAACAGTGGACGGGTCGCCTCCGGAATCGTCACGAAGGTGGCGTCCAACCTCGGCAGTGCCACGTCAAGCAGGCACTGAGGCAAGCCTTTTGAGAGCGACTACACCGCGATCCAGGTGAATGTCAGGGGAATCATGGCAGTTATCGGACCGGCGCGCGACGCGCCACACGCGACCTCCCGGTCGCTGCCGCGTCGCGTGCGTCGACGCCGGCGGTTCCCCTGGTACGTCTACCTCGTGCTGCTCCCGACGTTCGGGATGCTTGGCGCATTTGCCTATTACCCGGCCATCAGCGGAATCGTCCACTCGTTCTATGACTGGCGTCCGGGGTTTTCTTCACCGTTCGTCGGCCTGGCCAACTATCGCACGATGCTCTCTGACGACCTGTGGTGGAAGTCGTTCAAGAACCTCGGAATCATCTTCGCCGTCAGCGTCACGTTGATGTGGGCGCTGCCGCTGGTGGCGGCCGAATTGGTCATCACCCTGCGCAGTCAGCGGGCCCAGTTCGTCTTTCGTACGCTGTTGATTGCACCCATGGCGTTTCCCGGAGTCGTGACCGTCCTGGTCTGGTCGTTTATCTACGACCCCAACAACGGCGTGCTCAACCGGTTCTTCAAGGCGATCGGTCTCGGCGCCCTGCAACATAACTGGGTGGGCGAGCCGAATACCGCGCTGCCGGCCCTGCTTGCGATCGGTTTTCCGTGGATCGCTTCCCTTCCTTTCCTGATCTTCCTGTCCCAACTGCAGAACATCCCCGCCGAACTCTTCGAGGCGGCGTCGCTCGACGGGGCCGGGCGCTGGCGCCGGTTATGGGCGGTGGACCTGCCGCTGCTGACACGCCAGATCCGGCTGCTGTTCTTCCTGGCCACGATCTCGGTGCTGCAATACGGCTTTGCGGCATATCTGGTGACGCAGGGTGGCCCGGACGACGCTACGCAGGTACCGGTGCTGCGCATGTTGGGAGTCGCGTTCCAGGGCCAGGAATGGGGTTATGCCGCGACCCTGTCGACTGTTCTGTTCGTGATCACCCTTGCGTTCTCTGCCGCGGCGCTGTTGGTGCGACGGAGGGATACTGGCAATGTCGCGTCCCTCTGAGGAAACGCTGTTGGTCGCGGAACAGGTGGCGGTGGCGCCCCACCGACCGCTGGCCCGCGCCCGGCGGCGCAAGGGTCGGGCCGGCCAGTTCGCCGTTGGCCTCGTCCTCTCTGCCCTGGTATTCGTCAGCCTGTTTCCGTTCCTGTTCATGTTCCTCACCTCGTTCAAGACGAACCAGCAGTTCTACAACTCCTACTGGGTGCCCACCTGGCCGCTGCGGTGGGCGAACTACACGACGGCATGGCGCCAGGTGCAGCCGTATTTCGTCACGACAATCATCGTGGCCGCCATCTCGATCGGCGGGATATTGCTGCTCGCATCCAGCGCTGCTTTCGTTTTCGCCCGCTACGACTTCTTCGGGCGCAAGGTTCTCTTCGGTCTCATCGCGTGCCTGCTCATGGTGCCAGGCATCTCGAGCCTGATCCCGTTGTTCGTGCTCGCCCGCAACCTCGGGATTCTCAACACCCGGATCGTCCTGGTGATCCCCCATGTCGCCGGCGGACTCGTGCTCGCCACCATCCTGATCAAGACCTTCGTAGAAGGCATCCCACAGGAGTTGTTCGACGCGGCCCGGGTCGACGGCGCCAGCGGGGTCCGCATGTTCACGTCGCTCATGCTCCCGCTGTCATTGCCGGTAATCGGCACGGTCGCTCTGGTTACCGTGATCGGCGTATGGAATGACTTTTTCTGGCCACTGCTGACGGTCACTGACAACAACCTGCGCACCGTCTCCGTCGGACTCTCCTTCTTTCAGGGCCAGAACGTCACCAACTGGGGTCCGCTGTTCGCCGGCTACACGCTGGCGTCCATACCTCTGCTACTGCTGTTCGTATTTCTGTCCAAGTACTTCCTCGCCGGCATTCAGGGCGGGGTTCCCGGCGGCAGCAAGTGAGCCGCCACGAGGAGATGAGGGCGTCATGAGATTGCGTGTTCTGCCCCGGACCGGCGCTGTCGCGCTGGCTGCCGCGTGTGCCCTGTTGGCTGCATCCTGTTCGTCCTCTGGCGGGGGATCGTCAGCGGGAACAACCACGATTACTCTTGAGGGGCCGAACCAGTGGACCAACTCCGGGTCATCGTTCGGGCCAGCGTGGGAGCATCTGATCGCGAAGTTCGAGAAGGACAACCCGAAAATCAAGGTGAAGACGGTTGTGCTGCCACTGAGCCAGTTCAACCAGACTGAATCCACGCAATTGGCCGCCGGCACGGCACCGGAACTCGTGTTCAACCAGGCGTCTTACAAGCCGTTCATGGTCTATCACCTGCAGAACGACCTCAAGAAGCCGAATCCGTACGTACCGGGAAACAAGGCGTGGATCGACCAGTTCGACCCCGCCCACTACAGCTTGGACAAGTCGATCGACCCCGCCGGAAACGTCGACTGGATGCCCTTCAACCTGTTCGAGGCCGGCGTGTTCTACAACAAGGATGCATTCAGCAAAGCCGGCGTGCCGGCCCCGATCAGCACGTTCGCCGATCTGATGACCGCCTGCGGCAAACTCAAGGCCGCGGGCTACACGCCGTTCGCCATGGACGACTCCCTCATCGGCACCAGCTGGACGTGGAACACGATCGCCTACATGATGCTCGCGAGGCACTACGGCGATCTGAACGCCTACGACACCGCAGGTAAACCGGGCAGCAATCCGCAGCTGACGAGCAAGGACTGGGCCAAGGCGATTCTGACCAAGCAGATCACGTCGAAGACGCCCGAGGTCACCGAGTCACTGAAGCTGCTCAAACAGTTCTACGGCACGTGCGTGACGAAGAACTGGTCCGGCATCACCGGGACTTCCGGCGCAATGGCGAACATCAAGGACTTCGCTGCTGGCACGGCGGCGATGGCATGGGGTACTGACTATGCGCCCGCGGCGCTGCCCGGCGTGAAGTTCTCGTTCGCCAGCATGCCGTTCCCCACCATCACCACCGACTCGACACCTCTGTCCACGAACGCTCCGGCACAATTCGGCATCAGCACCGGCGGGACCAGCTACATGATCCCCGCCAAGATCAGCGGCGACAGGCTGAAGGCAGCGATCAAGTTCCTGCAGTGGATGAGCGTCGGAAAGAACATCCAGCAATGGCTGAACGAGACCGGCGCCATACCGGCGGTCACGGACGCGCACATTCCCGCGGCCATGCAAGGATTCACAAAAGGCGCCTGGGGCGAGGCGCCGAAGGTAGGCGGCATTCCGCAAGGGCCGCCGGGCGTGACGAACGTCAGCCTCTATGACGGCTTCCTTCTCGGGTCGAAAAATATGAGCGCCGAACAGTCCCACCTTCAGGACATGTGGACCAAAGCGGAGGCGCAGGCAGTCAAGGACAACGGCTGGACCAATGAGTCCTGGGCCAAGAACACGAAATAGGCGACCCGCGCCGCCGAGATCGACGCTGGCGACCCGTACTCGCCGGTTAACTTTGGTGTCGGAGGTTTCAGCTCGCCGGTCGCAACCCATCGAGGGTGATCGTGACGAGCCGGTGGACTGCTGCTTTGGAGGGCAGGGTGCTGGCTGCGGTGAGGGCGTGCAGGCAGTAGCTGGCGAGCTCGTCGGGGGTGACGTCGCCCCGGATGTCGCCGGTTTCGACTGCCTCCGCGATGAGGTCTCGGAACATGTCGCGCAGGTGTTGTTGCGCGTGGGCGACATGTCGGTCGGGATGCAGGAGCGCGGCGAGTTCGGTGCTGTGGGGCTCGTGTCGGTGATGACGTACGCGCTCCTGCTGGATGAGCGCGTACGTCAGTAGCACCGTCTCGAGTCGCTTGCCGGGCTCAGTTGTCTGGTCCCGGATTTCGGCGAGTTGCGCGAGATGGCTGGCGATTTGTCGTTCGTGCCAGGCGGAGAGGATCGATGCGACGTCGGGGAAATATTTGTAGAGCGTGGCTCGTCCGATGCCGGTCTGCTCGGCGACCGCGGACATGGTCACCGACGTCAGCCCGTGCTCGGCGACAAGGGACGCGGTGGTGTCCAGAGTCGCGTCGCGCACCGCTTGGCGGTGGGCTTCGATCGTGTCATTCCACAGCTTTGGCACCGTCCGAGTATACATACCGGCATGGTCGATACACGGAACATTGATGATGACATAGTGTATTGATAAAGCTATGGTCGTTGCACCGATCCACAGTCGACCGGACAAGGACCACGACATGACTGATACGCGTACCGATCACGGTCTCCGTGCTGGCCGCGGGCCCGATCACCTGTACCTCACCCCGCCGCAGTGGGACGTCGGCCGGCCGCGGCCGGCGTTCCGTTCTCTCGCCGACGCGGGCGCGATCAAGGCTCGAGTGCTCGATCTCGGCTGCGGCACTGGCGAGCACAGGCTCATGGTCGCCAGTCTTGGCGGCGGCTGGCCTTCGGGGCACCGGGTCAGCCGCAAGGAGAGCACCGACCCGGACGGCATCCGGGCCTGGCTCGTCACCGCACCGAGGGTCCGAGCAATCGCATGTTGACCTCCCAAGCCCAGGTCACGACCGACCGTCCGGGCCGGTACCTCGTCCAACTCGCCCGACACGCCAACGAGATGAGTCGGTTCCGCGGGCATCGGCCGCGCAACCACGGTGACGACAACCTGCCGCCCCCGCAGGTGCGGCAGGTTGAATGGTCCGACACCGACGGAGTCGTCAGTCTGAGCTGGGGTCGGTGGGTCATGCACGCCACCCAGGGAACGCTGATACTGCGCGCCGAAGCCGACGATGCGGACAGCCTGCAACGGATCCAGGACCTTGTCGCCGCGCGCCTCGGCACGATCGCCCGACGTGACGACCTGGCGGTGGTCTGGGAAGCCATCCCGGGCATTCCAGGTGGATTCGCTGAATGTGGCCCGGTCGGATAATCGGCCGCATGGGCTGGTCTGGATGATCCTGCTGGTGGTGATCGCCGGCCTTGACGTGTACGACGACGAGTTCGCGCGGTACTGGGTCGTAGCGATCGCCGGGTCCCAGTACGTCCTGGGCGTGGTGGTGCTCGCGGTCGACCTTCCTCGATGGCCGCTGTGGATAGCCGCCATCGGCTGGACCGCGCTCGCCGCGATCACCACACCTGTCGTGTGTGTACGGGAGGAAATTGACCTACGCCGCTACGCGCAAGCCCGTGCCGCGTATCAGGACTGACCAGGACGACGCTGGCCGTGTTGGTACGCCCGTTGCTGTCGGGTCTAATCCGGTATATGGGACACGCGATGAGGGTCGCCTGCGGTCGGCCGGCCGCGGGCGAGAGGTGGGCGCTCCGCCGCCGCGGTGGAAGAATGCCGGCAAACGGCTGGGGGACACCCGCTGTCCTCGGCGGGGTCGCGGTGACCGTGCTGTTCTGGGCGGGCATCGCCGTACTGGTCGGTCCGGTATACCGCAGGGTCGTCCGTCAGGGGGCGGCAGCGGAGTCGGCGGAGATCGCCAAGCTTCCCGGTTTGGCCGCCCGGTACGGATTGTCCTATGTGGAGCATGACGATCAGTTGCCGCAGGCGCTCGCCCGCCACGCGCCGACCCGGGCCGCTCCAATCACGTGCTGTCTGGTCGCATCGGCGGGCGGTCGATGGCCGTCTGCTGCAGGACGACGCTTCCGGCCATCGCACGACGAGTGCAGCCGCGATAACCGCAGATTTCTTCGAACGCGGTAAGATAACCGCAGATTTCCTCGGATGAGGTGAAGGGCGCCGTGGTTAGCAGCATCGTCTTCGCAGGTGACCTGCCGGCGGCTACCCTGTCCGACCAGGTCCGACGCGGCCGGCTCGCGCGGCTGGCGACCGGCGTGTACACGACTGACGTCGACAGCGACCCAGGCCGGGTGGTCAAACGAGAGTGGCACACCATCGTCGGGCACCTCTACCCCGATGCGGTGATCACGGACCGGTCGGCGCTCACCGGCGGACCCGCGGACGAGGCGTTGTACCTCGTCCACCCGCGCCGAGACCGCGAGACGCGACTGCCTGGCCTGCTGGTCCGCGCCCGTGCAGGTGTTGGTCCGTTGCCCGAGGACACATTGCTGCCGGGTGGCCTCTACCAGGCCAGCAAGCCCCGCGCGCTCGTCGAGAACACCGCGCCATCACGCGCCCGTGGGGGACGGGCCCGCCGCAGCCTCAACGATGAGGAGTTGGCCGACTGGATCGATCGTCTTGCGATGACCGATGGCGAGGAGAGACTGAAGCATTACCGCGCTGCCGCCGAGTCGCTTGCGGAGCCACTCGGCGCGGCGCCGGAACGGATCGCCCGCGTCTCACGCTTGCTCGGGGCGGCCCTCGGCACGCAGCAAACGAAGACCGGCTCGAAAGCACTCACCGCGCGCCAAGCCGGCCGGCCCTACGACCGGGACCGGATGCGGCTGTTCGGCATTCTCATCGACGCCTTGCACCAGTCGGCGCCGCAGAACCGTCCCGTCGCAGACCCAACGGACCGGAGATACGCGCATCTACCGTTCTTCGAGGCGTACTTCAGCAACTTCATCGAAGGCACCGAGTTCGAAGTCGACCAAGCCCTGGCGATTGTTTACGACGGAGCCGACATCCCGGGGCGCGCCGAGGACAGCCACGACCTGCTCGGCACCTACCGAGTGGTCAACGATCTCGCCGAGATGCAGACACTCGCCCGGGACGCGGACGACTTCGTGCAGCTCCTCCGGTCGCGGCACGCCACCATCCTGGCCGGCCGACCCGACAAGAACCCCGGGATGTTCAAACAATTGGCTAACCGCGCTGGTGATACCGCCTTCGTGCTCCCCGGACTTGTCGACGGCACCCTGCGCGCCGGCTGGTCGCGCCTCGCCGAGCTGGACACCCCATTCGAGCGGGCCACCTACACGATGTTCCTCGTCAGCGAGGTACATCCCTTCGACGACGGTAACGGTCGCGCCGCCCGCGTGATGATGAACGTTGAACTCGTCGCCGGCGCGCAGGCGCGCATCATCGTGCCGACCGTGTTCCGGGACGACTACCTCGACGGGTTGCGCGTGCTCACCCGCCAAGACCGGGCGGGCGTGTTGATCAAGGCGCTCCGTTACGCCCACAACTACACCGCTCAAGCCTCTTGGGCCACGCTCGACATCGCACGGCTAACGCTCGGAGCGACCCACGCATTCAACGAACCGAATTCGGCAGATCGGCTGCTGCTGCCTCGTGCGGATCGGACCAGGTCCGGTTGATCGGCGAGATCGACCCGGACCGGATGCGCGACCTGCCGGCCGAGTACCCGTTCCGGTCTGATCGCCAGGCCCGCCACACGTAGCGGACCACCGCGGCCCATAGCGCAACGACCGTCATGTCTGCTCCTTAGATAGGAGGCATTCCATGATCGGGATGGGTTCGTCAATGTCCTGCGTACGAACCCATCCCGACCGTGGTGGCGGGGCCAGGCGACTCAATCAGGCCGCCGGCTCCACTTCCTGCCGGATCGGGGTCGCCGGCCGCGCTGCCGGCTTGGACCGAATCGCGAGGGTGACCAGCGCGAGCACGATTGCCGCGCTGATCGCGGCCACGGTGAACGCGCTGCTCACCCCGGCCGCCATGATGTGATGTGCCTGCGCGGTGGCTGAACGGACAGCCGGATCGTGGGCGGCGTGCCGGCTGGCCGTACCGAACACCGTTACCAACACCGACAGGCCGAGCGCACCGCCGACCTGCTGCATCACGTTGACCATCCCGGCCGCGGCGCCCGCGTCCCTCGGCGCGACACCGGCGAGCGCGGCCAGGGTCAGCGTCACGAACAACGGCGCCATGCCGATCGCGACCAGGATCGTCGGGCCGAGGATCGCGTCGACGTATCCGCTGGTCGCCGAGATCTGAGACAGCCACGCCAGCCCAGCGGTGGCCAGCGCGGCGCCGCCGACCATCAGCGGCTTCTGGCCGGTGCGCGGCAACACCCTTGCCACGACCTGCGCGGTGACGAACAACGCGCCGGTCATCGGCAGCAGTGCCAGCCCGGCGGTCAGCGGGCTGAAGCCGAGTACGTCCTGCAGGAACTGCGGCAGGAAGAAGAACATGCCGAACACGCCGGCCACCAGGAACAACCGCGCTGCATACGCGGTGGCCCTGTTGCGGTCGGAGAACAGGCGCAGCGGGACGATCGGCTGGGTGGCGCGGGTCTCGATCGCGAAGAATCCGGCGAGCAATACGACACCGGCAACGAACGCGCCAATCGCCAACGAATTGCTCCAGCCGTCGGAGGCGGCGCGAATGAATCCGTAAACCACCGCCGCGATCCCGGCAGTCGAGGTGGCCGCACCCAACACGTCGAAGTGTCCGGGGCGTCGCTCGGTCTCGGCCAGGAACCGCGGGGTCAGCGCGATCAGGCCGAGCCCGATCGGAACGTTGATGAACAGCACCCACCGCCAGGACGCCCAGTCGGTGAGCATGCCGCCGAGCACCAGCCCGAGCGAGCCGCCGCCGGCCGACACCGCGGCGTAAACGCCCATGGCCCGGGTGCGTTCCCGGCCTTCGGCGAAGTTGCCGGTGATCAACGCGAGTGCGGTCGGCGAGGCGATCGCACCGCCGACGCCCTGAATTGCCCGGGCGATGAGGAGCCACGCGGCCGAGGTGGCGAAACCACCCAGCAACGAGGCGGCCGTGAACAGGCCGATGCCGAACATGAATACCCGGCGCCGACCGAGGATGTCGCCGGCACGACCACCGAGCAACATCAGCCCGCCGAAGGTCAGCGCATATGCGTTCACGACCCACGACAGACTGGTGGCGGAAAAGTGGAGGCTGTGCTGGATGCCCGGCAACGCGATGTTGACGACCGTGGCGTCGAGCACAACCATGAGCTGGCAGGTCACAATGACGGCCAGCGCAAGCATCTTCGACCGCGGACCAGCCGGATCCCGGCGGGTCGCGCGGACGGCGGGTGCCTCGGGAACAGAAATCCCAGATGTAGAGGCTGACAACGCGAGCTCCTTCTAACTGACTGGGTTCCGATCGCGCTGGTTGAAGCTACAATCGGAACGTTGACTCCGTATGGCACGATACGGAGTGCAGGTTCCGGTTGTCAACCGTATTTGGAGTGAGGGTTCCGGTAATGAGCGAGACGAAGCTGGTCGGGGTCACCGGCAACCTTGAGACGTGCCCAGACGAGTCGCCCTGTGGTGAGCGTCGATTGCGGGCTGACGCCCGGCGAAACCGCGCAAAGGTGCTGGCCGCGGCCGAAGAGGTGCTGTCCAAGCAGGGGCTCGACGCCCCCATCGACGAGATCGCCCACCATGCCGGCGTCGGCGTGGGCACGGTCTACCGGCATTTCCCCACCAAGCGTGAACTGCACGAGGCGGTCGTCCACGCACATTTCGACCAGCTGATCAACATCGTGGAGGAGCTGCTGAACTCCCCGGATCCCGGTGAGGCGTTCTTTGAGTACGTCGACGCGGTGGTGCGTGAGTCGGCGCACAAGGCGGTCGCGCGGGCGATCGCGGAGTCCGATCCGGAGGTACGTCGCCGCCGCGAGGAGTGGATGTCTGCGCTGACCCAACGATCGGCCGAGTTGTTGCGTCGGTCGCAAAACGTCGGCACGATCCGGAAGGACGTGACGTACGAGGACGTACGGGTCGTGCTCGGCGGGCTCTGCATGGCCTATGACCGGCTGGCGCTGGACCCGATACAGCGCGATCGGTCGGTCGCGCTGTTGCGAGCCGCGCTGACCGATACGAAAACCCCGATCGGCTAGCTCTTTCCGCGGACCGGCCGGCCTGGACCATGTCCGCAGCGATCTCGTTGTCCAGCATCAACTCGGGGTTATTGGGGTGGCCGCGATTGGCCCTGTCCATTCAACCGTGTGCAGAGACGGTATGGGATCTCACCGCGCGGTCGAGCCGTTGTGCGGAAGATGTTTCGCCGTAGTCGTGTGACCCTAATGGTCGAGAAACGGGGCCTTCCTAGCGTGATCGTTTGAGTTGATCTCTACCGATCAACCGAGCACCCACGTGAAGGACGTTCCATGACAACGACAACGACAACGACCGCGGGCCAGTCGAATTCTGCGTCGACGCTGACGCAGGCGAGGTCAGGAAGGTGGATTCGGGACTGGCGACCGGAGGATCCGGGGTTTTGGAATCGCGCCGGTTCCCGAGTGGCTGGGCGTAACCTCGCGTGCTCGATCTTCTCGGAGCATGTCGGGTTTTCTATCTGGAGTTTGTGGTCGGTCTTCGTGCTCTTCCTGACTCCGGAGTACGGGATAAGCCATGACCTGAAGACGGCGGCGGCGCAGAAGTTTCTGCTGACGACATTGCCGACGGCATTGGGCGCCGGTGTGCGCCTGCCGTACACGTTTGCGGTGGCGAAGTTCGGTGGTCGGAACTGGACGATCGTCAGCGCCAGTCTGTTGTTGGTGCCGACGATCGGGGCCGCGTTTGTGCTCAAACCCGGTGTCTCGTTCGACACGCTGCTGGTGATCGCCGCGCTTGCCGGTGTTGGCGGTGGAAACTTCGCCTCGTCGATGGCCAACATCAACTCCTTCTACCCGCAGCGTCTCAAAGGCTGGGCGTTGGGTCTGAATGCCGGTGGCGGCAATCTGGGTGTGGCAGTGGTGCAACTGGTTGGGTTGGCGGTGCTTGCGACTGCGGGCAAGGGCCATCCGCGGGTCGTGCTCGAGATCTACATCCCGCTGATCGTGCTGGCGGCGCTCGGCGCGGCCCTGTTCATGGACAACCTTGCGCACGTTCGCAATGAGAAGCATGCGATGCGTGACGCCTGCCGGCAGCCGCACACCTGGATCATCGCGGTTCTCTATATCGGCACGTTCGGTTCGTTCATCGGTTTCAGCTTCGCGTTCGGGCAGGTGCTGCAGAACGAGTTCGGTGCTCACTTTCTTACTGCCGGGAAGTTGGATCCGGTCAAGATCGCGTACCTGACGTTTCTGGGCCCCTTCATCGGCTCATTGATCCGCCCGGTCGGTGGATGGCTGGCTGACCGTTTCGGTGGCGCGAGGACGACGTTCTGGAACTTCCTGGCGATGGCGATCGCCGCAGCGGTCGTGTTGGCCGCATCCAGACAGAAGTCGTTGGAGCTGTTCTATGTCGGCTTCCTGGCGCTGTTTGTGCTGTCCGGTCTCGGCAACGGCTCGACCTACAAGATGATCCCGGCAATATTTCGCAGCAAGGGGCAACTGCAGGTCGCCGCGGGCGCCGACCCTGAAGCCATTGAGCACGAGTCGCGGCGACTAGCGAATGCGGTGATCGGCATCGCCGGCGCGGTCGGAGCGTTTGGCGGTGTGTTGGTAAATGTCGCCTTCCGCCAGTCCTTCCTGACCTACAAGACGGGCGACGGCGCCTACATCGGCTTCATCGTCTTCTACCTGGCCTGCGTGGCGATCACCTGGGCGGTCTACATGCGTGCGTCACAGCGGCGTCTTGCCGAGATCTAAAGGTGTCCTGTCCCTTCTCCTCCGTTCCAATCCCGTCTCGTTCAATAGCAAAGGAGTGCGTCTCGTGAGCATCTATGACGCCATCGGCGGAGCGCCCGCCGTGCAGGTTGCGGTCGATGACTTCTACACCCGTGTATTGGCGGATCCGAACCTGGCACCATTTTTCATCGATGCGGACCTGGCCCGGCTGAAGTCCCACCAGCGAGCCTTCATCGCCGCCGCCATCGGCGGATCGGAAATCTACGCTGGCCGGGATATGGCCGCTGCGCATGCCGGCCTGGACATCGCCGACGCCGACTTCGACGCCGTCGTGGGACATCTGGTCGACACCCTGACCGGCCTCGGTATTCCTACTGAGGTCATCGCCGAGATCGGCGCCGCGTTGGCGCCGCTGCGCAGCGACATCGTCACCGTCGACCGATCCGAGGTCGCCGGCTAGATGCAACCGCTCGTGCTAGTCGCCATGGTGGAGCGGCAGGCGCACAGTTCGGCGACCTTCCCGGCGTGACCGCTTACATTCCGCCCCAACCGAGGTGCGATGAGACGGGCGCGCGCTCTCGCGGGCGGTCACCCAGTGATGTCTTAGCGCTTTGGCTCGTTCAGACCCGGCCGGAAGGTCATTCGGGGGCGCTGGTGTTCGGCGCCGTGCGCGGTGAGGGTGATTTGGTCAGGGTGAGATGTGAACCGTCACGGGTTTGGTTCCGGTCCTTTGCGAGAGGATCGGTGTCACGCCGAAGCAGTATCCGAAGCAGCAGCGGGATCGTGCGGTCCGGATGGTCGTTGATCATCTGGGTGAGTACGACACGAATGTCCCGGTCGCCCAGGCGGAATTCTTCCACCGCGCGCTGTGCCAGTTCGGGGTCGAACACGAGTACGTCGTCTATCCCAGAGAGCCGCACTCGATCCGCGAACGCAACCACCAACTCGACGTACTCCGGCGAACCCGTGACTGGTTCGACCGCTGGCTTTCCCCCTGAAACCGGGCGTGGCGTCCACAACGGGCTGCGCGAGCCGGGTTACCGACACCCGATAACAGAACAATGTTGATCATGCAGGCAGGCGGCAGGTTCCTGTCATTGAACCGCCGAAACACTTACGCCGCAGCGGTTTAACACCGATGTCGTCGTGGCTGCCTACTGTCGGGTTCTGAACATTCGGCGAGAGGAGACCCGGCAGATGGCGACGG
>DATAVB010000123.1:0-10703 GCA_036267955.1 Mycobacteriales bacterium | reverse complement strand
GCGCCCGCTGGAATCAGCGGTGCAGGGCGGTCTCCCGCTCCATATGTGACAACTTCGCCGGATTGCGCACGGCGTAGAGCCCGGTGATGCGGCCGTCGTCGATCTGCACCGCTGTAACCGTGTCGATCTCGCCGTCGAGCCGCGGTCCGGCTCAACCTGGTCGGTGTCTGGCGCCATTCCACTGTGTTCACCGAGGCCGAGCAGGCCGCGCTGGCGCTCACCGAGGAGGGCACCCGCCTCGCCGACGCCAACGACGGCGTGTCCGACGAGACCTGGGCCCGCGTGCGCAAGCACTACGACGACGATCAGGCCATTGCGTTGGTGTCCCTGGTCGCCATGATCAACGCGACCAACCGGCTCAGCGTGATCGGGAACCTGGTCGGGGGTTCCTACGAGCCTGGAATGTTCGCTGGCTTGTCGAGCTGATCGGCGAGCGAGTCCTGGCCCGGATCATGCGATCCGGGCCGGGTGGCCCGCTAGGCACGCAGTACGAAGACGTCGTACTGCGTGCCGTCCGTCGTGGCGTTGAACGTGGCGTGGTGGGCGAAGCCGAGCGACTGCACGACGCGTTGCGCCCGCACGTTGAACGAGGCGACGGTTACCCGAAATGCATCGGGCCCGAGATGCTCCTGCCCGTACGCCAGGCCGACCGCGATCGACTGCCGGCCCAGACCCTGGCCGGTGAGCGAAGGGCGAAGGCCACCGCCGGTATCCAGCGCCTCATCGTCGTAGTCATAACCCGGGACTCGGCCTTCTACGCCGAAACAGCGGTATCCGATGAGCTGGCCGGTGTCGTCGACAAGTGCCAAATATCCATTGGATGGATGCATAAAGAATTCCGGATCCGCGTCCAGCAACGAATATCTGGTGTACGGGTCGGGGTAGCTCCATGTAACGATATCGGCGGCGAACTGGTCGGTCATGGGCACGATCCTCATAGGCAGATCCGAGCAGGCCGGTGCCGCGTCGTCAAGTCAATTGCTCTGTCATTCACGTCTTTGCAAGGATCGAACAGAAATGTTTGCGGCCGTCGAGCTGACTTGGCGGGCGTCTCATGCCAGCATTTCCGCAATCTGCTCGAGGAGCTTGATTACCCAGGCCGGGGCACCGGCCTGGCGATTATGATGGGCGCCCATCACTGCATTTGCCTGTGCCCAACGGATGGCCCGTTCACGCTCGATCTCGGCGGCGTCGGCAAAGATAGCCAACCGGCGGCGCAGCTCCGCGCCCAGGTCGTCCGCTTCGCGCAGGCTTTCGACACCGCGTACGAGCACCCTTAATGCGTCGACCGCGAGGTCTCCGGCCAATCCCTTGGGGTCGATTACAAGCCACGGCTCACGCTGGCCGCGCACAACGTTTCCGAAATGCAGATCGCCGTGAACCATCGTGTCGGGTTGTTTACGTCCGAGGTCTCGGAAGGTCGCGATGGCCGCGCCCAGCGCACGCTGTGACAGCGGATGCCCGAGGCTCTCGGCATCTTCGAAGAGCGTCTGCGCCCATTCATCCGCACGACCGGACAGCCGGGGCAATCCGGGTGGCGCCTGGATGGCCAGTCGTCGCGCGAGGTGTCCTGTCACGGCCGTTGCTTCGTCAATGTCGCCCAGATCGTCCAGCGTCTGCCATTCGGCCTGCTCCAACAACATGGCGAACCTGGCGTCGTCCCGTTCATACAGCAGCACCGCACCTCGTCCGCCCCATGCAGCGAAGGCATGAGCTTCGTACATGTTGCCCGGGTGGGTAAAGGAAATCTTTAGGACCGCCGGCGAGCCGTCGTGGCGCTCGACGGCCAGGATGATTCCGACGCCACCAACCCTGATCGGCGCCGTGGGAGAGCAACGCCACTGCCGCAGAAACTCATCCACCAAGGCTGGCAGGGACGCCACCCAGGCTCGGCCGGGATCGCCCTCACGATCGATAGTGTTCCGCGCAAAGCTCTCGGGGATCTCGATCATCGCAGTAGGATATACGGACACCCGAAATAATGATCGGCAGTAAAACTCGGGCGAGATCTGAGCCTACTAACTCGAGGTCGATCGAAAGTGCGCTTTACCCGGTAATTCCGGCTGTAGAGCGGATCCAAGGACGCTTTGATCAGGGATAGCGTCGTCCGCAAAGTGAATGCGTGTTGCCTGCGGAGAGGCTACTTGGGTACGGCTGGGTGATTGACCTGGCCGTACGAGGAGAGGTCGAGCGGTTCGGGACGGATGGATCTGCTGACGACCGCGCCGGTGAGTTCGTCGATCACCAGGCTGATGGCGTGGCCGCTTGTGTACGGCGAAGCCCTGTGCGGAGCGGAATGTCGCCAGGTGAACTGCCCGGTCGCCTCGACCAGTATCGCTGAGGTTGCTGCTTCGTCGCGATGCGTTTCGGTGTTGTACGACGAACTGCCGAAGGCACCGCGGGTCCCGCGCACGTAGCGGAGCGCGCTGGGCGCGGGATCGCCGCACTGGTTCGCGAAGCTCATGATCCTTTCGACGATGATCGCCTCGGACTGCATGTGCCCTCCCCGATCCACGTGCACGTTCTCCACGGAAGAAGCGTGCCTCAGTCAGCCCTGCTCAACAATGCGGCGTACCGGTCCAGGTAAAGCGGCCATCCAGCGTCGTTGGAAACACCGAAGCTGACGGCTTCCCAACCGGGGCCGTGGCGGTCGATATTGCGGTGCTCGAGGTCGACGCGAGTGCGTTGTGGGGTTTCGGCGGTGAAGCGGACCTCGACCTGGCTGGTGTTCTCCGGCTCTGTTTCGAGCTGCCAGCTTGGGTTGATGTCCCAGCTGAATACGACCCGGTCGGGTGGCTCGTAGGCGAGCACTCTGGCCCAGTGGCATTCGGTGCCGTCGGTCGCCCGATCGAAAATATGCCCGCCGACCCGGGCTTCGAAGACCGTCTCGGCAATCGGCGCGCCGAGCAGGTTGTGCTCGGGTGGCTTGAAATCGCCGAATCTTTCGGTGAATACGGTAAAAGCATGCTCGATCGGGGCGTCGACGATTATCTGCCGGCGCACCACGGCGGTCGCTGTCTGCGTCATGATTCCTCCTCGGTAAGTGCTGGTTTCACGGCGTCCTGGTAGCCGGTCAAGGCCCGGCCCCAGAATGTGTCGAGCTGGTCGCGAAGAGCGGCAACGCCCTCGGGATTTAGTCGGTAAATGCGTCGCGTGCCTTCTGACCTATCGGTCACCAATCCAGCGTCCTTCAACACCTTCAGATGTTGGGACACCGCTGGCCGGCTGACCGGCACGACGTCAGCCAATTCCCCCACCGACCGTGGCTGTTCGGCCAGGCACGCGACGATCGCACGGCGAGTGCGATCCCCCAGCGCGCCCAACGCATCGACTGCTTGGTAAGCGTCCACGAACGTTAGTCTGGACTTACGGAAGCCGGTCTGTCAAGCGGCCTCGGTCAGGGCGTGTATTTGCCCAGCCACCGCAGCATTCGGCCGACGAGCCGGTTGTTGTGCCAGCCCTGTCGCACGACGTGCTTGCGTACCCGGCGGAACGCGTCCCGCGCGCGCACCGGGAGCCCGGTCCGGGATTGGTCCTCGAGCTCCCAGGCCCATTTGCTGATCGAGTGAGCGCAGCGGGTGCAAACCGTCACCTCGGGATGATTTC
Source organism: Mycobacteriales bacterium (assembly GCA_036267955.1). Taxonomy (GTDB): domain Bacteria; phylum Actinomycetota; class Actinomycetes; order Mycobacteriales; family QHCD01; genus DATAVB01. Next base: position 7,097 of record DATAVB010000123.1, on the reverse strand, counting down.
CCAGGTGCACCAACCTGGCCGGGTCCTCGGTCATGCCGCAGCACCAGCACTCGGACCGGCCCTGCGATTCGTCCTGCGCCGCTACGTGTTCTGACATCGGGACCACCCCTGACCGATGCTGAGCCCCATCGCCAAAGCCTAGTGCTTCTTCAGCAATTGCTGGATGATCGGCAGCACGGTCCCGGTCTTGCCCGCCTCACGGCTTCGGTTCTGGATCGGTGGGCTGCAGGCGGAGTCGACATTGACGACGGCCGGCGGTCCGGCCGGGTAGCTGAACAGCAGCTGGTAACGCACGCCGTGACCGTGTTCGGTGCACATCGCGCTGGCTGCATGGGTCCGCAGCGTGTTGAGTGCGGAGATCAGTGGTTGATAGCCGGATCGGATCACGTGGCCGGAATTCGTACAAATGGTCAGCGAGGTGGCTCCGGCCGGCACCATGGTGGCGTCCTGGCCCAATCGACCGGTGCCCGGCAGGCGACAGCTGGTTGGGGTTCGGGCGGGCCACGTACCGGTGGTAAGCGCCTTGGTCACGTCACGACCCGCGGCGCCCGGGTCGGTGGTGAATGCCCCGTTGGAACCCCTGACACAGAAATTGGGCTCGTCGGTGGCGGACACCCAGATGGTGCCGCCGCCTTGGTACGCCAATCCGATCAAATAATTCACCTGCCTACCAGCCACGGCGCCGCAGGCATACTTTGCGTCCGGGGCGTTGCGCGGCAGCCAGCTCAGCTCGGCGGATATCCGTCCGAGCTCTCCGGCCAGCTGGCGCTGCCCAGTCAATGCCCAATTGCGCTGCCTGGACGACCCGTTCACGCCGTCGTAGGCGCAGATCAGCGCAGTGGCCGGCGGCTGGGGTGGAACGAGCCGTGCGTGGGTGTCTACCCCGGTCGGCTTGGCCGGCACCCAGGGCGCCCGGCCGGCATAGACGGACGGGCACGACATCGCTCGGACCGGTATGGACTTGGTGGCCGGCGCGTTGTGGCTGGGTCCGCGGGCGGCCCACACGCCGGCCACGACCGCGACAACCACGACCGCGACAACCACCACCGCGGCCGCCGCAACCACGTACCAGTTGCTCCGGCCGCGCCGGCGCGCCGCGGGCAACGTTGCCAGGAGATCAGTCGCTTTAGGTGCCTCGTCATCGTGCTCGGCCATTATGCGGCCGAGCTCGTCCTCCAGGTTGCTCACGTCCGGTCCTCCTTCAGCGGTTGGCTTTCGGCCTGCCGGCCGCGCAGGGCGATCAGCCCGCGCCGGGCCAGACTGCGGACCGTCGGCTCCCGGCAGCCCAGGACGCCGGCGATTTCCCGATCGGTCAGCTGTTCGTAATGCCGCAGCACCAGTACGACCCGTTGGCGTTCGGGCAGCGTGGCGAGCGCCGCCCAGACTGCGATCCGGTCGAGCAATCGGTCATCGTCGGGTACGCCGGGATTGTCGGGAACCCGGTCGGTGATCACCTCGGAGCTGCTTCGCCGCCGCCGGCCGCGTAGGTATTCGTTGACCACCGCGCGGCGCAGGTAAGGGTAGAGATCGTCGGGTGCCAGGCCCCGCCGGCGGATCGAGCTGTAGACCCGCAGGATCGCCTCCTGCACGACGTCCTGCGCGTCCGCCCGATCGTGCGTCAACTGATAGGCGACCGCCAGCAACCGGTCACCGGATCGCATGACCAGCGCGGTCAGGGCCTCGTCGAGCTCCATCAACCCCCATCCTGTGCCTACAGAGAAGATGCGGTGGGCCGATCAATCTGTTGCCACCGGGCGCTGAAAGAACGGCTTGACCCAGCGGCCGCCGTTGCGCTAGAAAAGGAATCTTGCCCTTTTCGGGGTGGGACGCACAAGGGAGAGTGCGCCAGGTCCCCGAAAGGACTCAGTTATGCGTGCTGGGCTTCCCAATGCCCGCGGCCACAGGCGCCTGCTCGCCGCGTTGTCCACCGACGCCGTCGGCACCGGCCTGTTCATGCCGTTCTCGATCCTCTACTTCACCGCGACGACCGACCTGGCTCTGAGCCGGGTCGGTCTGGCGTTGTCCATCGCGGCATTCGTACGCATCCCGGCGACCGCGGCCGCCGGGATGTTCTGCGACCGGTTCGGCGCCCGCACAACCGTGGTGGTCTCGAATCTCGCCCAGGCGATCGGCTTCGCCAATTACCTGCTGGTGGGCTCTTTCGGTCATCTGCTCATTGCCGCGCTGATCGTGCAGCTCGGCAATTCGGCCTTCTGGGTGGCCTACCCGGCGCTCGTGCACGACGTCGCCGACGGAGATAACCAGGAGCCCTGGTTTGCGCTGATCACCGCGCTACGCAATGCCGGGCTGGCCATCGGCGCGGGCGGCGCGAGCCTGGCCGTCGCGCTGGGCGGCGCCGACGGATACACCGCGATTGTCGCCATCAACGCTGTGTCCTTTGCGGTGGCGGGGATTTTGACCCGATTGGACAGCTCCGGCGGTGCGCCCGCCACGCGTATCACCGCCAACGAAGAACAAGCCGCCGCGAGCAGCTGGTCCGGCGCGCTGCGGGACCGGCCCTTCCTGGGATACGTGATTCTCAATGTCGGTTTCGCGCTGCTCTCGCTGGCGTTCGTGGTCGCTGTGCCGGTCTTTCTGGTCAGAGCGGTGCATCTGCCACTGTGGATGCCCGGCTGCATCCTCGCGGTCAATGCGGTACTCGGCGCGATCGGCGCCACACCAATTGTCGCCGCCATCACCGGGCACCGGCGAGACCGTACGCTCGTGACGTCGCAGGCCATCATCGGCGCCGGTTTCGTCACGGTGCTGTGTTGCGCGTACGTGCCCCTGGCGGTCAGCGTCTGCCTCGCTCTCGCCGCAGTGGTCCTGGTGACCACCACCGAACTGATCCAGGGCCTGATTGTGCCGTCCATCGTCAATGAGTGCGCCACCGGAGCGAGTCGCGGACGGTACAATTCGCTTTACCAGATGGCTTTCAGCGTCGGTGACATCATTACTCCAGGTCTCATGACCGTTCTTCTCGCGCACGGAGCGGTTGCCACCTGGCTGCCCCTCGCCGCCCTTGCGGCGCTCAATATGTGTGGCATCCCGCTGCTCGCTCGTCGCCTGCCCGCGATGCGGCGCTGGACCGGGCGACCGCATATCACCGAGCCGACAATCAGCCGACAATCAGCCGACTCATCGAGGCCGACGACATCTGAACCGGCGTAAGTCGACGCCGATCGAAGTGCGCTTTAACCGGTGATTTCTGCTGTAGGCCGGATCGAGGCGCACTTCGATCGGGATAGCGCGGCGACAGTCAATCGAGGGTTCGGGGCAGGCCGAAGTACGGCGCGAGGGCCGTCTCGAAATGGGTGAGCTCGCAAATGCGGTCACCGCTGAGGCCGACCACGACGACGCCGGTGATGTGCAGCAAACCCGTGGTGGGGTCGCGGAGGTACTCACCCCAGGCCGGCTGCCCGTTCGCCCCGACGGCCACGATCCGGTCGATCCGCCGCCAGTGCTCCTGGATCGCGGTGAAGAATTGCTGAACCGCGGCCCGTCCGCGGTATTCGAACGGCAGCGGCGGCATGCGCACCCACACGTCGTCGGTCATCAGCGCGACGAGTGCGGCGACGTCATGATCGGTGAACGCCGCGACGAAACGGTCGAGCAGTGCTCGCTCCGCCGGTGCGCCGGGTGCCGGCGGCGGATCGGCGGAGCGAGCCGAGTCCATCGTCGCGCGGGCGCGCTTGAGTGCGCTGGTGACCGCATTCTCGGTGAGTCCGAGCAGCTCGGCACTCTCGCTCGCCCGATATCCGAGCACATCACGTAAAAGCAGCACGGCGCGCTGGTTCGGCGGCAGCAGCTGGACGGCCGTGACGAACGCCAGTGAGATCGCCTCCCGGGACTCATATCGCGCCTCCGGCCCCGGCGCCTGATCGGACAGCCCCTCCAGCAGTGCGTCGGGATACGGCTGCAGCCAGGGCACCTCACCCAGGTGGGTCGGCTCCGGCGTCTGTACGGGCAGCGGGGCCGCGGTCACCGGCCGCCGTCCCGAGGACCGCAGCAGGTTGAGGCACCGGTTGGTGGCGATGCGATACAGCCAGGTGCGGACGGACGAGCGCCCCTCGAATCCCTCGAGGCCGAGCCACGCCGCCAGCAGCGCCTCCTGCAGTGCGTCTTCGGCGTCCTGCAGCGAGCCGAGCATGCGGTAGCAATGCACCTGCAGCTCACTGCGGAACGGATCGACCAGGGCGGCGAATGCGTCCCGGTCGCCGGCCCGCGCCCGCTGGAGCAGTTCCGCCGACATCTGCCACCTCCGTCCGGATCGTCTCTGTCGGTACTGACACCGGCGCTCAGCAAAACTGGTCGCCCTCGGTGCGCCCAATTTCGCGGATGGGCCGTGTCTGTCTCTGTGAACGCAGTCGAAGCAGCAAGAATTCATGAGGAGAATGCATGTCAATCGTAGACAGTGCGGTGCTGGTCACCGGCGCCAATCGCGGCATCGGGCAGGCGCTGGTCGACGAGGCCCTGCGCCGAGGCGCGAAGCGGGTGTACGCCGGCGCGCGTCAGCCCGTGGCCCACTCGGACGAGCGCGTAACCCCGGTGATGCTGGACGTGACCAATCCGGCCCAGATCGAGGCAGCCGTCGAGAGGGTGCAGTCGCTCGACATCCTCGTCAACAATGCCGGCGTGTCGTTTCTCGACGACCTCAGCGATCCGGCCGCCCTCGAGCAGCACCTGGCCGTCAATCTTTTCGGCACCTATCGCGTGACCCAGGCCTTTCTGCCGTTCCTGACCAATTCCCGGGGTGCCATCGTCAACGTCCTGTCGCTGGCGGCGCTCGCCACGGTGCCGATCACGCCGGCGTACGCGATCTCAAAGGCGGCCGCGTTCTCCCTGTCGCAGTCGCTGCGCGCCCTGCTGGCCGAACAGGGCGTGACCGTACATGCCGCGCTGCCCGGCCCGGTGGACACCGACATGATCCGGGGCTGGGACATACCGAAGGCGTCTCCGGAATCCGTCGCGCGAGCCATCTTCGACGGAGTGGAGAACGGCGAGGACGAAATCTTCCCGGATCCCCTGTCGGCGCCGATGGCAGAGGGTTGGCGTAGCGGTCCGGTCAAGGCGCTCGAACGCCAGAACGCCGGGCTCCTTCAGGCCTTCGCTCAGGCATAGGCAGCCGCCCCGCGCACCCGCCGGTCAGTTCCAGGCGGTGGCGCGGGGTTGGCTGTCTGCCGACTGTGGACGGGTGATTTTGGCGAGTCGGGCGGCGGTGTTCTCGGCGATATTCTGCGGCGTGAGGCCGCATTCGGCGAGGATTTCGCCGCGCGATGCGTGGGCCAGGAATTGCTGCGGAATACCGAACTGCCGCAGCGGGAGATCGACATCCGCGTCGCGGAGCGCCTGCGAGATCGCGGCGCCGGCGCCACCGGCCAGGCCGTTGTCCTCGACGGTGACGATGAGTCGGTGCCGGGCGGCCAGGACGGGTAGGGCCGGATTGACCGGCGTGATCCAGCGCGGGTCGACCACGGTGACCGAGATGCCCTGCTCGGCGAGCAGATCGGCGGCCTGCAGGCAGACCGGGGCGAGCGCACCGACGGAGACGATGAGTACGTCGGCGGCGGCCCGGTCGGGTTGTTGGTCGTCGGCCAGGCGCAGGACGTCCATGCCGCCGAGGCTGCCGAGCGACGCGATGGCCGGGCCGACGGCGCCCTTGGAGTAGCGCAGCACGGTCGGGGCGTCATGGACGTCGACGGCTTCGCGGAGTTGCTGGCGGACCTGGTCGGCATCGCGGGGCGCGGCGATCCGCAGGCCCGGGACAATCTGCAGGATCGACAAATCCCACATACCGTTGTGGCTGGGGCCATCCGAGCCGGTGATCCCGGCCCGGTCCAGTACGAACGTGACGCCGAGCCGGTGCAGCGCGACGTCCATCAGCACCTGGTCGAAGGCGCGGTTGAGGAATGTCGCGTAGATGGCGACGACGGGGTGCAGGCCACCGAACGCGAGGCCGGCGGCGGAGGTGGTGGCGTGCTGTTCGGCGATGCCGACGTCGTACGTCCGGTCGGGGTACGCGGCGGCGAACTCCGCCAGCCCGACCGGGTGCAGCATCGCGGCGGTGATGGCGACGACGTCGGGCCGCTCGGCTCCGATGCGGACCATCTCCTCGGCGAACACCCCGGTCCAGTCCAGGCCGGGGGTCGCGGTGGGTCGCCCGGTGTCGGGGTTGATCTGCGGTACGGAGTGGAAACGGTCGGCCTCGTCCTGCTCGGCGTGGGCGTAGCCGCGGCCCTTCTGGGTGATGCAGTGCACCAGGACCGGCCCGCCGAAGCCCTTTGCCTGCTCCAGGGCCCGCTCCACTGCCGCCTCGTCATGTCCGTCGACCGGGCCGAGGTATTTCAGGCCCAGGTCTTCGAAGAGTCCCTGCGGTGCGATGAAGTCTTTGAGCCCCTTTTTGGCGCCATGCAGCGGTCGATAGATGGCCGGTGCGGTCGAGAGGGTGTTCTTGCCCCACTCCATCACCCGTTCGTACGCGGCGCTGGTCCGCAGTGCGGCGAGGCGGGTGGCAACGCCGCCGATCGTCGGTGAGTACGAGCGTTCGTTGTCGTTGACGACGATGACCAGCGGCCGGTCGGTGGCCCTGGCGATGTTGTTCAGCGCCTCCCAGGCCATCCCGCCGGTCAGCGCCCCGTCGCCGACCACGGCGACCACGTGCCGGTCCGAGTGTCCGCCGACCTGGTGGCCCTTGGCGATGCCGTCGGCCCAGCTCAGCACGGTTGAGGCATGCGAGTTCTCGATGACGTCATGCACCGACTCCGCGCGGGACGGATAACCGGACAGCCCGCCCTTCGCCTTCAGCCGGGAGAAGTCGTGCCGTCCGGTCAGGAGCTTGTGTACGTAGCTCTGGTGGCCGGTGTCGAACAGGATCTGGTCGTGCGGGGAGTCGAAGACCCGGTGCAGCGCGATCGTCAGCTCCACCACGCCCAGGTTCGGGCCCAGATGGCCGCCGGTCTTGGCGACCTCCGCGATCAGGAACGATCGGATCTCGCCGGCCAGCTCAGCAAGTTGGTCAGCACCCAGCCGCTTCACGTCGGCCGGCTCGTGCATGGAATCCAACAAGGTCACCGTTCCACCTCACAGCAGTCGACATC
>DATAVB010000122.1:0-8523 GCA_036267955.1 Mycobacteriales bacterium | reverse complement strand
CCGCTACGTCAACGACGAGACCGGCAATCTCAAGGTCGACACCTCACTGCAGGGCGGCGTGGAGATCGACATCGTCGTCTCCTACAGTGCCTCGGACGTGGCGAAACGGGTCGGTGCCGGGCTCTTCGTCGACATCTCCGGCCGCATCGCCGCCGAGTCGCAGTTCGCGCCGTTCGCGGTCGGCGGAAAGCCGCAATCCAACTACATCTTCGGCGGCAAGGCCTACACCATTCCGGCCGCCGCGACACCGTCGCCGGTCATGATGAACCAGTCGATGCTGGACGCGAAGAAGATCACCGTGCCGGACGCCTGGACCACCGACGATTTCCGCGGTGTCTGCAAGAAGCTGTCCGGCTCGAACACCTTCGGCACCTTCACGACTCCCGACCTGGCCCGGCAGACTCTCGGCCCGAACGACACGTACAAGGCGGGCGGCAAGGCGTCCAATTACGACGACCCGGTTTTCAGCACCTCGATGCAACTCAACGTCGACATGATCAAGGACAGGTCGGCGCTCCCGGAGACCCAGATCCTGGCCCAGAAACTGCAGGTCTATCCGCAGTCGGTGTTTCTCACCGGCAAGGTCGGGATGCTCATCAATACCGCGTACCTGCTGCGCTACATCAATGACACCAAGAACTATCCGCACGACTTCAAGACCCTGATCAAGCCGGTCCCGGTGCCGGCGAAGAACAAAAAATACTGGGATCTCGGCGCATACGGCGACTTCCTGGCCATCACCAAGCGGTCCAAGAATCAGGACGCCGCCTGGACGTTGATCAAATGGTGGATGACCGAGGGTGCGCAGTACATGGTCCAGGGCGGGCGCCTGCCCTCAATGGCGGGAATGCCGCAGGACGCGATCATGTCGGCGCTGCTCGGCCAGGACGCGGCCAAGCTCTACGACGTCGATTCGGCCACTGCCACGATCCTGGCCCCGGGCAAGAAGATCCCGCTCGACACGATCACCACCGCGGCGGCCGAAATGTCGACGATCACCACGTCGCTGAATCAGCAGTGCCTGCTCGGCAAGATGTCCGTGGCGGACTGGGCGAAACAGTCCAAGCAACAGTGCGATGCCGCGATCAAGAAGAACAGCTGACCCGTGACCACGCTGCAGCCGGTCGCCGAGCCCGCCGTGGTCGCGGCGGCCGGTCCGACCGCCCATCGCAGGCGCATCCGGTGGTGGGTGCCCTGGGCCTTTGTCGCCCCCAACCTGGTGGGTCTGCTCTGCTTCACCCTCGTACCGGTGCTCGCCGGACTGGCGATCTCGTTCACCAACTGGAACGTGGTGTCCGGGCTGTCGGGCATCCAATGGGCCGGGATCACCAACTTCACCAATCTCTTTTCCGACGCCGGATTCTGGAAAGCGCTGCTCCGTACGGTGTTCTTCGCCGGGCTCGGCGTTCCGCTCTCGATCGCATTCGGGCTGATGCTGGCGCTGGCGCTCAACCAGCCGCTGATCGGCCGGGCCGTCCTGCGCGTGGTGTTCTTCATACCGAGCATGGTCAACACCGTTGCCATCGGCATGGTGTGGCTGCTGGTGCTCAATCCCGACTCCGGGATCCTCAATCGGGGCCTGGCCCTGATCGGTGTGCATCACGGTCCACTGTGGTTGGTGTCCAGCGGTTCGGCGCTGCCGGCGCTCGTGCTGATCCACGTCTGGTCGGCGATGGGGTACGAGGCCGTGATCTATCTGGCGGCACTGCAGGACATGCCGCACGAACTGCACGAGGCGGCCATGGCCGACGGCGCCGGACCGTGGCGCCGGTTCTGGACGATCACCTGGCCGGCCCTGATGCCGACCACGACGTTTCTCGCCATCACCTCGTTCATCGGCACGTCACAGGGTTTCGGCATGATGGCGTTTCTCACCCAGGGCGGGCCGGGTAACTCGACCACCGTACTGGCCTACTACATGTACCAAAACGGCTTCCAGTACTACAAATTCGGTTACGCGGCGGCGATGGGCGTCATCACCTTCGCCGGCGTACTGGTGTTGACGCTGTGTATGTGGCGCTATCAGAAGGGAAGGGGGCTCTACACATGAGTGGTGTCACCGTTTCCCGGCTGGCCGCCCCGCCGCTGGCTCGCACCGAGGTGCAGCGCCGCCGTCGGCAGCGCCGCGCGGTCCGCAAGACGCTGGCCAGCATTCTCATGTGGGTCATCGCGCTGCTCTTCGCGGCACCATTCCTCTGGATGGTCTCCTCATCGCTCAAGCGCGACATCGACGTCTTCCAGGTGCCGCTGCACTGGATCCCCAATCCGGTCCAGTGGAGCAACTACACGAGTGTCTGGACCGGGCAGTACTCGCTGGTCCGGTTCTTCGGCAACTCGCTCTTCGTAGCGGTGATCAGCGTGCTCGGCGAGCTGCTCACCTCGTCGCTGGCGGGCTATTCCTTCGCCCGCCTGCACTTCCGGGGCCGCGACAAGATTTTCATGCTCTATATCGCGACGTCGATCGTGCCGACCCAGTTGCTCCTCGTACCGCGGTTCATGTTCTTCAAGGAGCTCGGCCTCTACGACACGCTGTGGGCGCTGATCCTGCCGTCGATGTTCACCGTGTTCGGGACATTTCTCATGCGCCAGTACTTCTCCTCCGTTCCGGGTGAGCTGGCCGAGGCGGCCCGCATCGACGGAGCGAACGAATGGCACATCTACTGGCGGATCTACCTCCCGCTGGCCCGGCCGGTGCTGGCCGCGCTGGCGATTCTCGGGTTCGTCGGCTCGTGGAACAGCTACGAGACGCCGTTGATCATGTTGAGCAGCACGAGCCACTACACCCTGCCGCTGGGCCTCACCCAGTTCGTTGACGAGAGCGGCGGACTGTCGGCCGGGCTGGCGATGGCCGGCGCGACGTCCTCGATCGTGCCGATGGTCATCGTGTTCCTGATCTTCCAACGCCAATTCCTCCAGGCCCTGAGCCACACCGGGCTCAAATAGCCCACAAACTAAGGAAGTGCTACCCACATGCGGTCGCAGGAAGTCGAGTCGGACATCACCGTCGTCGGAGGCGGCCTGGCCGGGGTGTGCGCGGCGGTGGCCGCGGCACGCCTGGGAAAGAAGGTGGCGCTGATCAACAACCGCCCGGTGCTGGGCGGCAACTCGAGCAGCGAGGTGCGGGTCTGGGTCTGCGGGGCGACCGGCCACGGGTCCAACCGCAATGCCCGCGAGGGCGGCATCATGGGGGAGTTGTTCGTCGAGAACCAGTTCCGCAATCCGGACGGAAACCCCTACTACTGGGATCTCGTCGTGCTCGAGGCGGTCCGGGCGGAGCCCAACATCACCGTCTTCCTGAATACCGATGTACGGGAAATAGTCGCCACCGGCCCGGCCGGTGACCGCGTCGTCGAGTCGGTCACCGGGTGGACGATGGGTTCGGAAATCAGCACCGTATTTCGCTCGCCGCTGTTCCTCGACTGCACCGGTGACGGCCTTATCGGGCTCCTCGCCGGCGCCGAACACCGGATCGGCCGGGAGGGCCGGGAGGAGCACGGTGAGTCGTTCGCCCCCGACGTCGCCGACGAGCTGACCCTGGGCAGCACCCTTCTCTTCTACACCAAGGACACCGGAGCTCCGTCGAAATTCGTCCCGCCGAGCTTCGCCAAGGACATCACGAAGACCACGATTCCTGAGCGGCGCATCATCAAGGCCGGGGACAACGGCTGCGCGTACTGGTGGATCGAGTTCGGCGGCGAGCACGACATCGTCGACGACAACGAGATGATCCGGGACGAGCTGTGGGCGGCCATCTACGGGATCTGGGACCACATCAAGAATTCCGGGAAATTCGACGCGGACACCATGGCGCTGGAGTGGGTGGGGGCGCTGCCCGGAAAGCGGGAATATCGTCGTTTTCTCGGTGACCATGTGCTGACCCAGAACGACATCATGGACCAGGTCGAATTCGACGACCGGGTGGCGTTCGGCGGATGGTCGATCGATCTGCACCCGCCGCTCGGCATGTATGCGCCCGAGGCCGGGTCGAAGCACCGGCACGCCAAGGGTGTCTATCACATTCCGTACCGGAGCCTGTATTCTCGCAACGTCCGCAATCTACTGGTCGCCGGCCGCGATATCTCCGCCAGCCACGTCGCGTTCGGCTCGACCCGGGTGATGGCGACCTGTGGCGTCATCGGTGAGGGAGCCGGCACGGCGGCGGCGCTGTGCCATTCGCACGCGGTGACTCCGCGGCAGCTGTCCGAGCGTCACCGGGGCGACCTGGTCCGCACCCTGCTCCGCCAGGATGCCTCGGTCCTCGGCCTGCCGTTGGACGATCCGTCCGATCTGGCCCGGGACGCGGTGGTCACCGCCTCGAGCACCCTTGCCGCGATCCACATCGAGAACGCCTCCGAATCGTGGCCGTTGGACGCCGAGGTGGGAATCACGATCCCGGTGGATCCTCGACTGGACACGGTGGACCTCATGGTGGACGCGCGGGCCGGGACCGAGATGATCGTCGACCTGTATGACCCGATGCTCGGCCAGAACTACGTGCCGGAGCGCCTCGTCGCCACCGACACCGTCGCGGTCGGACCGGGTGAGAAACAATGGGTCCAGCTGCGGCTCCCGTTCAACCCCGACCGGGCCGGCAACGCCTTCCTCCGGCTGCACGCCAATCCGGAGGTCTCGGTCTACCTGGCCGACGAGCCGACACCGGGGATGCTGTGCTTCTCCCGGGTGCCGCCGGCTGAGGATGTGCAGGAGCCGTCCCGGGAATGGTCGGCCAAGCCGCTGCACCGGCGCAGCGTGTGCCTCAAGGCCACGCCGGACACCGGCGCCTACGCCCCGGCGAAGGTGATCGACGGCTTCGCCCGTCCGTTCGCTGGACCGCACGAATGGGTCTCCGAGCCGATCGCACCGGGCGCCGCCGAATCGCTCACGCTCACCTGGCCGGAGCCGGTCACCGTCGGGCAGCTCGACCTCATTTTCGACGACGACGTGAATGAGGATCTGATCAACCTGCACCACCACCGGACGCCGTTCGAGATCATGCCCAGCCTGGTCCGTGACTACCGGGTCGAGGCCTGGCAGGACGGCTGGATCCCCATTGCCACAGTGGAATCCAACCGTACCCGGCACCACCGGCACACGCCGGCAGAGCCGGTCTCGACCGCCCGGATTCGGGTCAGCGTCGCCGCGACGAACGGCGACCCGAGCGCCAGAATCGTGGCCGTGCGGGCATATGCGGAGGCGATTGACAGCGTTTAGCCGACGACTTAGGTTGCCGAGGGCCGGTATGACCCTTGGAGAGGACACTTGTGAGCCAGTGGAGCGCGCCCGAGGTTCCGGCCAGCGAGGCGCTGGCGCCGTACGACCTGCGCTGCGAATACCGCACCGCTCCGCTGGGCATCGACAGTCGTACGCCGCGGCTGAGTTGGCGACTGACCTCACCACGCCGCGGCGACACCCAGACCGCCTTCCGGGTAACGGTTTCCGCCGCCGGCGCACCGGTCTGGGACACCGGATGGATTGAGAGCGACGCGGTGCACGTCGACTATGCCGGCGCGCCCCTGGTGTCCGGCGCCAGTTACTCCTGGCAGGTGGCAGTGCGGGATGCCTCCGGGGAAGACCGGCCGGTCGCGACGTCCACCTTCGAGACCGGAATTCTGCATTCCGACGAATGGGCGGCGTCCTGGATCGAGCACGACCCGGAGAACGACCCGCTGACCGATCCACCGGTCGACAGTGATGAGCCGCGCGGCGAACGGACCGCCCGGCTGGCCTCGCTGCAGTACCTGCGCCGCACCGTCGAACTTTCCCAACCGGTCAGCCGGGCCCGGATCTTCATCACCGCGCACGGCCTCTACCAGTTGCAGATCAACGGACGGCGGATAGCGGAGGACGAGCTCACCCCGGGCTGGACCGACTACCGGTTCCGGCTGGCCTACCAGACGTACGACGTGACCGATGCCCTGCAGGAAGGGGAGAACGCGCTGGGCGCGATCCTCGCCGAGGGCTGGTATGCCGGCTGTGTCGGCTGGGACACCCGGCATCACGGGCAGCATTACGGGCCGCGGTCGCAGCTCTTCGCGCAGCTGGTCATCGAGCATCCCGACGGCTCGCGCACGGTGGTAGCGACCGACGGATCATGGCGGGAGAGCCCCGGTCCGCTGCGGTACGCCGACCTGCTGATGGGTGAGTCGTACGATGCCCGGCGCGAGTTGGGCGCGTGGTCCTCGCCGGGCTACGACGACAGCTCGTGGGGTCCGGTGGCCGTCGCCGGGTCGGACACCTCGACGCTGTTCGCGGCGCGGACCGAGCCGGTGCGGGTGATCGAGGACATCGCCGCGGTATCGGTCGTGCCGCGGGGCGACGGCCGGTTCATCGTCGACTTTGGACAGAACTTCGCCGGCCGGATCCGGCTGACCGTGCGCGACGCGCCGGAGGGGGCCCGGATCCGGCTGCGGCACGGGGAAATGCTGGAATCCGACGGCGGCCTCTACACCGAGAATCTCCGTACCGCCGATGCCACCGACTATTACGTGACGGGCGGTGCGCCGGTCGAGACTTTTGAACCGGCCTTCACCGTGCACGGCTTCCGTTATGCCGAGGTCGACGGCTATCCCGGTGAACTGTCCACAGCGGACATTTTCGGTCGGGCTATGCATTCCGACACCCCGGTGGCCGGTGATTTCAGCTGCTCCGACGCCGGAGTGCGGCAGTTGATGAGCAATATCCGTTGGGGTCAGCGGGGCAATTTCGTCAGCGTGCCGACCGACTGCCCACAGCGGGACGAGCGGCTCGGCTGGACCGCGGACGCCCAGATCTTCCTGCCGACGGCCTGCTACAACGCCGACGTGCTGACGTTCTTCGACAACTGGCTCGACGACCTCGCCGGCGCGCAGACCGACGAGGGCGCCCTTCCGGATGTCGCGCCGCACCTGATGACCAAGCGTAACGGCACGCCGGCGTGGGCGGATGCGGCGACGATCGTGCCGTGGCACCTTTATCGGGTTTATGGCGATGAGCGGATGCTGCGCCGTTCGCTGCCGATGATGACCCGCTGGGTCGATTTCGTACACCACAACAATCCCGACCTGATCTGGCGCCGCCGGGTCGGCAGCCACTACGGCGACTGGCTGCAGGTCGGCGTATGCACCTCGCGCGATGTCCTGGCCACCGCCTATTTCGCCCGGAGCGCCGAATTGACCGCGGCCGCGGCGAAGGCGCTCGGCGAGGACGATATCGCCCGCCGGTATTCGGAATTGCGGCAAAAGATCGCGGCGGCATTCGTCGCGGAATTCGTCTCCGCGGACGGCCGGATAACCGGCGACACCCAGACCGGATACCTGCTGCCATTGGCGTTCGACCTGTTGCCGGCCGACCTCGTGCCGCTCGCGGTCGAGCATCTGGTCGCCGACCTGGAAAAGCGGGATCGGTCGATCACCACCGGATTCGCCGGGGTGTCGCTGATCTGCCCGGTGCTGGCCCGGTTCGGCCACGCCGAGCTCGCGTACGACCTGTTGCACGACGACCGCTATCCGTCCTGGGGCTATTCGATCAAGCACGGCGCCACCACGATCTGGGAGCGCTGGGACGGGTGGACCGAGGAACAGGGATTCGGCCCGGTGGCGATGAATTCGTTCAACCACTATTCCCTGGGTTCGGTGGGGGCGTGGTTGTATTCCGATGTCGCGGGAATTGACCAGGCCGCCGATTCGGTGGGGTTCCGGCAATTGGTGGTACGGCCGCGGCCGGGCGGGCGGCTGGATTCGGCCGAGGCGTCGTACGACGCGCCGACCGGCCGGATCACCAGCAGTTGGTCGACCCACGACGGCCGGCTGACCCTCGAGGTGCGGGTGCCGCCCGGCGCGGTGGCGACCGTGCATGTGCCGACCAACGACCCGGCCTCGGTCCGCGAGGCTGACCGGTCGCTGGCCGACGGCGGCATCTCGGCCGGCGCACCGATCGACGGCGCCGTGCCATGCGAGGTCGGCTCCGGCCGCTACACCTTCACCGCCACCCTCGCCCCGCTGACCGGGTGATTCCGGATTCCCTCGGCCGCTTTTCCATGATCGTGAGTGGATTTGATACCCGTACAGGTGCCAAATCCACTCACGATCATGAAACCGGGGCGGCGGCCCGGGGGGTCAGGTCAAGGAAACGGAGGGCCGATCAGGGATGGAAACGGCGTAGCCGCAGGCTGTTGGAGACCACGAAGATCGAGCTGACGGCCATGGCCGCACCCGCGATGAGCGGGTTGAGAAAGCCGAGCGCGGCCAGCGGCAGGGCGGCGACGTTGTAGGCGAAGGCCCAGAACAGGTTGCCCTTGATCGTGCCGAGAGTCCGGCGGGACAGCCGGATCGCGTCGGCCGCGGCCCGCAGATCGCCGCGGACCAGGGTCAGATCGGAGGCCTCGATCGCCACGTCGGTGCCGGTGCCCATCGCCAGTCCCAGATCGGCCTGGGCGAGCGCGGCCGCGTCGTTGACGCCGTCGCCGACCATCGCCACCACCCGTCCGGACGCCTGCAGCCCGGCCACCGCGTCCACCTTCCCGGCCGGCAGCACCTCGGCGATCAC
>DATAVB010000121.1:0-40842 GCA_036267955.1 Mycobacteriales bacterium | reverse complement strand
GATTCGCCACCGACCACCTTGCGAGCCCGTACGGAAAGACCGAGGCATGGCTGATCGTGGACGCCGGGCCCGATGCGACGGTCCACCTCGGATTCAGCAGGGACATCGAGGCCGGTCAGCTTGCCGCCTGGTGCCAGGATCAGGAGGCCGACGCCATGCTCGCGGCCACCAACGAGGTCGGCGTCGCGCCGGGAGACACAATTCTGGTGCCCGCCGGGCTGCCACACGCGATCGGCTCGGGCATCCTTCTCGTGGAGTTGCAGGAGCCGACCGACTTTTCGATTTTCCTGGAATGGAAAGGATTTGACCTCGACGGACCGGTGGAGGGCCACCTCGGACTGGGATACGACGTGGCATTGCAGTGCGTTAACCGCTGGGCTACCGGCCCGGACCGGCTGGACGTGTTGCGCAGCGGCCGCGAGGATCTCGCATTCCCCGCGGAATCCGACACCTTTTTCCGGGCGGAACGGATCAGCCCGCGTCCGAAGGTCAGGCTTGAGGCCGGATACGGCGTGCTGATCGTGCTCGACGGCACCGGTGAACTGCGCTGGAGCGAGGGCTCCGGCTCGTTGCCGCTCACCCGCGGCGACACGGTGTTGCTGCCGTACGCGGCCGGCCCGGTCGAGGTCAGCGGCGACGGACTGACCGCGATCCGAGCCCGGCCGCCGGTCTCACCGGGTTCGTTTACACCGTCGGGCTGAGTGCCTTGTCCACGTCGGCCATTTCCGTCGCCGAGAGCGGGCCGGTTTCCAGCACCCCGGCATTCTCAGTCGCCTGGGCGACCGTGCGGACACCAGGAATCGGGACGAAATTGGGGCTGCGGGCGAGTAGCCAGCCCAATGCACCCTGGGCCAGGGTGCGCCCGCCGCCGGTGAGAATGTCGCGTACCCGCTCAACCGATTCCAGCGTCTTGGCCTGGGCGCCGTCAAAATCCCAGCCGTGCCGCACATCCTGATCGGAGAACCGGGTGCCGCGCTGCATCTTTCCGGTCAGGGCGCCCATTCCGAGCGGGCCGCGGACGATGCTGGCCAGGCCGTTGCGTTCGCAGACCGCCAGGGTCTCCGCGTTTCCACTGAGGATATTGAACGACTGCTGGATCGCCGCGCAGTGCGGGCTGCGGGCGAAGAACTCGGCCCGCTCGGGATCGTCTGTGCTCCAGCCGAATGAGCGGATCTTGCCGGCCGTCACAAGCTCCGCCAGGACGTCGAGGACATCCTGCGACCGGTCGAGCGGGTAGCCGCCGAGGTGGAACTGGTAGAGGTCGATCGTGTCGGTCTCCAGCCGGCGCAGGCTCGCCTCACAGGCCGTGCGGATGTAGTCCGGGGTCGCCTCCTCGCCGGGCGACTCGCGCTTTTCCTCGTCGTAGGTGTAACCGAATTTCGTGGCCACCACAATGCCGTCCCGCCGACCCTTCAAGGCCCGCGCGACGATCCGCTCACTGTGGCCGCAGCCGTATACGTCGGCGGTGTCGAAGAATGTCACGCCGGCATCCAGTGCGGCATGGATCGCGGCGACCGACTCGTCGTCGTCGACGACGCCCCAGCCGATCGGCTGGCCGTCGCGGGTATGTGGGCCACCGATGGCCCAGCAGCCGAATCCGATGGCACTGACCTCGGGACCGTTGGCGCCCAGGGTCCGGCGGGCCGAAGCTGTCGTCATGTCGATGGTCCTCGTTCCAGGCGGTGTCGGCGGCTCGGATTCCCCGGCCCCGTTCCACGTCTCTTTTCCGTATCGAGGAGTCACACTTTCACGACGACGCCGGGGTCTGCAATCGATGCCTCAGGATTGCTGCCGCGGGCGGCGGATCTGTCGGACCTGCCGGGCGGTGCCGACCTGTTTGCCGGTTTCGTCGATGGCGATCGCCTCGTCGACGCAGAACCGGCCGGTCGACCAGAGCGTGCGCTGGGTCAGGAACAGCCAGCCGGTCGGCGTCGGGCCGGGGGTCAGATGCGCGCTGAACTCCAGCGTCGGGATCGGGACCGGGGACCTCCGTACGGCGAACAATGCCGGCGCGAGGGCGTCGAGCATCGCAACGACGGAGGCGGCGGGCGCGGTGGCGGGCACCCGCGGCCGGATCCAGGCGGCCAGAAACGGCTCCGGCCCGCCGCCCAGCGGCCGGCTGGGACCGATGGCGCGGTATTCGTAATGCTGAGAGAACGCGGCGAGCTCCACCGGCAGCGTCACCGGCTCGCCGTCCTCGGGTCCGTGATCCGGCGGCCGCAGCGGGGTGTCGACCGGCGAATCCGCCGTCGCGGCAACGGTTGCGGTGGCAGTGACCCGGGTCTGTCCACTCTGGATTATTGCTACCTCGACGTCCTGGCTGTGCCGGCCGGCGCGCGTGATCGAGGTATGGACGTCGACCCGCTCGCCGGGGGAGACGGCGGCCGGCAGTTGGGCCGCGATGCTGATTGGCTCCAGACCGGTCGCCCGCATCGCGGCGCGGTGCATGGTGGCAAGCAGCAGGCCGCCGAAAACGCCGCCGCCGTCGAATACGAGCCAGCTGCGGTCGAATTCGGTTGACCAGGTCTCGACGCTGTCCTGAGGTATTTCCACGTTAGGCATGCTAGTGGCCAGCTAGTGCGACTCGATGCTTTCCCGATAGGCGGCCAGATGGGATTCCGCGCTCGCCGCCCAGGAGAATTCGGCCGCCCTGGGCGGGCCCGCGGTGGCGAGTTCACGGCGTAGCCCCGCATCGTCGAGCAGCCGTTCGAGTCCGGAAGCGATGGATTCCGCATCCGTCTCGCAGTAGGCGACCGCGTCACCGCCGACCTCGGGCATCGAAAGCCGGCGGGTGGTGAGAACGGGTGCACCGCAGGCCATTCCCTCCAGGACGGGCAGCCCGAAACCCTCGCCATAGCTGGGATATGCCACCACATCGGCGCCGCCGAGAAAGCCGGGCAGGTCCTCGACCGGCAGGTAACCCGGCCGCAACACCTGTAGCCGCTCCGGCACCGCGGCGATCGCGTCGTCGATGGTGTCGTCCCAGCCCTTTCCGCCGGCCAGCACGAGAGCCGGCGGCTCGGCCCGATCCGCGGCGGCCGCGATCCAACCACGAATGAGGTTCGGCGCGTTCTTCCGTGGCTGCAGCGTGCTGAGAAAAGCGATATACGGGCGATCACTCAGTCCGAGGCTCGACCGCACCTGCTTTTTCTCCGCGTCGGTCGGTATGCGGAAGGTGGAACGGTCGACACCGTGGTACGCGACGTTCATTCGCGCCGGGTCGGCGTTCAGCAGCCGGACGAGTTCG
Organism: Mycobacteriales bacterium; assembly: GCA_036267955.1. GTDB lineage: Bacteria > Actinomycetota > Actinomycetes > Mycobacteriales > QHCD01 > DATAVB01. The sequence continues at coordinate 37,595 of DATAVB010000121.1, read as the reverse complement.
TCCCGGGTCGCCAGCGAAGGTACGACACAGCGGGCCGCGCGCCGCAGCGCCGTCCTCGTGGCGGATCGGAAGAACGGGCCCTTGACCTTCGTGTGCGTCTGCGGCTGGGAGAAGAAGGTGGCGTCGTGAATGGTGACCACGACCGGGCCCGGCGAGTGCAGCGGCATTGTGTAATGCGGACAGTGCAGCACGTCGACGTTGGCCCGGCGCGCGATCCTGGGCAGTACGGTCTGCTCCCAGGCCAACCGGGCCGGTCGGCGGGCCAGTGCGGGTGCGCCGGGGATTATCCGGGCCTGCGGCGCCAGGGTCGCGTAATGCTCGGCGTCGGAGTGCTGGCACACCAGGCTCAGCTCTACGCCGGCGGTGACCAGGGCCGGTACCAGTGAATCGACGTACCGTCCGACACCGGCCCGATTGGCGGGCACCGCCGTCGCGTCCAGCAACACCCGCGGCGCTCTGTCCGACACGTCACTCCCTCGGTTGGAAAGGCTGGCAGCCTAGCGCGGGCCCGCTCCGCCGGCCCAACCGAACGCCCCGATGATCAGCCCCTGCACCCCGGTGATCATGAAGTTAGTTGCAGAACCATGGGCGTGTCGCCGGCGTGTCGCGTCGGGAACTTCATGATCGACACTTTTGGGGTTGCGGGGGGTAGCGGGAACTTCGGGATGGCGGAGATCTCGGGGTGGGGATATGCGAGATGGGCAATGCAGAGCGGGAAATGCACGGGTGGCCGGGGACAGCCGACGGGTACGATCGCGCCGATGTACGTCGATTCGCCGCCGCTGCCGGCTCCGCTGCAGGCCGAGCCGTGGAGTGCGGACGCCGCCAGGTGGCGGCTGGACCAGCTCCGCGACGTGCTGCCCGTCCGGGTCCCACGGCAGCCGGAATTCATCGGCGGGAATTCGAATGACGCGTGGCTGCTCGACGACGCCGTCCTGCGGGTGTGCTGGCGCGCGGACCGGGGCCGGCTGATCCGCGAGGCACGGCTGCTCGAAGCCCTCCCGGCCGCCGTTCCGCACGCGCCGGTCGTCGGCTCCGGGCGCACCGACCAGCTCAGCTGGATGATCTCCACTCGGATGCCGGGCCGGTCGATCGAGTCGATCAGTACGACCATGCCCGAATCCGAGCTGCGCAGCCTGTTTGGCGAGATCGCCGCAATTCTGGCCGCCCTGCACGACTGGGTGCCGCCGCCGGACGTCGCGGCACTGATGGCGGCTCGGCCGGAGCTCGATCCGGCGGACCCGATGACGGTGTGGGCGGCGGATCTCGTTCCGTTGCCGGCGCCGCGGGCCCTGGCCATGGTCGACCTGGCCAAGAGCCTGGAGCACGTCGACCCGACCTTGATCGAGGCGGCGGCCGACCGCATCCGCTCGCTCGCCGGCACCGATCCGCTGGCCGGCCGGCAGGGCATCGTGCACGGCGACGCCACCCTGGGCAACTTCCTGGTCCATCGTGGACGGATCACCGCGGTGCTGGATTTCGAGTGGGCCCGGATCGGGCCGCCGGACCTGGAACTCGTGTCGCTGGTCCGCATGTCGCAGGGTGACTCCACCGACGGCTCGCCGCTGCCGTACCTGTCCTGGTTGGTCGAGGACTATCCGGCGATGTTCGACGTCACCGATCTCGACCAGCGCCTCTGGCTGTGCGAATTGAGCTATTTCCTGCGCGGGCTCATCTGGTGGCCGCCAGATCAGCCCGAGTCCCGGCTCGATCCTGACCATCACGTGCATACATTGCGTCGACTGGTCGCGGCACCGATGCCCCGGTAGGCCGCGTTTGGCCGTGATCGGACAATCCGCGAAGTGGTTCACGTCTCTCTGGACGATCTTAGTCAAGTAAGGCTCGCCGGCTTTCTCCGTGGCCACCGGCCCGCGGAATCGGCGACGCACCTCGCCTATCTGATCACCTCGCTGCTCGTGCTTCCGGCCGCCGCGACCCAGGTTGCCCGCGACGACGGACCCTGGCCGGCGGCGCTGCTGGCTGTCGCGCTGGTGCTGGCCGCGGTCGTGGTGGTGCGGATGCAGACCACCTGGCGGGTGACCTCCGGTGGCTGAGGTCGCGACCCGGCGCCGGATCGGTCCGGGTCGGGTCCTGCTCGCCGGTTACGCTGTTTTCGTGCTGGCGGCCGGAGCGCGCAGTGCGGTCCAGTTGGCTACCCACGCCGGTCGCGCGCCGCTCGCGTACGGGCTGTCGGCGCTGCCCGCCGCGACGTACCTGGTCGGCCTGCTGGTGCTGCTCCGGGTCGGGCACGGCATCGCCTCACCGCGCGCCGCGATGGCCTGGTGCGCAACGGAATTTGCCGGTGTGCTGGCGGTCGGATCGGCCAGTGTGGCCTGGCCGACCGCCTTTCCCGACGCGACCGTGTGGTCCCATTTCGGCTCCGGGTACGGCCTGCTGCCGCTGGTGCTTCCGGTGCTCGCGACGCTCTGGCTGCGCCGCCGCAGTGCTTGACCGGGTCGCGGCGGGTGGGATAGGTTCCAGCGATCCGGAAAGCGCTTTCCGGATAAGGCGAAGTCGGACTGGCATGGAGGTGCGATGCGGCAGCGTGCGGTGGTGGCGTCGGGGGCGGCCCGGCTCGAGGACGTGTGTTCGGCGGCCTGCCGGGATTTCCTGGAGGACCGGTTCGAGATGAGCTGGAACGCGGGCGGCGAGCTCACCGCGGCGGAGCTGACCGAACGGCTGCCGGGCGCGACGGTGCTGCTGACCAGTTGGGGCACGCCGTCGCTGGATGAGCGGATGCTGGACGCGGCCCCGGATTTGCGGGCCATCGGGCACGCCGCCGGATCGGTGAAGAAACTCGTTCCGGAATCGACCTTTGACCGAGGTATCGCGGTCTTCTCGGCCGGCCGGCGGATTGCTGACTCCGTCGCCGAATTCTGCCTCGCCTCGACGCTGACGATGCTGCGCCGGCTGCCGGCCTTCGATGCGCGCCTGCGGGCCGGTCAGTGGAAGGACGGCAGCCTGCGCGGTCAGGAGTTGCACGGCCGGCACATCGGGTTGATCGGTGCCAGCTCGACGGCCCGGGCATTCCTCCGGCTGCTGGCCCCGTTCGACCTCACCGTCGATGTCTACGATCCGTATCTGACCGCCGAGGCCGCGGCGGCGCTTGGCGTACGGAAGGTGTCGCTGCGGGAGGCGATGGACCACGAGATCGTCTCGCTGCACGTTCCGTCCACGCCCGAGACCGCCGGGATGATCGGCCGCGAGCTGCTCGCGGCGCTGCCCGACGGCGCCTTGCTGATCAATTCCGCCCGCGGTGCGGCCCTCGACCAGGACGCGCTGTTCGACGAGCTCGCCTCCGGCCGCATCTCGGCCGCGCTGGACGTCTACGACAGGGAGCCGCCGAAGCTGGACGAGCGGATCCGTGGGGCGGCGAACGTACTGCTCACCCCGCACGTGGCCGGCGACACCGAACAGGGACATCTGGCGTTGCTGGATTTTGTGGTGCGCGACATCGTCGGTTGGCTCGACCGGCAGGAAAAGGGCCCGAGTTTCGTCGACGCGCGTGCCTGGAACGTCGCCGCATGACCCGGATCGCTTCTGTGACAGCTATTCCGGCGTCCGTCCCGTTCCGACACTCGTTCACCCTGGGCAGTGGCAGCGTGAACGGCCCCGGCATGACCGGACCGGTGCTTTTCGTCCGGCTCGAGACGGACGACGGCCGGGTCGGCTGGGGCGAGCAGCGAGCGCTGCCGACCTGGAGCTACGAGACGATCGAGACGATGGTCGCCGTGGTGCGGCACCATCTCGCCGATATCGCCATCGGGCTGTCCCCGTTCGACAGCGCGCTCTTTCACGAACGGGCGAATGCCGCATTGAGCCCGTCGGTCTCCAACGGAATGCCGTTCGCCCGGGCCGCCGTCGACATCGCGATGCACGACCTGGCCGGACAGGTCGCCGGAATCCCCATTCATGAACTGCTCGGCGGGAGGCTGGTGGACGAACTCCCGCTGTGTTCGGCGATCGGCGCCGACACCCCGGACGCGATGGTGGCCCGGGTCCGCGAGTCAGCGGCGTACCCGAGCTACAAGGTGAAGATCACCGGCGACGTGGAGTCCGACAGCGACCGGATCCACGCGGTCGCCGCGGCAGCCGGCAATAAGCCGATCTGGTTGGACGCCAACCAGTCCTACCGACCGTCGAATTTCCTCCGGCTGCTGGACCGGATCGCCGACGTCCCGACTGTCCACTGTGCCGAGCAACCGGTGAAAAGCCCCGATTGGCAGGGATTGGCGGCCGTGAGATCCCGCAGCCGGTTGCCGGTCGCGGTCGACGAGGGCAGTTTCACCGCCACCGATCTGGCCAAGATCGTCACCTTCGGGGCGGCCGACATGGTGGTGCTGAAGGTCTGCAAGTCCGGCGGGATCCGGCAGGTCCTGCGCACAGCGCACGTCGCCGAGGCGCACGGGATCGAGCCGCTGGCCAGCGGCCTGACCGACTGCGGGGTGGCGTTTGCGGCCGCGGTGCACCTTTTCAGCACGATGCGACTGGCGCTGCCGGCCGAGCTCAACGGCCCGGAGTTGCTCGAGGAATTGCTGGTTGACGGGCTGGAATTCACCGGCGGTGCGGTGCGGGTGCCGACCGGGCCGGGGCTCGGCGTCACGGTGGACGAGTCGCGGATCCGCGAGCTGGCGCTGAAACTCTGACGGTCAGACCTCGCCGATCGTCTGCCGGTCGGCGGAGTTGAACGTGATGACGAATTCGGTTTCCTCGTCACCGAGATTGCGGGCGTTGTGAATGCGGCCGGATGGGATGGAGATCGTGTCGCCGGCTGACATTTCTACGTATTCGTCGTCGACCCGGTGCTCGATCCGGCCCCGCACGACGTGCAGCACCTCATCGCAGTTCGGGTGGTAATGCGGCGGGTTGGCCCGGCCCGGCCGGATGAAGCACTTGCCGACAGTGAGCTTCTCGGAGTTGCCCAGTTTGCCGGAGACCATCCACACCAGCCGGCCCCACGGGTGCTCCTCGACGGTGTAGTCGTCCGTACGCATCACGTTGACGCTCACCAGTTCGCCCGCTTCCCGGTCGTTGTCGTTGCCGGCTCGATCATGGCCGACTCGGCGCCGACCCGCCAGTGCGGCCGCGACGCCCTCGGTTGGCCCGTTCTACGATCCGCGTAGCCAACGACCAGAGGAGATTCCATGCCACGCGTCAACCGGGACGAAATTCTCGAACGTCTGCGGGCCAAGGTGGCCAACCGGCAGCCGATCGTCGGTGGCGGCGCCGGCACCGGGCTGTCGGCCAAATGCGAGGAGGCCGGCGGCATCGACCTCGTGGTCATCTACAACTCCGGTCGCTACCGGATGGCCGGCCGCGGATCGTTGGCCGGGATGCTCGCGTACGGAAACGCCAACGAGATCGTGGTGGACATGGGCCGGGAGGTGCTCACCGCGGTCCGGTCCGTACCCGTGCTGGCCGGAGTGAACGCCACCGACCCGTTCTACGATCCGCACGTTTTCCTTCCCCAGCTGGGTGTCCAGGGTTTCTCCGGGGTGCAGAACTTTCCCACCGTCGGGCTGATCGATGGCACGTTCCGGGCCGGGCTGGAGGAGACCGGGATGGGGTACGGCCTCGAGGTGGACATGATCCGGTTGGCCCGCGGGTTCGACCTGCTGACCAGTCCGTACGTGTTCAGCACCGACGACGCGGCCGCGATGACCGAGGCCGGCGCGGACATCATCGTCTGCCACATGGGGCTGACGACCGGCGGCAGCATCGGGGCCGGCACGGCGAAGACGCTGGAGGAGTCCGCCCGCCTGGCCACCCAGTGGGCCGCCGCCGCGCGTAGCGTGCGCGAGGACGTGATCGTGCTGGTGCACGGCGGACCGGTCGCCGAGCCGGCCGACGCCGCGTACGTGTTGAACAACGCCGAGGGGATCCACGGTTTCTACGGCGCCTCGTCGATGGAGCGGCTGCCGGTCGAGCGGGCGCTGGTCGAGCAGACCCGGGCCTTCACCGAGATCACCTACTAAACCTGGGCCTCGTCCCGGGTGGCTCGCCTTCCCGGTTTGTTGATCATGAAGTTCCCGCCAGCTGGGCCGGCGGGTCGTAGGCTTGTCGCGTCAGGATCTTCATGATCAACAACCGGAGTTATGGCCTCGTTCTGAACCGTTCTGAACCCGTTCTGACCTCGCTCCGACCTCGCTCTGACCGGATCTGGCCTGTCCCGGCCGGACCGTGGATCTGGCCGGTATTCCCAGTAGCATCGCGGGTGCAGCCTCCGATCCGGGCGGCCGATCGCGAGAGGGGCGCTGACGTCATGACGGCGCAGCGGGACATTGCTGAGGACCTCGACGACTATCTCTTCGATCTCCGGGGCTACCTGATCCTGGAGAATGCGATCGAGCCGGACCTGGTCGACGCCCTCAATGGCGCGTTGGACGGCGTTCCGCAGACGCTCCGGCCGTACGAGTGGTGGGGCAACGTGCAGCGCTCAGACACCGAGGGCGACGCGAAGGGCCTGGAGCTGCAGAACATCGTCGAGGGCGGCGAACCGTTCGAACGGCTGCTGGATCATCCGTCCTGGATCAGCCGGGTACGCCGGTACTGCGGCGAGACCGAATCGTACGTCCAGGGACTCTTCATCGACGAGTGTTTCGCCTCGATTCGCCGGCAGGGCGGCTATTTCGGCGTGCACTCCGGTGGCTACAAGGGCGCGTCGCGGGGGCAGTACCGCTTCAAGGATGGGCTTTTCCGCTGTGGACAGGTGAACATCCTGATGGCGCTGACCGATATCGGCCCCGGCGACGGCGGCACGATGGTGATTCCGGGCAGCCACAAATCCAACCTGCCCCATCCGCAGTTCGAGCAATTCCAGACCGAGCGTATGGACACGATGCCAGGTGTGATCGAGGTGCACCTGAAGAAAGGCGACGCGCTGCTGTTCTGCGACGGGTTGTCGCACGGCGCGAGCTCCCGGTCCAACCCGGGGGAGCGGCGGGTGGTGATCTACCGGTACGGCCCGTCCTGGGGCGCGACCCGGCACGGATACCGCTATTCCGCCGAACTGATCGAACGGCTTACCCCTGAGCGTCGCAAGATCCTGCAGCCGATCGCCCCTCGCGTACCGACCGCCGAGCCGGCGCCCTTCCGCTGACCAAGTCGCCTCGATCCCATTCGTCGGCTCGCTTGACCGCCGCGCGTCGGAGATCGAAAAGTTGCGGGGACTGTCGAAATTGGCTCGATGGCCATTAGGTTTGGCGTATCGCGGACATCGAACCGAGGCGGCGAGGCGACCAACACGCGAAGAATGCGGATGACCGGCCGATATCGGACGCAGCCTATTCCGCCATCCAATGATGATTATTCCGAAAGGAAATGACACCCCATGCGCGAGCTCACCGTTTCGGCGGTAGAGATCCAGGCGGTGCGGGGCCCCCGGCCCCCGGCGACCGGCCCACATCAGAGCCAGGTGCAGCAACTCCACCTCTATCCCGAACACCGTCCCGGGCCGGCCAGCACCACGGCCAGCACCACCCTGGAATCGCTCTATCTGAAGATCAGCACGGACCAGGGTCCGGCCGGTTTCTACGGCCCCATTGACCGTGAGGCGGCATGGCCCATTGTGGACACCCTGGCCGGTTTTCTGATCGGCGAGGACGCGCTGGCCAGCTCGATCCTCTGGGACAAACTGCAACGGCGCGACCGGCACGCCCGCCACGGGCATCTCAAGATGGCGATCAGCGCCGTCGACAACGCGCTGTGGGATCTGCGCGGGAAGGCCTACGACGCGCCGGTCTGGCAGCTCCTCGGCGGCACCGGTCGCCGGGAGGTGCCCGCGTACGCCAGCACCCTCGGCACGACACACGAACCGGCCGTGGTCGAGACACTGGCCGCCGCACTCGCCGAAGAGGGCTACGCCGCGCAGAAATGGTTCATGGCGTACGGGCCGGGCGACGGCCCCGAGGGGCTGGCCCGCAACACCGCTCTGGTCGGCCAGTTGCGCGGCATTCTCGGCGTCCAGGCGCGGATCATGTTCGACGCCTTCATGTCCTGGGATCTGGCGTACGCCCGGTCCTGGGCCGAGCAGGTCGAGCACCTTCGGCCGACCTGGTTGGAGGAGCCGTTCCCACCGGGCCAGCACGCCATGTTCGCCGCATTGCGCGGCAGCACCCGGATTCCGCTGGCCACCGGCGAGCATCTCTACGACCGCTCCGATGTGCTGCGATTTCTGCAGGACGGGACGCTCGGCGTCATCCAGGCCGACCCGGAATGGTGCGGCGGGGTGACCGAGTTGGTACGCATCTGCGCGCTGGCCGATTCCTTCGGCGTGCCGGTGGTCCCACACGGCCACGGGGTGCACGCGGCGGTGCACGTCATCGCGAGCCAGTCGCCGGGCACCTGCCCGATGGCCGAATACCTGTTCCGCGGAATGCCGGGGCGGCACCATTTCGAGCAGACGCCGCTGGCGCCGCGGAGCGGGAAATTCCAGCTACCCACCGCCGCCGGTTTCGGTATCGAACTGGATGAGGACAAGATCGAGTCCCGGACCAACTGGTCGCCGGGTCGCTGACGGAGGTATTGATGAAAATCACCGATCTGCGCTGCGCGGTCATCGGTCACGCGCCGGTGCTGCGCATCGTCACCGACGACGGAGTCAGTGGATACGGCCCGGTCGAGTCGTCGAAGCCGTATCTCAAGCCGGTCATCGAGCTCTACCGCGATTTCATTCTCGGCGAGGACCCGACCGACGTCGAGCGGGTGATGCTGAAGATCCGCCGGTTCGCCGGCTCGAAACCGTGGGGCAGTGCGGTGAGTGCGATCGAGATCGCACTCTGGGACATCGCCGGAAAGGCGGCCGGGCTGCCGATCTACAAGCTGCTCGGTGGCAAGGTCCGGGATCGGGTGCGCGTCTACAACGGCGGCGTACGCCCGTCCATGGACTCGCACGAGCCGGCCGACTATGCCGAGGCGATGCGGACGATGAAGGCCGCGCCGCAGGGCTTCACGCTGATCAAGCAGTCGCTGGCATTCCACGGCCCGATGGCGTTGCAGTTTCCGCAGCCGATGTACGGCGAATACCGCACCGGGCCGTCGCACCCGAGCCGCGGGCTGCTCACCGAGCAGGACCTGAAATATGTCTATTCGTGCGTCGAGGCGATGAAGGAGGTCCTGGGTGACGAGATCGGGCTGGCCCTGGACCTCGGTCCCGGATGGACGGTCCCGGACGCGATCCGGCTCGCTCGCGCGGTCGAGCCGCTGCACATCATGTGGTTGGAGGACATGCTCACCGGCGACTACGTGCCGTACGTCAATCCGAAGCAGTACCGCGAACTGACCGCCGCCACCAGCACGCCGATCCACACCGGCGAGCAGATCTATTTGCGGCAGAATTTCGCCGAGCTGATCGAAACGCAGGCGGTCCGGGTGGTAGGCCCGGACCCGCTCGATGTCGGCGGCATCGCGGAACTGAAATGGGTGGCCGAATACGCCGACCTGCACGGCGTGCTGATCGCGCCGCACGGGGTGAACGACGGGCTGCTCGGGCTGGCGGCCCTGGTCCAGGTGTGCGCCACCCTGCCGGACAACTACATCGCCTTCGAATATCCCGTCGGCAAGCCGGACTGGTGGTATTCGATCGTGAAAGGCCTGCCCGACCCGATCGTGCGGGACGGATTCATCGAGGTGCCGGACCGTCCCGGGCTCGGCGTGGAATTCGACGTCGAGGCGGCGCAATCCCATATGGCGCCGGCAGATGCGGGGTTCTTCGACGACTGATCGACGGCTGATCGGCGGCTGATCGGCGGCTGGTCGGCGGCGGATAGCGGCCGGTTCCGGACGCTGCCGGGAAGAGTTGTCAGACAGCTTGACAGCTTCCTGGTGGCGTCATAGTGTCCCGCATCACGCGTCGCGGTTTATCGACCGCGGTGGTGGAGGGAGAAACAATGCCGACGGCGAGTTCGACTCCGCGGCCCGCCCCGGTCGTGACCGTCGGCAGTGCGCCAATGCAGCGCGAGACGCTGAGCGAACAGGTGTCGCGTCGGCTGATGGAATGGATGGCCGACGAGGGTCTGCAGCCTGGCGACCGGTTGCCCACCGAGTTGCAGTTGGCCGCCAGTTTCGGTGTCAGCCGCCCGGTGGTCCGGGAGGCGCTGCGCGCGCTCGCGGCGTTGAGCATCCTGGAGATTTCCACCGGGAAACCGGCCCGGGTCAGGCCGTTCAGCCCCGACCTGGTCAGCGTGTTCCTGCACTGGGGAATGAGTCTGCGGGCAATCAGCAGCGTCGATGTGCACGAATTTCGCAAAGGGGTGGAGAGCGAGAGCGCCGCGCTCGCCGCGTCCCGGCTGACCCCTGACGTGGTCCACGAGTTGCGCGAGATCGTGGTGCAGATGCGCACGCACGCGGACGATTTCGAGAAATTCGGCGAACTCGATCTGCGCCTGCACCTGGCCATCGCGGCCGCATCCGGAAATGCCCTCCTGCATTTCGTGATGGCATCGCTGCGGCAGCCGATCGCCGATCTCATCGAGACCGGACTGCACCGGATGCAGGCGCGGGGCGATAGCGCGAAGGTGATGGTCGACGACCACGTCGCGGTGGTCGAGGCCATCTGCAGTGGGGATCCGGACGCCGCGCGGGCCGCCGCCGCCCGCGCCAGCGGTCGGGCCCTGGACGGCTTCCGGAAACCGACCGATAAATAGCGCTCGAAATACTCGAAATAGCCACAGCCGAATACAGCCAGATACAGCAGCCCGGACACCTCACCGGAGGTTGCAGTGGACGTCACGCGTGGGCACGAATACCGCCTCGACTGGATCGTCAGCTTTGTCGCGGTCGCCGAGCATCACGGCTTCTCGGCCGCCGCTTCGGCGCTGTACCGCTCGCAGCCCCGGGTCAGCGTGCAGGTCGCCGAGCTGGAACACGCGCTGGGCGTACGACTCTTCGACCGGTCGACCCATCCGGCCCGGTTGACCGCCCAGGGACGGGCCCTGTTGCCGCACGCCGAAGCCATGCTGTCGAATCTGCGGACGCTGTGTGACACGGCGGCGCGCAGTGATGGCGCGCCGCGCGGCGAGGTCCGGGTCGGCCTGTATCCAAGCGCCGCGGTCTATCTGTTGCCCCGGGTGCTGGAGCTGCTGGGCAAGAACTATCCCGATGTGCACCTCACCCTGTGCGAAGGGTCCACATTGGAGCTGGAGGACGCGCTCCTCGGCGGCGGCATCGAGCTGGCGGTGCGCCCGCTCATGCCCCAACCCCGATCGGCGAAACTGGGGCACGCGACGCTGTGGCGCGAGCCGCTGGTCGCCCTGGTGCCCGAGCAGCATCCGCTGGCTGGCCGGCGGTCGGTGACCATGGCCGATCTCGGCGATGCGCCGCTCGTCACGATCGGCGAGACCCAGTCGCCGCAACAGGCGCAGTTCGAGACATTGCACGCATTCGCCCAGGCCGGTATCAGCCCGTCGCTGGCCATGCAGACCAACCAGCCACAGACCCTGGTGGCCCTGGTGCGCGGCGGTTTCGGCGTGGGTGTGACGAATTCGATGGCCATTGCCGTATCGAAACTCGACGGTGTACGCCCGCTGTCGATCCGGGATGCGCACTGCGACCGGCAGGTCGCCGCCTGGTGGCGTACCGATCAGCCGGAATCGGCCGCCCAACGTGCGGTCCGGGACACCATGGCCACGGTTCCCGCGCCACAATGGGAATGGGCCGGACGGGCGGCGCTCGCACCGGTCGACGAGTTGACCTGCGTATCAGGCTGACACGTTATTCTCATTCCTGATTGTCTTTATCAGGTCTGGTCCTGCACATGCGGAACAACTAGCGTTTCCGGTACGCAGCGGCGGCCGGCGGCAACGGAGATGATGGTACGTGGGCATGAGAGTCCAACCGAGTCAGCAGGAAATGGTCGAGCTGACCAGCCAATGGACCGGAGAACGATTCGCCGACGGGCGCCCGCGGGTCCCCGACGACGTGCTGCGGCGCCTCAAGGGCGCCACCACCGAGCAGGCCTGGGGGGTGTTGCGCCGGGCCGGTTTCGACCGGCAGTTCGTCGGCGGCTGGCAACAGAGCCACCCGGGCAACATTCTGGTCGGCCGGGCGGTCACCTCCCAGTTTCTCCCGCACCGCCCGGACTATGACGCAGCGGTGGTCGCGGCCGGCGCCCGGGAAGGCCACCTCGAGGGGGACCGGCAGAATTCCTGGATCATTGAAACGCTGCAGACCGGCGACGTCATGGTCACCGACATCTTCGGCAAGGTGAAGGACGGCACGGTGGTCGGGGACAATCTCGGCACGGCCGTCACCTCCCGGACCGGTGCGGGAGCGGTGATCGACGGCGGAGTCCGTGACCTGCAGGGTCTGATGGAGATCGAGGGCGACGTCAACCTCTTCTTCCGGGATGTCGATCCGACCGCCATCAAGAACGTGACACTGGCCGGGATCAACATTCCGATCCGGCTCGGCGAGGCGACCGTGCTGCCCGGCGACATCGTGATCGGCACGCCCAGCGGCGTCATCTTCGTGCCGCCACAGTTGGCCGCCCAGGTCGCCGCGGACAGCGAGGACACCCGGGTCCGGGACGTTTTCGGCAAGCTCCGGCTGTCCGAGCAGACCTACACCTCGGCCGAGATCGACGTGGGGACCTGGGCTACGCACATCGAGGACGACTTCCAGAAATGGCGCGAGAGCAACAGCTCCAACGCCTGAGCGTAGACAGACAATTCGACAGGAGCAGTCGTGCCGGACAGTCCGGAGAGTCCACAGAGCAGGGTCAGTCAATTCTCCCGCCCGAGTGACCTGAAGATCACCGACCTGCGGATCGCCAATCTGGTTGGCGTGCCGTTCCGGTCGACCATCATCCGGATCGACACGAACCAGGGCATCTTCGGGTACGGCGAGGTGCGGGACGGCGCCAGCCCGACGTTCGCGCTCATGCTGAAGAGCCGGCTGCTGGGCGAAAACCCGTGCAATGTCGACAGGCTGTTCCGCAAGATCAAGCAGTTCGGTCATCACGGTCGCCAGGCGGGCGGGGTCTGCGGCGTCGAAATGGCGCTGATGGACCTCGCCGGCAAGGCGTACGGCGTTCCCGCGTACGCCCTGGCCGGCGGGAAATTCCGCGACCGGATCCTCTGCTACGCCGACACTCCCGGCTCGTCCGAGGCGGAGCAGCTGGGCAAACGGCTGCTGGAGCGGCGCGAGCGCGGCTTTCATTTCCTGAAGATGGACGTCGGGATCGATCTGTTGCGGGACATTCCCGGCGCGCTGATCGCGCCACCCGGGGCATTGGACAGCCGGACCACCATGCATTCCTTCACCGGCATCGAGGTCACGCCACGGGGGATCGAGCATCTCGTCGATTTCGTCGCGACCGCCCGATCCGTTGTGGGTTACGACATTCCGTTGGCGGTCGACCATTTCGGCCACATCGGGCTGAGCTCATGCATCCGGGTCGCCCGCGCGCTGGAGCCGTTCGCGCTGGCCTGGGTCGAGGACATGATCCCGTGGCAGTCCACCGAGCAGTGGCGCGAGCTGACGACCTCGGTCGCCACCCCCACCTGCACCGGCGAGGACATCTATCTGCGGGAGAATTTCCGGCCGCTGCTGGAGAACGGCGCGGTCCGGGTCATCCACCCGGACCCGGCCACCTCGGGCGGAATCCTGGAGACCAAGCGGATCGGCGACCTGGCCGAGGAGCACGGCGTCGCGATGGCGCTGCACATGGCGGCCACCCCGATCGCGACGCTCGCCAGTGTCCACATCGCGGCCGCCACGCAGAATTTCCTCGCTCTGGAGCATCACGCGGCCGATGTCGAGCGCTGGAGTGAACTCGTCACCGGGCTGCCCCAGCCGCTGATCCAGGACGGCTACATCACGGTGCCCGACGCGCCCGGCCTGGGATTCGAGAGCATCAACGAGGAGGTCTTCCGCGAATTTCTCGACCCGGCGGATCCGGTGTTCTTCGCGGAGACCGAGTCGTGGAACGGCGAACACAGCCACGATCGGCTCTGGAGCTGATCGCAGCACCCCGGCCGGTGATCATGCAGAAAGGGTCCGTAGGTACGGCGTGTCCCGAGCCTTTTGGGCATGATCACGACAGAAGGTGGGGCGGAGAGGCGGTGCAGAGATGACGACCGAGCCAGCCGAATCGAGCCTGCGGCCCGACTTGTTCGCGGGGAAGACCGCCCTGGTCGTCGGCGGTACGAGCGGGATCGGTGCGGCGATCGCGGGCCTGTTCACCCAACTTGGCGCGCAGACCTGGGCGGTCGGACTCGGCGCCGACCGGGTCAGCCCCGACCTCGCGGTCGAGCTCGACCTCCGGCAGCCCGACGTGCTGGAGAGTTTCATCGACGGACTGTCTACATTGGACATTCTGGTCAATTCGGCCGGCATCATCAACCGCGCCGCGGAGTACGAGCCGGAGGTGTTCGCCCGGGTCGTCGAGGTAAACCTGACCGGGACGATGCGGGCCTGCGTCCGGGCCCGGCCGTTGCTGGCGCAGACCCGCGGCTGCATCATCAATATGGCTTCAATGCTGAGTTTTCTCGGCGGCCCATTGGTGCCGGCCTACACGGCGAGCAAGGGCGGTGTGCTGGCGCTGACCCGGTCGCTGGCCGTGGCGTTCGCGGCTGAGGGCATCCGGGTGAACGCCCTGGCGCCGGGGTGGATCAGCACCGAGCTGACCCAGCCGCTGCGGGCCGACCCGGCCGCCGATTCCCGCCTGCTGGCCCGTACGCCTATGGGTCGGTGGGGGACGCCGGCGGAGGTGGCGGCCGCCGCCGCGTTCCTCGCCTCGCCGGACGCCCGCTTCATCACCGGCGCCGTACTGCCCGTCGACGGCGGATATCTCGCCGCCTAGAAACACAACAGTTGAGGAGAATTTCCCCATGACACAGCCCGGCCTGCCACCCGAACTGGCCTTTCCGGCAATACCGGAGGACGACCGGGTCTGGGTCCCGCAGGCGCCGAACGTATGGTTCCGGCCGTTGTTGTTCAACACGGTGATCGGCCAGTGGTGCAACCTGCTCAAAGTCACCAAATCCGGGATCGTCTCCCGGCACCGCCATCCCGGCGCCGTCTTCGGTTACGTGATCAAGGGCAAATGGCATTACTACGAGCACGAGTGGATGGCGCAGGAGGGCAGTTTCGTCTACGAGCCGCCCGGCGAGATCCACACGTTGGCGGTGCCGGAGGACTGCGACGAGATGATCACGTTCTTCAACATCAGCGGAGCGATGATCTACCTCGACGACAACAACGAGCTGATCGGGTACGAGGACGTGTTCACCAAGATCGACATGGCCCGGGCGCACTACGCCAAGAACGGGCTCGGCGCTGACTATCTCGATCAGCTCGTGCGCTGAGCTTGAGCTGGAGCGCGCTCCAGCACCTATCGTCGTCGACAGCAGATCAATCGACGTACGTGAGGAGCAATACCGGTGCACAACACTCCGCTGGGATCCGCGGGCCTCGTCGTCTCGGCGCAGGGGCTCGGCTGCATGGGCATGAGTGAGTGGTACGGGCAGGGCGATGACAACGAGTCGGTCGCCACCGTCCACCGTGCCCTCGATCTCGGAGTGTCCTTCCTGGACACGGCCGACATCTACGGCAACGGCCTGAACGAAATCCTGGTCGGCCAGGCGATCGCCGGCCGGCGGGACGAGGTGATGCTGGCCACCAAGTTCGGCATCGTCCGGCCGCACAACGTCGACAGCGGGACGAGTGTGCGGACCATCATCGGCCGCCCCGACTACGTGCGAATGTCGATCGAGGGGTCGTTGCGGCGCCTGGGCGTCGACCATGTAGACCTCTACTACCAGCACCGGCCCGACCCGTTCACCCCGATCGAGGAGACCGTCGGTGCGCTGGCCGAGCTGGTCGAGGCGGGCAAGATCCGATACATCGGGCTGTCCGAGGTGACCGGTGAGCAGCTCGAGCGCGCGCACGGGGTGCACCCGGTGACCGCAGTGCAGAGCGAGTACTCGCTCTGGACCCGCGACCCGGAGCACGACGTGCTGCCGGTGGCGCGCCGGCTCGGTGTCGGTCTGGTCGCGTATTCGCCGCTGGGCCGGGGATTCCTGACCGGCGCCCTGCCGAAGGACTTGGCGGAGAACGACTTCCGGCGCAACAATCCGCGATTCGCGGCCGGCAACATCGACACCAACCAGGTCATCGCTGACACGGTGGTCGCGCTGGCGGAAAAGCGCGGCGTCACGCCGGCCCAGTTGGCGCTGGCCTGGGTGCAGTCCCGCGGCTCGGACATCGTTTCCATTCCGGGTACGAAGCGGCGTACCTATCTGGAGCAGAATGTCGCGGCGCTGGACATCACGTTGACCGCCGAGGAGTCCGAGCAGCTCGAACCGCTGGGCGCCAAGGTGGCCGGCGCCCGCTACTAGCCGGTCTCGCCCCCCTTCTGCGCCAATGTGCCATTGGGGCAATCTAGTCGCCGCAATGGCACATTGGCGGGCTACGGTGGGCCACCCGAGGAGAGGCGAGCCAGTGCCCGCACCGATGTTCCGCGACCCGGTCCACGATGGTGCGGCCGATCCCGTTGTCATCTGGAATCGGGCCGCCCGGGAATGGTGGGTCGTCTACACCAACCGGCGGGCGAACGCGCCGGGGGATGACCTGGCCTGGGTGCACGGCACGGATCTCGGCGTCGCCTCCTCATCGGACGGCGGCGACTCCTGGACCTACCGCGGGGTGCTGGCCGGGCTGGACATCGAGTGGGGACGCAATACGTTCTGGGCGCCGGAAATCATCTGGCACGGCGGCAACTACCACATGTACGTCAGCTATATCCGCGGCGTCCCGTCCGCCTGGGAAGGTCATCCGCGCACCATCCTGCATTATTCGAGCCCGGATCTGCTGGCCTGGGAATTCCATTCCCGGCTGGCGCTGAGCTCGGACAAGGTGATCGACGCGTGCGTCTTTCCGTTGCCACAGGGCGGTTTCCGGATGTGGTACAAGGACGAGGAGCACGGCTCGGCCACCTATTCCGCGGACAGCCCCGACCTCGACACCTGGACCGTCACCGGGCCGGTGTTGACCGAACGCCCACACGAGGGGCCGAACGTCTTCGCCTTCGCCGAAAGTTACTGGATGATCGTCGACGAGTGGCGTGGCCAGGCGGTATTCCGGTCCGATGACCTGCTGACCTGGGAGCGCAACGGGGTGATCCTGGACCGGCCCGGCACCCGCACCGACGACGGCACAGTCGGGCTGCACGCCGACGTCGTCGTCAACGGTGGACGGGCCGCCGTCTTCTATTTCACCCATCCCGAGCGGCAGGGCAAGGATCCGCAACCGACATTCGCATTGCGGCGAAGTTCGTTACAGGTGGCCGAACTGTCGGTCACCGACGGCGTACTGACCTGCGATCGGAATCTCGAGGCACCCATGCCGCTGAATATCAACGGGCCAGGCTGAGAATTCAGGGGTCGAGGCGCAGGATGGTGCCGACCTCGGAGGTCCGGGTCGTCGTGACCTCCAGCGGACCGCCCAGCGGCCAGCGACCGAGCTGCGCCGGGATCGCATCCCGGTCGTCGGAGTCGGCTATCCAGAGCGCGCGCCCGTCCGGATCCCAGGCGAGCGAGAGCCGCACGTCCGCGGCCTCGCCCGCGAACGCGGTGCCGGGCACGATCCGGGTCGCGCCGGAGGCGAGGTCGACGGAGAGTACGGCGCGACTGGCGAGCGGGCCGTCCCGGTGCGCGGTCTCATCCGCCACCACGGCGAGTCTCGTCCCATCCCGGCTGATCGCGCCCGCGCCGAGTTGCGCCGAAACGAGATATCCGGCCGGCAGGGTGATCGTCCGGACCGAAATTCGGTCGCCGATCTGCGCGACACGGATGCAGTGCAGGTGGCAGGCCGCGGAGTCGTCGGTCCATGCCACGGTGTCGGCGGTGCCGTCGAGATAGCTGTTGTGCGGATCGGCGGCGGCAATCCGGGTGGCCTTTCCGGTCGAGGTGTTCCACACCTCGACCGCCTGGGCCCGCGCCGAATATCCGACCAGACCCGCCGGGGTGCCGCGATACACCGTGCCCAACGGGATGTCCGTGGGCCCGGCCAGGACCCGACCGCTCTCGTCGATGCGGGTGATTGCGGTCGAGCCGGCGTCGCCGGCCGCACCCAGCAGCCACAGGTCGGAATCATCGGCCGCGGCGGCGACCAGCGGCGCCGAGGCAATCGTCCGTACCGTGCTGCCGTGGTTGTTGAGCAGCAGAACCGAGCCGCCCACCCCGGTGACCGATGCGGCGACTCCGCCGTGCAGCCGCACCAGCGCGGTGATGAAACTGCCGCGCTGCAGCGCCTGCAGGTTGAGGGCGAAGACGGAGTTCGTATTGCCGCTGCCGGCGTCGACGGTGGCCAGGCCGCTTCCGGCCAGCAGCAGTTCGGCCTGCGTGTCCCGGCCCAACGGAACGCCCTTGAGCTGGTGCGCCGGCGGCGCGGTGGGTGCCGGTCCGAAATACGGCGCCGCGGTGCGGCTGACCGGCTGCGCCACCTTCTTCTCGGGTGACCGGTGCTGCCCGGCCCGTACGGCGATGATCGCGACCACGGCGGCGCCGACCAGAATCAGCGCGCCGTACCGCAACCGGGATTTCGGGCGGCGCGGACCGTTCTCGAGGATGTCGGACATCCGGGGCCTTCACGCTAGGAGTGGGACGTCACATTACCCCGGTAATTGAAATGTTGGCTGGGCGTCGGTCGGGGGTCTGCTCTAGAGTGCCCTGCATGAGCGCCAAAGACGATTCGGAACCCATCGCCAATACGGAGATGTTCCGGGCATTCACCGCCCGTGAGCTCGAGGCGAAGAAATCCACCAACCGGACACCGGCGCTGATCGCTCTGCTGGTGGTGCTTGTCGTAGCTGTCGTCGTCATCGCCGTCCTCGCGCTGCGCTGATCCGCCGCTGATCCGTCGACACGCGGGCCTCAGCGCAGCCAGCGACCCGGCGGTACGCGGTGAAGGCCGCGGGCACCGGAGCCGGGGCCTGCATCCGCTGCTGCGCTGGCGCAGTCCGTACCTGGAGCTGGCCAACGGTACGCAGGACGAGCTGCGGCTCGACCGCGCCGGCTCCGGACCGCTGGAGCGAGGTCCGGCCGGTCGGCGCACCGTCGCCGAAGTGATCGGCCCCACCCGGACCGCGCTGCTCAGCCCCGCCGCGCCACCCAGCTCGCCGACCGGGCCCGGATCAGCCTGTCCTCGGCATCCGAAACACGCCGGCGGGCTCAGACGCGCCGGGCTGGTGTCCGCCCGGCGGGACGGGCGGGCCGTACGGCACAGCATGACCGAGTTGGGCCGTGAGGGTGCTCCGCGGCGCGGGCGCGGGATGATGGGAACGGTGCGGTTGAGAGGGGGCAGGCGATGGCGTCAATCCTGGTGACCGGCGGCACGGGCACCCTGGGCCGGGCCGTGGTCGATCTACTGGTGGCGCGGCAACATGACGTCCGGGTTGCCAGCCGTCAGGCCCGCGGACCGGAGGCCACGCCGTACGCATTGCAGACCGTCGACTACCGCACCGGCCGGGGCCTGGTCGAAGCCTGCGCCGGGGTCGACGCCGTCATTCTGAGCACCCGCTCAATGCGCGGCGAGGTCGACCGGCAGGTGGTGCAGGCGGCGAAGCGCGCGGGTGGCCCACACCTGATCTACATCTCCATCGTGGGAGTCGACCGCATTCCGTTCGGCTACTACCGGATGAAACTCGCCGCTGAACGGGAGATCGAGAATTCCGGTTTGCCGTTCACCATTCTGCGGGCCACCCAGTTTCACGACCTCATCCGCGGACTGCTGGCCCGTTCCGCGCGGCTGCCGGTCATGCCGGTGCCCAGACTGCGTTTCCAACCGGTCGATGTGCACGACGTCGCGGCCCGGCTGGTCGAATTGGCCGAACAGGCGCCGACCGGGCGGGCACCGGACTTCGGCGGCCCGGAGATCCGACCGCTCGCCGAGCTGGCGCGGCTGTATCTGCGCGCCACTCACCGCCGCCGATACACCGTGCAGTTCGGCATTCCCGGACAGGCCTACGCGGCATTTCGGGACGGCATGCACCTCGCTCCGGAACACGCGGCCGGGCAGCTCACCTTTGCTGAATATCTCACCGGCATGGCCGGCCCTGCGCTGCCCGGTCGCTGACACGTCTGCCGGCGAAAGCTAGCTCGCGTCGTGATCCCAGCCCAGCAGGCGTTCGGCCTTGCCGGAGTCGAAGAAGCTGCGGTTGCCGCTCAGGTCGCCGACGACGGGCTGGTCGGGGAAGAAGCGGCGTGCCAGCTCCTGCGACGGCTCGTCGGTCACCGTGCGCGGCGCGACGATGTAGAACACCTCATGGCCGGAGAAGTCGGCAGTGAGAGAAAGCAGGCAGGCCGACGCGGCGGCGGCGAACGTCGTGTATCCCCACAGCTGCTTGGCGCCGACCTCCGGATTGTCCGACCCGCGGCTGGTGACGAATTCCCGGCTCTCCACCACCCAGTGGAAACGCAGCGAGGTGATCCGCATCGTCTCGTACCGGCGGACCATCGAATCGGCCTGCGCCTCGCAGATCCATTTCGACAGGCTGTACGGATCCTCGTTGTAGGTGGGGTGTTTCTCGTCCACCGGAAAGTAATCGTACCGGGGGCTGCGGCTGTAGGCGCCGCCGATGGCGTTGATGCTGGAGGCCTGGCAGACGCGTTGGATACCCAATTCGGCCGCGGCGGTCAGCGCGTTGTAGCTCCCGATGACATTGTTCTTGTGCACCTCGTGCGCCGGATGCCCGTTCGGCGACGGATAGGCGGCGAGATGGACCACCGCGTCGCAGCCGCCGAACGCGGCCTCCAGCTCCGGGTACGACGTGGTGTCGCAACTGATCGGGGTATAGGAATCCGACCGCTCGCCGAGTTCGACCCCGGGACGGTCCAGACCGACGACCGTGTGGCCCTGGGCATGCGCCATTTCGGCGACCGCGCGGCCAACCCGGCCACCGGCGCCGGTGATTGCGATATGCATGTGGTCAGCTCTCTTTGATGCCCTCGTAGGCGGCCTGCTGCAGCCCGCGGATGTAGCCGACCGCGAACAGCCGGCCGAATGCCGAATAGCCGGGTCGGTCGTTGCTGTCGCCCTCCACGGTCGGAACGTGATCGGGCCGCAGGACGCCGTCGAAACCGACCTCCCGGTAGGTGCGGAGGCATTCCAGCAGGTCGGTCGGACCGTCGTCGTGCCAGGTCTCCTCGAACTTCTCCACCGTGCCGCGGACATCCCGCAGGTGTACGAAAAAGACCTTCTTGTTGAATTTGCGAATGGCCGCCGGTATGTCGTCCGTCATCAGCCGGAAATTGCCCTGGCACAGGGTGATGCCATTGACCTCGCTGTCGACCAGGTCCAGCAGCCGGGCGTAGTTGTCGATGCTGCTCATGATCCGGCCGACACCGCGGATCGGTGATATCGGCGGGTCATCGGGATGCATGGCCAGCCTCACGCCGGCCTTTTCCGCGACCGGGACAACCCGGCGCAGGAAATACTCGAGATTCTCCCAGAGCGCGTCTTCGCTGATCGGGCCCAATTCGGTCTCCGGCGCGGCCTGCATCAATGCGTGCTCATAGCCACTGACCACGGAACCGCCGCGGGACGGCACATCCGTGCTGGTGCGGAGCCAGTTGAAGTCGGTCATCCACTCGTAGCACCACACCGGAATGCCGAGCCGACCCATGTTTTCCAGCAGCGTGCAGACGGTGTCGATCTCCGCATCGCGCCCGGGCCGGCCGCGTTTCGCATTGTTCAACGGCGGCCGCGACTCGATGACCGAGAGTGTGAAGCCGGCATTCTCGTACTTCTGTTTCATCCGCAACAGCGGAAGATAGTCCCATGGCGCCTCGCCGGCGCCGAGGCCGGAACCGGCGGGCAGCCCGCCGACCGCGTAGTCCACGCCGGCCTGACGCATCAACCGCCAGAGCGGCTGGGCGAGCGGGTCGGCCGGCAGCATTTCGGCGATCTTGATCATGAATTGTTGTCCCTGCCCCAGCCCTGGTCGTCGGTCTGTCTGGCGGCATCGCCACGATCGCAAATGATCATAACTGAAACGGGAAACCGGTCAACGTTCCCGCGGTCCGTACGGGAGTTATGCCTACCACCATCCGGCCCCTAACGCCCTTAACGCCATCCGGTCCGCTCCCTAGCGTGATCTCAGGAACATTCGATCCACGATTTTCTCTGGAGTAGGCCCATGAACGCGCCCGGCACACACGACGCTGTCTGGCTGGACTCGGTACGCAGAGTTTACGGGAAGGGAAGCAACGGGGTGGTGGCGCTGGACGGCGTGACCCTCGGATTTGCCCGGGGCACGTTCACCGCCGTGATGGGGCCGTCCGGATCCGGCAAGAGCACCTTCCTGCACTGCGCCGCGGGGCTGGACCGCCCCACGTCCGGATCGGTCCACCTGGACGGGGTCGACCTCGCCGGTCTCAGGGAGGCCGCGTTGACCAGGCTGCGGCGCGACCGGGTCGGGTTCATCTTCCAGGCCTTCAATCTGCTGCCCGCCCTGACGGTGCAGCAGAACATCACGCTGCCGCTGTCGTTGGCCCACCGCAAGCCGCAGCGCGGTCAGCTCGCCGAGGTGCTGGAACGGGTCGGCCTGACCGAACGCCGCAAGCGGCTGCCGGCCGAGCTTTCCGGCGGTCAGCAGCAGCGGGTCGCGATCGCCCGGGCGCTGATCAGCCGGCCCGCGGTGATCTTCGCCGACGAACCCACCGGCGCCCTCGACACTCGGACCGCGCGTGAGGTGCTGGCCCTGTTGCGGGAGCCGGTCCAGACCCTCGGTCAGACCGTGGTGATGGTGACCCACGACCCGGTGGCGGCCTCGTTCGCCGACCGGGTGCTGTTCCTGGCCGACGGGCAGTTCGTCGGCGGCCTGGACCGGCCGACACCGGAGCTGGTCGCGGAGCGGATGACCCGGCTCGGCGACTGGGCCGAAGCCTCCCGGCAGCGGGCCGCCGCCCGCCCGAGCATGGCGGGGCACTGATGTTCCGGCCGGCGGTGATGGTCCGACCCGCAGTGATGTTCCGGCTGGCAGTGCGCACCCTGCGCCACCGCAAGGGCGGCTTCGTCGCCACGTTCGTCGCCGTCTTCGTCGGCGCGATGATCGTGATGGCCTGCGGTGGTCTGTTGGAGACCGGCGTCCGGGCGAATGTCCCGGCGCAACGGTTGGCCGCCGCACCGATCGTGGTGACCGGCGACCAGCACTACAAGCTGACCAGCGGCGAGGAGAGCTCGACCCTGACCGAGCAGGTCCGGGTCGATTCCGGCCTGGCGGCGAAGATCGCGGCCGTACCGGGGGTGGCGCGGGCCGTCCCGGACGTCTCGTTCCCCGCGGCCGTCGTCCGCGGTGGCACCCCGCTGACCACCGACTCGCAGTCGACCGACTCGCAGGGACACGGCTGGGACTCCGCCGTGCTGGCGCCGTACCGGCTGCGGACCGGTGCGCAACCGCGCTCGGGCGAGGTCGTACTGGATGCCGCGACGGCGGCCCGCTCCGGTGCGGATGTCGGCGATCGGATCCCGCTACTGGTCCGCGGTGAGGTCGAGACGTTCCGGTTCTCCGGTATCGCCGCGACGTCCCGGACGACGACGCGTCCGGCCCTGTTCTTCTCGGCTTCGGACGCGGCCCGACTGGCCGGGCACTCCGGAACGGTCGATGACATCGGCGTCCTGCCCCGGCCGGGCACCGATGTCACCGCGTTGGCCCACAAGGTCAACGGGGCCGTCGGCGGGCACGGCGCGGTCACCCTGACCGGGCCGGACCGCGGCGTGGCCGAGTTCCCCGGCGTACGGGCCAGCGCCGGCGATCTCATCGTGCTGGCGGCGGTCTTCGGCGGGATGGCCGCCGCGGTGACCCTGTTCGTGGTGGCCTCGACGCTGTCCCTGGCCGCGCGCCACCGGCAGCGTGAACTGGCGCTGTTGCGGACGATCGGCACCACTCCGCGGCAGGTACGCCGGATGATCCTGGGCGAGGCGATGGTGGTGGCCGTGCTCGCGGCGGCCGCCTCGATCGCGCCGTCGGTGCTGTTCGGTCGCTGGCTGTACGGCCGGCTCACCGCGCACGGGGTCGTTCCGGACGTGGTCACCCACTATCAGGGGCGGGTGCCGCTGCTGGCCGGCCTCGGAGCCGCTCTGGTCACCACGCTCGGCGCGGCGATCGTGGCCGGTCGCCGGGCGGCGAAGGCCCGGCCGGTCGAGGCGCTGGTCGAGGCCGGCATCCAGCGGCACTGGCTGGGGCCGATTCGGCTGCTGCTCGCGCTGCTCTTCCTCGGCGGCGGGCTGGCGTTGGGCCTGGTGACGGCGACCGTGCTGCACGGACCGATCGCGGCCAGCACCGCCGGCCCGTCGGTGCTGTGCTGGGCGATCGGTCTGGCCCTGTTGGGCCCGGGGATCACCCGGGTCGCGATGGGGGTGCTGCGCTGGCCGGCCCGGGCGGTGACCGGGCTCGGCGGCATGCTGGCGGTGCAGAACCTGCGGGCCCGCGCCATTCCGATGGCCGCCGCGGTGATGCCGCTGATGCTCGCCACCGGCATCGCCACCTCCAACCTCTACCTGCAGACCACCCAGGTGCACGAGGCGGACAAGGCCTATACGGCGGACCTGCGGGCCGACGCGGTGCTGACCTCCTCGACCGGGGGAGTCTCGCCGCGGCTGCTCGACCGGGTCCGGCAGGCGCCCGGCGTCGCCGGTGCCGGGGCGTTCGTCTCCAGCACCGGGCTGGTCGACGCCCCGCATGCCCCGCAGGACGAGGATGGCACCCCGCTGCAGGGGGTCACCGGACCGACCGCCGAGCAGACCCTCGCCGTACCGGTGACCTCCGGCCGGCTGGCCGATCTGACCGGAAACACGGTGGCGCTGCCGGTGACCGAGGCGCGCAAGCTGCACCGTGGGGTCGGCGGCACGATCACGATGCGGTTGGGGGACCGTAGCGCGGTACGGCTGAGGGTGGTCGCGCTGTTCACCGCCAAGACCGGGTACGAGACCATCCTGCTGCCGGCCGAGTTGCTGGCCGCGCACACAACCGACGGGCTGCCGAGCCAGATCCTGGTGAAGGCCGCTCCGGGGGTGTCGACCGCGCGCCTGACCGCGACGCTGTCCGGCGTGGCGGCGGGCTGGCCGGGTGTGCGGGTGGCCGATCGCGGCGCGCTGATCCGGCAGCACGATGAGGGCCAGCAGATCCAGGCCTGGATCAACTACCTGATGATCGGGATGATCGTCGCCTACACCGTGATCGCGGTGGCCAACACGCTGATCGCGTCGACCGGTCGGCGGCGCCGGGAGTTCGGGTTGCAGCGGCTGACCGGGGCCACCCGGGCGCTGGTGCTGCGGATGGCGGGGCTGGAGGGCGCGCTGGTCGCGGTCGCCGGGATCGCGTTGGGCACCGTCGTCTCGATCCTCACGCTCGTCCCGTTCTGCATGACGATCCGCGACTCGCCGTTCCCTGCCGGTCCACTGTGGATCTACCTGGCCGTGATGGGTGCGGCCGGTGCGCTGACCCTGGTGACCACGGTCGCGCCGGCCTGGCTGGCGCTGCGGTCCCGACCGGCCGAGGCCGCCCTGGCCGCCGAGTAGCCACCCACTCGCAGCGGCCCCCTCCTGGCCGCCCTCTCGTTGTTGATCATGCGGAAACTGTTCGTGACACGCCGATGAGAGCAACAGTTTCCGCATGATCAACACGACTGGGGGCGGCTCCCGGGGGGCCAGGGGGGCGGGGAAAGCCTGTGACAGGCGACCGGGCACCATGGCAGCATCGGGCTTGCGGGGCACTGCGAGGCCCGCCACACTGACCGGGAGGTGCCAGATGGCCGACAATAGCGCCGACAATTCCGCTGACAATTCCGCTGACAGGGCCGCCGACAGCGACGCCGAGAAGGCCGAACCACAGGACGACTTCCACCGTAGGTTCCGTGAGGCGCTGGACCGGAAGAAGGGCGCCAAGCACGCGAACAACGGGCCGCACGACGCCGAGGACAAGGGCCTGGCCGCCGCGAAGGACGTCAAAGTCAAGCGGGAGTTCCGCCGCAAGTCCGGCTGAAGGACCGACGAACGCGCCCCCGGTGAGATCTCACCGGGGGCGCGTTGCTGTCACCAGCAGGTCAGAGCCCGAATGCGAGCAGCACAAACCCCTTCGCACTGGGGAAGGCCGGACAGCACGTGGAGCGTGCCCGGCTCGGCGTAATAGGTCGCCACATAAGGGTGTACGCCGTCATAACTGGTGCCCCACTGAATTCCGGAAATCCCGCCGCTGGGGAACGGCTTGGACAGCTCGCGCTGCCAGGTGATCTTTCCGGTGCGGGCATCGAACACGTGGTAGACGCCGCTCTTCCGCCCGCCGCCGACCCGCAGTTGCCGCGCACCCGGAAGATATCCGGGCTGGCGCCGATGTCGTAGTCCAAAGCGATTCTCTTGCGCAGCTCGGGACAGTCCTGCTCCGCGTTCGGGCCATTGCAGGTCGAACGCCACGGGCCGCCGAGGTCAGGGTCGTCGGTCAGCGATCGTCCGTTGTCAGTCGGTCGGGGCCGATTCCGGGTCCAGGTAGAGGCGGCAGGCCGGGTGCTCGCGCAGGATCGTGGCCGGGCACGCTGGGCTGACCGGATCCCGCAATGCCGAGCGCACGGCCGCCGCTTTCGTCTGCCCCGGTACGACGCAGAAGAGGCATTGTCCGGAGGTCAGGGCGGGAATGGTCAGCGTGATGGCCCGTTCCGGTACGTCGGACAGCTGAGCGAAGCAGCCGTCGTTCACCTGCTGCTGGCGCGATCGCGTGTCGAGGTCCACCACCTTGACCGACAGCGGGTCGGCGAAATCGGCGAACTGCGGGTCGTTGAACGCAATGTGGCCGTTTTCGCCGATCCCGAGACAGACGATGTCTACGGGGCCTTCGGCGAGCAGCCCCGAATATCGGCGCGCCTCGGCGTCCGGCTCGGCGCTGCCGTCGATCAGCTCGACCCGGCCGGGCCGGACGGGATCGAAGAGCCGGTCGTTGAGATAGCGCGCGAAACTCTGCGGCACGGAGGTGTCGATGCCGACGTACTCGTCCATGTGCAGCGCCGTGACGCGCGACCAGTCGATGCCGTCGGCCACCGCCAGCGACTCGAGCATGCTGTCCTGCGACGGCGCGGCGGCGAACACCATCCGGACCTCGGCCTGGCGGCGCAGCCGGGTGCGGAGCTCCTCGGCAATGTCAGCCGCCGCCGCCTGTCCCATGTGGACATTCGTCCGGTGGACCGAGACCCGCAATTGGCCCGCAGCAAAGTCTCGCAGTGCGGCCTCAGTATTCGATGGAGCGCTCAACGACCTGCCCTTCTCTTGTCGTACAACGGATTACCAGCGCGCCGGAGTCTGCTCTTCGGCGCTCTGCTGAGCCAGCAGGGCCAACCGGGTCGCCGCTATCGACGCCTCGGCGGTGATCTGCGGTCTTCGCCCGGCCAGCAGCGCGTCGAAGAATTCCTGCGCCGGACGCTGCCGCGACGGCAGTGGCTCCTGCCGCGGCGGCCGGACGTGCGTACCGACCGTCAGCTCGTTGTCCTTCCACCGCAATTCGGCGGTGCCCTCGGTGCCGACCAGCCGCATCTGGTAGTCACCGTGGTAATCGGCGGCCTCCGGGCTCATCCAGTGCACCTCGAATGTCGCCAGTGGACCGTCATCGGGCCGCACCACGACGACGCCGTGGTCCTGGAATTCCGGCCGGTCGATGTTCCCGCTGTTTCCGACGTAGCCGCGGACCTCGCCCTGCGTGGCGCCGGAGAAATGCAGGAACAGGTCGAGATCGTGAATGGCCAGGTCGTTGATGATCCCGCCGTACCGCGACCGGTCGAACATCCAGGCCGGCCGGCCCGACCGGGTCAGTTTGTGCGGCGCGCTGGCGGCGATCAGGGTGAGCTGTCCCAGTTCGCCGCTGTCGAGAATGCCCTGCGCGGCAAGGGTCGGAGGATAGAAGCGCTTCTCCAACGCGAGCGACAGGATGCTCCCGCTGGATTTCCCCGCCGCCTCGATCCGGTCCAGATCGGCCAATGTGGTGCACATCGGCTTGTCCGCGATGACGTGGATCCCGGCTGAGAGCGCGTCGGCGATAATGCCGCCGCGGTCGGAATTGACGGCGCCGACACCGACGGCGTCGATCTTCTCGGCCGCGAACATGTCCTGGTGGCTGTCATACGCCGGTACGTCGAATCCCCGGTGCGCGGTCGGATCCGGGTCGGACAGCGCGACCAGTTCGACGTCGTCGCGCTTTCTGGACTCGTCGATGATGGTCTGGATGTGCGGATGCTGCAGCCCGGCGATTCCCAGTCGGATCATCGGGTCACCTCCTGTCGTGGGGTGACGGCGGCCCCGGTGCGGGCCGATTCGTAGATTGCCTCGATCAAGGCCACCGTGGCGGCGCCGTCGGCGGCGGTGACCGTCGGTGCCCGGCCGGAGTGGACGGCGTCGAAGAGGTCGCACCAGTACGCCCGGTGCCCGGCGGTGCCAATGAGGGCCGGATCCGCCGCACCGCTGCCGGTTTCGGCCTCCGCCGGTGGTGGCGGGATGTCATCGCGTACGTCCCATCGCCCGACCGTGCTGTCGCGGATCGTGAGCGATCCGAGCTCGGTGAAGAGGGCGATCGTGCTGGGCCGGCCCGGCGGCGTCGCCGTGGTGGTGACGACCGAGCCGAGTGCGCCGTTGCGGAAGCGCAGGCTGGCACAGGTGGTGTCCTCCACCTCGATCCGGTGCGCGAGCGTCGCCGACATCGCGCAGACGCTCTCCACCGGCCCGAAGAACCAGCTCACCAGGTCAAGCGCATGCCAGCCCTGATTGGGCAGCGAGCCGGCGTGCGGGTCGCTCGATCGCCACGGTGCCGCGTCGTAGTAGCTCTGCGCGCGGTGCCAGTGCAGCCGGATCTCGCCGAGCAGCGGTCGGCCGAGCCGGCCGGAGTGGAGCAGTGCGGCGACGTGCCGCGGATGGGGTAGTAATCGTAGCTGCGAGACCACCGACACCTGCACGCCGCGATCCCGGGCCCGGTCGGCCAGCCGGCCGAGCTCGGCCCCGGTGCCGGCGGGCGGCTTCTCCACGACGACGTGCCTGCCGGCTTCGACGGCGAGCATCGCGTGCCGGGCATGTTCGGCCGAGGGTGAGCAGACCGCGACGATGTCGACGTCGGGGCGGGAGACCAGCGACTCGGCGGCGCCGTGCCAGACGGTGTCGTCGACGCCCTCCACGTGGCCGAAACCGGCCTTTCCGGACGTGGCCACCGCGGTCACGCGGGCACCCGGAATGGAGTCGACCACCCGCGCATGGGTGCGCCCGATCGCGCCCATGCCGATGATTCCGACTCCGATCAACCCGCCCACGGTGCTCCGATCTCCGCCACGCCGCGCTGAGGGCGCGGCCGGACCTGCCCATCGGGGCAGCGCGCAATGCGAACGCTTGCACTACCTTGCACAACGGGCCCGGATGCTGTCAACGGCGGGTACCGCCTCGGGTGGGGCCGAGCGGCGTAACCTGTCGCAGGATCACCCGCATCGGCCGCAGTGGGAGGTGTGATGGGCGTCGAGACGGCTCCTGGCGCAGGCGCCGGGTTGACTTCCGGCACGGGCGCAGCCGCGTCGTTGAAGACGATCGCTGATGAGGCGGGCGTGTCGATCTCCACCGTGTCCCGCGCGTTCACCCGCCCGGAGCTGATCGGGGAGGGCACCCGGACGCAGATCCTGGCGATCGCCGAGCGGGTCGGCTACCAGCCGAATCGGTCCGCGCGCGGTCTGGTCACCGGCCGTACGTCGATGCTCGGCCTGCTGGTGCCCGACATCGCCAACCCGTTCTTCCCGCCCCTGGTGCGCGCCGCGGAGGACCGCGCCTACGAACGCGGGTATGCGGTGCTGCTGATGGACACCGACGAGCACGCCGACCGGGAACGCCTGCTGTTGCGGGATCTGACCGGCCGGGTGGACGGCCTGGTCGTCTGCTCGCCGCGGTCGCCCACCGGGCAGCTCCGGGAAATCGCGCAGCAGCGACCGATCGTGCTGGTCAACCGCACCATCCCCGGCGTGACGTCGGTGTCGTGCAGCACCCGCGACGGCCTCGGCCAACTCGTCGACCACCTGCACGGCTTGGGGCATCGCCGGATCGTCTACCTCGCCGGCCCGGCCTCGTCCTGGTCGGATCGGGAGCGCCGCAGCAGCGTCCGGCAGCAGGCCGGCCGGCGCGGCATGGAGGTCGACGTGCTCGGCCCGTTCCCGGCGACCTTCTCCGGCGGCGTTCTGGCCGGTGACGCGATCGTGGCCAGCGGCGGTACGGCGGCGGTGGCGTTCGACGACGTGGTGGCGCTGGGCGCGGTCCGCCGGCTGTCCGAGCTCGGGTACGACGTGCCGGGAAAGATCAGCGTGTCCGGCTGTGACGACATCTTCTTCTCCGGAATGACGATGCCGTCGCTGACGACCGTCGCGACTCCCATCGCGCAGGCCGGCCGGACCGCGGTCGACCTGCTGCTCGATCAGTTGGACGGGCGCGCGCGGGCCCAGCAGGTGTCGCTTTCCGGCGAGTTCGTGGCTCGCGGCTCGACCGGACCGGTCGCCCGGGCCGGCGCGGCGCGGGCAACCAAGCGCCGCCGCGGCTGAATTTCGCCGACTTCGATCAATGGGGCCGGAAATCCGATCTCGGCGGCGCTGAGGGGTTGACAGTGGCGCGGCCAGTCGAGAGCATGGCGTGCAAATGCAAGCGTTTGCAGATTCGAGGCCGAAATGACGTCGTCAACGACCGGAGCCGCTGCGCTGGCAGTAGACGGCGGCCCGCGCGTCCGGAAAGAACCGTTCCCGTCCAGCGGCAGTGCTGCCGGCCGGACTCTGGGAGCCGAGGAATTGGAGGGGCTGCGCCGCGTCATCGAGTCCGGGAAGTTATCCCGGGTCGGCGGCACCGAGGTCGCCGCGCTGGAGGCCGAGTTCGCTGAATTGATCGGCGCCCGGTACGCGGTGGCCAGCACTTCTGGCACGTCGGCGCTGCACCTCGCCGTCTCGGCGGTCGAGCTGGAGCCGGGCGATGAGGTGATCGTGCCGCCGATCACCGACTACGGCACCGTGATCGGGGTGCTGGCGCAGAACGCCGTACCGATCTTCGCCGACGTCGACCCGGTCACCGGGTGCATGACGGCGGCGACCGTGGAGCGGGTGCTGTCCGAGCGCACCCGCGCCGTGATTGTCGTACACCTCTTCGGCGGCGGAGCGCCGGTCGAGGACATCGTCGCGCTGGCCCGGCCGCGCGGCATCACCGTGATCGAGGACTGCGCCCAGGCCTACCTCTCCGTGCCGCCAGGCGGCGACTCGTTCGCCGGCACCAGGGCGGACATCGGCTGTTTCAGCCTGCAACAATCCAAGCACATCACGGCCGGTGACGGCGGTCTCACCGTCACCAACGACGCCGCCATCGACCGGCACATGCGGCTCTTCTCCGACAAGGGCTGGCCGCGGGACACCGGCGAGCGCACCCACCTCTTCCAGGGCTTCAACTACCGGATGACCGAGCTGCAGGGTGCCGTGGCCCGGGCCCAGCTGCGCAAATTGCCCGGGGTCGTGGATTCCCGGCGCAGCGCGGCCCATTCACTGATCGGGCAGCTCGGTGACCTGCCGGGCCTGAGCTGGCCGGCCGACATCGACCGGCATTCGCTGTGGCTGCTGCCGATGATCATCGACCCGGCGATCGTCGGGGTCGACAACAAGGCCTACGGCGCCGCTCTGGTGGCCGAGGGAATTCCGGTGTCCAGCGGTTATCTGGAGCGGCCGGTCTATCTCGTACCGGCCCTTACCGAACGCCGGGTCTACGGGAAGTCCGGATTCCCGTTTACCGCGCCGCCGGCGCGGCAGGAGATTGTCTACGCGCCCGGCGACTGCCCGGTGGCCGAGGACATGATCGGCCGCACCCTGCTGGTCATGCAGTGGAACGAGCGCTACACGGAGGCCGATGTCGCGGACATCGCCACCGCGGTCCGCAAGGTGCACGGGCATTTCGCCGGTTAGCTTCGATCGAAAATCAGGTATTTCTCCCGACTCGGAATTCACTCGGCGTGAGGACACGGCAGTGCGCATCGGAATCGTCGGAACGGAAAACTCGCACGCGGACCACTACGTCCGCAATTTCAACGAACACAAACGGTACGGCGACCACCGGATCGTCGCCCTGTCCGGTGGCCGCAGCGAGCGGAACGAGAAACTCGCCGGCGCCGGGGGGATCGAGCAGATCGTCGAAAACCCGGCCGACCTGATCGGCCGGATCGATGCGGCGATCGTCTGCTCACGGGACGGTCGGCAGCACCGGGCCGAGGCCACAACGCTGTTGGACGCCTCGATCCCGGTGCTCGTGGACAAGCCGTTGGCCTGCGATGTGCCTGATGCGCAGGCGATTCTCGACGCGGCGCACCGGGCCAAGGTGGCGGTGAGTTCGAGCTCGGCGCTGCGCTGGGCCGACGCGACCACCGAGCTGGCCGTCCGGCTGGGCCAGGGCTCCAGGCCCGATCTGGTCGCGGTTACCGGGCCGGCGGACCCGGCGAGCGAATACGGCGGGATCTTCTTCTACGGAATCCACGTCGTGGAGATCGCTCTCGCGTTGGTGCCGGATCGCCCCGTCACCGACATCGCGGTGGAGGCGCTGTCGGACACGGTGGTCGTCACCGCCCTGGCCGGTGGGACCAGGCTGCTGCTGGAGCTGGTCCGGCCGGACTCGCGCAACCAGGTGCCCTGGCGGGTGGTCACGGCGGGGCCGTCGGGCTCGATCGTGGAGGAGATCCGGCTCGGTGAGGACTACGCCGCGCCCAGCATGGACGTGTTCGTGGAGATGCTCGATTCGGGCCGGTCACCGTTGACCGAGGACGAACTGCTGGCTCCGGTGCGGTTGCTCTCGACCGTCGCCGAGGCACTGGCGGAGTAGCGCCGTGGTGACCTCCGAACTTCCGGTGACGCTGGACTGCGACGTCCTCTTCGGCACCTGGCCGCCGCGGGCCCAGATTCCGATGGATGTGCCGACGGTGCAGGCGAAACTCGACTCTGTCGGAATTCAGGGCGCGCTCGCCTGCTCGGCGCGCGGTGCCTGGTTCGACGACATCGACGGCAACACCGAGACGATCCGGGCGCTCGCGGACGTACCCGGCTGGCTGCCGGCGGCCACCATCAACCTGCGGAACGCGCTGCGGGCCGAGGAGGAACTCGACCGGGTGGTGGCTGCGGGCGTGCGGGCGGTCCGGCTGTTCGGTGTTTCCCAGTCCTCGACCCCGGCGTTTCCCGGCTACCAGCACGTGGTGACCGAGGCCGTGCGGCGTGGCCTGGTATTGCTGGTGGAGGGCGACGTACGCACGGTGTGGTCGGGATATGTCGACCGCGGTGCGACCGTGGTGTTTCTCGACGTGCACTCGTACCACCTGGCGGATTTCATCCTGCTGGCCCGCCGGGAGCCGGGATTCATCGCCTCGACCCGGCTGCTCAACGCGCCGGACTCGATCGAGACGGTCGTCGGCGACGTCGGGGCCAACCATCTCGCGTACGGCTCGCGCACGCCGCTGCACGCCACGGCGCCCTCGCTGATCCGGCTACGCAGGGCTCGACTGTCCGAAGTGGACCGAGCCGCTGTCGCGGGCGGGACATTGCAGGCGGCACTGGAAAAGGGGACGTCGTGAACCGCGATCACCCGATCATCGACGTGCACGCGCACTGGGGGCCGTGGTTCTTCGCCATGGACATCGGGTCCGCGGCGGAGAACATCAGACTGATGGACGAGTACGGCATCACCATCCAGTTGGTGTCGGCCAGCGAGGGCGTCGTCTACGACGCGCCGGGCGGGAACGCGAACCTGGCGCCCGTGCTGGAGGCCAATCCGCGGCTGCGCGGCTATCTCGTCGTGAATCCCAACAATCCGGAGGCCGGCGAGGCCGACCTGCGCCGGCACCTGGGATCCGGCCTCTGGTCCGGGGTGAAGATCCACACCGGCTATCCACTGCGGACAATCGACTCCCCGCAGATGGCCGAGACGTTCGCGATGCTCGACTCCTTCGGCGTGACCCTGCTGATCCACACCTGGGGGCCGGACGTCCTGGTGCTGCCCAAGCTGCTGGAGACCAACCGGAACATGCGGGTGGTGGCCGGCCACATGGGCGCCGACCGGTGGGATCTGGCCGCGGAGGCGGCCCGGTCCTGCGATCGGCTCTACCTGGAGCCGTCCTGCTCGCTGACCGAGTCGATGCGGATGCGGCACGTCCTAGACCACACCCCGCCGGGGCAGATCCTCTTCGGCACTGACGCCACCCTGATCGACCCGGCCGTGGCGTTCGGACTGCTCGAGGATGCCGACCCCGCACCGGAACTCGCCGAACGGATCTACTGGAAGAACGCGGCCGATCTCTTCGGCCTGCACGATCAACTGGAATCCCTTGCCGGAGGTCGCAAATGACACTCGCCATCGACGGCGGGACGCCGGTCCGCCGCCGCGCGTTCACCCGCTGGCCGCCCGCGCCGACCGCCGAGCAGCGGGCCGCGGTGCTGGACGTGCTGGAGTCCGGGGCCTGGGGCGCCACCCAGGGAAATCGGGTCGCCGAATTCGTTCAGAAATTCGCCGACCGGCACGGCGCGCGTTACGGCGTCGCGGTCGCCAACGGCACGCTCGGCCTGCTCGTCGGGCTGCGCGCCGCCGGGGTCCGGCGCGGCGACGAGGTCATCATCCCGCCGTTCACCTTCGTCGCGACGGCCAGCTCGGTGCTGCTCGCCGGGGCGATCCCGGTCTTTGCCGACGTCGACCCCGACACGATGATGCTGACCGCGGAATCGGTCGCGGCCTGTATTACCGACCGTACGGCCGCCGTTATGCCGGTCCACCTCGCTGGCGCGGCGGCGGATATCGACGCCATCCGGGCGGCCATCCCGGACCGGGTTCGGATCATCGAGGACGCGGCGCAGGCCCACGGCGCCGCGCTGCGGGGCCGGCCGGTCGGCGTGCTCGGCGACATCGGTTCATTCAGTTTTCAGTCCAGCAAGAACATGAGCGGTGGCGAGGGCGGTGTCGTCGTCACCGACGACGAGGCGGTCTACCGCGCGGCCTGGTCGGCCGCGAACGTCGGTCGCGCTCCCGGCGGGGGCTGGTACGAGCATCCCGCGGTCGGCTGGAACCTGCGGATGACGGAGTTTCAGGCCGCGGTGCTGGGCGATCAACTCGGCCGGCTGGACGAGCTGAACGAGCGACGGGACCGGGGCGCCCGGCTGCTGGCCAAGCGGCTGGCCGACGAGGTGCGCGGTTTCGGGGTGTTGCCCGACCCGGAGACGACGACCACGCATGCCCGCCATCTGGCGCTGATCCGCTTCGATCCGGCCGAATTCGGCGGGGTGGACAAGGACCGGCTCGGCGAGCTGATCCGGGCCGAGGGTATTCCGCTGTCGGCCGGATATCCGTTGCTGCACAAGGATCCGGCGATCCAGGCGGAGAGCGAGCGGATCGTCGCGACCGAATGCCCGGTGGCCGAGCGGGTCGGCCCGCTGACCGTCTGGCTGCCGCAGACCGTGCTGCTCGGTGAGTCGGCGGACATCGACGACGTGGTGGCCGCCGTGGTCAAGGTCCAGCGCGCCCTGTCCTAGACCGGCTTCGGTCCTGCCCGCGCCTCCGCTCTGCCCGATCGAAGTGCGCTTTACCCGGTCCCAGCGGCATCCGGCACGGGTAGAGCGCACTTCGATCGGAGCCAGTCACCAATCGCCCGCCGATCTTGAAGTTATCGCCCATCGATGTCCGAAATGTGGGGCATTATCATCAAGATCGGCGAAGGAGAGCACCTTCTGCGCGAAACCGAAGCCCCCGGTACTTGTTGATCATGCGGAAACTGTTTGCGACACGCCGATGAGAGCAACAGTTTCCGCATGATCAACTGACCGGGGAGGCTCGGGGTCAGCCCTTGACGGCGCCTCGCATCCCCTCCAGGATGTGCCGCTGCATGACGACGAAGAACACCACCACCGGGACCAGTGAGATCACGGTGCCGGCGGCGAGACTGCGTACATCGGTGCCGGTAATGCCGGCAAGATAGGCGATCCCGAGAGCGATCGGGTATTTGCCGGAATCCTTGAGCACGACCAGCGGCCAGATGAAGCTGTTCCAGGTCGAGATAAAACCGAAAATGGCCATCACCGCCATCGTGGGGCGCGCGCCGGGCACCATGATGTGCCAGAAGATCCCCAACTCACGGCAGCCGTCGATGCGCGCCGCCTCGGTGATCTCTCGCGGTATGCCGGCGAATGCCTGGCGCAGCAGCAGAATTCCGAAGGCAGAGAGGATCCCCGGCAGGATCACGCCCTGGTAGGTGTCGGCCATTCCCAGGTCGGAGACCACGATGAACCGGGGGACGAGCATCAATTCGCCGGGCAGAAACATTGTGGACAGGAACATGAAGAAGAAGAAAGTACGCCCGCGGAATTGCATGACGCCCAGCGGATATGCGGTCAGCGCTGACACCAGGACGTAGAGCGGCACGCCGATCCCGACGTACGCCACCGAGTTGATCAGATAACGCGGGTACGGAACGGAGGTCCAGGCCTCCTTGAACCAGGTGAGCACGGGCGGTCGCGGCACCAGGTCCGGCGGAAAGCTGAACACCTGCTGCCCGGCCGATTTCAGGGCCGAGGAGAGCATGATGAGGAACGGGCCGATGAAGATCAACCCGACCGCGATCAATACCAGGTACGTGCCGATCCGGCCGGCCCGGCGGCGATTCGCGCCCGGACCGGAATGCCAGCGACGGGCGGCCGGGCGGGATTCCGTCACATCGTCACCATCCTGCCTCTGGTGATCCGGTAGTTGAACAGCGCCATCGCGATGAGCGCCACCCACAGCACCAGCCCCATGGCCGAGGCGTAACCCATCTGATAATTCTGGAAGGCCGATTTCCAGATGTAGTAGCCCAGCGTCAGGGTGTGGTCTTCCGGCCCGCCCTGGGTCATCACGTAGACCGAGGTGAAGACCTGCATCGAGCCCATCATTTCCAGGGTCAGCGTCACCGTGATGAACGGGACGATCAGCGGCAGGGTGATGTGCCGCAGCCGATGCCAGGCGCCGGCCCCGTCGACGGTCGCGGCCTCGTAGAGTTCCTGCGGGATCGCCTGCAGGCCAGCCAGATAGATCATCATGTAGGTGCCCATCGACGCCCAGCCCTCGACGATGATGAGCGCGAAGATGGCCCAGTGCGGGTCCAGCAGATATTGAATCGGCTCGTGCAACACGTGCGTGCTGGTCAGCAACCAGTTGACGACGCCCCGCTGATGGAAGACGTAGTTCCAGGCGACGCCGATCGCCACCATCGACGTCACCACGGGCAGGTAATAGACGACCCGGAAAATCTGGATGCCACGGATCTTCTGATTGACCAGGACC
This sequence comes from Mycobacteriales bacterium, assembly GCA_036267955.1. GTDB lineage: Bacteria > Actinomycetota > Actinomycetes > Mycobacteriales > QHCD01 > DATAVB01. Next base: position 290 of record DATAVB010000121.1, on the reverse strand, counting down.
GCCAGCAGGAGCGGGATCACCACACACAAGGGGATCAGGCCGACCAGGAAGATCAGCGAATTGCGGACCGCCGACCAGAATTGCGGATCGTGCACCAGCGCCCGGAAATTCGCCAGGCCAATGAACTGTGGCGTGTTGACCACATCGTATTTGTAGAACGAGAGCTCGATCGCGGTCACCGCCGGCCAGGCGAAGAACAGTCCGAAGAGGACCAACCCGGGCGTCATGAAGAGGTAGGGCGTGTACCAGCGCTGACCGATGACACGTGGGTGCGCGGCCCGACGCGGTTG
>DATAVB010000120.1:0-29417 GCA_036267955.1 Mycobacteriales bacterium | reverse complement strand
CACCGCCGCGGCACGCGCCACCGCTGCCGTGCCAGCCGCAACAGGCAACAACTGTCCATTGTGGAATTTCACGGCATTCTGGCTGATCTGCAGGATTGCCGGCAGACCGGCCAGTTCGGCGCCGGCGACGATCGCCTCGGCGTGCTCCAACGTGATCACATTGAAGGCCGCCACACCGCGGCCGGCGGCCCGGGCCTGCCCGACGAGTTCGCCGGTTTCGGCCAGCATCAGACCCACTCTCCCAGGGCCATCACGCGGGTGACGGCGATGTCGTCGTCGAGCAGTACGACGTCGGCGTCGAGGCCGGCGGCGATGCTGCCGAACCGCCCGGCCCCGCCCAGCACCCGGGCCGGCGTCGTCGAGGCGGCGCGCGAGGCCACCTCGATCGAGAGCCCGACGTCCCGGACCGCCCGCTGCACGGCCCGTTCCATCGTCAGCGTGCTGCCGGCGATCGACGTGCCGCCGGACAGCACCGCCCGGCCGTCGGTCACGGTGACCTTCTGATCGCCGAGGATGTAGTCGCCGTCGCCCACCCCGGCCGCCGCCATCGCGTCGGTGATGAGCGCGAACCGGTCGGGGAAGACATCGGCCACCATCCGGACCGCGGCGTCGTGCAGGTGCATCCCGTCGTTGATGACCTCGCACACCATGCCGGGACGGTCGCGCGCGGCGCCGATCGTGGCGGGATCGCGGTGGTGCAGGCCGCGCATCCCGTTGAACAGGTGGGTGACGACCTTCGCGCCGGCGTCGATCGCGGTGATCGCGTCGGCGTAGTAGGTGTCGGTGTGGCCGATCGCCGGGATCACGCCTTCCGCGGCCACGGTGCGGATCAGGTCGATGGCGCCGGGACGCTCCGGTGCGATGGTGATCATCCGGACCGTGCCCCGGCCCGCGTCCAGCAACTGCCGCAGGGCCTTCGGATCCGGGTCGATGATCTTGTGCGGGTCCTGCGCGCCGCAACGGACCTCGGAGATGAACGGACCCTCCAGGTGCGCGCCGACGACGTGGCCGTCCGGCGACGGCCCGGCCTCGACCGCGTCGGCGATCCAGCCGGCGACGGCGCTCATGTGTTCCACCGTGCTGGTGACGGCGCTGGCCAGGGCCCGGGTGGTGCCGTGCGCGCGGTGGAACGCGACGCTGGTCGCCAGCCCGGCGGCCGATTCGTCAATGCTGCCGCCATTTCCACCGTGGGTGTGCAGGTCGACGTAGCCGGGCAACAACCAGCCGCCGCCGAGATCCTGCCCCGGCTCCGGCGGTGTCCCGGCGCCGACGGCGACGATCCGCTGCCCCTCGATCTGCACCCAGCCGGGATCCAGGATGCCGTCCGGGGTGACGACCCGGGCGCCGGCCAGAACGGTCATGCCGCGTCTCCCTCGTACGGTGTCCAGTCTTCTCCGGCGGTCGTCTCGCCGGCGGCGCGCCAGGCGATGATGGCCGCGCCGAGGCAGCCGGCCTGGCTGCCCAGCGCCGCCGGCACCAGCGGCGGCGGTGGGCGGAACGTGAGCCGGCTCGCCAACTCGGTGCGCAGCGGCTCCAGGAGCTTGTCGCCGGCCTCGGCCAACCCGCCGCCGATGACCACGAGCTCCGGATCCATCAGGTGGCTGTAGGAGGCCAGGGCCGTGGCCAGCGCGTCGATCGCCTGGTCCCAGGCGTCTTTGGCCAGCTGGTCGCCGGCCTCGGCCCGGGCCAGCACCTCCTCGGCGCCGGAGACCGGGGCTCCGCCGGCGGCCATGTAGCGCCGCGGGATCGAGGCGGCCGAGGCGTACGTCTCCAGGCAGCCGCGCTGCCCGCAGGCGCACGGCTCGCCGTGCGGCACGACGGGAGTGTGCCCCATCTCGCCGCCGAAACCGTTGGCCCCACCGTACGGCTCCCCGTTCAGCACGATCGCGGCCGCGATGCCGGTCCCGATGGGCAGGAACAGGAAGTCGCCGCACTCCCGCGCGGCGCCCACCAGCCCCTCGGCGATCCCGCCGGTACGTACGTCGTGCGCCACCGCCACGGGACGGTCCAGCCGCTTGCCCACGAGGTCGCCCAGCGGCACGTCGTGCCAGCCCAGGTTGGCCGCATAGACGGCGGTCCCGGTCTCCTGATTGACCAAACCTGGCACCACCACCCCGGCGGCCGCGATGCCGTCCGGCGCTTCCTCGGTCAGTGCGGCGGTGAAGTCGACGATCCCGGCGACCACCGCGTCGGGGCCGCGTTCCCGCCCGGTGGGGCGGATCTCGACGTGCAGCAGGGCACCCTGCCGGTCGACGAGCGCGCCCTTCATCGCCGTACCGCCGACGTCCAGCGCGACGACAGCGGAACTCATGAGCGTCTCCTCAGGACAGGATCCCTCAGGACAGGATCACGGACCTGCTGAGGTTACGGGGAGAGTCCGGGTCCAGCCCACGCGCGGTCGCCAGCGCCACCCCGAGCCGCTGGGCCCGGATCAGGTCGACGACCGGGTCGAGATCGTCGGACACGACGAGCGCGCCGGTGCCGGACAGGTCGTTGCTCAGGCCGGCCGGCGGCTGCCCGAAGATCCAGACGACGCTGTTTTCGTCGGCGATGCTGACCGGGCCGTGCCGGAACTCCATCGCCGGATAGGCCTCGGTCCAGGACTGCGAGGCCTCGCGCAGTTTCAGCGCCGCCTCGTTGGCCACGCCGATCGACCAACCGGTGCCGAGGAAGGTGAACTGCCGGCGCTCGACCGCGCCGGCCGGCAGGTCGGCGGTGACCGCGGCCTCGGCCTGGTCGACCAGTGCCGTGACATCCTCGCCGAGGTGGGCGCGCAGCAACATCAGGGCGCTGGTGGCGAACCGCGTCTGGACAACGGATTTCTCGTCGGCGAAGTCGAGCACGACGATGTCCCGGGCCGCCTGCATGATCGGCGTCGTCGGGTCGCCGGTGATCGCCACCGTCGGAGTCTGTGAGTCCACTGTGGACAATGTGGCGAGAATCTCGGAGGTGGTGCCGGATCTGGTCAGCGCCACCACCCGGTCGTAGCTCCGTCCGGCCGGGAACTCCGAGGCCGCGAACGCGTCGGTTTCGCCCTGGCCGGCGGTCTCCCGCAGCACGGCGTACGACTGGGCCATGAACAGCGATGTGCCGCAGCCGATCACCGCGACCCGCTCGCCCGCAACCGGGAGGCCGGCCGGGCTCGAGGCCGCCACCTCGATCGCCTTGCGCCAGCACGCCGGCTGGCTGGCAATCTCTTTCTCGACGTGACTCACCGCACTACCTTCCCTCGATCGCTGCTCATCAGGTGCACAGTACCGCTCATTACGACGTTCGTGTGAACGAATGAGTGCAGGAGTCGTCCGACTTTGAACCTCTGCCATCCTTCGTTCGTCGTCCAAGGTGTCTCGATCCCGCGCTCAGCGCTCCGCTCGACCCAGAGAGATCCCACCATGGCCAAACGCCGTCCCCAGCAACTCACCAAAGAGCAGCGCCGTCAGGCCGCCCGCAAGGCGGCCCTGGCGCTGCGGGAGAGCGAGCGGAAGAAGCGGCAACGCACCTGGATCATCTCCGTCGTGGCGACGCTGGTGGTGGTCGGCGGCCTGGTCGCGATCGGGCTGACCCTGGGCGGCAGAGGCTCGGACAAGACCAGCGCGAAGGGCGACTCGACGATCGACCGCAGCTCCGCGATCCTGGTCAACACCGCGCACGGCGCCGATGGCAAGACGGTGGACGGGATCAGCAGCTCGGGCAGCGAGCAGTTGGCGTTCCATGTGCACTCGCACCTGCAGATCTACGTGAACGGCAAGCAGCGCAACCTGCCGTACGGCATCGGCATCGTCCCGCCGCTGAGCGTGCAGAGCGAGGGCGGCCAGTCATTCGCCGGCGGCGGAAAGGCCATCTACTGGCTGCACACCCACGACGAGAGCGGCATCGTCCATATCGAATCGCCGGTGCAGCGCACCTTCACGCTCGGCAATTTCTTCGATATCTGGGGACAGAAACTCAACGCCCAACAGGTCGGCCCGGCCCACGGGAAAGTCACCGCATATCTGAACGGAAAAGAATTCTCCGGCGACCCGACGAAAATCAAACTCGGTGCACACCAGGTGATCCAGCTCGATGTCGGAAAGGTGATCGCGCCGAAGTCGTACACCTTCCCGGCCGGAGTCTGACCGCCCTTTTCAGGCGCGGACAACCTCCAGGCCGGCCTCCTGGAATGGTGCGATCATGTCGTCGGTCGCGTCGGAATCGGTGATCAACATCGAGACGCTGCCGATGTCGCAGATCCGGGCGAACGCCCGCTTCCCGAGTTTGCTGGCGTCGGCGACCACGATCACCCGCTTGGCCCGGCTGGCCATCAGCGCGTTGGTGCTCGCCTCGGCCTCGTTGCCGGCGGTGGCGCCGGCGGTCACGTCGAAGCCGTCCGCGCCGAGGAAGACGAGGTCGAGGGTCAGCTCGCCGAGGATGTTGGCGGCCAGCGGACCGATCAGCTCGAACGACTGCGCCCTGGCCACGCCACCGGTGACGACGATCTTGACGTGCGACCGGATGGTCAGCTCATTGGCGATGTTGAGCGCGTTGGTCACGACGGTGACGCCGGGCTCGTTGTCGCTGCCGCGCAGGTCGACCCGGGTGGACAGCGCCCGCGCCACCTCGGTCGTCGTGGTGCCGCCGTTCAGGCCGACGGTGGTGCCGATAGTGGTCAACTCCGCGGCGGCCGCACCGATGCGCTGCTTGCTCGACGCGCTCCGGGCGGTCTTGTAGCGCAACGGCAGGTCGTACGAAACGCTGCCGGAGACGGCTCCGCCGCGGGTGCGGGTGAGCATCTGCTGCTGGGCAAGGTGATCGAGATCCCGCCGGATGGTGGCGGTGGAGACGTCGAGCTCGCGCGCGACGGTGTGTACGTCGAGTTGGCCGTCCCGCGCCAAATACTCCAGTAGCGCATTGAGCCGTTCGTGTCGCGTCATGCCGACACCTTAGAGCCGACGATTCAGCTCACCAACGACCATGCGATGCCGTCGAGAATGTCGTGCTCGCTGGTGAGCACCTCCGGCATTCCGAGCGACTCGACGATGACCCGCAGAATGAGGGCCCCGCCGCCGATGACGTCGACCCGGCCGGGGTGCATCACGGGCAGCGCCGCGCGTTCGGTGCGGCGCATGCCGAGCAGCCGATGGGCGACCTCACCGACGGTCTGTCTGGTCAGGACGGTGCCGTGAATGCGATCAGAGTCGTATTCCGGCAGGTCCAGCGCGATTCCGGCCACCGTGGTGACGGTGCCGGCGACGCCGACGAGAGTGGCGGCGTCGTCGACCGGAACGGTCTCCCGCACCAGCGCGATGGCATTCCGTACGTCCTCCTCGGCGGCGGCAATCTGTTGCGCGGTGGGCGGATCGTCGGTCAGGTGGCGTTCGGTCATTCGTACGCAGCCGATGTCGACGCTGCGCTGGGTGGTGGCATGGTTGGCGTCGCCGAGAATGAATTCGGTTGAGCCACCGCCGATGTCGACCACGAGGGTGGGCGATTTCGTCACCGGCAGGCTGCGAACCGCGCCGGCGTAGGACAATGCGGCTTCCTCGTCGCCGGTGATGACCTCGGGGGCCTGGCCCAGGGTCGCGACGACCATGGCCCGGAAATCGTCGCGATTCTCCGCGTCCCGGGTCGCGCTGGTGGCGACCATCCTGATCCGGTCGATGTCGCCGATAGTTTCCGTGTAGGTCGCGAGCGCGATCCGGGTACGCTCGATCGCCTCCGGCGCAAGGCGTCCGGTGCGGTCGACCCCCTGGCCGAGCCGAACGATCTCCAGCCTGCGGTCCACGTCGGTGAGCACGTCGCCGTCGATATCCGCCACCAGCAGGCGGATCGAATTGGTCCCGCAGTCAATAGCGGCCACTCGGGTCACCGGCTGATTCCCTTCGGACGACGTCTGATATCTGGGTCTGGAGCCTCATCCTCGCAGGGTGCCGCGGTACCGCCGGCGGACCCCTACGACACTGCTCCGGCCCGCGGAGCACTGTCGTAGGATACGAACAGGTGTTCCACCACCGCTCTCAGTTCGCGGCGGTATGCTGCGGGTCAGCACGCCTGCGCGGTCGGACCGACCGGCGGTGGGAGATCCCGGCAAGGGAGGCGCAATGGCCGAGCCTGTTGTCGCGGCGGGCAGGACCGACAAGGGAGCGCGCCCGGACAACCAGGACGCCATTCTCGTCAACTCACCGTTCTTCGCCGTGGCCGACGGCGTCGGCGGCAGCGCGGACGGCGCCGTGGCGGCCGAGACCGCCGTCAGTGCGCTGGCCGACTTCATCCGCGACGCGGATCCACAGACGCTCGACGTGGTCGAGGCGGCCATGAATGCGCACCGGGCGGTGCAGGCCCGGGCCGGACAGGCGCGCGGCTCCGACCGGATGGCCACCACACTGACCTTCGGCTCGGTCTTCCGCGACGGCGACGCGCTCGCGGTGGAGATCGCGCACGTCGGCGACTCCCGGGCGTACCTGGTCTCCGACGGCCTCATCGTCCAGCTGACCAGGGATCATTCGTTCGTCGCCGATCTCGTCGAGCGGGGCGAGATCACGCCGGAGGAGGCGACCCGCCATCCGCTGCGCAGCGCCATCACCCGGTGCCTGGGCCAGTTGGAGCCGCTGCGGGTCGACCGGGTCCGCCAGCACCTGCGGCACGGCGATCTGGTCCTGCTGGCCTCCGACGGTCTCAACAAACACCTCTCCGACGACGATATTCTGGAATTTGTCACGTCCTCGGAATCGCCGCAGGACGCCGCCGAAAACCTGGTCGAGGAGACAAATCGGCGGGGCGGTTCGGACAACGTCTCAGTGGTCTGCGTGAAGATCGACGGCGACGGCGACGCCGAGACGAATTTCGACCAATCGGCTGCGGTGCGGGGAAAGTACGACACCGCGGAGCTGTTGATCGTACCGCCGTTCGAATCGACGGAAACGGAATCGTCAGCGGCGGAAATACCGGCGGCGGCCGTCATTCCACAGCCGCGCCGCCGGCGCCGTTGGTGGCCCTGGTAAAGCGGGCAATTCAGCCGCGGCGCAGGCCCACACCGGAATTCGTGCCACTGAGCTTTCCGTCGCGCAGCACGATTTCACCGTTCACCAGCACGTCATCGATGCCGACCGCCGGCAGCCGCGGCTCGTCGTAGGTTGCCCGGTCCGCCACCGTCGCCGGATCCACCACGATCACGTCGGCGGCATAGTCCGGCACGACAAGTCCGCGCCGGCGCAGCCCGTACCGGCGGGCCGGGTGGCCGGCCAGATGGGCGGCGATCCCGCCCCAGGTGTAGTCGCCCAGCTCGCGGGTGTGCCGGCCGAGATAACGCGCGAAAGTGCCGTAGGCACGGGGATGTGGGTGGGTGCCGACGAAAATGCCATCCGAGCCGCCCATGTGCGCCTCGTGCCGCAACAGTGCGCGCAACTCCTCCACGCTGCGGCCTGGCAACGTCATCACCGCGCTGACCGCCAGCCGCGCCGCCGCCATCATCCGGTAGGCCAACTCGCCCGGGGACACCTCGGCCCGCGCGGCCGCCTCGGCCAGCGTCAGCCCCTCGACCCAGGCGTACTCCGCCGCCCCGACGTGCGCGATCCGCACCCGCTCCGGCCAGCCCGGCCCCAGGCTCGGCTGGTTTTCAATGGTCGGCACGTAATCCCGCACCAATTCGGCCCGTACCTTCTCGTCGGCCAATTGCGCGGCCGCGGCCGCGAGACCGGACCGCATCATCGTCGCCGGCAGGATCGGCATCGCCAGCAGGGTAAAGCCGGCCCGGTAGGGATAGGCGTCGAAGGTGACGTCCACCCCGCCGGCCCGGGACTCGTCGATCAGCCCGGCCAATGACTCGGCCGGCCCGTGATAGTGCGAGATGTGCGAGATGACCCCGCTCCCCCGGGCGATCTCGCGCACCTCACCGACGCCGATGCTGGCCCGCGTCTCGTACCCGCGAGTGTGCGAGACGTACAGCCCGCCGGCGGCCGCGACCGGGCGGCACAGGGCGACGAATTCCGGGACCCCGGCAAATCGACCCGGCACGTAATCCAGCCCGGTCGACAGCCCGACCGCCCCCTCGTCCAGCCCCTGCTGCACCAGCGCGACCATCCGGGCCAACTCATCGGCCGTCGCCTCGCGTTCGTCGTAACCCATCACCTCGTGCCGGACGGTGCCGTGCGGGACCAGATAGGCGACATTCACCGGAGTGGCACCGGCATAACCGGCCAACAACGCGGCCACTCCACCGCCGGAATAGGACGGCAGCACGCCATTGAGCGCACCGAAATACTCGGTGCCATAGCCGCCGTCGCCCGGCGCGAACGACACGCCGTCCTGCCCGGCGACCACGGTGGTCACGCCCTGCCGCAGCAATGCCAGGGCCGCATCCGCCTGCAGCACAGCGGAATCCGCGTGCGAGTGGGCGTCGATGAGACCGGGCAGGAGATAGCGACCGGAACAGTCGACCGACTCGGCCGCCTCGACCGCCTCGCCCGCGGGGAAATAGCCGACGTCGCGAATGCGCCCGCCGTCGATCACCACATCGGCGCGGAACGGTGGCGTCCCGGTGCCGTCGACGACCCAGCCTCCGTGCAACAGAACATCGACGCTCATCGCTCTCCAGTCTCCGCAGCTTGAGCAGTTACGCAGGGCCCGCGGCCCCACCATTCCGGGAGCAGGGCCAATGCCTCGTCACCGAGCGGATTCACCCCAGGTCCGACCGCCAAAGAATGGGCCACCAGCACGTGCAGACATTTGACCCGGCGCGGCATTCCACCGGCCGAGACGCCGTCGATCTCCGGCACCACACCGAGCTCGGCCCGGCGGGCGAGATAACTTTCGTGCGCGCGGTGGTACGCCGCGGACAGTTCCGGATCGGATTCCAGCCGGCCGGTCATCTCGGCCATCAGACCGGATGCCTCGAGTGTGCCGATCGCCGAGGCGGCCCGTGGGCAGGTCAGGTAATAGAGCGTCGGGAACGGGGTGCCGTCATCCAGCCGGGGCGCGGTCTCCACCGCGTCGGGCAGCCCACACGGGCAGCGGTGCGCCACCGATTGGGCGGCCCGCGGCGGCCGGCCCAACTGCTCAGCGACGACGTCGCGGTCATCGCGGGGAATGCCGTTACCACTGGAAATAGTGGGATCGAGCTCGGTCACGGAGCGCGGTCCGCCTTCTGCACCGAGCCCCACAACTGCGAATACCACGGCGCGCTGCCGGTCGAATGCGCCTTGGTCGATTCATCGGCGGCAGCACCGGTCTGACCTTCCCGGATCACCACCAGCTGGCTTTCACCGGGAACGACGTACTGCAGGCGTTCCCGGGCCAGCATCGTGATGTAGGCGGGGTCTTTCAGCTGCGCCTTGCGGCGTTCCAACTCATCGACCTGCGCCTGTTTCTGCGCGTTCTGCTGGGCCAGGACCGCGACTCGGCTGTTCTCGGCCAGATATTGCTTGAGCGGATAAGCCAGGCTCAGCACCAGCGCGCACACCACCAAGGCCAGTACGGCGGCCCGCCGGGTGAGCCGACCGTTGCGGCGGCGCGGCTTGGCCGGCGGGGTGGCCGAGCTGGCCTCGCGGCGGCGGGCCGCCTGCCGGGCGGCGTTCTTCTCCCGCGTCGGGGCCGAATCCCGCTCCCGGGAGCGAGGTCGCGACAGCGTTCGGGAGGCCGGCCTTCCACCGGTCCCCGGACGCTGCCGCGACGTCACTTACGCCTCCTTGCCGAACCGCGGGAACGCCGACGCACCGGCGTACCGCGCCGCGTCGTCGAGCTCCTCCTCGATCCGCATGAGCTGGTTGTACTTCGCCACCCGCTCCGAACGGGCCGGGGCGCCGGTCTTGATCTGCCCACAACCCAGCGCCACGGCCAGATCGGCGATGGTGGTGTCCTCGGTCTCCCCGGAACGGTGCGACATCATCGTGGTGAATCCGTTGCGGTGCGCCAGATCCACCGCGTCGAAGGTCTCGGTCAGGGTGCCGATCTGGTTGACCTTGACCAGCAGCGAGTTGGCCGCCTGCTCCTGGATGCCGCGCCGGACCCGGGTCGGGTTGGTGACGAAGAGGTCGTCACCGACGATCTGCACCCGGCCGCCGAGCACCGCGGTCATCCGCGACCAGCCGGCCCAGTCCTCCTCCGAGAGCGGGTCCTCGATCGAGACGATCGGGTAGGAGGTGAGCAGCTTCTCGTAGTAGCCGATCATCTCATCGGCCGACTTTGCGCCGCCCTCGAACCGGTAGCTGCCCTTGTCGTAGAACTCCGTCGCCGCGGCGTCCATCGCCAACGCGACGTCGGTGCCCGGGGTGTAGCCGGCGTTGGTGATCGCCTCGATGATCAGGTCGAGCGCCTCGGCGTTGGCGCCCAGGTTGGGGGCGAAACCGCCCTCGTCACCGAGCCCGGTCGAGAGGCCCTTGGCCTTCAGCACGCTCTTGAGCGCCTGGTAGACCTCGGCGCCGTAGCGCACGGCCTCGGAGAACGTCGGCGCCCCGATCGGCGCGATCATGAACTCCTGGATATCGACGTTGCTGTCGGCGTGCGCGCCGCCGTTCAGGATGTTCAGCATCGGCACCGGCAGCAGCGCCGCATTGGGGCCGCCGAGGTAGCGGAACAGCGGAAGCTCGGTGTAGCTGGCGGCGGCCTTGGCCACCGCGAGGCTGACGCCGAGCAGCGCGTTCGCCCCGAAGTTGGACTTGTCGTCCGTCCCGTCCAGGTCGATCAGCCGGGCGTCGATGAGCCGCTGCTCGGTCGCGTCGTAGCCGGTCAGCTGCGGGCCGAGCTCGTCCAGCACGGCCGAAACCGCCTTGGTCACGCCCTTGCCGCCGTACCGCTTCTTGTCGCCGTCACGCAGCTCGACCGCCTCGAACTGGCCGGTCGACGCGCCGCTGGGCACGGCCGCGCGGGCAAACGTGCCGTCGTCGAGGGCAACCTCGACCTCAACGGTCGGGTTACCGCGCGAATCGAGAATCTCGCGAGCACCGACGGCCTCTATGGTCGCCACGGAGGGCTCCCTCCCATGAGTCGAATTCTGATGCGCCGAGCCTACTTGGCTCACCCATCGTCACCGCTTTGCCCCGCCGGGGCGGCAACTGGGCCCGTAACCGGCGCCGGACTGGAATAGTGCGTGATCGTGAGAGGCGTGTGGCAGCTGCGGGCGGCCCGGCAGCTGGCGTGGGCGGCGCTGCCGTTGGCGGTGATCTGCGTCGCCGTGCTGGTGGTGCTGGGCATCCGGGGCAGCCACACCGGAGCCCAGCTGTCCCGGGCGTCGGCCCGGGTCGACGGCCTGGTCCAGAAGATCGACGGCCACGGCGATCCACGGTGGGCCACCATCACCTGGGCCGACAAGACCGGGCACCGGCATTCCAGCAGGATCGGCTTCCCGGGCAACTCGCATCCGGTCGCCGGCGCGACCGTGGGGCTGCGGTACGCGCCGGGCCATCCGGAGCGGGTGTACGCGGACGGGGACGTCACGTTCGCCCGGGCCAACGACCTCGTCGGCGGCGTGCTTTATGTGGCGGTGCTACTGCTGCTCGTGGTGCTGTTGACGGCCGTCCGGATCCTCCGCCGGGTCGCTCTCGTACGCCGACCGGGGACGACCGTGAAGTTCTCCCGGGTGCGGACCCGGTTCGGCCTGATCCAGCGCTGTTGGCTGGTGGCATCGACCGGAAACCGGGAACGCTGGGTGCCGGTCTACTGGGAGCCGGCGCTGTCCGGGCTGCTCGCCGACACCCCGTGCACGGTGCACGGCGATCTTGAGGCCGGCGGCGCCGTGGTGGTCGAGATCGGTGGCCAACGGATCTGGTCCTCGGGGAGGGTCCGCGGGAATACCCCGCGGGGCCGGCTAACCGCGAATGCCGGCACGTACTCCGCTGCTGCTGCCGCCGCTGCGGCTTCCGCTGCGGCTTCCGCTGCTGCCGCCGCGAGCTCGGGCTCCGGCTCCGGCTCGGACTCCGGCTCCGGCTCGGACTCGGGCTCGGACTCGGACTCCGGCTCCGGCTCGGGCTCGGACTCGGGCACGGTTGCGGCGCGACCGAACGGGCCGGCGGACCGGTCAGACGGGCCGCAGATCTCGTTGGGCCGGCAGGCGCGTGGCGACGCGGCGCTGGTCATCCTGGCGCCGTTCCTGGGCGTGCTCTGGGCCTATATCAATGGGTTGGGCGCCGTCGGGGCCGGGATCGCCACCGTGGTGCTGGCCGGCCTGCTCTTCTGGCTGCCCGGTTACTATGCCTCCGATCCAACCTGACCCCAGTTGTCCTGCGGTCCCGTTACGCCCGCTGCCCCGTTACGCCCGGTGCCCCATTACGCCCGGTGCCCCAGTTACCTCGTTGCCCCAGTTGGCCGTTGCCCTCGTTGCCCTCGTTGCCCTCGTTGCCCTCCCTGCCCTCGTTGCCCTCGTTGCCCTCGTTGCCCTCCCTGCCCTCGCTGCCCTCGCTGCCCTCGCTGCCCTCGCCGATCTTGAAGTTAATGCCCCACATTTCGGACATCGGTGGGCGATAACTTCAAGATCGGCGACCAGACGGGGTCGCGTTGGCCCGGTTAGCCACAAACGCCATCCCCCGGTCAACCAAACCGCCGAGCCTCCGGCCATCCAGAATTCGCCGATCCAAGTGCGCTCTAGCCGGCACACACCGACGGCGGGCCGGGTAAAGCGCACTTCGATCGAGGTGCGGCCGACCGCGGGCCGAGTAAAGCGCACTTGGATCGGACCCTGGGCCGAAACGCAGACCCGGGGCAGGTCGTCACGGTGTATCCAGCGCCCCGACGCTGTTGATCATGCAGAAACTGTTGCTCTCATCGGCGTGTCACGAACAGTTTCCGCATGATCAACATCGTGGGCCGGGCAGCACGGGAAGGACAGCGCGCACCTGGCCAGCGAGCAGAGCGCCGGCACACGGGGAGGGTCAGTCCGTAGCGGGCCAGAACTGGCGCCATCGAACAGCGTCCATTGTGGACGGATCCTGCCCCGCGGCACGGGCGGCACATTCGGCGGCGCGGACCCGGCCAGCGAATTCCCGGGCCACCGCGCGCAGGGCCGATTCGGCGTCGTCATGCGCGGCCCCGAAGAGACGCCGCCCCGGATCGTCTCCCGCGGGCAACAGGTCGGCCGGCAGACCGGCCCGGATCGCCTTACGCCGCAGGGTTTCGGCGAGAATCAACGCCGGCAGCGAATCCGGTATGCCGTCAAAGATGGATTCCCGCTGTTTCTCGGCCCGTTTGATGCTGTCCCAGTTGGCGTTGACCTCATCCGCGCCCGAGACCGCCAGCCCGTCGAATACGTGCGGGTGCCGGCGGACCAGTTTCGCCACCAGATCGCCGGCGACATCGTCGACCGACCACGGATCGGCCGACTCCTCGGCGAGCCGGGAATGGAAGAACACCTGAAAAAGAACGTCACCCAATTCTTCCCGCAGCGCCACCGGATCGCCATCCTGCAGGGCGTCGTACGCCTCGTACGCCTCCTCCAGCAGGTAACTCTTCAGGCTTTCGTGCGTCTGCTGAGAATCCCACGGGCATTCCCGCCGCAGCCGGTCCATCACTCCGACCAGGTCGAGCAGCCGGGCCCCCGGCGGATCGGCCGAGCCGGCCACCACCTCAACCGAGGCGCCGGCCGCGCGCAATTCAGCGATGAATTCCTCATCGCCGTCCAGCCACACCGCCACCGGATGTTCCTGCCGCAGAAATCCGGCCGCCCCGTCCACAACGGAAACCCCGAAGACCGCTCCGACGGAGGGATCGGCGGCGTACACCGGGCCGGATCGGAGCGCCTCCCAGCCGGCGCCGGAAAGCAGCCCCGGCAACCGCGCGGACAGGGTGATGACAACCAGCCTCACCCCTGCAGGGTCAGGACACACGGCTCTCCGTTTTCGAAGTCGAGAATGCTGTGGCCCGCCCAATTCAGCCGGTACGGCGGGGCGCCCAGTTCCGTCGCCTTCCGCAGCGTCCGGGACTTTCCGCCGGGCTCGGCCACGACCCGGACCTGCGACGGCGGATGCTTGAAATCCAGGTGTACGAAGGCGATCGCGTCGGAATCCGGTGCCCAGGTCGGGTAGGAGGCCTCGCTGTCGGACGCCACCGACTCGGGCTTGCCGCCACCGACCGGCAGCACCGTCGGATCTCCGCTGGTGGAGGTGTAGGACGCGTAGGGGACGACGCTGTCGACCAGCAGGTACTTCGAGTCCGGCGAGAATGACAGCAGCGTCCGGTCGAATCCCTTTTTGCTCGGGAGCGTCGTCTCGCTCCCGCCCTTGACGTCGCGTACGTGGACGGTGCCGGTGGACTGGCCTGTGGTCCAGGCGACCTTGGCCCCGTCCGGCGAGAACGCCAATGCGCCGGCCGACGCGACGTTGCCGGAAATGCTGCCGAGTTTGGTCACCGGGCCGCCGGCAGCCGGGACCGACTCCAGCGCAACGTGTTCGCGGTCATTTCCGGTCTGGCGCATGAAATAGATGTTCTTGCTGTCCGATGACCAGCTGGGCAGCAGGTCTAGCGTGGCATTGGCCGGCGCATTGCCGGGAGCCACCTTGCCCACCTTGTCATCGGTGAGATCCCGGACGGCACCAGACGCGGTGTCCATCACCCAGATGTCGGGCTCGAGCAGATCACGGAAATAGTCGTCGGTCACGACGATGTGGGCGCCGTCCGGCGACCAGACGTAGTGCATCGAATCCGGCACCAACGCCTTGGTCTGCTGGCAGACCTGGCCCGACCCGTCGACACCCATGACGCACAGCCCGCTGTCGCCGACAACCGCGATCCGGTGCCCGTCCGGGGACAGACCGCTCGCCTGATGCACGGGCACCTTGTGAGTCGCGGTGACCTTCATGGCGCTGATATCCGCCTGTGACTGCGGTTTCCCGGTGACCTGGTGCGAACAGGCCGTCAGGGCCAGGGCCGCGGCGACCGCCGCGGTCGTACGGGCCGGGCGCATCTACTGGCTCGTCTGCGGCGACTTCGACGCCGTGGGCTTGGAAGTCATGACCGCCGGGCTGACCGCGCCGTCGACCTTGCCCTGCTTGGCATTCCAGCTGCCGAACCGCGGGTTGACCCGGATCTTCACACCCGGCTTCTTCAGCAGCGCCGGCGCCAGCTGGCTGTAACCCTCCTGCAGCAGCGAAACCCGGGCCGTGGCCGGCATTTCCGAGAGCGGCTGGTCGACGGAGAAGACGTGCACCGCGGCGAAGCTGGTCGACTGCGGGACCTGCAGGACGAACGAGGTGTGCGAGCGGGCGGCGGCGGCGTTCTGCGGACCGAATGACTGCGCGAACTCCAGGCTGCTGAGCGAGGTGGGCTGCGGCACCGTGTTCTGACCCGGGTGCTTGGCCGCGATCGCCGCGTACTGGCTCTCGTCGGTCTGCAGCTGCTGGGCGACCTTGTTGGCGGCCGCCTGGGTCGGCAGCTCGATCAGCCCGATCTGGTAGGCCGAGATCATCCCGCGCTTGACCGCCAACTGACCAGCCAGCGCCACGTCCTGGAAGTGCGAAGCCTGCTGCGATGGCGCGACGCCCTGCTTGACCAGCTCGGCGTTGAGCTCGGACGCGCCGCCCTGGATGTGGGCCTTGAGCTGCTGGAGCAACTCCGGGCCCTCGGTGTTGGCGACGGTCACCTTCGTCGACTGGGCGGCCCGCTGCAGCAGCACGTGGGTGATCTGGTTTTGCAGGACCTGCTGGCGATAGTCCCCCTGTGACCAGGACGCCTTGATCGCCGCGTTGGTGTAGCCCTGGTTGACGTCATGCTGCAGCTGCTTGGTCGACACCGTCTGGTCGCCGACGTAGGCGGCGGTCGACGGGTTGCTCTGACAGCCGGCCAGCGCGACTACCGGGGCGATGACCGCCGATGAGATCAGCGCGGAGCGTACGAACCTCACGAGTTCCTCACCTGATGCACGGGGGACGAAGCACCCCATGTTCCCATGAGCGTTTTCGCACCCGGCGCGCCGGTCAGGTGGTAGCCGCGACCGGCGCTCCGAGCACGTCGTCGAGCAGGGTCCGGCACCAGTCCAGCAGAGCCACGTCGCGGACCGGTTCGCTGCCCATTCCACCGGTCAGCGGCCGTGGCACGGAGACGGTCGACACCGTGTTCTTGTAGAGCGACTTGGGATACAGCCGCTGCAACCGCAGCTCCTGCGACTCGCGCAGCTGCATCGGCGCGAACCGGATAGACCGGCCCTGCATCGAGATTTCGGTGATGCCGTGTGCCCTGGCATGCGCCCGGAACCGGGCCACCGCCAGCAGGTTGCTGACCGGCAGCGTCGGCGTGCCATACCGGTCGTCGAGTTCCTCGGCCACCGTGTCCACATCCGCCTCGACCGCGACGCTGGCGAGCTTGCGGTACGCCTCCATGCGCAGCCGTTCGCCGGGAATGTAGTCGTGCGGCAGGTGCGCGTCGATCGGCAGATCGAGTTTCACCTCGGCCGGCTCGACGTCGACATCACCGCGGAAGTCGGCCACGGCCTCGCCGACCATCCTGACGTACAGGTCGAATCCGACGCCGGCGATGTGACCGGATTGTTCACCGCCGAGCAGGTTGCCGGCACCGCGGATTTCCAGGTCCTTCATCGCCACGGCCATTCCGGCGCCCAGCTCGGTGTTCTGCGCGATGGTGGCGAGCCGGTCGTAGGCCAGCTCAGTCAGCGGTTTCTCTGGCGGGTAAAGGAAATAGGCGTACGCCCGCTCCCGGCCCCGCCCGACCCGGCCGCGCAACTGGTGCAGCTGGGAGAGCCCGAACATATCGGACCGTTCGACGATCAGCGTGTTGGCGTTGGCGATATCCAGACCGGACTCGACAATGGTCGTGCAGACCAGGACGTCGTATTCCTTTTCCCAGAAACCGACCATCACCTGCTCGAGGGTGTCCTCGGACATCTGCCCGTGGCCGACCGAGATCCGGGCCTCCGGCACCAGCTCGCGCAGACGTTGGGCGGCCCGGTTGATCGACTCGACCCGGTTGTGGATATAGAAAACCTGCCCCTCTCGGAGCAGCTCGCGACGAATCGACGCGCTGATCTGTTTCTCTTCGTACGCACCGACGAAGGTCAGGACCGGGTGCCGTTCCTCCGGCGGGGTAAGGATCGTGGACATTTCCCGAATGCCGGTCAGCGACATTTCCAGGGTGCGCGGGATCGGCGTGGCGCTCATCGACAGCACGTCGACGGCGGTGCGCATCTGCTTCAGGAATTCCTTGTGCTCGACGCCGAACTTCTGTTCCTCATCGACGATGATCAGGCCGAGCTGCTTGAAGTGGGTGCTCGGCTGCAACAGCCGGTGGGTGCCGATGACGACGTCGACGGTGCCGTCGGCGACACCTTCCAGGACGGCCTGTTGCTCGCTCGGGCTGTTGAACCGGCTCACCGGCCGGACCGTCACCGGGAATTGCGCGAACCGCTCGGAGAAGGTCGAGAAGTGCTGCTGCACAAGGAGAGTCGTCGGCACCAGAACGGCGACCTGGCAGCCGTCCTGGACCGCCTTGAACGCGGCCCGGATCGCGATCTCGGTCTTGCCGTAACCGACGTCGCCGCAGACGACCCGGTCCATCGGGACCGGCTTTTCCATGTCGGCCTTGACCTCATTGATGGCCCCGAGCTGGTCGGGCGTCTCGATATAGGGGAAGGCGTCCTCGAGCTCGCGCTGCCACGGGGTGTCCGGGCCGAAAGCCCGGCCGGGCTGGGCCATCCGGGCGGAATACAGCCGGATCAGCTCGCTGGCGATCTCCTTGACGGCCTTACGGGCGCGGCCCTTGGTCTTGGCCCAGTCCGAGCCACCGAGCCGGTTGAGGCTGGGCTGCTCGCCACCGACGTAGCGGGTGATCTGGTCGAGCGAATCGGTCGGCACGAAAAGCCGGTCACCGGGCTGGCCGCGCTTGGACGCGCCATATTCGAGAATCAGGTATTCCCGCTCGCCGCCGCCGACGGTGCGCCGCACCATTTCCACGTACCGGCCGACGCCGTGCTGCTCGTGCACCACGTAGTCGCCGGGAGCGAGCTGGACCAGGTCGATCGCATTCCGCCGCCGCGACGGCATCCGCCGCATGTCCTTTGTGGACACTCCCCGTTGGCCGGTCAGGTCGGCCTCGGTGAGCACGGCCAGTTTCAGCGGCTCGCTGATGAAGCCGTGATCCAGCCGGCCGACAGTGACGCTGACCGAGCTCTCCGACGGCGCCCCGGTGATCTCCTCGACCATCGTGGCCGGCACGTCGACGTCAGCGAGCTGCTCCACCGCGCGCTTGGCCGGGCCGTGCCCGTCGAAGACGAGGGCGACCCGCCAACCGTCGTGCACCCAGCCGGCGATGTCGCCCAGGGCGCGTTCGGTCTCACCGCGATAGGTATCGGTCAGCCGGGCCTGCACGGCCGCGGTGCCGCCGTCCTCGAGCAACTCCGCGTCGGCGGTGAACGGCGAGACGGTCCACCACGGGATACCGAGCTCGATCGCCTCGGACCGCAGGTCGGCCATGCTGTGGTACGAGGCGGCGCCGAGGTCGATCGGCGCCTTGCCGCCGGTCGCCGCCGCGGCCCAGGATGCGGCGAGGAACTCCTCGCTGGTGTGCACCAGGTCGGTGGCCCGGGCCCGGACCCGTTCCGGGTCGCAGAGCACGACGTGGGTCTGGGCCGGCAGGTCGTGCAGCACCGAGCGGAGGTCGTCGACCAGGACGGGGGCCAGGGCCTCCATGCCCTCCGCGGCCTGGCCGTCCGCGAGCCGCTCGAAGAGTTCGGCCAGCTCGGCGTGCCCGGCGTCGGCCTGGTCGGCAGCGTGCGCCTTGGCCCGCTCCCGTACCTCCGGAGTCAGCAGCAGCTCGCGGCAGGGTGGTGCCCACAGCCCATGCTCGCGCAGGGCCAGCGAGCGCTGGTCGGCCACCGCGAAGGACCGGATCTCCTCGATCGTGTCGCCGAAGAACTCCAGCCGGACGGGGTGTTCCTCGATCGGCGGGAAGACGTCCAGAATGCCGCCGCGGACCGCGAGCTCGCCGCGCTTCTCGACCAGGTCGACCCGGGCGTACCCGATGTCGACCAGCGTCTCAATGAGCCGGTCGAGGTCGACCTCGTCACCGCTGCGGACGGCGACCGGAGTCAGCTCGCCGAGCCCGGCGACGATCGGCTGCAGCAGGCTGCGCACCGGGGCGACGATGACCTTGAGCGGGCCGGTCTCGGCGTCCACCGCGGTCGGGTGGGCGAGCCGGCGCAGCACGGCGAGGCGCTGGCCGACGGTGTCCGGCCGGGGCGAGAGCCGCTCGTGCGGCAACGTCTCCCAGGACGGGAAGAGGGCCACCTCGTCGGGCGGCAACAGATCCCGCAGGGCCGCGAGGAGGTCCTCGCCCTCGCGGCTGGTGGCGGTGACCGCCATGACCGGGCGGTCGGCGCCGCGCTCGGCGGCCAGTGCGGCGATGGCGAAGGCGCGCAGCGGCGGGGCGGCGGTGAGATCGAAGGTCGGCGTTCCGGCATGGCGGATCGCCTCAGCGAGTGCGGGATCGGGCAGGACGGCGTCGAGTAGTCCAGCAAGAGTCATCGGGTGCGTCAGAGTCCTTCAGACGACGGGCGGACATGCTGATTACCCCGGGAGAAAGACAGACCGGGGGGCACGCCTGACGGTACGCCCTCACCGGCGGTGGCCGCCCCCGGACCAGGCCGGATTTATATGCAGGTTAGCCTTGCCTAAATTAGTACGGCAGCAGCACCGGCGTCGCGTACGGAAGGAACCGGATGCCCACGCTCACCAGGGTGGTCAGGGAGCACGTCCCGATGGCGTTCCACGAGGTGGAGGTCACCGCGGTCGCTCGGCTGACCCCGCATCTGTGCCGGATCACGTTCGGCGGCGAGGATCTGGCCGCTTTCATCGATGACGGGCCGGATCAGCGGTTCAAACTCTTCCTGCCGCGGCCGGACGGCACCATGCCGGACGTGCCGCGCGGGCCGGAGTGGTACACCGCCTGGCGGGCATTGCCGGACGCGCTGCGACCCACGATCCGGACCTATACGGTGCGCAGTCACCGGCCGGAATTGCGCGAGGTCGACGTCGACATCGTGCTGCACGGCGACAGCGGACCCGGCTCGGCGTGGGCCTCCCGAGCGAGCGTCGGCGACCGGGTGGTCATCTTCGGGGTCTACTCCGAATACCACCCGGTGCCCGAGGCGGACTGGCAGCTGATCGCCGGCGACCAGGCGGCGCTGCCCGCCATCGGCGCGATCCTGGAACGGCTGCCGGTCGAGGTGCCGGCGGTAGTGCTGGTCGAGGTGCCGGATGCGTTCGAGGAGATTGCGCTCGCCCGGCCCGTTCGGTGGGTGCACCAGGCCCGCGGCGAGTCGCTGCTGACGGCGATCCGCTCGGCCGATTTCCGGCCCGGCATTCCGTACGCCTGGGTCGCCGGGGAATCCGGTGCGATCAAATCGATCCGCCGGCACCTGGTGAACGAACGGAACATGCCGAAGGAGTCGGTGGAGTTCATGGGCTACTGGCGACTCGGCGAGTCGATCGACCCGGCCTGACCACGGAGCAGGCCGGGTCGATCTCGGCTCGGCCTGTGTTTGGCGTTGACGTCGATGTCAGGGTCTAGCGTCGCGGGTGCCCGATTTCGACGTACCCCAGGATGGACGCTGTGACTCTTGCCGACGACCATGATCGCGCGGCCTTACTTGCCCGCGACCAGGAATTCTTCGACGCATTGGTGGCCGCCGACTCCGGCGCGCTGGACGCTCTGTTGGCGGCGGACTTTCTGATCGTCGACATCAGCACCGGTACGGTCTTCAGCCGGGCCGAGCTGTTGGGTGCGGTCAGCTCCGGCGCCGTCCAGTTCCCCGCGGTGGAGGCGTTCCCGGACGAGGCGGTGGTCCGCCGGGTCGACGGAGTCGGGATCATCGTCGGCCGGACCGGGATGAACTTCACCAATCCCGACGGCACCGCATTCTCCGCCGGCAGCCGCTACACCCATATATATGCGCGCGAGGACAGCGGCTGGCGGTTGCTGTCCGCGCAGGGCACTCAGATATCCGCACCTCTCTCACCCGCCGCTTCACCATGATCGTGATCGCGTTAGACCGGCTATGACTGGCACAACGCGATCACGATCACCGAAAATGCAGCGACCAACGCGGAGGCGATCATGGCCAACCCGTACGCGGGCGAGGATTTCTACTGCGACGTCGCGTTGCCGGACATCGGCGCGCTCGATGTGGTGTACGACGGGGCCGAGGTGCTCGCCTTCCATCACACCCGGCCATATCGGACCGTGCACATCGTCGTCGTACCGAAGCGACATGTCCGATCGCTGACCACGTTGACGGCGGCCGACGAGCCGTTGGTCACGGAGCTGCTGACCGTTGTCCGGGAGGTGGCCGCTGACGTCGAGGCCCGCCATGGCGCGGCGACCGTGTTGACCAATCTCGGGTCGTACCAGGATTCCAAGCACCTGCATATCCACGTTATGAGCGGCGACCGCACCTGACGCGCCGGCCTGGCGCCGCGGCCTCGACAAGGTCCAACTCTGAACACGTACGACCCAGCGCGGAGAAATCGTCGCTGTGTCGTACAGCGTCCGACAGGGATCTCCGGCAGCGCGCCGCCCCCGGCGGCGGCCACCGACCATGATCGTGAGTGGATTTGATCCCTGTTTCGGTACCAAATCCACTCACGATCAAGAAGCAGGCCCGCGCCGACCATGATCGTGATCGCGTTGCGCCGGCTATGACCGGCATACCGCGATCACGATCATGAAAATGGGTCCGAGCGGCGGGGCGGCGGAGCGGGGCGGTGGGAGAGTTGAGACCGGGGCCTCGGGGCGATAGCTAGAACTGACGAATCCTGCTCGAATGGGTGTTGTTTCGCCCAAAATTGGACGCGGCTCGGCCGAGCCAGTCATGCTGACCCCATGTCGTCCGACGCGGCCGTGACCGCGCCTTCCCAGCTCAGCGTGGCCGTCATCAAGCGGGACGTCGTCGCCACCTTCATCGTCTTCGCACTCAACGGCGCGGTGCTCGGATCGTGGACCTCCCGGGTGCCGGCGATCCGTGACCACCTGCACGCCCAGTTCCGGGTCCTCGGACTGGTGTTCCTCTGTATGGGGCTCGGCTCGCTCATCTCGATGCCGTTCACCGGCTGGGCGACCCGCCGCTTCTCCACCCTGCAGGTGTCTCGGGTGATGTCCGTCGGCGCCTGCCTGGTCCTGCCGACGCTGTCGCTGATCGGCAATACCTGGATCTTCGCCGCCCTGTTCCTCTTTGCCGGCATGTTCTACGGCGCGTGGGACGTCACCCTCAACGTGCACGGTGCGGCGGTCGAGGAGCGGTACGGCAAGCCGATCATGCCGATGCTGCACGGTTCCTGGAGCGCCGGGTTGCTGGCCGGCTCCGGGCTCGGCGCGATTTTCGCCGGTGCCCACATGGGGCTCAGCACCCATCTCTGGATCACCATCCCGGTGCTCCTGATTTTCAACCTGTGGCTGACCCAGCGGTGGAACGATCTGCGCCATATCGAGGAGGCGCCGGGCGACAAGGCGCCCGGCCGGATATTGACCTGGCCGATCATCCTGATGGGTCTGATGGTGCTGTTCTCCAGCATCGGCGAGGGCAGCGCCACCGACTGGCTGGCGCTGCACATCAATGACGACCTCGGTAAGAGCCAGAGCATCGCCGCGACCGGCTACGTCGCGTACGCATTGACGCTCACCATCGGGCGGCTGATCGGCGGCAAGGCGATCGAACGGTTCGGCCGGGTCCTGGCGATCCGGTTCTCCGGCGTCGTGGCGGCGGCCGGGATCGCGATCACGATCCTGGCGCCCGGATATGTCGCCATCTACGCTGGGCCGGTGCTGTGGGGTCTTGGGCTCGCCGTGGTTTTCCCGGCGACGATCAGCGCGGCCGGCGAGCGCGGCGGTAAACGGGCCGGCGACGCCATCGCCGCCGTTTCGAGTATCGGGTACGGCGCATTCCTGGTCGGCCCACCGGTGATCGGCTTCGTGGCGCAGCATTTCGGCCTGGAAAAGGCCCTCTGGATACCGGCCGCTCTGGGCGTCGCGGTGACCCTGCTGGCTTTCACCGCGGCTCCGCCGCGACGCGCCGACTGACCCTTTCGCGAGGTAATCCCCGCCATTCCCGACAAAGGTGCGGCGGAGGCTCCCCCAAGCCTCCGCCGCATCAGGAGAAAGCTACCTACGCCAGCCCCTGGTACGACATGCTAAAACGGTCAATGTCGCAGCAGTGGCGCAACGTCACGGCAAACGGCCCACACGGGAGGTCGACCCCGATGGGTACACATGAGGCGGGCGAGTATCTCAGCGAGCTGTTATACGTCCAGCCGCGCTACCGCAAACAGTGGGAGCACTACGCCAAGAGGGTGCGTCCCGGCGCCATAACGGAGTCCGGCGTCTGCATGGTGATCGCGCAACATATTTGGGAAGAGGGCGAACGGCCGGACACCGAAACCGAGCTGCCGCGGTCGCTGCGGGACCGAGTCGGCCGGGCGCTGGCCGGGCAGGTGCTGACCCCGCTGACGCTGCGGTGGTTTCTCGAAGCGTTCCAGGTCGACGATTCCGACGGCCGAAGGCTTTGGGCGCTGCTGTACGGGTCGTCGCAGATCCGCGCGGTCACCGGTCAGGCGAATGCGGGGGCGAGCCTGCCGATCCAGCGCCGCGGCCACCATCGCACCCTCACCTTGCATGAGCACCACTATCTCGGCGCCGACGGCCTGCCGCTGCGGCACCGGACGCTGCAGGTGATCGAGGTGACCGACGGGGAGGTCGACGTCCACCCGTACTGTTTCGACACCAACGCTCTCACCGTCGATGTGTTGCAGGGCGGGCGATGCGAGGGCGACGCCCGGGAAATCGCACCCGGCATCTTCGCCCTGGACGTCCGGCTCAACCGAGTGCTCACTCCGGGCCAGACGACCACGCTGGAATATGCCACGACATTCCGTTATGCCGAACCGCCACCGCGGGAACTCCGGCGGGCGGCCAGTCGCCCGATCGACAACGTCGATATCCGGTTGGAATTCGACCCGGCCCGGACCCCGTCCGAGCTGTGGTGGACGATCTGGCGCGATCTCGACGGCCCGGTCGTACATCGCGAGCGGGTCGAGTTGGATGCCGGACATGCGGCGGAACGCTGGCTGCCGCGGCTGCAGCGCAGCGTCGTCGGCTTCACCTGGGACTGGTAGCGCGTACGCTCGGCGGATGATGAATATTGCCAGATCGGAGCCGTTCCTGCGCTCGTGAGCCGGCCGGACGTTGACCGGCTCAGCGAGCTACGAATCGAGACCGGCGTCCTGGGGCACCTTGCCACGACCTCCCTGATCATCGACGATGTCGACGTTCTGGGTATCGAAACTCCGGTCGTCCGGAGAGACGGCCGCCGCCGACCGGCTGAACCGTTTCTGCCGGTCGATCCGATGTGGCTGTTGCCGCCGGATTCGAAAGCCCTCCTGCCGACCCGCGCACCGACCCAGGCCATGATCGGCGTCTGCAGTTGTGGTGAGCCCGGCTGCAATTCACTCTGGATTCAACTCCGCCGGACGCGGGACAGCGTTTTGTGGGAGCCCAACCCGCACTCGCCGCGATGTAGCGTCGGACGCTCCTGGAGATTCGGCCTGGTGTCCTATCTGAATGCCGTCGACTCGGCTGATTCCCGCCCGGAGGAACGTGCCCGCCTGCTGGCCAGAGAGCTCTGCCGGCAGCGAGACAGCTTCTTCGGATTCCCTATGGGACAGCAGTTTCGACTGCTCAACGCCAGGGCCTGGCCGGGCGAGGACAGCCTGATGATCACGGTCGCGGATCCGGGTAGCGTGCACGCCTATCCCATTCCTTTGGGGATTGACGAGTCGGACGAGGACGTGCTTTACCGGCTGCGAACCTTCGATCCCGACCTCTACGATGAGGACGGAGTCAGCTGACATGAGGCCGGGCCCGGTGCGAATTTCCGCGCCCGGACCCGATCCTCCACCCCCCTCCAGGGGAGGTCCTGTTCGCTGACTAGGCAGCCTTGTGGGTCGACGTCAGCGAGGCATAGGCCACGATGTTGCTCTCGTAACTGTGTACGGACGGATCGAATTTGCCGCCGCAGGTGATCAGTCGAAGGCCGGCGTGATCGAGGTTTCCGTACACATCGTGGGTCGGGAAATGGCTCTTGGAGTATTCCTCGACCTTGTCGATCGTGAAGACGGCGACGGTGCCATCGGCACGCGTGACATTCACCGTGTCACCGGGTTTGAGGGCGCCGAGCCTGAAGAAGACGCCGGGGCCGTACTTCGCCGAATCGATGTGACCGAGGATGATCGCCGGGCCGAGCTGACCGGGGGTCGGCGACCCGTCGTACCAGCCGGCGTGCGAGTCCTTCTCCTCCACCGGCGGGACCTGGATCGTGCCGTCCTTGTTGGTCCCGAGCTTGAGTAGTTGGGAGCTGGCGCCAATTGCCGGTACGTCGACCCGGGTCGGGACCGACGCGGCCAGGACGCTGCGCTTGGTGGCCGGCGTCTCCACGATCGGGGTGGTCGGCGGCGCGGTCGGTTTCGGCTGTGTCGGTGTGGCGCTGCGTTTGGGCACCGGGGTCGGCCTCGGCGCCGCAGACGTCGTCACCGCGCTGGTGGGCGCGGAGGTGGTGCCCTGTGCCTGCGCATGTGAGGGCGGTGGCTGCGGCGGGGATTTCTGCGCCGTCGCAGCCACCGCGATCAGGGTGCCGCCGGTTGCCAGCAGGACGACGGTGGCGGCGATCGCCACGATCCGGCGGCGGTTGCTGGCCTTCGGCGGCTGGGCCGCCGGCTCGACTGGTGGCTCGGCTGTCGGCTCGCTTGGCGGCTCGGTGGTGCTCATCTGTGCGGGCTCTCCCTCTCAGAGGCGACATCCCGCGTTCGTGCGCCGGCGGCTATCGGTTCAGCCGGTTCAGGGTTGTACGAAGTAGGAGACGGCGACGCCACAGGCCAGTACGGCCGCCGCCGCGGCGACCGGCATCCAGCGCGGGCCGACATTCCGGCGCTGCCGTCCGCGCCGGAGGGTGACGGCGGCGAGCACCCAGCCGCCGTACCCGATCAGATCCGCCGCGGTGAGCCCGTGTTGCGGATCGAGCGTCGCGAGCACCGGGCCCTCGAGATGACCGTTGTTGAGCGGGAGCCAGAGGGCTGAGCAGATGACCAGGACCCAGACCGACAGTCTGGTGGGATGGATCCAGCAGGCGACCGCGGCGACTCCGAGGAGCACCAGGTCGGCGATCGCTAGCAACACGCTGCCGGCCAACCTGCACTGGTTGCGTACATCGCTCTCGACTCCGGGCTCGGCGGACAGCTGGTCAACTCGAGCGTATCCCGGAAGCACCGCGCTTCGAAGCGGCGCTCAGGATTCGCCGAGCCGCGGCTCGGTCGACTCGAGATAGGCCACCGTGCCTGCGGCCTGAGCTTCCATGGCCGCAGTGAGCCGTCGATGTACGTAGTGGCGCAAGAGTCCGGCGGCGTCGCTGACGGAGACGAAGTCGAAACCGGTCAGCTCCTCGTCGGCAATCCGGAGCGAGCCGATCTGTTCGCCGGTGAGCGTCCCACCGTCGAAGATCATGGCCAATTGGTCATCCCAGGGGTCGTGCGGCGGCACCCATTCAAGGTAGAGCAGCCGCCCGATTTCGATATCGAGCGCCAATTCTTCGCGCAATTCCCGGCGAGCCGCGACCGTGGGTGGCTCGTTGGCTTCGGCCATGCCTCCCGGAAGGTCCCACTGCGGCTTGTATCCCGGGTCGACCAGCAGAATTCTGCCTTCCGGATCACGGACGAGCAGGTCGGCAGCTACCCGTTTGCGGGCCTGCTTGGCATTGCCCTCGGCCAGGTAGCGATAGCGTTCCGCATCCATCCTGGGATCCATTTATACCGGCCATTCCGGCCGCACGGGCGAAGCGCTGCCCGCCGCGGTAAGCGTCCGCAGAAAGTCGTCGACGACGCCAACGCTCTCATGCGGCCGCAGTTGGGCGCCGAGGCTCTTGAGTTGCGACAGGACCCGGGCCGACGCGAGCGTCGGAGCCACACCGCACACTGCTGAGCCGAGTGCTGCGGCCTCGTCGATCCGGCGCTGCGCAATATATATCTCGGCCAACGACAATTGACCGAAGGCCCGGCTACGCACCCGGTCGCCGACCCGGAGGGACAACACCTGACGGGCATGTTCCTCGGCACCGGGAAGATCGCCTATCTGCCGCAGGATCGCACTGGCTTCGGCCGACAACGAACCCTGATCAAATGGAGAAATCCACTCGCCCGGCGCATCGTCACCAGATCGCGCCAACGCGATTTCGGCCTCCCGCAAAGCGGCGCCGCCACCCGACACATCACCGACCGCGGCCAGGCCTCGCGCCCGCAGTGCGTGCAACCGAGCCGTCAGCCCGAAGTTGCTCCACCGCAGCAGCTTCTCGAGTCCGACCTGCGCCAACCGCACCGCATCCCGCGGCTCATCGAGCTGACCCGCGAGATGACTCATCCCTGCGCAGATATTCGCCAGCAACGCTGGCTCCTCAGCTGTGATCGCAAGCCGGTATGCCTGACCAAAGTGCTGTCTGGCAAGGCCATCCGCACCACTGTCATGGGCCATCCAGGCCGCGACCTCGGTCAATGACGCCGCCGCGGCAAACAGCGTCGGGCCTCCGCTGGAGAGAACCAGACGCGGCGCGACCTCCGCCCGTAGATAGGCCAGCACCGCGGAATAGAGGCGGCCACCGCCCACTCTCCGATCCGCGGCCTGGAACGCCTCTGAAACGGCTCGGACCGTACCCGGATCGAGCTGCTCGAATCCGCCCGTCTGTGCGGGCACCGGAGAACCTGCGAGGAACGGGAGCCGAGCATCTTCCATCTTGCGCAGTCGCTGCCGCCGCGCCGCCCGGACGCGTTCGACGCGGATAGCCTCCATCGCCGCCTCAATGACGTCGTACTCCGCCAGGAGCGCACCTGCCGCGCCCAGCGCCTCATCCACCCTTGCCCAGAAATCCCGTGCGGCGTTCTGCCGACCAGTCTCGACATTGGCCAGCGTGGTGCGTGAATAGGCCACCAGCCTGGCGAGGTCGTGTTGAGTCAGGCCGGCGGCGCGACGCTGCTCGGACAGCAACCTTCCCAGTGCTCGGCGAGCTGACATGACGGCGTCACGCTCACCCATGGCTGCTCCATCCGATCACTGCTGGTGTCAGCAGTGTCGCACCATGATGTCGGGACTGTCCGACATCCCGCACGTCCGGTGTGCTCAACCCATGATGTCCCGACCACGACGTGACCAATGGCCGTGCACGGTGTGCGAAATGCCCGGGGTTCGCCGCGTCGGCCGACGCGGTTGTCAGTCGCCGGCCCGGCTCTGCGACACCCATTGGCAACTCCTGGTCGAGCTGCGCAAGTGTCGGCTGCGCCAGGCCGCCGATGCCTGGCTCTGGCAGCTACGAGGCAAAGGGCGAGGGTGAAGTTGCGGAGATCGCGCCCCACCGACGAATCGAAATGTTGGTGCGGGGTGCCGGCGGAGATACGGGTGGACTTCGCCGATCGCGGGTTCCGGCTGTATTGCCGGGCCCATTTCTACCGGCTGGGCCATGTGCCCCCAGGCAGTTCGGTGACCTGGAGCTGATGCCCAGCTAGATGGTGTCGGGCGTCGGCTCGTCTGTCGCGGGCTCGGTCGGCTCCGCGCCCTTGCGTCGGGCCAGGAAGGCGGCCGCTGAACCTGCGACCACCATGCCCGCGCCGGCCGCAATACCTTTGCTCACCGGAAGTGTCGTGCCGGTGAAGGCGAGCGCGCCCTGCGGGGCGGCCGGTACGGAAACGGCTGCGGCCTCCACAGTGGTGCCGGACGCGGACGAAGTGCTCGCGGCCTGCACCACACTGCTGACCGACGTGTGTCGGGAACTGGTCGGCTTAGGTGTCGGGCTGGGCGACATCGAATGCTTTCCTGGCGGCGTCGTGTGACCCGCTGGCGGCGGCGTCGTGTGATGTGACGGCGGCGTGGTGTGCTGGCTTGGCGGGGTGGTGTGATGAGTCGGCGGAGCCACCGGTGGTTGGACCGGCGGCGGATTCACCGGCGGTGGGTTGACCGGCGGCGCGCTGGCGCTCTCGGCATGGGCCGGACTCATCGCCACAATCTGAATCACCGGCACGGTCCAGGCCACTGCCCCCGTGGCGATAGCGCCCCGTTTGAGTGCCTGTCGACGAGAAAGCGCATTTGTTGCGTTTTCACCGTCGGACTTGTCGGTACGGAAAGGAACGCGAATATCGCTATCAGTCACAGCTGCCCCCCAGCTCATTCCTGGTGAAAACCTAGCATGTGCGGATCGGAGAACATTGCTATTTGAACGAAAACAGAGTTGCCGATTGCTATCATCCACGGGTGGAAACCGACATTCTTGGCCCGCCGCTTCGGTCGGTGCGCGCTCTCGAACTTGATGGAAACATCAGTCTGTACGATTCGAGCACCGATCAGGCCCTCGTCCTGAATGTGACCGCCAGCGACGTATGGCGGCTTCTGGATGGACAGCATGATTTCGCCGGAATTCTGGACACGCTGGC